>CAIKZO010000015.1 GCA_903832005.1 Enhydrobacter aerosaccus | reverse complement strand
TCCTTCGCTGCGCTCAGGACGACAGGATTACGCACTGGCCGGCACCGTCGACTTGCCGCGATAGAGGACGAGCGTCGCCACCAGCGCCATGGCGGCGGCGGCCATCAGCCAGTAGCCGGGGGCGGCGCGGTTGGGGGTGTGCTCGATCAGCCAGGTCGAGGCGAAGGGGGTGAAGGTGCCGAACAAAGCAACGGCGAGGCTGTAGGCCAGCGAGAAGCCGGTGGCGCGCACGTGCGGCGGCACGATTTCCGACAGCGAGACCACCATCGCGCCGTTGTACATGCCGAAGTAGAACGACAGGATCAGCTCGACCAGCAGCAGCTTGGGGAAGGTGACGCCCGCGACCAGCCAGCTCAGCAGCGGGTAGGCGGTGAGGAGCGCCAGCAGCGAGATCCCCAGCAGCACCGGCTTGCGGCCGATCCGGTCGGACAGCGCGCCGCCGATCGGCAGCCAGATGAAGTTGGTCACCGCCACGAACAGCGTGACGAGGAGTGCGTCGCGCTCGCTGAGCTTCAGCACGCTCTTGCCGAAGGTCGGCGTATAGACGGTGATGAAGTAGAACGTCACCGTGGTGAGCGTCACCAGCATCATGCCCAGCAGAATGATGCGGAAGTTTTGGACCATCGAGGCGAAGACTTCGCTGGCCGTCGGATGGGCCTTGCGGGCGAGGAAGTCGGGCGTCTCCTCGAGCGAGCGGCGGATCACGAAGATGAAGGGGATGATCAGGCAGCCGATGAAGAACGGGATGCGCCAGCCCCAGGCGGTGACGACAGCGGGCGACATCAGTTCGCTCAGACCAAAGCCGATGATCGCGGCCACGAAGATCGCGACCTGCTGGCTGGCCGACTGGAAGGCGGTGAGGAAGCCGCGGCTGCCGGGCTTGGCGATCTCGAACAGGTAGACCGACACGCCGCCCAACTCGACGCCGGCGGAGAAGCCCTGCAGCAGGCGGCCCGCGATCACGATCAGCGGCGCCAGGACGCCGATCTGCGCGTAGGTCGGCGAGATGGCGATCAGCACCGTGCCCGACGCCATGATGGCCAAGGTCACGATCAGGCCCTGGCGGCGACCGATGCGGTCGAGATAGGCGCCCAGCACGACGGCGCCGACGGGCCGCATCAGCGCGCCCAGCCAGAACACGCCGAAGGTGTTCAGCAGCGCGGTGGTCTCGTTGTCGGAGGGGAAGAAGGCCTTGGAGATCGCCGAGGCGTAGAAGCCGAACAGGAAGAAGTCGAACTGCTCCAGGAAGTTGCCGCTCGTCGAGCGCAGGATCGCTCCCAGGCGCGATCCGCGCAGTTCACCACCGGCCATCTCGTCGTCTCCCTAGCTTGCCGCAGCGCTGGCGTTCTGGTTCAGCGCGGTTTCGCTCGCGGGATCGCCGGCGAGGCGGCTGTGCCACATGATGCGGCGCTGCGTGTAGTCCCACGGCGTGGCGCGGTGCATCAGGCGGCGGTTGTCCCACAGCACGGCGTCGCCGGGCTTCCAGTCGTGGTGATAGACGCGGCGGGGATCGCTGGTCGCGAAGTCGGTGAGGCTCTGGAGGAAGCGCTCGGACTCGTCCTTGTCCATGCCCGGCACATTATGGGCGTGGCGGCCGACCACGAGGTTCTTGCGGCCGGTCTCGGGATGCGTCTTGACCAGCGAGCGCAGCGGCACCGGGCCGTCGTGGAAGCCATAGCCGTTGTAGCTGCCGTCGGCCGGCTTGCTGGAGTCGTGACCGGCCTTGGCCTGGCTGTAGTGCAGCGAGTGATAGGCGGTGAGCTTCTCGCACTTGGCGCGGGTGGCTTCGTCGAGCGCATCGTAGGCCGCGCGCATGTCGCAGAAGCCGGTGTGGCCGCCGATCGTCGGCACTTCCTCGGCGGAGAACACGGCGCCCTTGGCCTGGACCGGCATGTAGGTCGAGTCCATGTGCCAGCCCATGTTGCCTTTCAGCACCTTCATGCGGTCGTCGTTGTCCTTCTCGAGGCGCAAGGTGCCGTCTTCCTTGACGTTGCTTAGGGCGGACATCTCGAATTCGAGCGGGCCGAGGCGCTTGGCGAAGGCGATCTGCTCGGCGTTGGCGAGGAACTGGCCGGGAAAGACGAGCAGGCCGTATTCCAGCCAGAGCTTCCTCAGTTCGGCCAGGGTGGCGTCGTCGACGCTGGCGAGTTTCACGCCGCTGATCACGGCGCCGAAGGTGGCATCGATCGGCTGGACACTAAGATTGGCGGGCATATCGGCTCCTCCCATTCTCCGTCTATTATGACCCAAAATAAGGGGAGGAATAGATGCGATTGGTGAGCTTCATGCTTGCTGCGGTCCTGACTGCGACTTCGCCGATGGGGCCTGTTGCAGCGCAAACAAAGTGGCCGGAAAAGCCGGTCCGACTGGTGGTGGGGTTCACCGCCGGCAGCGCCACGGACGTCACAGCCCGCATGTTCGCGCAGAAGTTCAGCGAGGCGTGGGGGCAGTCGGTGATCGTCGACAACGTCACCGGCAACTCGGGCGCGATCGGCGTCGACAAGGTCGCGAAGGCAGCGCCCGACGGCTACACGCTGATGTGGACGGGCAATGCCGCGGTCACGGTGCTGCCGGCGCTGCAGCCGGTGCCATTCGATCCGTTGAAGGACTTCGCGCCGATCTCGATCACGCTGTCGATGCCGAGCGTGATCGCGGTGAACAACGACCTGCCGGTGAAGACGATCGGCGAGCTGATCGCCTATGCCAAGGCTCATCCGGGAAAGCTCAGCTACGGCACGCCGGGCATCGGCACGCCGCAGCACGTGGCGGGCGAGCTGTTCTGCCACCTGGCGGGCATCAAGATGGAGCACATTCCGTATCGCGGCGCGAACTTCAACGACACGCTGGGCGGTATGGTGCCGGTGGCGATCCAGAACGCCGGCGCGATCATGCCGTTGGTGCGGGACGGGCGGCTGCGTGGCCTTGCTGTGACGTCGCTCAAGCGCTCGGAGGACACCTCGAACCTGCCGACGCTCGACGAGTCGGGCTTCAAGGGCTTCGAGGCGGGCTCGTGGTTCGCGTTGCTGGCGCCCGCCGGCACGCCACAGCCTATCCTCGACAGGATATTGGCGGAATCGAACAAGGTTCTGGCCGACCCGGAACTGCTGAAGAAGTTCGCGGCGCTCGGCCTGCAGCCGGTGGGAAGCACGCCCCAGCAAACTCATGACACGATGGCGGTCGATATTCCGAAATGGGCCCAGGTAGTTAAAGAAGCTGGCATAAAATTAGGCAACTAAGGTAGGAACCGTACCAAGCGAGACGACGTTGGGTTTCTCGGACGTGTAACGACGTGTGAGGACCCTATGCGTAATCTACTTGCAGTTGCACTTGTCTTGATCGTCGCCTTCGTCGCCAGCGAGTTCGTTGGCACCGTCCTGCAGAACCGCGCAGAGACGCTGCGGGCAGGTAAAAGTCATCCGCAGCCGCAGACCGGGGTGGCGACTGTCCCGTGCTAGGGGCGCCGCGCTAGGTGTGGATTTCCTGCCAAATCTGGTCGTCCCATAGGCGCACGCCGCCGGTGATGCCTTTCTCGTTGGAGGCGATTTTGACGTTGGGCGGGAGCTTCTCGGTGAGATTGTTGGAGTTGCCGCCGCCGAGATAGAGCGTGTCGTAATTCAGCAGCGCGTTCACGATGTCGATCGTTTTCAGCACGCGCTTGGTCCACTTCTTCTTGCCCAGGGCCTTACGCGTGGCGTCGCCGATATAGTCGTCGTAGGTGCCCGACTTGTGGATCGGGTGATGCGCCAGTTCGAGATGCGGCGTCATGCGGCCGTCGTCGAAGATGGCGCTGCCAATTCCGGTGCCGAGTGTCAGCACGACCTCGAGGCCGCGGCCGGTAATAATGCCCAGGCCCTGGACTTCGGCGTCGTTCTCGACCCGCGCGGGCTTGCCGAATTGTTTGGCGAGCTCTTCCTGGAGGTTGAAGTTCTTCCAGTCGTCGGTGCCGAGGTGGGGCGCGGTGATGATCGTGCCGCCGCGCACGACACCGGGGAAGCCGGCGGAGATGCGATCGAACTCGGGAAGCTGCTTGGCCAGGCCCGCCAGCGCCGGCATGATGTCCTTCGGCCGGCTGGGATGCGGCGTCGGCACGCGCACGTGCGGCACCAGCATGTTGCCTTTGTCGTCGAGCACGGAGGCCTTCAGGCCGGTGCCGCCGATATCGATTGCCAGGGTCTTCATCGCGTCAGTTCCTCCACGCCCTGTGGTCCGCCGACCACGACCTTCGCGGCCATGCCGATGAACAGGCCAGTTTCGACGACGCCCACGATCGCGTGCAGGTCCGCCTGCAGGCGCGCGGCGTCGGCAATGGTAACGATGGCGCAGTCGGCAATATGGTTGCCGCCATCGGTAACGAATGGTTGGCCGCCGGTCTGGCGCAAGATCGGCCGATAGCCCGCCGCCGCCAGCCGCTCGAGCGTCGAGGGCCAGCCGAACGAGGTGATCTCGACCGGCAGCGGAGTCTGGCCGCCGAGTTTGGGCACGAGCTTGCCCTGGTCGACGATCACGATCATGCGCCGGGTGGCTGCCGCCACGATCTTCTCGCGCAGCAGCGCGCCGCCCAGTCCCTTGATCAGGTTAAGCGTGCCCAGCTCGACCTGATCGGCGCCGTCGATCGCAAGATCGAGTTGCGGATGGGCGGCAAAGTCGGTGAGGGCGATGCCGAGGCTCCGGGCAAGCGACGCGGTGCGTTCGGAGGTGGCGATGCCCATGATCTGCAAGCCTGCGGCGACCTTCTCGCCCAGCAGGGCGACGGCGATCTCCGCGGTCGTGCCCGAACCAAGGCCTATGACCATGCCGGACGTCACCTCGGCCACGGCACGCTCGGCCGCCGCGCGCTTCAGGGCGTCACGGTCCATGGGTTAGGGCGCCGCCGCGCGGTCGACGAAGAAGTGCAAGGCGCCGCGCGGCTTGAAGCGGCCGGCCGGCAGCGACTCGTCGCCGTCGAGGACGCGTTTCAGCATCGGCTTCTTGTCGGCGCCCGCCACCAGGAACACCGCCTCGCGGCAGCTCTCCAGCGCGGGGTAGGTGAGCGTGATGCGCGTGCCGGCTTCGGGATCGGTCATGATACCGGTCCAACGCTTGCGCTCATCGAGCACCGGCATGCCGGGGAAGAGCGATGCTGTGTGGCCGTTGGTGCCCAGTCCCAGCAGCACGACGTTGAACAGCGGCCGATCGGGATCGAGCAGCTCCTCGCCGTGGAAGAGCTGCAGCTCGCGCTCGTAGACCTTGGCCGCCTGCTCGGCATCGAGGCCGAGCGTGGGGATCGGATGGATGTTCGGGGCCGGCACGGGCACGTGGGCGAGCATCGCTTCGCGGACCATGCGGTAGTTGCTCTGCTTGTCGTCGGGCGGCACGAAGCGCTCGTCGCCCCAGAACCAGTGCGTGCGCTCCCACGGGAAGGTGTCGCGGCGCGGCGAGGCGGCCAGCAATTCGTAAAGCCGCTTGGGCGTCGAGCCACCGCTGAGACAGACCGAGAAGCGCTCGCCGTCCTTGGCCGCCGTCGCGGCGCCCCAAGCAAGCAGCCAATCGGCCGCGTGCTGCGCCAGGGCTTCGGAGTCGGCGTAGACTTCGGGCGCGATCACGAGGCGGCTCCCAGGATGTACTTGTCCACGGCGGCGGCGAAGCCATCCTCGTCGTTGGAAGAGGTGACGAAGCGGGCATGCTTCTTCACCTCGTCGCTGGCATTGCCCATGGCGATGCTGAAGGGGCATTGCTCGAACATGGCGACATCGTTGCCGCCGTCACCGATTACCGCAATTTCCGCTAGCGGTACGCCCAGCAGCGCGGCAAGCCGGTGAAAGCCCGCGCCCTTGTTGGCCTGGGGATGCGTGACGTCGAAATAGTACTTCTGCGAGCGCGCCGCCGAGGCGGTCGATCCGAGGGCCGCCTGCACTTCGGCCTCGACGCGGGCCAGCGCCTCGTAGTCGTCACTGACGCCGACGATCTTGTGCGCGCGGGCAAGGGCGCTGTCGAAGTTGTCGACGACAGTGGCGGCGAATTGCACCGTATGTTCCTCGCGCGCGACGTGCGGGCCGTCGGCCTTGCGGACCATCCAGTCGAGGCCGCTGAAGACCCAGACGTCGATACCCTTGGCCGCGAGCATGTCATGCGTGCGCCGCGCGACGTCGGGTGCCAACGCGTGGTCCTCGAGCGGCTCCAGCGTGGGGCTGGTGAACTGGCCGCCGTTGTAGCCTGCCAGCGGCATGGTGAGGCCGAGCGGTTCGACCAGCATGCGCATGCCACGCGGTGGCCGGCTGCTGATCACGGCGAGGCCGATCCCCTTGGCCTTGAGGCGCGCCGCGGCGTCGCGCGAGCGGGGCGTCACTTCCTTGTCGTGGTTCACGATCGTGCCGTCGACGTCGGAGATCAGGGCGGAGATCTTCATTTCGTTTTGTCCACGGGTGCGATCTGCCGCCAGCGACGACCGTCGCGCGACAGCAGGGCGTCGGCTTCTTCCGGACCGCTGCTGCCCGCCGCATAGGTCGGGATGACACTGGTTTTGTCGGCTTCCCACACATCGAGGATCGGCTGCACGATGCTCCAGCCGGCCTCGATATTGTCGGCCCGCTGGAACAGCGTCGCGTCGCCGATCATGCAGTCGTAGACCAAAGTCTCGTAGCCGGTGCTCGGGGCTACGGTGAAGGCATCGGCATAGTTGAACTTGAGGTCGACGCCCTCGATCCGCATCTGCGGCTCGGGAGCCTTGACGCCGAAGCGCAGGGTCACGCCTTCGTCGGGCTGGATGTGGATCGTCAGATCGTTGGGCGGCAGGCTCTCGACCGGCGTGTCACGGAACAGGGCGAGCGGCGCCTGCTTGAAGCGGATGTTGATGTCGGTCCGTCGCTTGGCCAGCGCCTTGCCGGTGCGCAGGTAGAACGGCACACCCGCCCAACGCCAGTTGTCGATCATCAGCTTCATGGCGACGTAGGTCTCGGTCCGCGAGTCCTTGGCCACATCCGGCGAGTCACGGTAACCGGGGATCGCCTTGTCGCCGACCGTGCCGGCGGCGTACTGCGCGCGCACGACCTGGCCGCGCGCGGTGTAGGGCGTGAGGTGCTGGACGGACTCCAATACCTTGGCCTTTTCGCCGCGCAGCGCCTCGGCATCGAAACGCGACGGCGGTTCCATTGCGATCAGCGACACCAGCTGGAAGAGATGGTTCGGTACCATGTCGCGCAGCGCGCCGGTGCTCTCGTAAAAGCGGCCGCGCGATTCGACGCCGACGGTCTCGGACACCGTGATCTGCACATGGTCGATGTGATCGCGGCTCCACAGCGGTTCGACGAAGCCGTTGGCGAACCGGAACACCATGATGTTCTGGACGGTCTGCTTCCCGAGGTAATGGTCGATCCGGTAGATCTGGGTTTCCTGCAGGACGCCCAGGATGTCCTTGTTGAGCGCGACAGCCGATGGGAGGTCGTGGCCAAACGGCTTCTCGATGATGACGCGGCGCCAGTGGCCGCCTTCTTCCTTCACCAGACCGGCCTTGCCGAGTTGGTTCACGATCCCGGAGAACTCGCTGGGCGGGGTCGCTAGATAAAAGAGCACATTGTCTTTCACCTGCTTGGCGATGGCGGCATAGGTCGCGGCATCCTCGAACTTGCCGCTGATGTAGTGCGCGCGCTGGAGGAACCAGTCGACGTCCGCCTCGCCATTGCCGCCCTTGAACTCGGTCATGGCCTCGCGCAAGTGCTTGCGAAAGCCCTCGTCGCCGATGTCACGTGAGGCAATGCCGATCAGCTTGAAGTCTTCCGGGAAGAGTCCGTCACGACGCAGGTTGCGCAACGCCGGCAACAACAGGCGCTTGGTGAGGTCGCCGGTCGCGCCGAAGATCACGAGCGTGCAGGGCGGAGGCGGCTCGGCTGCCTTGGTATCGGCCATTGGGATGTTTGCCTCGAACTCTACTTGTTATTTTATTTGGGTTCGACGTGGCCGCCGAAGGCGTGACGCATCGCGGACAGGAGCTTGTTGGCCGTGCCGTCCTTGTCGCGCGAGCGGAAGCGCGCGAACAGCGCGGCTGCCAACACATCGGCGGGGACGGCTTCCTCGATGGCGGCGTTGATGGTCCAGCGTCCTTCGCCAGAGTCCTCTACAAAGCCAGAGTATTTGGAGAGGGCAGGATCTTCCGCCAGCGCCGACGAGGTGAGGTCGAGCAGCCAAGAGCTGACGACGCTGCCGCGACGCCACACTTCGGCGACGTCGGCCAGGTCGATGTCGTAGCGGCGCTCCTCGGGAATGTTCTTCGAGTTCACCTTCTGAAGGATGTCGAAGCCCTCGGCATAGGCCTGCATCATGCCGTACTCGATGCCGTTGTGGACCATCTTCACGAAGTGACCCGAGCCCACTGGACCGCAATGCAGGTAACCCTGCTCGACGCGCGGATCGCGCTTCTCGCGGCGCGGGGTCTTGTCGATCGTGCCGGCGCCCGGCGCCAGCGCATTGAAGATGGGATCGAGCCGGTCGACGGCTTCCTTATCGCCGCCGATCATCATGCAGTAGCCGCGCTCCAGACCCCAGACGCCGCCGGAGGTGCCGCAGTCGATGTAGTGGATGCCCTTGGGCTTCAGCGCCTGGGCGCGGCGCACGTCGTCCTGGAAGAAGGCGTTGCCGCCGTCGATGATCGTGTCGCCGGCTTCGAGGAGCGTGCTGAGTTCGTTCACGGTCTTCTCGGTGATCGCGCCCGCCGGCAGCATGACCCAGACGGCGCGCGGCTTGGCCAGGCGCTTGACCAGGTCGGCGAGGCCGGAGGAACCGCCGACCTTGTCGCCAGAGAGTGCCTTGATGGCATCGGCGTTCTGGTCGAACACGACGCATTCGTGGCCCTTGCTCACCAGGCGGCGGACGATGTTTCCGCCCATGCGTCCAAGACCGATCATACCAAGCTGCATTTCATTCTCCGTTCCGCCGGCTCTGCCGACAAGGCGGACGCAGCCTATGACGGAGCGGGGCCCAACTAAAGCCCGTGCGCGTGCAAACGGAAGCGGCCAAGTCAGGTTCCGGGCGGACGCCCGGGTAACCTGTCGCAGTCTAGCGCGATTCGGGCTTGATGCGGCCGCCCTTGTCGATGGCGATATCGACCGGCTCGTTGTCCCGAATCGCATGGGCGTGCCAGATGCCCGTGCTGTCGCGGGTGAGATCGGTCACCTTGCTGTAACCGATCCGCTCGATCCTGGTGCGGATCATGTCGCCGTCAGCGGTCGCGCTGCGGGGCGGAATGGGCTTCACGGCGAGCGGATCGTCAGCCGGTCTGTTCGCCGTCGTCTGGGCGGCGGCGGTTCCGGAAACGACGACTGCTAGGCAAAGGCCAATGAGGGTAGGTCTCATACGCTCCTCCTCTTTGGCCCTTCAACGTCGCGTTCCGGCCTTCCGTTGCCTTCACATGATGGGAACTCCGATCAGCCAGGGATGCAGCCCGAACATGGCGACAAATGCGAGGGTGCCGACGGCAATCGCGATTCCATCGCCGGCGGTGACGCTTGAGGCCGGCACGCCCATGTCACCGCGCCTCTTGACGGCGATACGGTCGTAGACCGCCCACGCCAGAAAGGCGCCGAACAGGAGGAGGGCGCCGAGGTCGCCGTTGGCCAGGAGATGGGCCAGAGCCCAGGTCTTCACGGCCACCAGCATGGGATGGCGCAGGGTCGATTTGATCTTGCCGGGAGGACAATAGGTGGCGGCTAGCGCGATGAAGGCCAGCAACATCAGGAGATAAGTCACCGGTCGCAGGGCCGCGGGCGGGTACCAGATCTGAACCCATCCATGGGCGCGATAGAGACCGAAACCCAAGACGATCAGGACAAAACCGACGGCGGCCAGGAGCGAATAGAGTCCCTTGTAGGGACCTTCGCCGATCCGGGCGATCAGTGCGGCACGCGGTGCCCGCAGGGTCGTGAAGGTGTGGATGCCAAGAAAGACAAGCAGACCGGCGATCAGGACGAGCATTGTACGCTCCCGCAGTGGGCGAATAGCTCCCTACATCGCATCAAAAAGCCTGTGCGGCTGGGGATATCCGGCAACTAAATCGCGCACCCGGAGTTTGTTCTATAGCCGGTGTCGCCGGGGCGAGGGGAACATGCGGGTATATCGTTACATTTCAGTGGGTTTGGCGGCGATCAGTTTGGTCGTCTCGCCGATGGTCCACGCTCAGCAGATCGCCAGCGCCGTAGAACGGCCGGAGTGCCCGACGATCGAGCCGGACTCCCTGCAGATCAGCTGGGTGAAGCCGTGCGAGGAAGGCGACTGGCTGCTCGACACCCAGACCGGCTGCCGGATGTGGGATTGGCATCCCGATCAGCACGATGACGCCTCCTGGACTGGCGGTTGCCCGCGCGGCGTCAAGGATGGGCATGGTGTGGTGCAATGGCATGAGCACGGCCAGGCGATCGACCGCTTCGAGGGCACCTATCATGAGGGCCGCCGCGAAGGCTTCGGCCGCTACGAGTGGAATGCCACCGACCGTTACGAAGGTCATTACGCCAACGACGTTCCGGATGGCTTTGGCACTGCCGTCCTCGAAGGCGAGACTTTCGCCGGCGAGTGGAAGAGCGGTTGCTTCGTAAAGGGCACGCATGTCGTGGCGATCGGAGTGCCCCGGACGTCGTGCAATGGCGTGCCGACGGCTGCGCTCGATCATCCGCAGGCAGCCGCCTTTTAGGCGTGCTCAGATGTGCTTTGGTGCATCACCGTCGGCCTTGCCGAAGGTATCGACCTTGCCGCCCGCGTAGCAAACGTAATAGCGGTCGGACATGCTCCAGGGCGTGCGGCTCATGAAATCCTTGAGCACGGTGTAGTAGGCGCATTCGCGCCCGGGCTCGTTCGCCGTTCCGTCGGGTGGCCCCATCAGTGTGCTGACCTGTTCGCGGGTCATGCCGGCCTGGACTTGGTCGACGCTCGAGCCGTGGACGCAGCCCGTCGCGAGGAGGGCGGAGAGAAGTCCCAGTACAGCGCGCTTCATCGATCTGCCTCCAGCAAGAGTGCACGATAAGCCAGGCTTGGCCTGACCGACAACAATACTCACGACCCAAGCGGCTGGCGGAATTGCAGACAATGCGGTAGGTGCGTTGCATGCAAAACGCCAACCGATTTCAGCTCCCCGGCCTCGGCGCCAGCCTGAGCGGCGCGATCGCCCGGGACCTCCAGGAAACGCCCATCGCCGAAGTGTCGATGTCGGTGTTCGGCGATCCCGATGTCGTGCCCCTGTGGTTCGGCGAGAGCGATCTCGTCACGCCCGATTTCGTGCGCGATGCCGCCGCTGATGCCCTTCATGCCGGCGAGACCTTCTACACGTGGCAGCGCGGCACGCCTGAATTGCGGACGGCACTCAGCGCCTATACCGAGCGCCTGTACGGTATCAAATGCCCGCCGGACCGTGTCTCGCTAACGACCGGCGGCATGCAGGCGATCCTTCTCGCCTGCCAGCTTTTGCTCGATCCGGGCGACAATGTGGTGATCGTCTCGCCGATCTGGCCGAACATCACGTCGGCCGCCCGGCTGGTGCGCGCCGAGCCCAAATACGTGGCGCTCGAGCGCAAGCCCGACGGCGGGTGGAAGCTCGACCTCCAGAAGCTGTTCGACACGGTCGACGAGCGCACGCGCGCGATCTTCGTCAATTCGCCGGGTAATCCCACCGGCTGGACCATGACGACCGAGGAGCAGCGCGCGCTGCTCGACTTCGCCAAGAAGCGCGGCATCTGGATCATGGCCGACGAGGTCTATGCGCGCCTGATCTACACGCGGGCCGTGGCGCCGTCGTTCCTCGAGATCGCGGGTCCGGACGATCCCGTGCTGGTGCTCAATAGCTTCTCCAAGCCCTGGGCGATGACCGGTTGGCGCTTGGGCTGGCTCACTCATCCCGCGGGGCTGGGCGACCAGATCGCCAAGCTGGTACAGATCAATACCTCGGGCGTGCCGGCGTTCCTGCAGCGCGGCGCGATCGCGGCGCTAGAGAAGGGCGACGATTTCGTGACGGCGATGGTCGACCGCTGCCGTGCGGGCGGCGAGCTGGTGTTCCAACGCCTTTCGGGCCTGCCGAGGGTCACGATCTCGCGGCCGGAGGCGGCGTTCTATTCTTTCTTTTCGGTCGACGGCGTCACCGACACGATGGCCTTCTGCAAGAAGCTGGCGAAGGAATACAAAGTCGGCACTGCGCCGGGCGAGGCTTTCGCCGCGGGCGGCCAGGGTAATATCCGGCTGTGCTTCGCCTCCAGTGCGGAGCGATTGAGCAAGGGCCTCGATCGCATCGAAGCCGCTATCAAGGCGCTATGATGCGGTTATGGCACAGCTTCCTTCTATCGACGTCCGGCACCTGCGCAAGGTGTACGGCGAGGTCGTCGCAGTTGATGACCTGACGTTCAGCGTTCCGCGCGGGGCAGTGCTTGGCCTGCTGGGCGGCAACGGCGCGGGCAAGACCACGACGATCGCGATGCTGCTCGGCTTGCTCGAGCCGACCGTCGGCGAGATCGAGGTGTTGGGCGTCAACATGCGCAAGGATCGTTACGCCGCCTTGCCGCGCATGAATTTCTCCTCGCCCTATGTGGATCTGCCGCACCGGCTGACGGTGCGCGAGAACCTGCTGTTCTACGGCCGGCTCTACGGGGTGACGCCGCTCAAGCAGCGGGTCGAGGAAATCGCGACCCAGATGCAGGTCGCGCAGTTCCTCGATCGCCAGGCCGGCAAGCTGTCGGCAGGGCAGAAGACACGCGTGGCGCTGGCCAAGGCATTGATCAACAAGCCGGACGTGCTGCTGCTCGACGAGCCGACGGCGTCGCTCGATCCGGACACGGCCGATTGGGTGCGCACGTTCCTCAAGGAATACCAGCACGAGACCGGCGCCACGATCCTGCTGGCATCCCACAACATGAGCGAAGTCGAGCGACTGTGCGACGATGTCCTGTTGCTGCAGACCGGCCGGGTGTTCGAGCGTGGCAGCCCGCGTGAGCTGATCGAACGCTTCGGGCGCGAAGACATGGAGGAGGTGTTCCTCGATATGGCGCGCGGCCGCGGTCGCGGCCTCGATGCGCTGAACAAGCCGGAGGCGGCACGATGAACGCCTCCGCCCAACGGATCTATGCCCTGGTCCTGCGCCATCTTCATATCTGGCGCAGCTCGATCATGCGGATCATCGATTCGATCTACTGGCCCGCGGTGCAGATGATCACCTGGGGCTTCATGACCCAATTCCTGTCCGGGCAGACGAGCTACGTCGGCCAGGCGTTCGGCGTGCTGCTCTCGGGCCTGATGCTCTGGGAGGTAGTGGTGCGCGGCAACCTCTCGCTGTCGATCGCCTTCCTGGAAGAGATGTGGTCGCGCAACCTCGGCCATCTGTTCGTGAGCCCGATCCGCTCGTGGGAGCTGGCGACCGGCATCATCATCGTGGCGCTCCTGCGGACATTGCTGGGCCTGATCCCGGTGTCACTGATGGCCTGGCTCTTCTTTGGCTATTCGATCTATTCGCTCGGCCTGCCGCTGCTCGCCTTCTTCGTGGTGCTGCAGATGTTCTCGTGGTCGATCGGCCTCATGATGTCCGGCCTGATCATGCGGGTGGGACAGAGCGCGGAGACCTTCGCCTGGGCCGGCGTCTTCGTCATGCTTCCGCTCAGCGGCGTCTATTACCCGATCACCATCCTGCCGCACTGGCTGCAGGTCATCGCGCATGCCGTGCCGACGTCCTACGTGTTCGAGGGCATGCGGATGATCCTGCGTGATCATGCGGTGCATTGGGACATGCTGGGGCTCGCCGCCGCGCTGTCGGTCGCCTATCTCTTCGTCGGGTTCCAGGTCTTCCTGTGGTTCTTCCGCTCGTCGCGCCGCCACGGCTCGCTCTTGACGCAGGGCGAGTGATCAGCGCCGCCGCTTGAGGGAGGCCCATTCCCAGACGGCGACCACGATCAGGCTGGCCGACGTGCCGGCCGAGAGCACAAGCGGCGAAGCCACCATGCCGGCGGAGGCCACCAATGCCAGCAGGCCCAATCCGATGAGATGGGACAGCGGCAGGTGGGCCGCGGTCAGATTCTTGAATAGGGCGGTGCCGAGAAGATAGATCGCCGGAGCACCCACGATGACCAGCAAGGTCTTGAGGTCCGTGTGACCGAGCGGATGCGACAGGACCAGTTCATCCGCCACGGCCGAGACGATGATACCGGCCACGATCAGGATGTGCAGGTAGGTGTATCCGCTGCGGCCGAGGCGGCCCGGATCTTCGGAGCGCGCAATCTGCTTGCTGGCGCGCTCCGCGCCGATGTTGAAATAGACCGCCCACATCGCGACCGAGCCGATGAAGGTGACGGCGAAGGCCGCGACCGTCGTTTCAGTCCAGGCGAGGTCGGCGAAGGTGGCGCCTGTGACGAGCACGGATTCACCCAGGGCAATGATGATGAACAGCGCGCAGCGCTCGGCCAGATGTCCGCCGTCGATATTCCAGTCGGCGGTCGTCGATCGGCCGAGGCCCGGCACCCACATGCCAGCCGCGGGCATGACGTATTCGATCGCGACGGCTGCGGCCCATAGGCCGAGGCGCAGTTGAGGGTCGGCAAAGCCGCCGGCGATCCAGAAGACGGCGGAGAGACAGAGCCAGAGGGTGATGCGCAGGAAGTTCCGGTAGTTGCCGTCGTCGTGGCGCTTCAGTGCCCACAGCATGAAGAGGCTGCGGCCGACCTGCATGAAGACGAAGGCCGCGGCGAAGGTGAGCCCACGCCCTGCAAATGCCGTCGGGATCGATGCCGAGAGGATCACGCCCGCGGCCATCAGCACGAACAGCAGCATCCGCACCGGCGCGCGCTCGGGATCGAGCCAGTTGGTGATCCACGATGTGTAAATCCAGACCCACCACACCGCCATCATCAGCAGGCCGGTCTCGAGCGCGCCCAGCGGGGTCAGATGGTGGAGCAGGCCGTGCGAGAGCTGGGTGACGGCAAAGACGAAGACCAGGTCGAAGAACAGCTCGACGTAGGTGACGCGGCCGCTCTCGTGGCCGCTGCGCTGGCGGAGATGGCTTACACGGGCAGAGATCATGGTGCGTTCAATACAGTCTGGCAGGCCGGTGGCAACTTGGGCGGTTTGTAGTTCTTGGCCAGCTCCTCGTCGGGCGGGAAGATCGTCGGCGGCTGCTTCAGCCACCAGTCGAGCGCCGCGCCGCAGCCGTCGTCGTGCGGATAGTCGGCCTGCGGCTTGCACTGAGGATTGCCGGGCGGGCAGTAGAGACGGATGTGGAAGTGATCGTCGTGGCCGTACCACGGCACGACCTTGTGCAGCCAGGAACGGTCGCCGGTCGTGATCTGGCAGAGCCGCGCCTTGATCCAGCGGTTCACGAACATGCGGTCGAGATGGGGCATTTCGGCGGTCGTCTTGATCAGCGCGACGTGCTGGGCGTTGAAGACCTGGTCGTCGAGCGTCTGGTCCTCGATGACGAGGGACCGCAGCCGCGGGTTCTCGCGCTCGGCGGGTGGCCGGCGCGGACCGGGCTGGCGCTCGTACCAGATGTCGGCATCGAGGCCGTTCTGATGGCTGGCATGGCCGATCGGCGAGGGGCCGCCGCGCGGCTGGCCGACGTCGCCGATATAGAGCGGGGCCTGACCTTGAGCGTGGACCTTTTCCGACAACGTTTGGATAAACTGCAAGGTCATCGGTTGACCCCAGTAGCGGTTGCGGCTGATGCGGATGGCCTCGTAGCCCGGGCCGTCGAGCGGCAGGGCCTGGGCGCCCTGCAGGCAACCGGCCGAATAGAAGCCGATCGACTGCGTCGGACCCGGCGACGGGGTCTTCACCGTGGTCCAGTCGGCCCCGCAGCAAAGGAAGGCCGCGAGCAGCGAAACAATGACACGCTTCATCTTGTTGCAAGGATAGTCGGTCGCTAAGACTTTGCCCATGGCCGACTACGCCAACATCCTGCTGACGCGCGAAGGCGCGGTCGCCCGGCTGACGCTCAACCGGCCCGACCGGCGCAATGCGCTGACCCACGCCATGATGCTGGAGCTCGAGGATGCGTTCGGCCGGGTGCGCGCCGATCGCGACTGCCGGGTCCTCGTGCTGCGCGGCGCCGGCGGGCACTTCTGTGCCGGCGGCGATCTCGACGCCATGGCGGACATGCCGCCCAAGCCGGAGAACGGCGTGCCCGATCCGCTGGTGCCGGCCTACCGCCAGTTCGGCGACGCGCTGCTCGCGCTCAACGACCTGCCGCAGGCGACCATTGCCGTGGTCGAGGGCTCGGCGGTCGGGGGCGGCTTCGGCATGGCCTGCTGCTCCGACGTGGTGATCCTGCACGACAGCGCGCGCTTCGGCGTGCCCGAGCCCAAGGTCGGCTTCATTCCCTCGCAGATCCTGCCGTTCGTGGCGCGTCGCATCGGCCAGGGTCCGATGCGCGACCTCGCCGTCACCAGCCGCGTGATCGACGCCGACGAGGCCGTGCGGCTCGGCATCGGCCGGCATCGCTGCAGCACGACGGCCGAGATCGCCAAGACCCTGCGCGGGCTGATCGAGGATATTCTCAAGGGCGAGCCGCAGGCGATCGCGACCGCGAAGCGCTTGGTGCTGGCGGCGCCGACGACGGACGACAGAGCATTGCTCGACGATGCCGCCCGGAGCATCGTCGGTCTTCTGCGCCAACCGCAGGCGGCTGAGGGCATCAAGGCGTTCAAGGCGAAGACTGCTCCACCGTGGGCCAAGGGTTAGGACATGCGCAATTACCGCCATATCGAAGTGAGGCCGATCGCCGGTGCTCTGGGCGCAGAGATCGACGGCGTCGACATGTCCCGCGAGCTCGACGACGAGGTTGTCGACGAGGTCCGGCACGCCTTCCTCGAGCACCTGGTGATCTTTCTGCGCGACCAGAAGGTGACACCGCAGCAGCAGGTGGCCTTCGCCAAGCGCTTCGGCCAGCCGATCGAGTATCCGCAGCTCAAGGGCCTTCTCGACGCGCCGATGATCACGCCGGTGATCAAGCTCGAGCACGAGCGCAACAACTTCGGCGGCATCTGGCACTCCGACACGACCTATCTCGAGATCCCGCCCATGGGCAGCATGCTGCTGGCGCTCGAGATCCCGCCCTATGGCGGCGACACAATGTTCGCCAACCAGTATCTCGCCTACGAGTCGCTGTCGGATGGTCTGAAGAAGACGCTCGACGGGTTGATGGGCGTCAGCTCGTCGGCCAAGGCCGATGTCAGCAAGACACGCGAGGACGCGCTGAAGCAGGCAGGCGGCTCGGGCGCAACGCCCAAGCAGCTCGACGCCGAGCATCCGCTGGTGCGTACGCATCCGGAGACCGGGCGCAAGGCGCTCTACACGTCGGTGGCGCACACCTCGCACATCAAGGGCTGGACGGAGAAGGAAAGCCTGCCGCTGCTGCAGTTCCTGTGGGATCACCAGGTGAAGCCGGAGTTCACCTGCCGATTCCAGTGGAAAGCGGGGTCGCTAGCCTTCTGGGACAATCGCTGCGCCATGCACAATCCGATCAACGACTACCACGGCTTCCGGCGGATCATGCATCGCGTCACCCTGGCGGGCGACAAGCCGAAGTAACCTTCAGCGAGAAGGCGGCGATAGCGTGATCGTACCGACGGCGGTGCGGGCGGCCTCGGCGCGGTTTGCCGGAATCTCCAGATAGTTGAGGCGCTGCCAGCGCTCGACGTAGCTGTGCGCGTAGGGCGATAGAAGATTGCCCGACTGGCCGAGCGGCGTGGCAAAGCGGCTGTTGTCGAGATCGCTGAAATCATAGACGCCGCGATAGGTGGCGCCATGCACGGCCTGGAAGGGTGTGCGTCCGGAGAACGCCGGCTCCGCGCGGTTGAGCGTGTTGGCGCCGCCGTCCGCCGGGAACCGCACCGAGGCGATGTCGCGCAACAGCGGCACCGCGTCGAGCAGCGGATGGCGGTGGGCGGCGAGATGCTCGCGTCCCCATTGCCAGCTATCGACCTGCGGGCCCTGGCGGCGGGCGATCCCGTCGAGCGCCCGTTCGAGCGAGGCGGCGATGATGTCGTCACAGGTCTCGGTCGGCTTGGTGCCACGGTCGTCGCACCATTCGGGACGGTCGCGCAGCACGCGCAAGATGAAGGGCACATCGGGCCGCTGGACGTCCTGGAACAGGTCGGGGCCGAGTTCATCGGCCAGCAGGCCCCGTTGCAGCTCCATCAACCAGGCGCTGTAGATCAGCGGCTCGGGGCGCGTCGCCAGCATGAAGCGGTTCCAGCGGCCCATCAGCTCGTAGACCTGCGTGGCGCGGGCGTTGCGTGCCTTGGCCTTCATCAACACAGGCAGGATCTCGGCGGCATCGGGCGAGAGATTGTCGGCCTGGATCTGGATCATGCCGTAGACCGGATGACGCTCGACCTCGCGCAGCAGCGCATTGGCGCGGCGCTGGCGATAGGGCGCGGCCCAGTCGCGGCTGATGAAGTAGCGGTAATCGTCGGGCACCAGGCGCGCATTGGCGTTGACGATGATGCCGCTCGACGGATTGTAGATGCGCGGTAATTCGTCGAACGGCACGAAGCCCGCCCAGTCGTATTCGCCGGTCCAGCCGGGCTGCGGCATCGAGCCGTCGCCCTTGCGCCGCATTGGTACGCGCGCCGGCGCCATCAGGCCGATGTTTCCGGCGGTGTCGGCATAGGCGATGTTCTGCATCGGCGAGACGACCTTGCGGCCGGCCGCCAGGAACTCGTCCCAGTTTTGGGCCAAGCCAAGCCGCGTCAGCGCTTCCATGGTCGTGTCGGCGCTGTCGAGGGCGGTCGCCTGCAGCGCCAGCACGTGGCCCGCCGGCGCGCGCTGGTCGTTGCGCGGCAGGAAGTCGTCGATCACCGCGCCATGCCGCGTCTCGCGCAGATGGAGACGCACCGAGTCGCCCCACAGGACGTTGATCGTCTCGTCGTAGGTGTTGAAGGGGCGCGCGCCGTCCGGCGTCAGGTAGCGGTTGGGATCGGTGGGATCGACGCGCTCGAGGAAGAGGTCCTGGCTGTCGAGATTGGTGGTCGTGGCGCCCCAGCCGATGGTGGCGTTGTGACCCAGTACGATCGCCGGCACGCCCGGTGTCGAGGCGCCGGTGATGTCGAAGCCCGGCCCGACCAGATGGGCGAGATACCAGATGCCCGGAAAGCCGTAGCCAAGGTGCGGATCGTTGGCGAGCAGGGGCTTGCCCGACACCGTGTGCGCACCGGACAGGACCCATTCGTTCGAGGCTTCGCGCTTTTGCGTGTAGACGTTGTCGGTGTCGCGATAGAGCTTCTTGAGGTCGAGGCCGTTCAACGCCTCATTGACCAGGGTCATGGTCGAATCGCGGCTCTCGCCGGGCGCCTCGATGAAGAATTTCAGACCGTCCTCTCCCAGCTTGCGCAGCAGGTCGAGGCGCAGCAGCTCGGCGCGCCAGTTGCCGTCGAGCGTCAGCGCCATCAGCTTGGTCCAGACGATCGAATCGGCCGGCTGCCAGGGATCGGGACGATAACGTCCGCCCGACAGCAGCTTCACCAAGGTGAGCTCGAGGCCGTACTGGTCGCCATGCGCGGACAGCCAGCCGTTCACGCCGGCGGCGTAGGCCTCTAGCAGGCCGCGCGTGCCGGGCGACAAAGCGCTGAAACTGTCGGAGGCGTGGCGATAGACGGCGAGGCCGCGCATCGTGCGGTCGGTGGCGATCACGCCCTTGCCGACGATCATCGGCGGCAGGATCTCCGAGAGACGGCCCTGCGCCGCACGTCGCATCAGTTCCATCTGCCAGAAGCGATCCTGCGCATGGACGTAGCCCAAGCCGAAGGCTGCGTCCTCGATCGAGCCCGCGATGATGTGCGGCACTGCGTTCTTGTCGCGCACGATCTCGATCGACGCCTTCAGTCCCTTGCCGTCGAAATGGCCGGTGTAGGGCGGCAGGGCGCCGCGCACCTGGAAGTAAGTGCCGGTCAAAAACATGGCGAGCGCGCGCACCGCGCCGGCCAATAGCTTTGCGAGCAGGAGTCCCAGGCGACCGACTGCCCGCACGTCTTTATCCGCCGACGTACGAAAGGATCGCCGCGCGGTCGGCGTCGAGATCCGGCGCCGCCTTGCGGGTCTTCGGATCGTCGAAGGCCGACATCTTGAGCGGATTGCCGGCGAGCGTCAGCGTGCCGCCGCTGCCGTCCGGCACCGATACCAGCATGTTGCGGGCCTCGACCTGCGGATGGACGATGGCCTGCGCGATATTGTTGATCGGCCCGCAGGGCACGCCGCCCTTCGACACGACGTCGATCCAGTGAACGGTCGTGTTGTCCTTCAGCACGGATTCGATTTCCTGCTTCAGCTTCTTCTGGCTCTTTTGGCGCAGCGCATTCGACTTGTACTCGGGATTGGCGGCCATGTCGGGCCGGCCGAGCGCCTCGCACATCTTGATGAACAGGCTGTCGTTGCCGGCGGCGATGATGATCGAGCCGTCGGACGTGGCGAAGGCCTCGAAAGGCGTGATCGTCGGATGACGTGCGCCGAGCGGCCCGGGGATTTCCTTCTCGACCGTGTAGCGCATGATCGCGTTCTCGAGCAGCGCCAGCTGGCAGTCGAACATGGCGACGTCGACCTTGGTCGATTCGCCGGTCTTGAGGCGATGCACGAGGGCGGCATTGACTGCGATCGCGGTATAGAGGCCGGCGCCGAGGTCGCCGATCGAAAGGCCGACGCGGGACGGCGGCTGGCCTTCATTGCCGGTGATGCTCATGACGCCGCCCATGCCCTGCATGACCATGTCGTAGGCGGGATCCTTGGAGTTGGGCCCGGTGTGGCCGAAGCCCGAGGCCGAGGCGTAGATCAGCTGCGGATACTTGGCGTGCAGCGTCTCCCAGCCGTAGCCCAGTTTTTCCATCGTGCCGGGGCGGAAATTCTCGACCACCACGTCGGCCTTGGCCAGGAGCTTGTCGAAGATCTTGCGGTGCTCGTCGTTCTTTAGGTCGAGCGCGATGCTTTCCTTGCCGCGATTGACCGACGCAAAGTAGGTCGACCGGCCGTTGACGTACGGCCCGTAGGCGCGGGCGTCGTCGCCACCCTTGGGCGGCTCGACCTTGATCACCCGGGCGCCCATTTCGGCCATCAAAAGTGTGCAGTAGGGGCCGGCCAGGATGCGCGAGAGGTCGACGACGACGATGCCCGCGAGGGGGCCGGTGGCTTTGGTCTGGGTCATGTGCGGTTCTTACCAGAGGCAAGCCGCGAATCCAGCCAGACGTTGGCCGCCGCGGCGCCGATCACGACGATCCCGCCGACGAGGGTCCAGGCGCCCGGCCGTTCGCCGTCGAAGATCCAGACCCAAATCGGCCCCAGGACCAACTCCAGGAGACCCAGCAGGGCGGCGCGGCCGGCCGGAATGTGCTTCAGGGCGGCGATGTAGAGCAGCAGCCCCACCGCCATCTGACCCGGCCCAAGCGCCAGCAGCCAGGGCAGATGCGCCATCGTCACATTGCCGGGATGAGCGAACGGCAGGGCAATGGCGGCGGAAATCACGCCGGCAAGGGCCAGCGCCGGCTGCATGCCGACATCCCGGCGATGGCGCACGACCACGTAATTGCCGCTCATGCACAACACGACGATACCGGCCATCGCCATGCCGAAGGCGGCTCCGGCCTGCAGCGAGCTTGCGACGCTGAGCGCAAGGCCCACCAAGGCCACCGTCATGGCGACGATCGTGTGACGGTGCAGCGGCTCGTGCAGGAACAGTCTCGCCAGCAGCGCCGTGATGAAGGGTGTGGCGCCGCAGACGATCAGCACGTTGGCGACGGGCGCGTTGCTCAAAGCGACGATGAAGGCCACCGCGCTGCCGGCAAGGAACAGGGCGCTCAGCAAGAGGGCTGGGCCCGCACGCCGGATATCGTTCACCACGCGATGGCGCTGGAAGAGCAGAAGAGGCGAAATTGTGACGATCAGCAGAATCGAACGCGCAAACGATACGTCCCACGCCGGAAGGTCGATGTGCCGCACGATGACACCGGCCGTGCTGAAAGCCGTGGCAGCTGAGACGACCAAGAGGGCCCCGAGAGCGGCGGAACTCTCGGGGCGAGACAGCGTTTTCATGACGTTCCTGTTGTAAATTGTGAATACGGATTCGTCGTGCCGCCGTCCATCGATTCCCTCGAATTGCCGCCCTTTCGTCCCCGCTTTCCGTGGTGGGGCGCCGATCTGCAGACGATCGCCATCCTGCTCAACACCAAGACCGCGAGCCTGGCGCCGCACACCAGCGAACGTGTGTGTTTCCCGATGGCCGATCGCACGGGTGACATTCTCCTCGGTATGCTCGACCAACCTGCCGAACCCGTCGGCGGCAAGCCGCTGGTGGTGCTGCTGCACGGGCTGACGGGGGATGAAGACAGCCCCTATGTGCTGAAGGCTGCGCGCCATCTGCTTGATCGTGGCTACACGACGCTCCGCCTGAACGTGCGTGGCGCGGGCCCGTCCCGACCTTATTGTCGGGAGATCTATCACGTCGGCCGGACTGCCGACTTCCGGCGTGTGCTGACGCAGCTTCCCGATGAGCTGACACGCGACGGCATCGTCGCGGTGGGATATTCGCTGGGCGGTGCAATGCTGCTGAAGTATCTGGGCGAGGAGGGATCGTTCTCGCCTCTGCGCGCCGCCGCTTCGATCTGTGCGCCGATCGACCTGGTGGGCACCTGCAAGCACATGATGACGCGGCGCAATTGGCTCTATCACCGCTACATGCTCCGCGCGATTAAAGCGGAAGCGACGGGCCCGGGCGCGCAGCTGTCGGACGCCGAACGGGACATCGTGCGTGGCGCTCGCACTGTCTGGGAATATGACGACCGCTTCATCTCGCCGCGCTACGGCTTCATGGGCGCGCAGGATTACTACGAGCTCTGCGCACCCCGGCACTTCATGCCGGAAATCCGCGTCCCGACCTTGGTGCTGGCGGCGCATGACGATCCCTGGATTCCGATCGATCATTACCGGGAGTTCGCCTGGTCCGACAATCAGTGGCTCCTGCCGCTGATGCCGGCGAGGGGCGGTCATGTCGGCTTTCATGGCGATGCCACGCACCAGTCGTGGTCCGACGTTGCGCTGGAGAAATTCCTCGAGCGGATCGTTATGCTGGAGGCGTGAGCCTCGACCCTTCCACGTTTCGTCCCCGCTTTCCTTGGTGGGGCGGCGATCTGCAGACGCTGGCAAACCGCCTGCGCGGCGTTACCGTAGATCTCGCGCCGCATCGCAGCGAACGGCTGTCCTTCCCCTTCGACGATGGCGACACCCTGCTGGCGATGCTCGACCGGCCGGCCGTGCCGCAGTCGACGCGGCCTCTCGTCTTGCTGATCCATGGGCTGACCGGCGCCGAGGCCAGTACCTACGTGCTCAGCCAGGCGCGCCTGCTGTTGGAGCGTGGCTTCACTGTGCTGCGGCTCAACCTGCGAGGTGCCGGTCCGTCGCGTGCCCTTTGTCGCGGCCAATACTATGCCGGTCGCAGCCAGGATCTGCGCGCGCTGCTGCCGCTCTTGCCTGCTGAGCTGACGCGCAACGGCATTGCCGCAGTCGGCTATTCGCTGGGTGGCGCGATGCTGCTCAAATATCTCGGCGAGGAGGGCGCTACGACGCCGATCCGTGCGGCCGCGAGCGTATGCGCGCCGATCGACCTCGCCGCCACGTGCGACTACATGCTACGTCCGCGGAACATCGTCTATCATCGTCATATCCTGGGCCAGATGAAACGCGATGCGACCGGCGAAGGCGCTGCCGTGTCGGCGAAAGAACGTGCCGCGATCCTGTCGTCGAAGAGCATCCGGGAGTACGACGAGGTCTTCATCGCCCCGCGCCACGGCTTCGCCGGGGCTGACGACTACTACGAGCGGTGCAAGCCAGTGCGCTTCATGGCCGGCATTCGCATTCCCACGCTGGTAATCGCCTCGCTCGACGATCCCTGGATCCCTGGCGCGACCTACACGTCCTACGATTGGGCTGGCAACACGGCGCTCCATCCACTGCTGCCGCAGTCGGGAGGCCACGTCGGCTTCCATGGTGCTGGCGACAATCAGCCGTGGAGCGATCGGATCGTGGCGGAGTTCCTTGACCGGTTTCACCGTTTTTAATCGGTGCGCGCGGCTGATTCGTAAGTCGTTGATTCGATTGGATACGCGAAAAATCGAAACGGTCGGAAACGGTCTTCAAACGGTGGCTAAACCGCGCCGGATGACGCGAGGGCTTGGGATGGCGGGGCGCGGTGTTCATCCGCCCGATTATAATAGGGTTCTCGAAAACCCCGACTTATGGTCGTTACTGACCGATGTCGATTGGCTCCGTGGGCGGACCATTCTTCAGTAAGTCCCCTAGCCGCACGCCGAGGTCGATCGGCTCGAAGCGTTCCTTCGAGGCCCGGAGCTCGTCGACGCTCCACCAGCGGTGATCGAGCGTCCAGCTTTTCTCGCGCTCGTCGAGGCCGGACGTGTCGATTGCCGTCGAGACCGTGCGCCCGAGGAAGAAGCGTTCGATATGCAGGACCTCGCGCTCGCGCCACTGCATCACCCGCTGGCGTGACCAGACCCAGCGCACGTCACCCACGATGAGACCAGTCTCCTCGCGCGCTTCGCGGACGGCGGCCTGGGCGAAATCCTCGCCGGGATCGACCATGCCGCCGACCATGATCCACATCGGATCCTGATGGCGGTTCTTGGGGTCGTAGACGGCGGGTTGGTGGACCTTGAACAGGAAGATTCGATCCTGTGGGTCGAGCAGGATCAACCGACCAGAAGGGCGCTCGATCATTTCTTGGCGAGCAGCCGCGCTGCGTCGACCGCGCCGTAGGTCAGGATACCGTCGCAGCCGGCGCGTTTGAAGCCGGTAAGGGTCTCGATCAGCACCTTGTCCCAGTCGAGCCAGCCGCGGTCGGCGGCGCCCTTCAGCATCGCGTACTCGCCGCTCACTTGATAGGCGTAGGTCGGCACGCCGAAAGCGTCCTTCACGCGGCGGACTACGTCGAGATAAGGCATGCCGGGCTTCACCATGACCATGTCCGCGCCTTCCTCGATATCGAAGCCCACTTCGCGCAGGGCCTCGTCGGTATTGGCGTAGTCCATCTGGTAGGTCTTCTTGTCGCCCTTCAGCGCGCCCGAGCTGCCGATGGCGTCGCGGAACGGATTGTAGAAGGCCGAGGCGTACTTGGCGGCGTACGACATGATCTGTTCGTGCTGGTAGCCCTTGTCGTCGAGCGCCTTGCGGATGGCACCGATGCGGCCGTCCATCATGTCCGAGGGCGCCTGGATGTCGGCGCCGGCTTCGGTCTGCACGATCGCCTGCTTGACCAGCGCCTCGACCGATTCGTCGTTCAGGATGATGCCGTCTCGGACGATGCCGTCGTGGCCGTCGCTATTGAAGGGATCGAGCGCCACGTCGCACAGGATGCCGATGCCGGGGACGGACTTCTTGACCGCGCTGATGGCGCGGCAAACGAGGCCGTCCGGATTGTAGGCTTCGCGCGCGTCGGGGGTCTTGGCCGCAGGGTCGGTTTCCGGGAAGATCGCGACGGCGGGGATGCCGAGATCGCGCGCCTGCTTGGCGGCCTCGACGAAGAGATCGACCGAGAGCCGATCGACGCCGGGCATCGAGGCAACCGGCGTGCGGGCGTTTTTGCCTTCCTGCACGAACACCGGCCAGATCAGGTCGTTGACGGAGAGTTTGTGCTCGGCAACGAGCCGGCGGGACCAATCCTCGCGGCGGTTGCGGCGCAGCCGGGTGGTGGGGTAACGGCCCAGGGTCGAATAGCGTTTCGCCATGCGCGCGTTATGGCGTGAACCGCGAAAAGCCGCAATGTATGATCGTGTCGCAATGGACTTTACCCTCACCGAAGACCAGCAGGCATTTCGCGACACGGCGCGGCAATTCGCGACCGGACGCATGCTGCCCCAGGCCGCCCGATGGGACGCCGAGAAGATCTTTCCCGAGGAGGTGCTGCGGGAAGCCGCCGCCCTCGGATTCGGCGGCATCTATGTCCGTGACGACGTGGGCGGCAGTGCCCTCACGCGGTTCGATGCGGCTCTGATCATGGAGGAACTGGCAGCGGCGTGCCCCAGCACGGCGGCCTATATCTCGATCCACAATATGGCGTCGTGGATGATCGACGGCTTCGGCGACGACGAGCAGCGCAAGCGGTTCCTGCCCAAGCTCTGCTCGATGGAGCATTTCGCGAGTTATTGCCTGACCGAGCCGGGCGCCGGGTCGGACGCGGCAGCCTTGGGCACGCGCGCCGAGCTGCAGGGCGACCACTATATTGTGAACGGCGCCAAAGCCTTCATCTCGGGCGGCGGCCGTAGCGACATCTATGTCGTGATGCTGCGCACCGGCGGGAAGGGCGCGGGCGGCATCTCGACGCTCGTTGTCGAGGCGGGCACGCCCGGGCTTTTGTTCGGCAAGCAGGAACAGAAGCTCGGCTGGAACAGCCAACCCACCGCGGCGGTGATCTTCGAGAACTGCAAGGTGCCGGTGGCCAACCGGCTCGGGCCCGAGGGCCACGGCTTCAAGATCGCGATGATGGGGTTGGACGGCGGACGCATCAACATCGGCGCCTGTTCGATCGGTGGGGCGCGTGCCTGCCTCGAGACGGCGTCGCGCTATGTTGTCGAGCGCAAGCAGTTCGGCCAGCCGATCGCGGATTTCCAGGCGACACAGTTCAAGCTGGCCGACATGGCCACTAACCTGGACGCGGCGCGGTTGATGATCTGGCGTGCCGCGTCGCTGCTCGATGCCAAGTCGCCCGAGGCAACGCAGGCCGCCGCGATGGCCAAGCGCTTTTCGACCGACGTCGGCTTCAATGTCGTGAACGACGCGCTGCAGCTCCATGGCGGCTACGGCTACCTGAAGGATTTCCCGATCGAGCGCTATCTGCGCGACCTGCGTGTGCACCAGATTCTCGAGGGCACCAACGAGATCATGCGGGTGATCATTTCACGACGACTTTTGATGGGATGAGTGTTGAGTATGTCTGACGCAGAAATCTTGTTCGACGTAAAAGACGGCCTGGGCATCATGACGCTCAACCGGCCGAAGGTGCTGAATTCGCTGTCCTACAACATCATCCTCGAGATGGAGCGGGTGATGCCCGTGTGGGAGAAGGATCCGGCGGTCAAGGCCGTGATCTTGCGTGGCGCGGGCGAGAAGGCGTTCTGTGCCGGCGGCGACGTGGCCGGCCTCTATCGCGAGATGCGTGACGATCCCAATGGCACCTTGCGGCGCGACTTCTTTCGCGACGAATACATCGTCAACCGGCGCATCTATCGCTATGCCAAGCCCTGGATCTCGCTGATCGACGGCATCGACATGGGCGGCGGCGTCGGCCTGTCGGTTCATGGCTCGCATTCGGTGGCGAGCGAGAAGTTCCTGTTCGCCATGCCGGAGACGACGATCGGGCTCTTTCCCGACGTCGGCGGCGGCTACTTCCTGACGCGTCTGCCGGGCGCGCTCGGCACGTTCCTCGCGCTGACCAGTCATCGCCTGAAGGCGGCGGATGCGTTGTGGGCGGGGATCGTCGATGCCTTTGTCCCGTCGGCGAAGATCAATGATCTGCAGGCGGCACTCGGCGCGGCCGATCTTTCCGGTCCCGATGCTCATCGCAAGGTCGACAAGGTGATCGCGAGCTTTGCGGGAGACGCTGGCGCGCCTGCGCTGCCTGGCATGATGCAGGACATCGATCGCTGCTTTTCGGCGGAGACGCTCGAGGAGATCGTGGGCAAGCTCAAGACAATGGGCGGCGAGTGGGCGGACAAGCAGCTCGCGGCGCTGATGAAGCTCTCGCCGATCTCGATGGCGATCACCTTGGAGCAGCTCAAGCGCTGCGCCAACCGCTCGTTCGAGGATTCGATGACCATCGAATACCGCATGTCGCAGCGCTGCATGCAGAAGGGGCATGACTTCTTCGAAGGCGTGCGCGCGCTGCTGATCGACAAGGACCAGAAGCCGAAGTGGAACCCCGCGACGATCGAGGGCGTCACCCAGGCGATGGTCGAAGAGCATTTCAAGCCGGTGTCGAACGACCTGTTCTTCGATTAACCGAAAATCAACGGAGGAAATCATGGCGAAAATCGCCTTCATAGGTCTCGGCAACATGGGTGGCCCGATGGCCGCCAATCTCTGCAAGGCCCAGCATCACGTGACCGCCTTCGACCTGTCGGACGCCGCGGTGGCGCTTGCGGTCGAGAAGGGCGCGCACAAAGCAAAGACAGCTGCGGACGCCGTCAAGGACGCCGAGATCGTCGTCACCATGCTGCCGGCCGGCAAGCATGTGCGCGACGTCTATGAGAAAGACGTGCTGCCGAACGTCGCCAAGGGCGCGTTGCTGATCGATTGCTCGACCATCGACGTCGACAGCGCGCGGCACGTCGCCGAGGCTGCGACGAAGGCGGGCTTCGAGATGATCGATGCCCCGGTATCGGGCGGCGTCGGTGGCGCCACGGCCGGCACGCTCACCTTCATGGTCGGGGGCCCGGAAGCGGTGTTCGCGAAGGCCAAGCCGGTGCTCGACAAGATGGGCAAGAACATCGTCCACGCGGGAGAAAGCGGCAGCGGGCAGGCGGCCAAGATCTGCAACAACATGATCCTCGGCATCTCGATGATCGCCGTCAGCGAAGGCTTCATGCTGGGCAAGCGGCTGGGCCTCGACGCGCAGAAGCTGTTCAACGTTGTCTCGACCGCGTCGGGCTCGTGCTGGTCGCTGGTCAATTACTGCCCGGTGCCAGGTCCGGTGCCGGCGTCGCCCGCCAATCGCGACTATCAGGCGGGTTTTACGGCAGCGATGATGCTGAAGGACCTGCTGCTGGCCCAGCAGGCATCCGCCGCCGTGGGCGCCGCGACGCCACTCGGCGCAGAGGCGGCCCAGCTCTTCAGCCTGTTCGTGAACGCGGGCAATGCGGGCAAGGATTTCTCCGGCATCGTCAAGATGCTGGACGGCAAGTAGGCCATGATCACGCTCTACGATCTGGTCTTCTCGGAAGACCGGCGGCCGAGCCCCTTCTGCTGGCGGACAAAGCTGGCGCTGAAGCACAAGGGCCTCGACTGGCGCGACGAGCCGACGGGTTTCACCGAAAAGCAGAAGATCGCTTTCGCCAATTCGATCACGGTGCCGGTGATCCATGACGGCACGAAGGTAATCAAGGACAGCTGGGCGATCGCCGAGCATCTCGAAGCAGCCTATCCGGGCAAGAGCCTGTTCCCCAACGATGCCACGCATGCCTATGCGCGCTTCGTGAACGGTTGGGCCGACACGGCGGTCAACGGCGCGGTCTTTCCGTTCATCCTCGGTGACCTTGCCGAGCGTGTGCGGCCGCAGGATCGGGCCTATTTCGACGAGTCGCGCGGCAAGCGGCTGGGAACGACGGACTTCACCGCCTTCCAGGCCAAGGCGCGTGAGAAGGGGATTGCGTCTTTCCGGACGGCACTTGAGCCGGCACGGCGCGTGTTGCGGGGGCAGGCGTTCCTGTCGGGCGAAACCCCGGCCTATCCGGACTACATCCTGTTCGGCTCGCTGATGTGGCCGCACACGATCAGCCCGCTCGAACTGCTCGAGAAGGACGATGTCCTCTACGCCTGGCGCGAGCGCATGTTCGACCTGTTCGACGGCATGGCGCGCAAGGCTAAGGGACCGTGAGATACGAGGCCGTCGTCTTCGATTTGCTGACGGCGCTGATCGATTCCTGGAGCTTGTGGAACGATGTCGCGGGCTCAGCCGATAACGGCATGAAGTGGCGGCGCCGCTATCTCGAGATCACCTACGGCTGCGGCACCTATCGCCCGTATGAGACGCTCGTGCGCGAAGCGGCATACGACACCGGTTTCCCAGAGACTTTTTCGGACGAGCTCGCGCTTCGTTGGGGCGAACTGAAACCTTGGCCGGAAGCCCCGGCCGTCCTGCGCAAGATCCCGGTGCCGCTGGCAGTCGCGACCAACTGCTCGGTGGCCAAAGGAGAGCAGGCGGCCGCACTTGTCGGCGTTCCGTTCAACTTGGTGGAGACGGCCGAGAGCATCGGCTTCTACAAGCCCCGTCCCGAAGTCTATCGCGCCGTTCTCGACAAGTTGGGCACGAAGCCCGAGCGGACCTTGTTCGTGGCGGGCTCGGCATCCGACGTACCGGGCGCCCGGGCTGTCGGCATGCCGGTCTATTGGCACAACCGAGTCGGCCTGCCGCCACGGGATGACGCGCGGCCGGATTTCCTGGAGAAGAGCCTCGAACCGCTGGCCGGGCTGTTTTAAGGTCCGACATGACATTCGATCCCGCCGAGCACCGCTTCGGACCGACGCACTGGTTCGAGGACCTTTCCGTCGGCCAGAAGTTCTACATCAACTCGCGGACGCAGACCGAGGCGATGTTTGCGGCGTTCCAATTGGCGAGCGGCGACAACCATCCGATCCACTACGATCGTGAGTACTGCAAGGCGCGAGGCCATCGCGACCTGCTGGCACATGGACTGCAGGTCGCCGTCCAGGGTGCGGCCGGCGCCGGCATCTTTCCGCATCATATCGGCGATTCGCTTATCGGCTTCTTGGAACAGTCCTCGCGCTTTCTGAAGCCGGTCTATTGCGGCGACACGCTCTATCCGATGCTGGAGATCAGCGACCTGAAGCCCGGCCGCACGACCGGGGTGGTCACGATGAAGCTCACCATCCACAATCAGGCGCGCGAACTGGTGTGCGAAGGTGAGCACAAGTATCTTGTGAAGAAGCGCCCTCAATAGGGCCGGAGGAGATTTTCATGCTCGGTGTCATCGCCAAACTCACGATCAAGCCCGGCAGCAATGCCGATTTCGAAGCGACCATGAAGGCGCTACAGGCCAAGGTTCAGGCCGACGAGCCCGGCAACAAGCTCTATGCGCTGCACAAGACCGACGACGTTAACGTCTATGTCATGTTGGAGCGCTACGCCGACCAGGCGGCGCTCGACGCGCACCGGGCCGCGCCGCACTTCAAGGAACTGGGCCGCAAGCTCGGCGACTATCTCGCCGGCCGGCCCGACGTTCAGGTCATGCAGGAAGTCTGAAAGCGGGTCGGCAATGATGGATGGGGTCTTCGCCCGGCACACCAAGCCGGGAACCGCGCCGGGCACGCTGGATGGCCGCGCGCCGGTGCCGGATGAGGCGCTGGACTTCACCCTGGTCGAATACACGCCGGAGAAATGCGAGGTGCTGCACGGCGTCGAGGTCGACGAATGCAGCTTCCACCTGCATTCGCCGGATCGCACCTGGATCGACGTGGCGGGGCATCCCAGTTCGGAAATGCTGCGCGACCTCGGTACAGCCTTCAATCTCCATCCGCTGGCGCTCGAGGACGTGTTCCACGGCAACCAGCGCGCCAAGCTCGATCTCTACGGTAACCAGGGCTTCATCGTCCTGAACGATCCGGCCTACGACGAGGGCGAGATCAAGCTGCGGCAGGTCAGCATCTTCTTCGGCGAGAACTACGTGATCTCCTTCCACGATCACAAGCTCGACGTGTTCAAGCCGGTGCGCGACCGCCTCGAGATGCCGGGCTCGCGCCTGCGGACCTTCGGCATCGACTATCTCGTCTATGCGCTGATCGATCTGGTCGTCGACCGCAAGTTCCCGCTGATCGAAGCGCTGGCCAACCAGCTCGAGGCGCTGGAGGACGAGGCACTTGGCCATCCCGAGGGCACGACCTTGGGCAGCATCCACCAGGCGCGGCGCGCGCTAGTGACTTTCCATCGTATCGAATGGGCCGAGCGCGAGACAATCCTGGCGGTGATGCGACCGGAGACGCCGTTCATCATGCCGGAGACGCGCACTTACCTGCGTGACTGCTTCGATCATTCGATCTCGGTGCTCGAACTGCTCGAGAGCTACCGAGAAATGTGCAACGGCCTGATGGAAGTCTATCTGATGCAGTCTTCCAACCACATGTCGGAGGTCATGAAGACGCTGGCGGTGATCACCGTCTTCTTCATGCCGCTCAGCTTCCTCGCGGGCGTCTACGGCATGAACTTCGAGCGCGACGCCGGCAATATGCCCGAGCTTGGCTGGAAGTACGGCTACGTATTCTTCTGGGTCGTGGTCGCGGTGATCGTGGGTGGTCTCTACTGGTGGCTGAAGCGGAAGCGCTGGCTGTGACAGCGCCGCTTCGTCTTTTCGGCTCCGAACTGTCGCCGTATTCGGTGAAGGTACGGTCGTACTTCCGCTACAAGGGCCTGCCGCACGATTGGCTGCCGCGCACGCCGGCCAACCAGGCCGAGTTCCAGAAATACGCCAAGCTACCGCTGATCCCGCTGGTCGTGGGCGGCGACGGACAGGCGATCCAGGATTCGACGCCGATCATCGAGCATTTCGAAGCGGCCATACGTGAGCCGTCGATCGTGCCCGACGATCCCGCACTCGTCTTCGTGTCGGCGCTGCTCGAGGAATATGGCGACGAGTGGTGCAACAAGTGGATGTTCCATTACCGCTGGAACTACAAGGCCGACCGCTGGGCCACCGCCGAGCGCATTGCGCTGCAGATGGCGGGGGCGCTCGGGCCGCTCGACGTCGCGCAGGCGCGGGCCATGGTGGCTGACCGCATGACCGGGCGGCTGGGCTTCGTCGGCTCGAGCGAGAAGACCAAGCCGCTGATCGAGGCGTCGTTCAGGAACACGATCGCGCTGCTCGACCGGCATCTCGCGTCGCGCCCGTACCTGCTGGGTGGCCGTCCCGGATTGGCTGATTTCGGCCTGTGGGGCCAGCTCTACGAGGCCGCCACCGACCCGACGCCGGGCGGCAAGATGCGCGCGTCGGCGCCCCACGTCATGGCGTGGGTGAAGCGCATGCTGGAGCCGAAGACGGAAGGTCCATTTGAGGCGTGGCCGGCGTTGAGCGCGACCCTGATGCCGTTGCTTACGGAAGAAGTGGGCAAGCTCTTCCTGCCGTGGTCGGTCGCAAACGCGGCCGCGATCGCGGGCGGGGCCAAGAGCTTTGAGGTGAAGCTTGCCGAAGCCGCGTGGGTACAGGAGCCGCAGAAGTATCATGCGCGCTCGCTGGGCGAGCTCCGGCGCAAGTATCAGGCCACCAAGGGGGCGCCCGGTCTCGACGCCATCCTCGGTGCCTCGGGTTGTCTCGCGTATCTACAGGGCTGACGCGATCAAGGTCGCGCCCGAGAGGCCCAGCATCACCAGGACGATGCGGCGGAATTGCAGGTCGTTGATCCGACCATAGAGCGCCAGGCCAAAGCGCGCGCCAATCAGGGTGCTGGGAATGCACATCGCCGCCCACAGGAAGAAGGTGCGATCGAGGAAGCCCGCGATGCCGGCGGTGATCACCGAGAAGGCCAGCACGGACATGTTGAAGGGCTGGTTGACTGCGCGCAGCTCGTGCTTGTCCCAGCCGCGCAACTGCGCCCAGACCATCGGCGCGGGACCGCTGAGGCTGGCGAGGCCGCCCATCACGCCGCCGACGAAGGCGACGGACGCATCGGCCAGGCGACCACCGCCACGCACGATCGGCGGACGGCGCATGAAGGCGATCCACGAGACGTAAAAGATCAGCAGGATGCCGACGCCGAGCTTCAGCGGCTGGACCTGGACGCGGTCGAGCAGGGCGGTACCGATCGGCACGCCGATCAGGCCGGCCACGAGATACGGCCAAAGCCTTGGCCAGCTCACGCCGGACCAGATTCGGGGCAGGGACTGGATATGCCCGGCGACGCCGCAGAGCGCCGCGAGGGGCCCCGCGGTGAGGGGCGACATGGCGTGCAGCCAGAAGCCAAGGGCAGCCAGCGCATAACCGGTGCCGCTCAAGCCGTTGACGAAACCCGCCACCAGCGCCCCCAAGACGACGATGACGATGTCGTCGAGGGGCGGAAGAGTCACCGGATCAGCCCGCCGACGAGAAGGCCTGCAGGCCGGTCATGGCGCGGCCGAGGATCAGCGCGTGGACGTCGTGTGTGCCCTCGTAGGTGTTCACTGCCTCGAGGTTCATGACGTGGCGGATCACGTGGTACTCGTCCGACACGCCGTTGCCGCCGTGCATGTCGCGGGCGACGCGGGCGATGTCGAGCGCCTTGCCGCAGTTGTTGCGCTTGATCAGCGAGATCATCTCGGGCTGCGCCTTGCCTTCGTCCTTGAGGCGGCCGACCCGCAGGCAGGCCTGGAGGCCGAGCGCGATCTCGGTCTGCATGTCGGCGAGCTTCTTCTGGATCAGCTGGTTCGCAGCAAGCGGCCGGCCGAACTGCTTGCGGTCGAGCGTGTAGTTGCGCGCCTGCTTCCAGCAGAACTCGGCGGCGCCCATGGCGCCCCAGGCGATGCCGTAGCGCGCGTTGTTGAGGCAGCCGAACGGTCCGCCGAGGCCGGCGACGTTGGGCAGCATGTTTTCGACCGGCACTTCGACGTCGTCCATCATGATCGCGCCGGTGACCGACGCGCGCAGGCTGAACTTGCCCTCGATCTTGGGCGTAGTGAGGCCTTTCATGCCGCGCTCGAGGATGAAGCCGCGGATCGCGCCGCCGTCGAGCTTGGCCCAGATCACCAGAACGTCGGCGATCGGCGAATTGGTGATCCACATCTTGGAGCCGGAGACCTTGAAGCCGCCTGGCACGGTAACGGCGCGCGTGCGCATGCCGCCCGGATCGGAGCCGTGATCCGGCTCGGTGAGGCCGAAGCAGCCGACCCACTCGCCGGTCGCGAGCTTGGGCAGGTACTTCATCCGCTGCTCTTCGCTGCCATAGGCATAAATCGGGTGCATGACGAGCGAGGACTGCACGCTCATCGCCGAGCGGTATCCGGAGTCCACGCGCTCGACTTCACGCGCGACAAGGCCATAGACGGTGTAGCTCGAGCCGGCGCAGCCGTACTTCTCCGGCAGGGTCGAGCCCAGCAAGCCGAGCGCGCCCATCTCGTTCATGATCTCGCGATGGAACTTCTCGTGCCGGTTGGCTTCCAGCACGCGGGTCATCAGTTTTTCCTGGCAGTAGTCGCGGGCCGCATCGCGGATCGCGCTTTCTTCCTCGGTGAGCTGATCGTCGAGGAAAAACGGGTCTTCCCAGTCGAACGGCTTGGCATCGGCGCGCGTGCCCTTGGCGGCGCTCTTGATCGGGGTGGCGGCGACAGACATGGGATCCTCCAGATTTCTCCGGCGGTCTTATCAAGAAGCGCGCACTGCGCCAACAGGGCTCACCGGCGGCAAATCAGGCCGCGACGGTGGTTGCTTCACTGCGGTTGCTGAGCAGCTTGAAGATATCGAGGCTGAGGTGCCCGAATTTTTCCGAGGCGCGAGCCTCGATGGTCCGCGGCCGGGGCAGGTCAATCTTGATGTCGGCCGCGATCCGGCCGGGGCGAGCGGACATCACCACGACCCGGTCCGACAGGAAGACCGCTTCCGGGATCGAGTGAGTGACGAACAGGATCGTCTTGCGAGACGCGCTGGTCTCGCCCCAGATCCGCAGCAGTTCGAGGGCCATGTCGTCGCGGGTCATCGCGTCGAGCGCGCCGAACGGCTCGTCCATGAGCAGGAGCGGCGGATCGAGAAGCAGGGCGCGGCAGAGGGCGGCGCGCTGCTGCATGCCGCCCGAGAGCTCGCGCGGCAATTTCTCGGCGAAGCCGCTCAGCCCGGCCATCTCGAGCAGCTCATGCGCCCGCTTCTTCAGGCCCGAGGCGTCCTTGCCTGCAAGCTCGGCGGGCAGCAGTACGTTCTGAAGGATCGAGCGCCATTTCAACAGGATCGGCTGCTGGAACACCATGCCGATGTCAGGGATCGGCCGCGTGATCTGGCGGCCGGCTACCTTCACAGTACCGCTGGTCGCCGGGCGCAGGCCCGCCACGATCCGCAGCAGGGTGGACTTGCCGCAGCCACTCGGGCCCACGAGCGAGACGAACTCGCCCATGCCGACGGCCAGCGAGATGCCGGCGAGGGCCTCGACCGGGCCGCTCGCCGCCTCGTAGATCATGCCGACCTGGGAGAGGTCGATCAGTTTCTTGGACACGATGATGCCGACTGCTTACTTCGGCATCTCGATCTTGGTGTAGAACTCCTGCGTGTAGACGTCCTTGCAGTCGATCTTCTTCGGCATGGTCATGTAGTTGTTCATCAGGTCGACCGAGCCGCACATGCGCTTGTCGTCGATCGAGCCGATGCCGTTCTTCCGATAGGCGTCCGTCTTCATGAGGTCGAGACCCATCGCCATGTTCTCCTTGATCGTGGAGAGGTCGAGTTCGGGCACATGCTTTTTCTGGATGGCGAGCGCAGCATCCGGATCGGCCATCACGTCGCGCCAGCCCATGTAGGAGGCTTCGATGAAGGCCTTGAGCTGCTTGGGCTTGTCTTTCATCGTCTTGGCGCTGGCCATGATCGACATCGCATAGAGGTCGAAGCCGAAGTCGGCCCACTGCATCATCACGACATTGCCCTTGCCGCTGGCCTTTTCATAAAGCGGCAGGCCGGTCGTGTAGTCGCTGACGCCGTCGGTGCGCTTCTCGGCCAGCGCCGCGATCTTGGCGGCCGGGTCGATGTTGACCCAGGTGATCTTGCTGGCGTCGATGCCGGTGAGCTTGGCGAAGGCCGGGAAGACCTGTCGCTGGGCGTCGCCCGGCGGCGAGGCCAGGGTGGCACCTTCGAGTTCCTTGGGCTTGTTGAGCGGCTTGCTCTTCAGGCTGAAGATGTTGAGCGGCGTCTTGTCGAACACCATGCCCACGACCTTGATCGTGCCGCCCTTGGCGATGAAGGGCACGATCGCGGCCACGTCGGCGAGGCCCGCGTCGGCACGGCCGGTGTCGACCTTGGCCATCGAATCGCCTGAGCCCTTGGAGTTCTCGAGCGCCACGTCGAGACCCTTGGCCTTGTAGTAGCCCTTGTCGAGCGCGACCCAGTAGGCGGCGTGATCGCCCACGGCAAACCAGTTCAGCGCGAAAGTGAATTTCTCCTGGGCCGAGGCGCTGGCCGTCGCGGCGAGCAGCGCGGCGAGTGCCAGACCGAGTGTGCGTTTCATGAAGTTTCCCCTTTTCCCAAAAGCGAATGTCAGTCGATACCTTCGGCCCACGGCGCCCACAGGCGTGCCGCGAGAACGACGAGGCCATAGAGCGCGAGGCCCACGGCGGAAATCCAGATGAGCGCCGCGAACGCGAGCGACGTGTTCATGCTGCTCTGCGTGGTGGTGATTACGTAACCGAGTCCGCTCTGCGAGGCCACGAACTCGCCCACGATCGCGCCGACGACGGCGGCGGTGGCGGTGATCTTCAGCGAACTCAGGATGTAGGGCAGCGCATTGGGAATGCGGATCTTGAGGAAGATCTTCCACTTGGGCGCATTGAAGACGCGGCCGAGATCCAGCATGTCGGCCTCGACCTGCGAGAGGCCGACGGCGGTGTTGATCACGACGGGGAAGAAGCCGATCAGCGCGCCCATCAGCATGTTCGGGAAAATCCCGTAGCCCATCCAGACGAGGAACAGCGGCGCGATCGCGACCTTCGGCAGCGTATTCAGGAAGACCAGGAACGGCACCAACGCGTTGGCAATCAGTGGCGACCAAGCGATCGCGACGCCCAGCATCACGCCGACGGCGGCGGCCATGAAGAAGGCGCCGACGATCTCCAAGGTGGTCGTCCAGATATGCTGCGTCCAGGGAATGTCCGGCTCCCAGAAGGCCTGCACGACCGACCATGGTGAGGGCAGCAGATAGGCGCGGATGCCAGAGTAGCTGACGGCCAATTGCCAGGCCACGAACAGCAAAACGAACAGCACGACTGTAGGCCAATACTGCTGGGCCAGTGCTTTTATTTTCATGTTGTCGTGCAGCGCATTACAATGAGACTGACGAACGCAGAATTGGCCGTCAAGGTAAGGATCATCGGTGAAGCTTTCCCTGTGCAACGAGGTGATCCGTGAGCTTTCCTTCGACCGCCAATGCGCCCTCGCGGCGGGGCTCGGCTATCGCGGGCTTGAAGTCGCACCCTTTACCTTCGGCGACGATGCATGGCGCATGCCAGCCTCCAAGCGTGGCGATATCCGGAACGCCTGCAAGGCCGCCGGCATCGAAGTGAGTGGCCTGCATTGGCTGCTCGCCGCGCCGCCGGGAGTGTCGATCACGAGTGCGGACCGCACGGTCTGGCAGAAGAGCGTCGATGTATTGCGCGCATCGGTCGAACTCTGCGCGGAGTTGGGTGGCGCTTATCTGGTGCACGGATCGCCGGCGCAGCGCCGCGTTGCCGATGCGTCGGATGCCCAACGCGCCGAAGAGGCGTGGGCGCAGGCGGCTGAGGCTGCACAAAAGGCCGGCGTGATCTATTGCCTTGAGCCGCTCGCCCAGCCCGATTGCAACTTCATCAATACGCTGAACGAGGCATCGGCCGTCGTTCAACGGATCGGCAATCCGGCGTTCAAGTCGATGGTCGACACCCTGGCGTCATCGCTGATGGAGGCCGAGCCGGTCGCGGATGTGATCCGCAAGTGGATGCCGACCGGACTGGTGCAACACATCCAGCTCAACGATCGCAATAAGCGTGGGCCGGGGCAGGGCGAGGACAAATTCGCCGACGTGCTCGCGGCGCTGAAGGAGACCGGCTATGACGGCTGGGTCGCCATGGAACCATTCATTTACGAGCCCGACGGGCCGACCTGCGCCGCGCGCATGATCGGCTATGTCGAAGGCCTGCTGGAGCACGCACGATGAAAGTGAAGCTGGAAGCCGCCGATCGCTTCGAGCGCGATTTCGTGCTGCGCCTGCCGTTCCGCTTCGGCGTGATCACCGTAACGCACGGCACGCAAGCCGTGGCGCGCGTGCGGATCAAGCTGGAAGACGGGCGCACCAGCGAGGGCGTGGCCGCCGAAGCGCTGGCCGCCAAATGGTTCGAGAAGAGTCCGCAATTCACGGATACGCAGAACCACGACCAGCTTCGTCAGGCGCTGCAGCTTGCGATCGATCACTACACCGCGCAGGGCTTCGCCACGCCGTTTGGCCTCTACGCCGGCGCCTATCGCGAGCAGATCGCCAAGGGCGGCGCGCTCGGCCTCAATCCGCTGGTGGCGTCCTATGGTCCGGCGATGCTCGATCGCGCGATTCTTGATGCCGTCGGCAAGGCGACAGGACAATCCTTCGCCCAGATGACCGCGGCGAACGTGCCGGGCATCGCGGCCACGGATTTAACGCCGGATATCAAGGATGCCGAGTTGCAGCCCTTCCTGAAGGCGCTGACGCCGGGAAGCAGCATCGACATGCGCCATACCGTGGGTCTGGTCGATCCGCTGACGGCGGCTGACCGGCCGGCGTCGGAAAGGGTGAACGATGGCCTGCCGGAGACGCTCGAAGAGGTCGTGTCCTATTACAAGGGGCGGTACTACAAGCTGAAGGTCGGCGGCAATGTGCAGGCCGATCTCGAACGCCTCACGAAGATTGCCTCGGTGCTCGACAAGGGCGCTGGCGATTATCTTTGCACCTTCGACGGCAACGAGCAGTACGACGATGTCGACGGTATCGTGGAACTCTGGCGCAAGGTTGAAGAGACGCCGGCGCTGCGGCGCATGGTTGAGTCGACGCTGTTCATAGAGCAGCCGATCAAGCGCCAGTCGGCGCTCAGCCGTTCGGTGAGCGCGCTGGCCAAATACCGGCCCGTGATCATCGACGAGTCCGACGGCGAACTCTCGACTTTCCCCGAGGCGCTGAAGCTCGGCTATGCCGGCGTCTCGACCAAGGACTGCAAGGGATTCTACAAATCGATCCTCAACGCATCGCGCGTCGCCAAGCTCGGCAAGGGATACTTCATGTCCGCGGAGGACCTCACGACGCAGCCGGGCGTCAGCGTCCAGCAGGACCTGGCGCTGGTGTCGCTGCTGGGTCTGACGCATGTCGAGCGCAACGCGCATCACTTCATCGACGGCATGTCGGGCGTGTCAGAAGCGGAGCAGGCGTCTTTCCTCGCCGCGCATCCGACGCTCTACGACCGTCCGCCCGGCAAGCCAGTGCGGCTGAAGGTGCAGGACGGCAAGATCAACCTCACATCGCTCGGTTGCCCGGGCTTTGCCGTCGGCGCCGACGTCGACTTCAAGGCCCTGAGGCCGATGCCGGCCGCGCCGAAGGAGCGGATTCAATGAGCTCTCAATTGCCCGCGCGCTTCGACTCGATCGAGGCGCTCGAGGAATTCATGACCCGGCCGTCCGACGCACTGGTCACTGATCTCGCGAAAACGCCGGGCGATATCATGGTGCTGGGCGTGGGCGGCAAGATGGGGCCGACCTTGGCACGCATGGCCAAGCGCGCGGCGCCGACCAAGCGCGTGATCGGTGTGGCGCGCTTCAGCGAGAAAGGCGTGCGCGAGGAACTGGAGAAGGCGGGCGTCGAATCGCTGCCGGCCGACCTGCTGGACCGCGCCGCATTGGAGAAACTGCCGAAGGCCGCGAATGTCGTGTTCATGGCCGGGCGCAAGTTCGGCGCGGCGGGCAATGTGCCGCTCACCTGGGCGATGAACGTGCAGGTACCGGCGATGGTGGCCGAGGTCTTCAAGGCCTCGCGTATTGTCGCCTTCTCGACGGGCTGCGTTTATCCGTTCGTTCCGGTCGAGAGCGGCGGCGCCACCGAAGACACGCCGGCGATCCCGCCGTCCGGTGACTACGCCAATTCCTGTGCCGGCCGGGAGCATATGTTCTCGTATTTCTCGGCTCAGCATGGCACGCCCGGCCGGCTGTTCCGCCTGAACTACGCGATCGACATGCGCTACGGCGTGCTGCACGACGTCGGCCGCAAGGTGCGCGACGGCGAGACGATCGATCTCTCCATGGGACATGTGAACGTGATCTGGCAGGGCGATGCCAACGACGTGGCGCTGCGCTGCCTTGCCCATGCGACGACGCCGACCTCGCCGATCAACGTCACCGGACCGGAGACGATCGAAGTGCGCAAGCTCGCGATCGAGTTCGGCAAGCTTCTGGGCAAGAAGCCCGACTTCACGGGCAAGGAAGCGCCGACCGGCTGGCTGAACAATTCGGCGCGCATGGTGAAGGAGTTCGGACCGCCGCGCGTGCCGCTGCAGAAGATGGTCGAATGGACCGCCGACTGGCTCGGCCGGGACATGGCCACGCTCAACAAGCCGACGCATTACGAAGTGCGTGATGGACAATATTGAGCGGATTGATCCGGACGACGCGGAAGCCGTCTGGCCGCTGTCGATCGAAGCCGGCTGGAACCAGAACCTGGCCGACTGGCGCTTCATGCTGGGCGCGGGCCGCGGCTTCGGCCTGAAGAACGCGCAAGGCGTTTGGGAGGCAAGTTCGCTCGTCCTGCCGCTCGGCCAGAGCCTCGCCTGGATCAGCATGGTGCTCGTCACCACGAACCGCCGCGGCGGCGGGCTGGGTACAGGCTTGTTGAAGCGTTGCCTCGACGAGGTGAAAGCCAACGATGCCGTGGCCGGTCTCGACGCGACAGAACAGGGGCGGCCGATCTACCTGAAGCTGGGGTTCCACGATCTCTACAAGATTGCGCGCTGGCATCTCGAGGGTGCGACGGACGCGGTCTCGCCGCCGCCCGGCATTGTCGTGCGGCCTTTCGGCATCGCCGACCTGCCGAAGCTCGCGACCTATGACCGGCCGCTCTCGGGCATGGAGCGGCCGACCTTGCTGGCGCATCTGGCCACGCGGCAGCCGGGCCTCGCCTGGGTGGCGGAGACCCTGTCGGGGAAACTTGCGGGCTTTGCGCTCGGCCGCGAGGGCCGGGGTGCCAGTTCAATCGGCCCGGTGATTGCCGACAGCGAAGCCATCGCCTTGTCATTGATCTCCAGGGCAACGTCCGCGGCCAAGGGGCCCTTCATTCTCGACACGCCCGAGGCGCACGGCGAGATCCGGCGCTGGCTGGAAGCGCAGGGCGCCGTATCGCCTCGCGGCTATATGCGGATGACCTTGGGTACGGCAAAAAAGCTCGACGACCCTGCGCACGTCTTCGCTCTCGCCGGGCCCGAACTGGGATAGGATATCGGCCATGCATTGGAACGAACTGCCGCAACCGGTCCTTTCCCTCCTGCGCCACGGCACGGTGATCCCGGCGCATCCCCTGGCGCTCGGCCCCGACCGCACGTTCGACAAGGAATCCCAGCGCGCGATCGCGCGGTACTATGTCGATGCCGGCTCGGGCGGCCTGGCCGTCGGCGTCCACTCGACGCAGTTCGCGATTCGCGACGTCGGGCTTTACGCGCCAGTGCTCGAACTCGCCATCCAGACGGCCAAGGACTGGACCGACCGGCCGCTGGTCATGATCGCCGGTGCCGTCGGCAAGACCGCGCAGGCAGTCGAAGAGGCGAAGACGGCGCGGTCGCTGGGCTATCACGCGGTGCTGTTGTCGCTCGCGGCGCTCAAGGGCGCGAGCGAGGATGAGCTGATCGAGCATTGCACGGCGGTCGCCAAGGAGATGCCGCTGATCGGCTTCTACCTTCAGACGGCGGTGGGCGGTATTCCGCTGTCGCGCGCCTTCTGGAGCCGCTTCGCCGCGATCGACAATGTCGTGGCCATCAAGGTGGCGCCGTTCAACCGCTACCGCACGCTCGACGTTGCCTTCGGCATCGCCAATGCGCACGCCGAGGAGCGGGTCACGCTCTACACCGGCAACGACGATCACATCGTCGCCGATCTGGTGACGCCGATGGTCGTGCGCACCGGCAATCGCGAAGTAACCCTGCGGTTCCACGGCGGTCTGCTGGGCCATTGGAGTGTCTGGACGCGCGGTGCCGTGAAGCTGCTGGAGAAGATCAAGCTCTCGGTGTCGGCTGGCGCCATTCCGCCGGAAGTGCTGGCGCTGGATTCCTTTGTGACCGACTGCAACTCGGTGGTGTTCGACGTCGACCACGATTTCGCCGGCTGCATCCCGGGCTGCCATGAGATCCTGCGGCGGCAAGGCCTGCTGCAGTCGATCGAGTGCCTCGATCCGCATGAGAGACTGAGCCCGGGGCAGAGCGAGGGCATCGACCGGCTCTACGCGACGTATCCCGAACTGCATGACGACGCCTTCGTGGCCACGAACCTGTCGCGCTGGCGGAGCTGAGGTGGACGATCTCTTTGCGACGCACGACGCGCTGGCCGTCGCGGATCTGGTGCGCACCCGCAAGCTCGGCGCCAGAGAACTGCTGGACGGCACGCTCGCCAACTTGCGCAAGCTGAACGGTGCGCTGAACGCGATCACCGATTTCTACGACGATGCGCTGCCCGCCGCCGAAGGGCCGTTCCAGGGCGTGCCCTACGTCATCAAGCAGTTGATGGCTGATTGCGCGGGCCATCCGACGACGCTCGGTTCGAAGTTCTTCGCCAAGCAACCACTGGCCGTGGCCGACAGTACGGCGGTCGCCCGCATGCGCAAGGCCGGCCTTGTGATCGTGGGCCGCACCAACACCAGCGAGTTCGGCCTGGCGCCGACGACTGAGCCAGCGTTCGGCGGAGCGACGGTGAACCCGTGGCGCACGGATCTCTCGCCCGGCGGCTCATCGGGTGGTTCTGCGGCCATCGTGGCGGCGCGGGGCCTGCCGATGGGGCATGCGACCGACGGCGGCGGCTCGATCCGCATTCCCGCAAGTCTCTGCGGTCTGTTCGGGCTAAAGCCGTCACGCGGCCGCATCAGCCTGGCGCCGATCGGCGAGACCTTGGCCGGCGCCGGCGCTCAGCATTGCGTGGCGCTCTCGGTGCGCGACTCGGCAGCGCTGCTCGATGCGACAGCTGGCAGCGAGCCGGGCGATCCCTATGGAATCGCGTCGCCGTCGGGCTCTTTCCTCGACGCGACGAAGAAATCACCTGGCAAACTGCGCGTGGCGTTCATGCGCACGCCGGTCGGCGGAGCCGCGCTCGATCCGATGCTGGTGAAGGCAGTGGAGGGCACAGCGAAGCTGCTCGAGGACCTCGGCCACCATGTCGAGGAGGCGGCGCCCGACTATGACGCGGCCGCACTGAATGCCGCGTTCTGGATGGTGATGAGCGCCAACACCTACACGAACATCCAGCTGCGCTCAGCCGGCCGTACGCCAGGGCCGGGCGATCTGGAGCCGGTGACGGTCGAGACGGCGAAGCGCGGCGGGGCAGTCAGCGCCAACGACTACATTCGCGGTGTGCAGACTTTCCATCGCACCGGTCGCGCGCTCGGCGCCTTCTTCGGCAAATACGACGTGCTGCTCTCGACTACGCTCGCGCGTACCAGCCTGCCACTCGGCACGGTGCGCATGGACGGCACGCTCGAACAATTCGACGAGCAGGTGGCGCCGATGACGGCCTTTACCGCCGTCTGCAACGCGACCGGCGTGCCCGCCATGTCGGTGCCGCTCGAATGGACCGATGACGGCCTGCCGATCGGCCTGCATTTCGTAGCCAGGCTCGGCGCGGAGGAAACTCTTTACGCTCTCGCAGCCCAACTCGAACAAGCAAGACCCTGGAGGAACCGACGGCCATGATGATTTGCGACGCACAGGTCCATGTCTGGGGCGCCAACACGCCCGAACGCCCGTGGCCCGTGGGCCGAGCCGAGCCTCACCGCGAGCCCCTCGGCACGGCGGAGCTTCTGGCTGAAATGGACAAGGCGGGCGTGAACCGCGCGATCCTCGTGCCACCGTCGTGGGAGGGCGACCGCAACGATCTCGCCAACGATGCCGCGGAAAAACATCCCGACCGCTTCGCCACCATGGGACGGTTCGATCCCGACGCCTCCGACGCACGTGACGTCATCCGGAACTGGAAGAAGCAGCCTGGCATGCTGGGCATGCGCTTCACTTTCCATACGCCGCTGCTGCGCCAGCCGCTGCTCGACGGAAAGTTCGACTGGGTGTGGGGCGAGATGGAGAAGGGCGGCATCCCGGCGATGGTGCTTTTCCATCATGAGTACATGGATCTCGCCGACAAGGTGGCCGAACGCTATCCCGGCCTGCGGCTGGTGCTCGATCACCTCGGATTGAAGAGCGGCAAGGACGTCACCGAAGCCTCCAACTTCGCCACGCTCGACAATGTGCTGGCGCTCGCCAAGCGCCCGAACGTGGCGGCCAAGACGACGGCGATGCCGTGCTATGCCGCCGACAAGACCTATCCGTTCAAGTCGGTGCATCCCTACATCAAGCGCGTGTTCGAGGCATTTGGACCGAAGCGCACCTTCTGGGGCACCGACTGGTCGCGGCTGCCCTGCAGCTATCGCCAGGGCGTCACCATGTTCACCGAGGAGATGCCGTGGCTGAAGGGCCAAGACCTCGAATGGGTGATGGGGCACGGCGTCTGCGAGTGGTTGGGCTGGAAAGTCGGATAATTGCGGGCCCTCTCGCCGTTCGAATACAACTATAAAGAGTATATACATGGTTGATTCGACTATTGGTCGTATGTTAATTTCCCTACATGAAGTTGCTTGCCAATTTTCGCCATGGTCTGACGAATTTCATGTCGTTCCGAGGCCGGGCGTCACGCTCGGAGTTCTGGTTGTACGAAGCTTTCGTGGCGGTCGTACTCGTGCTCACTATCGTAGTATTCAACCTCGTCTACGCTAGGTTTCTGGAGCACCAGACCCTTTTTGCGGTCGTCTTTTGGCTGATATACGGCATCGCTGTTCTCAGTTCTTGGGCCGGGGCTGCCCGGCGGTTACACGATCGCAACAGATCGGCTTGGCACCTGCTGTGGATTTTCTTGCCGCTTGCCGGCGGAATCGTGCTGCTCATCTGGTGGTGTGCCAAAGGAACGGCCGGTCCGAACCGCTACGGAGATGATCCGCTCGCTTCCCCGGACGCGGGCTAGAGCCTGCGCATCACCGTTTGCGAGCCGCCGCCCCAGATGGGGAGATAGGCCATCTTGTAGCCGGCGCCGCCGGTCACGATCGGATGGATCGCCTCGGGGGCGGTGGCGACGTCTTCGCCTTTGTCGAACAGGTAGCGCTGGACGCGCTTGAGGTCCCAGGCGTCGTGCTTGGCGATCTTCTCGGCCAGCTCCAACGGCAGCAGCAGGACCTGTTCGCCACGTTGATTCTTGCGGCTCTGGCCGGACATCACGATCTCGGCGCGCATGGCGGCGATGACCGGGTCGAGGATTGCCTCGGGCGTGGCGCCTTCGCCGTCGCCCGGCAGCACTTCAGCGGTACCGGAGATCCCCATGGCCGTGATCGCGCTCACGTCCTTGCCGAGGCCGAGGCGCTCGGTGAGGCCCGGAAAGGGGCCTTCGTTGCGTTCGGCGAAGCAGAGCGTGAACTTGGCCGGCTGGCCCATCGTGGCCATGTCGCCGGTCTCCGAGCGTGCGCCGCCGATGTTGCGCAGGCAGAGCTGCAGCGCGCGGCCGATACAGGCGTTGGCCCGCGTGCCGGGGCCGATGCAGTTGGTCGTGGCATTGATGCCGAGCTTGCGCGCGATCGGGCCGTGGACGCAGAGCGCCACCGCGGCGCTGCCCGTCGTGGTGGCGATGCCAAGCAGATTGAAATCGGGTTCGAGGATGGCCTGCGCCGCTGCCAGCACCACCGGCAACTCTTCGGGGACGCAGCCCGCGATCACACACTGGTACGCTACTGCGTCGATCGTGATGTCGCCGAACATCGGCGGCATCATCCCGTGCGATTCCTCACGACTGGCGAGACCCGCGACCATCGTGTCGAGACGCTTCTGCGTCGGGGGCACGAGGGGGAGGCCGTCCGATAATTCGGCCTCCGTCAGTAACTTCTGTGCGGTCTCCCAGGCCGTCGTCTCTTCGACGACCGGCCAGCCGCACCACTCTCTCATCGGGCGATGCGCGTGCAGGCGACCATGGTGCCGCCGAACGACGGGATGAACGCCGAGTGCTTGCCCGGACCGCCCGCCACCGAGATATGGATGTCGTCCGGGTTGCGGCCGATGGTCAGCCAGTCGCCGTCCGGCTTGTGGCCGGTGCTGGCGTAGGTATCGAGGTTCTCCCTGGAGAGCCGCGACAGATGAATGCGCGAGCGTTGCCACAGCTCCTGGCGGATGCTCTCGATGGTGAAGCCGTCGCGCTTCAGGGTCGCGGCATGCTCGGGGCCGATGATGATGAACATCGGGCCCTTGCCGTAGACCGTATTGGCGCCCGGATTGGCCATGCTGGCCCCGAAGGTCGTCAGCAGGCCGTCGCCCGTGGTCGAGCCGTGGTCGTTCAGGTTATGCGGGCCTTCGCCCGACATCACCGTGACCACGTTGTCGGTCGGCGCGAAGCCGCGCTGCACGTGATAGGGCGCCCAGGGGTTCTCTTCCTCGTTCTCGCCAAAGCAGAAGGTGAACTTGGCGGGATTGCCCTGGGTCGAGCGGTCCATCTCGCCTGGCTTGGCGCCGGCGACGTTCAGCAGCATCAGGCCGAGCGCTCGGCCGATAGTGGCGTTGGCCTGGCGGCCCTGGCCGAAGCAGTTGGTGCCGCAGTTGATGTTGAGCTCGTGGCGGATCGGGCCGCTCACCATCACCATCGGCGCGCAGGAGTGCGTGGTGGCCAGCGTGCCATGCAGATTGAACTCGGGCTCGAGCACGCTGCGGAGCGCAGCGGTCACGACCGGGAAATATTCCGGCTTGCAGCCCGCCATCACGGCGTTGGCGGCGAGTGCTTGCACGGTCGGGATGACCTGACGCGGCGGCACCGGCGCGTAGGGCCGGTTGTCGCCGCGCACCGTCTCGACGAACTTCGCCACCTTGGCTTCGGTCGGCACGAACAACGGCATGCCGTCGCTCCAGCCCTGCTCGGTGGCGAACTCGTTGAAGGTCTCGACGTCCATGTCGTCGAGATCGATCACTTCCTGTTCGGAGATGTCCTTCATTTGCTCGTAGCCTCGGTCAATCCCTTGGTCGCTGCTTCGATGCGTTCCCGAAGTTCCTCGGCGTTGAGGCCGCCAACGGGGTGCTTCACTACGATCAGACGCGGTTCGACCTTGCGGGCTTTCGCCTGGGCCAGGACCAGCGGCTTGAATGTCTCAGTGGCGATCACGAAAGCGGTGATGCCGAGCTTCTCGAGTTCGAGGCTGTCGTGGAAACTCCACGATGAACAGCTTCCTCAATCCCCTAAGGCTAGAATGGCCGCCCTGTAGTTCTTGGCGACGTCCTGGATCAGCTCCTTCGGGGCCGGCTGGCTGGCGCTGTTCTTGGCCATGAACTTGATGTTGTCGATTTGGCGATGGGCGCCCAGCTTGGCGCGGATGCCTTCGAGCAGCTCCCGCGCGTTCGGCTTGGAGTTCGACATCAGCGCGATCGCGTCGGTCGCCCAGTTGACCGGCTTGAGCGTGACCTTCTCGGCCGAGGTAGCCGAAAGACCGAAGGACGGGTTGAAGATGCGCATGGAGGTTTCTCCTCGGTTCTTGTTGAGAGCCGCGACTACTTTAGTGCCAAGACGATGGCTTTCGCCGCCCGCTCGCCGTCGGCGACCGCCTCGTTGAGGTAGGGGCGGGTGCCGGAGCGAACGTCGCCCACGGCATAGACCGTCGGCACCGAAGTGCGACCCTCGGCATCGACAACGATATGCCCCGCGGCGTCGCGTGCAAGCGAATCCGGCAGGAATTCCGCAGCGGGAGATTGGTTGATGTAGACGAACACCGCGCTGGCCGGAATGGACTTCCGCTCGCCGCCGCTTTCGACGACGACCGTCTCGAGGCCGTTGGCGCCCTCGAGGCCGACGATGCGGCCGGAGACACGCGTCACGCCGTCGGGAGTCGGCGCAGTCGATTCATCGACTACGGTGACCTCGCCCGCGACGCCCGCCAGTTCGTGCGCTTCGATGCCGGCCCAGCCGGTGGCGCCTGCGACGACCACGGGCAGCCCCGCGAACAAGGGGCCGTCGCACGAGGCGCAGTGGGAAACGCCGCGGCCTTCGAAGTCGCCTTCGTTGGGCAGGCCGAGCTTGCCCTTGTTGAGACCAGTGGCAACCACGATCAGGCGTGCGGTGTGGCTCTCGCCCTCGGCGGTTTCGAGCGTCCAGACGTCGCCGGGGGAGACTTTGTTGACGTCGCCGAAGCCCATCTCGACGCCCGCGACGGCGGCTTCGTCGGTGAGGCGGGCGGCCATGTCGGGGCCGGGCCACGGCTCCTCGAAATCGTGGAGCTCGGTGAGGTTGATCAGCTGGCCGCCGGGGGCCAGCTTGTCGATGCACAGGGTTTTAAGTCCCGTGCGCGCGACTTCGGTAGCGGTGACGAGGCCCGCGGGGCCTGCGCCGATGACGATGACATCGTAGGATGGGGTGCTCATGACGGCGCGTTAATACGCGCTTGACGCGGCGGAGACTAATGCCTAGTTATGCTAGGTATGGAAGCTGAAATGCTCAAAGGGCATCTCGATGCCATCGTCCTCGCCGCGCTCGAGGCCGGACCGGCGCATGGCTACGCCATCATCGAGACCATCAAGACGGCAAGCAGCGGCACTTTCGACCTGCCGGAAGGGACCGTCTATCCGGCGTTGCATCGCCTGGAGCAGGCAGGCCTGCTCGCCAGCGCCTGGATGACGCCGCCCGGCGGCCGCAAGCGCCGTGTCTATTCCCTGACCAAGGCAGGTTCGTCGGCGCTCGGCGAGCGGCGTACGGCGTGGCGTCGCTTCTCTGGCGCCGTCGACACGATGCTGAACGGAGGCCAGGCATGGCCGGCGTGATCGAGACCTATCTCGCGACGCTGCGCCGCGAGCTCGACTTCGAGCCGGCACTGGCGCGGCGGATGACGGAAGAGATCGAGGCGCATCTGTGGGATGCGGCTGAGGCTGATCCAGCATGGCCATCGCCCGACGCCGAACGCCGCGCCGTCGAGCGCTTCGGCCTGGCGCGTGAGATTGCCGCTGAGTTTGCGGCCGATGCCGTGAGCCGCCAGTCGCGCCGAACGTGGCTCGCGCTGCTCGCGACCTTGGCCGTGACCTTTGTCGCCATGCGCCTGCGCGTCATGTGGCTGGGCGAGGTGGGCGATAGCCTTTCCGTCCTGGTACCGATCGTCGATCGCTACGCCTTCATCGCCGCGCTTTGCGTCGGCGCGCTCGGCTGGTTCGCCTGGCGTCGTTCGTGGCTGCCGCTGGCGATCTGCCTTGTGGCGATCGTGGCTTCGGTGGCGGCGGGCATCCTGCGTGCTGGCCTGTTCGCGGAAGGAGCACCGTTGACAGTGTTGCTCGCGGCGGCGGGCGAAATCGCCCTGATCGGATTGTTGTCGTTCCATGTAATCGGCCTGGGGCGGCGCCTGCGCCGCACGGCCCTGCTGCGGAGGGTGCAATGAACGATACGATGACGCTTCTCGACGCCGATAGCCTTCGACTGATCATCCGCACGACGGCGCGTACCTCACTGGCGCTGTTCGCGATGGCTTTCTCCGCCTCGGCGTTGTTCACGCTTTTTCCAAATGCGTGGACGGCGTGGCTGCGCCGAAACCGTCGCTCCCTGGGCCTTTCCTTCGCTGCGTCGCATTTCATTCATCTCGTCGCGCTCGTGGCGCTGGCCCGTGTCGACAACGACCTGTTCTGGAAGCTCACCAATCCCGCCAATATCGTCCTGGCCGGCGCAGCCTACGTTCTTCTCGCGGCGATGACGGCCACTTCGTTCGACGGAGCCGTGAAATGGCTGGGGCTACGGCGCTGGCGGCTGCTGCATCTGGTGGGCGGTTGGTACATCTGGATCACCTTTGCCGTGGCTGTCGGCAAGCGCCTGCCGCAGGGGCCGATATATTGGGTGATGATGGCGTTGGTGCTGGCCGTGGGGACGATAAGGCTGGTCGCCATGGCTCGTCGCAGTGGCAAGGAAGTAATGGCTTAGGTATTTATCGCTGCACGCGACGTCTGGCGCGTGATTTGCTCACAGCGACTTGGTCCAAACTACGCTAAGGTCTGGACCAAGGAAAAGCAGGGGCAATGGCGTATTTCTCGCAGCAGCTGATCAATGCCGTCACGTTGGGCGCCATCTATGGCTTGATCGCCATCGGCTACACGATGGTCTACGGCATCATCGGCATGATCAATTTCGCCCACGGCGAAATCTTCATGATCGGCTCCTTCATCTCCCTGATCGGCTTCCTGATCTGCGCCGCCCTCGGCATCTCCTCAGCCCCGATCGCCATCCTGCTGGTGCTGCTGTTGGCGATGGCCTTCACGGCGATCTACGGCTGGACCATCGAGCGGGTCGCCTACCGGCCCTTGCGCGGCTCGTTCAAGCTGGCGCCGCTGATCTCGGCAATCGGTGTGTCGATCCTGCTGCAGAACTATGTCCAGTTGGCCCAGGGCGCGCGTCCCAAGCCGGGCGGCGACATTGTCGTGGGCGGCTTCAACCTGTTCAGCGCCGACGGGTTCGACGTGCGCGTGACGTGGCTGCAGATCATCATCGTCGTGGTGACGGTCGTGCTGATGGGCGGCTTCAGCTGGCTGATCTCATCGACGTCGCTCGGCCGCCAACAGCGCGCCTGCGAGCAGGACATGAAGATGGCGGCGCTTCTCGGCGTCAACGTAGACCGCACCATCTCACTCACCTTCGTGATGGGCGCGGCCCTGGCCGCCGTCGCCGGCATGCTGTTCCTGATGTACTACGGCATCATCGACTTCTACATCGGCTTCCTGGCGGGCATCAAAGCCTTCACTGCGGCCGTGCTGGGCGGCATCGGCTCGTTGCCGGGCGCTATGCTGGGCGGGCTGCTGATCGGCATGATCGAGGTCTTCTGGGCCGGTTACTTCTCGAGCGAGTACAAGGACGTCGCCGTGTTCGCGATCCTGGTGCTGGTTCTGATCTTCCGGCCGTCCGGACTGCTCGGCCGTCCGGAGATCGAGAAGGTCTGAGCCGATGAAGCGCGATCTACCCTCCATGCTGAAGGATGCCGCGCTGACGGCGCTGGTGTCCGCAGCGCTCGGCATCTTCATCGTCGGCTTCCGCACGAACAGCCTGGGCGGCAAGGGACTGCAGTTCGATTTCCAGCTTGTTGATCTCGCGATTGCGGTGGCGACGATCTTCGTCGGACGCATCGGCTTGTTACTGGCAGCGATCGGTCAGCGCTGGCCGGCGCTGGTGCTGGGCGCGATCCTGGGAGTGATCGGCGCGGCGCCGTTGACGCTACCGTCGACGTTCCTCCACTGGTTCATCGTGCTGGCGGGCGCCGTCATCATCCTGCGTGGTCTGTGGCCGTGGGCGAGCCAGACGCTCGGCCAGGCGCAACGATCACGGCGCGGCGTGCACATGAGCGGCGTCGCGGCCAGGTGGTTTGGCGTGGCGCTCCTGATCGTGGCGTTTACGATGCCGTTCATGCCGTTCGCCGACCAGAAGACGATGGATCTGGCGGTGCTGATCCTGACCTACATCATGCTGGGCTGGGGGCTGAACATCGTGGTCGGCCTCGCAGGCCTGCTCGATCTCGGCTACGTCGCCTTCTATGCCGTCGGCGCCTATTCCTATGCGCTGCTCAGCACGCAATACGGTCTCAGCTTCTGGGTGGTCTTGCCGCTTGCCGGTATGATGGCCGCGACCTTCGGCTTGGTACTTGGGTTTCCGGTGCTGCGCCTGCGCGGCGACTACCTCGCGATCGTCACCATGGGCTTCGGCGAGATCATTCGCCTTGTACTGCTGAACTGGGTCGATCTCAGCAGTGGCCCGGCGGGCATCGGTAACATCCCGGGGCCCACTTTCTTCGGTGCGGTGTTCGCCGAGACGGCGCCCGCAGGCCATCAGACCTTCGCCCAGATGACAGGCCTGCCGTTCAGCGGCAACCAGCGGCTGATCTTCCTCTATTACATCATCCTGGCGCTGGCGTTGGTCACCAACGCCTTCACCCAGCGCATCCGGCGGCTGCCCGTCGGACGCGCCTGGGAGGCGTTGCGCGAGGACGAGACCGCCTGCAAGGCGCTGGGCATCAATCCGACGAACACCAAGCTCACGGCCTTTGCGGTTGGGGCGATGTTCGCAGGTTTCGCCGGCTCATTCTTCGCCGCCAAGCAGCGCTTCATCAGCCCGGAGAGCTTCACGTTCATCGAATCGGCGATCATCCTCGCCATCGTGGTGCTGGGTGGTCTCGGCAGCCAGATCGGCGTCGTGCTGGCGGCGGTACTGCTGATCGGCCTACCGGAATGGTTCCGCGATCTCGGCACCTACCGCATGGTGGCGTTCGGCGGCGCGATGGTCCTGATCATGGCATTCCGGCCGCGTGGCCTGATCTCCCATCGCGAACCGTCGATCCGGCTCCATCCCAAACTGCAGGCAGGGGGCAGCACGTGAGTGCGCCGCTGATCGAGGTCGAGCATCTCACCATGCGCTTCGGCGGCCTGGTGGCGGTCGACGACGTCTCCTTCACCGCACGTCCGGCCGAGATCACGGCGATCATCGGCCCCAACGGCGCGGGCAAGACGACGGTATTCAACTGCATCACCGGCTTCTACAAGCCCACGATTGGGCGGCTGACCCTGCGCAGTGATCGCGAGTATCTGCTGGAACGCATGCTGGGCCACGAGATCGGCCAGAAGGCCAAGGTCGCGCGGACGTTCCAGAACATCCGGCTGTTTCCCGGCATGACCGTGCTCGAGAACCTGATGGTGGCGCAGCACAACAAGCTGATGCGCGCCTCGGGCATGACTGTGTTCGGCCTGCTGGGCCTCAAGAGCTTCCGTACGGCCGAGGCGCAGGCGGTCGAGATCGCGCGGAGCTGGCTCGAGCGGATCGATCTCGTGGCTGATGCAGATCGGCCCGCGGGCGAGCTGCCCTACGGGGCGCAGCGGCGCCTGGAGATCGCGCGGGCCATGTGCACCGGGCCCCGTCTGCTTTGTCTCGATGAGCCGGCGGCCGGACTCAATCCGCGCGAATCGGCGGCGCTCAACGATCTGCTGACATCGATCCGAGACAAGGACGGTATCGGCGTGCTGTTGATCGAGCATGACATGAGTGTGGTCATGAAGATCTCCGACCACGTCGTCGTGCTGGACTACGGGCGCAAGATCGCCGAAGGCGCGCCGGCTGCTGTGCAGAAGGATCCGGCGGTGATCCGCGCCTACCTCGGCACCGACGAGGAAGAAGCCCATGCTTGAGGTGCGGGGAGTAGCCACTTTCTACGGCGCGATCCAGGCGCTGCATGGCGTCGACCTCAATGTCGCCAAGGGCGAGGTCGTCACTCTGATTGGCGCAAATGGCGCGGGCAAGTCGACGCTCCTGATGACGATCTGCGGCAGCCCGCGCGCGCGCAGTGGCTCGATCAAGCTCGAAGGCGAGGAGATCGCGGGCCTGCCGACGCACGAGATCGTGCGGCGCGGCGTGGCGCAGGTGCCGGAAGGCCGCCGCATCTTCCCGCGCATGACGGTGTACGAGAATCTGCAGATGGGCGCGATCATCACCGATCCGGCGCATTTCCAGAACGACCTCGACCGCGTCTTCGCGATGTTCCCGCGGCTGGCCGAGCGGCGCGAGCAGCGGGGCGGCACGCTGTCCGGCGGCGAGCAGCAGATGCTGGCGATCGGGCGTGCGCTGATGAGCAGGCCGCGCCTGCTGCTGCTCGACGAGCCGTCGCTGGGTCTGGCGCCGCTGATCGTGCGCCAGATCTTCGATGCGATCGCCCGAATCGCGCGGGAAGAGGGCGTGACGATCTTCCTCGTGGAACAGAACGCCTTCCATGCGCTGCGCCTTGCCGATCGCGGCTACGTGCTGGTGAATGGGCGGGTCAGGCTGAGCGGTACGGGCAAGGAGCTGCTCGCCAACCAGGAAGTGCGCGCGGCCTATCTCGAAGGTGGCCACGCATGAGCGACCTCGACACGATGATGTTCGACTGGTTCGGCGACACGCTGACGGTCGTTCTGGTGTTCAACCTCCTGCTGGTGGGGCCGGCATCGTTCGCCACCGGACAGGGGCTTGCGCAGACCTGGCGGTCGTGGCGGCTCCTCATCGGCTATACGGCGCTGCTTTCCGCTGTTCTGCGCTTTTTCGACTACGCGCTGATGAACGGCGAGTTGTGGTCGGCCGGCGGGTTCGCCCTGGGTTGGGCGGTTCAGTTCGTTCTCGCGTCATTTGCCTATCGTTTGACCCGTGTGCGCCAGATGGTGCGCCAATATCCGTGGCTCTACGCCCGCAAAGGCTTGCTGGGCTGGGAGGAGCGGCACTAAGCTGTTTTCGAGATCACAATGAGGGAGACTTGCATGAGCAGATATTTGGGGACGATGGCGATTGCTGCGCTTGCCCTCGCGGCAACGCCGGCTTTCGCGCAGATCAAGATGGCGACCGTCGGACCGATGACGGGCTCGAACGCCGCCTTCGGTGAGCAGATGAAGCACGGCGCCGAGATGGCGGTGGCCGATCTCAACGCCGCTGGTGGCGTCAACGGCCAGAAGATCGAGTTGCAGATCGGCGACGATGCCTGCGATCCCAAGCAGGCGACCGCGGTCGCCAACAAGATGGTGTCCGACAAGGTGATCGTGGTGATTGGCCATTATTGCTCGGGCAGCTCGATCCCGGCTTCCGACATCTACAAGGAAGGCAAGATCCTGCAGATCACGCCGGCTTCGACCAATGTCCGACTGACGGATGAGGCGCTGGCCAAGGGCAACACCACGGTGTTCCGCACGGTCGGTCGCGACGACGTGCAGGGCAACACGGTCGGCACCTACATCCTGAAGTGGCACCGCAACGCCAAGATCGCGATCCTTCACGACAAATCGCCGTACGGCAAAGGCGTGGCCGACGAGACCAAGAAGGCACTGAACAAGGGTGGCCTGCGCGAAGCGATGTACGAATCGTACAACGATACCGACAAGGACTTCACCTCGCTGATCAACAAAATGAAGCAGGCGAAGATCGACATGATCGTGCTCGGTGGCTACCACCAGAACGCGGCCATGATCATCAAGCAGTCGCGCGAGCAGGGTTTCGGCGCGCAGATGGTCGGCTTCGACGCGCTCGAGGATGCTGAGTTCGGCAAGCTGGGCGGCGCTGCCACCGACGGCGTGCTGATGTCGTTCCCGCCGAAGGCCGAGGACGATCCGAAGAATGCGGATCTCGTTAAGAAGTTTCGCGACACCAAGTATGAGCCCGCGGGCTACACGCTCTTCACCTACGCTGCCGTGAAGCTGTGGGCCGAGGCCGCCACCAAGGCGAAGTCGACCGATGCCGCCGCCGTTGCCGCCGCCATTCGCACCGGCAGCTACGACTCTGCCGTCGGTCCGCTGGCCTACGACCAGAAGGGCGACATCAAGAACCCGGTCTACGACATCTACGTCTGGAAGGATGGCAAGTCGTTCCCGGCAACCAAGTAATCGAGCGAAAGCGGAGAAGGGCCCGGCGTGAGCCGGGCCTTTTTCTTTTTGTATCAGCGTCTTGTGGGTCGCTTTCCACGATTTTGCGGAACAGTGACACCGCGGCCCCGGATATGGTATCCGGGGTCTCAATAGCTAGAGGGGAATGGTTGGCGAGATGGCGGGGGCCACGATCGCGGTCGCGTCGGATCATGCCGGCTTCGACCTCAAGGAAACTCTGAAACGCGACCTCGAGGAAGCGGGTTACGCCGTGCTCGATCTCGGCACCAATTCGACGGCCTCGGTCGACTATCCGGACTTCGGCAAGGCGATGGGCGAGGCGATCGCCTCAGGCAAAGTCGAACGTGGCGTGTTGGTTTGCGGCTCCGGTATCGGCATCTCGATCGCCGCCAATCGCAATCCGCAGGTGCGGGCCGTGCTCGCGCACGATGCGACGTCGGCCCGTCTGGCACGCGAGCACAACGACGCCAACGTCGTGGCGTTCGGCCAGCGGATCACCGGCATCGAGGTCGCCCGCGAGGCGTTGAAAGTGTTTCTGGCCACCAAATTCGAAGGCGGGCGTCATGCCGGCCGCGTTGCAAAGCTCTCGTAGGAGATCGTGTTAGATGAGTGAGGCCGCCGCCAAGTCGCAGGACACGCCACTGCCGATGTTCACCAAAAGCCTCGCCGAGGCGGACCCCGCGATCGACGCGGTGTTGAAGGGCGAGCTCCATCGTCAACGCGAGCAGATCGAGCTGATCGCCTCTGAGAACATCGTCTCGCGCGCCGTTCTCGAGGCGGCGGGCTCGGTGCTCACCAACAAATATGCCGAAGGCTATCCCGGGCGGCGCTACTACGGCGGCTGCGAGGAAGTGGACAAGGCCGAGCAGCTTGCGATCGATCGCGCCTGCAAGCTGTTCAACTGCTCGTTCGCCAACGTGCAGCCGCATTCCGGCGCGCAGGCGAACCAGGCCGTGTTCATGGCGCTGCTCAAGCCGGGCGACACGTTCCTCGGCATGGCGCTCGACCAGGGCGGACACCTGACGCACGTCTCTCCCGCCAACCAGTCCGGCAAGTGGTTCAGGGTCGTCTCCTATGGCCTCAAGCCCGACACGCACACGATCGACTACGAAGCGATGGAAGCATCGGCGCGCGCCGAGAAGCCGAAGCTGATCCTGGCCGGTGCCTCGGCCTATTCGCGCCAGATCGACTGGGCGCGCTTCCGCAAGATCGCCGACGAAGTGGGCGCCTTCTTCATGGTCGATATGGCGCACTATGCCGGCCTCGTCGCGGGTGGCGCCTATCCGAGCCCGCTGCCGCACGCGCATGTCGTCACGACCACGACGCACAAAACGCTGCGTGGCCCGCGCGGCGGCATGATCCTGTCGAACGACGCCGAGATCGGAAAGAAGATCAACTCCGCGGTGTTCCCCGGCCTGCAGGGCGGCCCGCTGATGCACATCATCGCCGCCAAGGCGGTGGCGCTGGGTGAGGCGCTGCGGCCCGAGTTCAAGACCTACGCGCAAAACACGATCGACAATGCGCGCGCGTTGGCGGCGGCGCTGACCGAGCGCGGCCTCAAGATCATCTCAGGCGGCACCGACAGCCACGTCATGCTGGTGGATCTGCGTCCGAAGAAGGCGACCGGTATTTCGGCCGAGAAGGTGCTCGATCGCGCTGGCATCACCGTCAACAAGAACAGCATTCCGGGAGATCCGGAGAAGTTTACCGTCACGTCGGGTGTGCGGCTGGGCTCGCCCGCCGGCACGACGCGTGGTTTCGGAGTCGCCGAGTTCCGGCAGGTCGGTCATCTGATCGCCGACGTGCTGGATGGCATTGCCAAGAACGGCCCGGACGGTGACGCCCAGGTCGAGATACAGGTGCGGGCAAAGGTGCATGCGCTCTGCGCCCGCTTTCCGATTTACCGCGACTGAATGAGCGCCAAAGAGAGACAACAGGGGGACTAGATGCGCTGTCCATTCTGCGGCCACGAGGATACCCAGGTTAAGGACTCGCGGCCGACCGACGACAATTCCGCGATTCGCCGGCGGCGTTACTGCCCGTCGTGCGGCTCGCGCTTCACCACCTTCGAACGCGTGCAGCTGCGCGAGCTCACGGTCGTGAAGAAGAACGGCCAGCGCGTGCAGTTCGACCGCGACAAGCTCCAGCGCTCGATCTCGGTCGCGGTGCGCAAGCGCCCGGTCGATCCTGAACGCGTCGAGCGCGTGGTGAACGGCATCGTGCGCCGCCTCGAAAGCTCGGGTGAGAGCGAGATCCCCTCGACGCAGATCGGCGAGCTGGTGATGGACGCGTTGCGCGCTCTCGATCCGGTGGCCTATGTGCGCTTCGCCTCGGTCTATCGCAATTTCCGCGAGGCGCGGGACTTCGAGGAGTTCATCTCCGACCTCGCCGAGACCGCGAGCCTCAAGGACTAGGGCGATGATGCGCGCCGCGCTCGCGCTGGCGCGCCGGTCGCTTGGGCGCACCTGGCCCAACCCTGCCGTTGGATGCGTGATCGTGCGCGACGGTCGCGTGATCGCGCGCGGCCGCACGCAGGACGGCGGGCGCCCGCATGGCGAGGCCGATGCGATCGCGCATGCGACGGAATCGCTGAAGGGCGCCACCGCCTACGTCACACTCGAACCCTGTTCGCATCTCGGCAAGTCGCCGCCTTGTGCCGAGGCGCTGATCTCGGCCGGCGTCGCCAAGGTGGTCTCGGCGATGGAGGACCCCTATCCCGAGGTCAACGGACGGGGCCATGCCATGCTGAAGGCTGCGGGTATCGTCGTCGAAGTGGGCGAGGGCGCGCGCGAAGCAGCCGAGATCAATGCAGGCTTCCTGCTGCGCGTGAAGGAAGGTCGACCGCTGTTCCATCTCAAACTCGCCACGTCGCTCGACGGCCACAGCGCTCTAGGGAACGGGCAGAGCAAGTGGATCACCGGGGCCGCGGCGCGCGCCGACGGCCAACGCCTGCGGGCGACGCACGACGCGATCCTGATCGGCGTGAACACGGCGCACGCCGACGATCCTGAACTCACCTGCCGCCTGCCGGGGCTCGAATCTTATTCACCAGTGCGCGTTGTGGTGGATTCGAAGGCGCGGCTGTCGCCTTCCTCGAAGCTCGCCACCTCGGCCCGCGCGACGCCTGTCTGGCTGCTTTGCACGGCGGCTGCGCCCAAGGCAGCGCGCGATGCACTCATTGCCAAAGGCGTGGAGATCGTCGAAGTCGAGGCCGACGCACAAGGCAGCGTGGATATCGCGGGGGCGGCCCAGGCGCTGGGGAAGCGCGGCCTTACCAGCGTTGTCGTCGAGGGCGGAGCCACGATTGCGGCCTCGTTCCTTAAGGCCAGGCTGGTGGATCGTCTCAGCACCTATCGTGCGGGGATTTTGATGGGCGGGGACAGCCGCTCTGCGGTCGGTCCCCTGGGGCTCACTGGCCTGGATTTTGCGCCACGGTTTGCGCTGGTTTCGAGTCGGATTGTAGGGGAAGACACGCTGGAAACCTGGCGCAGAGCCTCTTAGGTATTAGATATGTTCACGGGTATCGTCACTGACGTCGGCAAGATCGTCTCCGTCACGCCAGGCGGCAACACGGGTGACCGCCGCTTCGTGGTGCAAACCACGCACGATTTGAAGCCGGTGCCGATCGGCGCCTCGATCGCTCATTCGGGCTGTTGCCTGACGGTGATCGAGAAGGGACCGGACTGGTTCGCGGTCGAGGCCTCGGGCGAGACGCTCGACAAAACCCATCTCGGCGACTGGAAAGAGGGCACCCGACTCAATCTCGAGCTGTCGCTGAAGCTCGGCGACGAGTTAGGTGGGCATCTTGTCTACGGACATGTCGACGGTATGGGCAAAATCGCCTCGATGACGCCCGAAGGCGGCAGCGTGCGCTTCGTCTTCGAAGCGCCGCCCGAATTGGCCCGATTCATTGCCTCGAAGGGCTCTGTCGCGGTCGACGGCATCTCGCTGACGGTGAACGAGGTCGAAGGAAACCGCTTCGGCGTGAACATCATTTCCCATACCCAGGCGGTCACGACCCTGGGCGAGGCCAAAGTCGGCCAAAGGGTGAACCTTGAGGTCGACATGCTCGCGCGTTACGTTGCACGATTGTTGGAGCACGAAAAATCATGAGTGCGCTCGAAAAGGATGCCTGGCGGGTCACTTTCTCGGAAGTGAAGGCCGCGGCCGAAGACATCATCGAAGAGGCCCGCAAGGGCCGGATGTTCATCCTGGTCGATGACGAGGATCGGGAAAACGAGGGCGACCTCGTCATTCCGGCACAATGCGCCACGCCCGAGGCGATCAACTTCATGGCCAAGCATGCGCGCGGCCTGATCTGCCTGGCACTGACCCGCGAGCGGGTCGAGCAGCTTGGCCTGCCGCTGATGGCCCAGCACAACGGCACACGCCACGCGACCGCCTTCACCGTCTCGATCGAGGCGCGCGAAGGCGTGACGACCGGCATTTCCGCGGCCGACCGTGCGCGCACCGTTGCCGTCGCGATCGATCCGTCGTGCGGGCAGCAGGACATCGTCACTCCGGGCCATGTCTTCCCGCTCGTCGCGCGCGATGGCGGCACCCTGGAGCGTACCGGCCACACTGAGGCCGCCGTCGATCTCGCGCGCCTGGCGGGCCTCACGCCTGCCGGCGTGATCTGCGAGATCATGAATGACGACGGCACAATGGCGCGCCGCAACGATCTCATCACCTTCGCCCAGCGCCATGGCCTCAAGATCGGTACCATTTCCGACCTGATCGCCTATCGCCGCCGTTACGACTCGATCGTCCGGCGTCTGAGCGAGAACACCTTCAACAGCATCTACGGCGGCGACTTCCGCTGCGTCGTCTACCTGAACAAGGTAACGAAAGCCCAGCACATCGCCCTGGTGAAGGGCGATCCGACGGCCGCGGGTGGCCCGATCATGGTGCGCATGCACGCCGTCAACATCTTCACGGATGCGCTCGGCCAGCGCGACCATGGCCGTGGCGGCGAGATCGAGGCCTCCATGCAGGAGATCTCGAAGGAAGGCCGTGGCGTCATCGTGCTGATCCGCGAGCCGCTCACCATCATGCTGACCGAACAGCGCCGCCGCGCTGGCGAGGACATCGAGATGTCGAGCGGCGAGTTGCGCGACTACGGCGTCGGCGCGCAGATCCTGATCGATCTCGGGGTGAAGGAAATGGTCCTGCTGTCCAACAGCAAGAAGAGCGTGGTCGGCCTCGAGGGCTTCGGTCTCAAGATCATCGGCCAGAAACCCGTTCCCGAACGGTCCACCAAGTAGCCATGTCGACGCGTACGGAAAATCCGACGGTGCGGCCCGCCGTCGCCGGCGTCAAAGGCGCGCGAATCCTGATCGTCGAGTCGCATTATTACCCCGACATCGCCGACGCGCTGATCTCCGGGGCCGAGCGTGAGATCAAGAAGAACGGCGCGATTGTCGAGCGCGTGAACGTCCCGGGCGCCTTCGAGATTCCCGGCGCGATCGCTTTGGCGGCGGCAAAGAAGGGCCGCAAGTACGACGGCTATCTGGCTCTGGGCTGCGTCATTCGCGGCGAGACCACGCATTACGACTATGTCTGCGGCGAGAGTGCGCGGGCGTTGATGGATCTATCGGTGAATCACAAACTCGCCATCGGCTACGGCATCGTGACCGTGAACAACGCCGACCAGGCGTGGGCACGCGCGGCCACCGATCGCGGCGACAAGGGTGGCGACGCCGCCCATGCCTGCCTTGCCATGGTGGCACTCGGCCGTCGCTGGAAGAGAAAATGAGCGACGCGCCGAAACCTCCGACGCGCCGGCAATCCGCGCGCCTCGCTGCTGTGCAGGCGATCTATCAGTGGCAGGAGGGGCAGGACGAGCCTGCTGCCATCATCGATCAATTCCTGAACGTGCGCACGAGCGAGACGGGCGAGGGCGGCATGCGCCGCGACGCCGACAAGCCGCTGTTCAGGGACGTCGTCGAAGGTGCGGCTGCGCATAAGGAAGAGCTCGAGCTGACCGTCACAGGCGCGCTCGCCAAGGACTGGACCTGGGCGCGAGTCGATCGGCTGGTGCGCGCGATCCTGATGGCCGGCGCCTATGAATTGATCCATCGCAAGGACGTACCGCCGCGAGTCGCCATCACCGAGTATGTCGAGATCGCGCATGCCTTCTACGACAAGAAAGAGGCGACGTTCATCAACTCGGTGCTCGACCGCGTGGCGCACCAGGCGCGCGGCGCCGACCTTCCGCGGTAACGGCCATGGCCCGCCGCGGGCGCATCGGCGAGTTCGAACTGATCGCCCGCTACTTCGCGCCGCTGGCCAAGGGTTTCGCCGGCGCGCGGGGCCTCAAGAGCGATAATGCTTTCATCGTCGCCGACGGCCGCCACGATCTCGTGGTGAAGACCGACACGGTCGTGTCGGGCGTGCATTTCCTCGCTGACGAAAAGCCCGAGCGGATCGCAGCGAAAGCATTGCGTGTCTGCCTGTCCGATCTCGCCGCCGGCGGCGCGGTACCATTCACCTATCAGGTGGCTTTGTCGCTCAACACGAGTTGGACCGAACGCTGGATCGCGGGCTTCGCGCGCGGCCTTGCCGCCGATCAGAAGCTTTATCGCGTGGCACTTTCAGGCGGCGACACGACCTCGACGCCAGGGCCGACGACGATCTCGATCACGGCGTTCGGCAAAGTGGCGCGCGGCAAGGGGCTGGGGCGGGCAGGGGCGCGCGCCGGCGACGAATTGTGGGTGACCGGCACGATCGGCGACGGTGCGCTCGGCCTTCTGGCCGCGCGCGGCGGTCTCGACAGCGCGGCCCTCGAGCGGCGCTATCGCGTGCCGCAGCCGCGCACGACGCTCGGCCCGCTTCTCGTCGGCATCGCCCATGCGACGGCCGATGTGTCCGATGGATTGCTGGCCGACGCGGGCCATATCGCCGACGCGTCGCGGCTTGGGCTTCACATCGAGCGCGATCGTGTGCCGCTGTCGCGGGCGGCGCGTCGCGGGGTGGAGGCGAAGCCCGCGCTGTGGAGCAGCGTGCTGGGCGGCGGCGACGATTACGAACTCGTGATCGCCGTGCCGCCGCGCAAACGTGCTGCACTGCACGCGGCGGCGCGTTCCGCCGGTGTTGCGGTCACGCAAATCGGCCGATTTGCGAAGGGCGAGGGCGTTCGTCTCACGATCGGCGGACGTGAGGCCCGCGTAACGCGCAAAGGCTACGTCCACTTCTAGGGGTGGTACCTTTCCGTTCCGGCGATTAATGTCCGCGCCCAATGGATGGCTTGATCAAGGTTGAGGAAGCGCGGCCCGCCGCCACTGGCATCCCGCGTCGTTCGGTTCGCAACATCGGTTTGCTCGCCTTGTGTCAGGCACTGACGCAGAGCAGCAACACGTTGATGTTCGCGTCCGCCGCGCTCGCCGTGCTGACGATCGTGCCGGCCGACATGCGCATGTGGGCGAACCTGCCCGTTACGATGCAGCATCTCGGCGTCATGCTCTCGGTCTTTCCCGCGTCGATGCTGATGATGCGCCGCGGCCGCCGATTCGGCTTCCGCATGGGCTCGCTGGCAGGCATGGCCGGCGCCTCGTGCGCGGCGCTTGGCCTGGGTCTGGGCAGCTTCCTGATGATGTGCTGCGGCGGCCTGATCCTGGGTTTTGCCATCGCCAACATGCAGCTCTATCGCTTTGCTGCCGTTGAGCTGGCGCCGCCGGCCTATCGCGCGCAGGCGATCTCTTATGTGACTGCAGGCGGCGTCTTCGCCGGCGTGCTCGGCCCGACCCTGGCACGTTGGACCCCCGATCTCTGGCTGCCGATGTTCCAGGCGAGCTTCGTCGCGGTGATCGTGGTCCACGTGGTCGTGTTCATCGTGCTGAGTTTCATCGAGTTCCCGGTCGTCCGGGCCGAGGATAACTCGGGACCGCAACGGCCCTTGCTCGAGATCGTCACGCAGCCCGCCTACATGGTCGCGGCAGCGGGCGCGATGATCGCCTTCGGTGTGATGTCGTTCGTGATGGCGGCATCGCCGCTGGCGATCGTGCAGTGCGGCCTGTCCAAGACGGAAGCGCCGATCACGATCTTCGTGCATGTGATGGGCATGTTTATCCCTGCCTTCTTCACCGGGCATCTCATCCAGCGCTTCGGCGTCTTCAACATGATGACCATCGGCATTGCGCTGCTGATCGGCGGCGTCGCCGTGGCACTGATGGGCACCACCGAGTGGCATTTCCGCGGCGCGCTCGGCCTGAACGGCGTGGGTTGGAATTTCCTGTTCGTTGGCGCCACGACCCTGCTGACCACGACCTACCGGCCGTCCGAGCGGGGCAAGGCTCAGGCCTTCAACGATTTCATGGTGTTCGCCACCACGGCGACGGCCAGCCTGATGGCCAGCGTGATCCTCGAAGTGCGTGGCTGGGCCCAGCTGAACTACCTGGCCTTCATCCTTGTCTGCGTCGCGCTGTTGATCATCGGCGTTTTCCGCCTCAAGAATCCCGCCCGGGCCTGACCCAACCCCTTGATGGGAAGGGGATTTAGCCCACTACCCGGTGTTGCGGAGAGGCAAGGGTTCTGTCATTTTCCGGCCGCCTCGCGTTTGGGGAGTGTTGTACTTCGGCGCGCGACAGGCTGAAAACGCCATAAAAACAATAGGTTAGCCAAATATGTCTACCGTTCTTTGGGCCGTCATGGGCTGCGGCGTTATCGCCGTACTCTATGGCGTCATCACCGCCTCGCGGGTCATGGCCGCCGATGCGGGTACGCCGCGCATGCAAGAGATCGCGCAGGCGATTCAGGAGGGCGCAGCTGCTTACCTGCGTCGTCAGTACACCACCATCGGCATCGTGGGCGTCGTTGTCCTGGTGCTTCTCTTCATTCTCCTCGGCAAGCTCTCCGCCGTTGGCTTCCTGATCGGTGCCGTGCTCTCGGGTGCGACCGGCTTCATCGGCATGAACGTGTCGGTGCGGGCCAACGTCCGCACGGCCGTTGCCGCGCAGAAGAGCCTGGGGCAGGGCCTCGACCTCGCCTTCAAGGCGGGCGCGGTTACCGGTATGCTGGTGGCTGGCTTGGCGCTCCTGGGCGTCACCGGCTACTTCGCCGTTCTCCTCAAGATGGGCATCGCGCCAGGCAGCCGTGAGATGATCGACGCGCTCGTGTCGCTCGGCTTCGGCGCCTCGCTGATCTCGATCTTCGCCCGTCTCGGCGGCGGCATCTTCACCAAGGGTGCGGACGTCGGCGGCGACATGGTCGGCAAGGTAGAGGCGGGAATTCCCGAAGATGACCCCCGCAATCCGGCCACCATCGCCGACAACGTGGGCGACAACGTCGGCGACTGCGCC
>CAIKZO010000014.1 GCA_903832005.1 Enhydrobacter aerosaccus | reverse complement strand
CATGGCGTGGATGGTCTTCTGGCGTTCCTCGGGCGAGAGCTTGCTCATCGCCTCGACCTGGTCCTGGCTCGGCGTGGGCATGGCGGTGGGTTTGGCGGAGGGATCGAGGCGCTGGATCTCGGCCCGCAGGGTCGGCAGCCACGGCGCGTCGGGCGGCGACTGCGCCTCGAGCGCGCGCCAGCGTTTCAACGCGGCGGGAGAGTCGCCGGCCTGGCTGTCGTGCAAGCCGAGATAGAAGCTTGCTCGTGCGTCGCCAGGTTCGAGTTTTAGTGCCTTCGTAAAGGCCTCGACGGCGGGCGCGGTCACGACGCCGTCGGCTTCCATCGTCAGTGCCTCGCCCAGCGCCGACACAGCCTCCGGGTCGTCGGGGTGCTCGGCCGCGTTCTTCTTGGCGGCGGCGATCAGCGCCGGCAGGTCGTTTTGTTGAGGCGCGGTGGCCGGTGCGGGGACGTGCGCGAACGGCTGCGCCGGAAGCCCGGGACGTCCCATCTGCAGATAGAGGCCGAGCGCGACCAGCGGCACGGCGAGGCAGAGTGCGGGCGGCAGGAAGCGGTGCAGCGCGGCGGTGTCTCTCGGGGCGGCCTCCTTCGCATCCTGCTCGGCGGCGGTGAGGATGCGGCGTTCGATCTCGGTGCGCGCGGCCTTCGCCTCGGCCTCGGGCAGCGCGCCCGTCGCCTGCTCGCGCTCCAGCTCGGAGAGCTGGTCGCGATAGATCGCGAGGTCGTTGTCGAGCCGCGCCGTGTGCCCGACCCGCCGTCGCAGCAACGGCACCAGCAACACGCCGACCGTCGCCGTGGTGAGGAGCGCGAGGAAGAATTCGAGCACTATCTGTCCAGCAACTTGTCGAGGCGCTGCCGCTCGGCGGCATCGAGCGGTACGGCGACCGGCACGACCGTCGGCCGGCGGGCGGCCATGAACAGCGCCAGGCCCGCGACCAGCAGCACCAGCGGCGCGCCCAGCCACAGCACCAGCGTGCGCGCCTTGAACGGCGGCTTCATCAGCACGTAGTCGCCATAGCGCACGACCATGTAGTCCATCACCGCCTTGTCGCTGTCCCCCGCCGCCAGCCGCTCGCGCACGGCCACGCGCATGAAGTGCGCCACGTCCGCCGCCGAATCGTCGATCGACTGGTTCTGGCAGACCACGCACCGCAGCTCCCGGCTGAGCACCCGCGCCCGCGCCTCGAGCGCGGGGTCGGGCAACATCTCCGACGGCTCGACGGCCAGAGCGGGGAACGCGAGCAGCAACGCAAGGAGAGCGGCGACGATCCTCACTTGCCGGCCTTCAGCATCGGCAGGATCGTGTCGTTGAGATCCTTCTCGGTGATCGGCGCGTGATAGTGCAGGCGCACGACCCCATTGGCGTCGATCAGGTAGGTCTCGGGCACGCCCGACAGGCCCCAGTCGAGCGAGAGCTTGCCGTCGTAATCGGTGCCGGCGGCGGTGAAAGGATTGCCCAACTTGGCCAGCCAGGCGCGCGCCTCCTCGGGCTTGTTCTTCCAGGCGACGCCGATGATCGTGACGCCCTCGCGTTCCTTGAGCCGCATCATCAGCGGATGCTCGGCGAGGCAGGGCGTGCACCAGCTGGCGAAGAAATTGAGCAGCACCGGCTTGCCGGTCTTCAGCAGGTCGTTGCCGAGCGGTGCGCCACCCTCGAACAGCGCGGGCGCGGCGAGCGCGGGCGCGGGGCGGTTCACCATCACCGAGCCGATCGACGCGGGATCGCGGCCCGACATCAGCGACCAGCCGAAGAACCCCGCCATGATGACCAAGGTCAACAGCGGCAGCGTGTAGAGGAGCCGGTTGCTCAAGAATGGCTCACTTGGGCAGCCTGCAATGTCGCCGCCTTGCGCTTCGGCGCACCGACCCTCAGGCGGCGATCACTGAGCGACACGAAGCCGCCCAGCGCGCACATCGCGGCGCCCAGCCAGATCCACGGCGCCAGCGGGTTGAGATAGAGCCGCACCACCCAGCCTTGCTGCACATCGCCCTCGCCCAGGGTGGCGTAGAGATCGCGCAGCAGGTTGGTCTGGATCGAGGTCTCCGAGACCTGGCGCTGCTGCAAGGTGAACATGCGGCGCTCGGGCGTCAGCGTGGTGAAGGGCTGGCCGTCGCGTGTGATCGCGATGGTCGCGCGCTCCGACGTGTAGTTGGGGCCCTGCAGCGGCTCGACCTTCACCAGGGTCGCGCGATAGTCGCCGAACGGCGCGCTTTCGCCCAGCTTCATCGTGCGGATCAGTTCGGTGTTCCACGACGCCGTCGCCACCGCGCCCAGCACGACGACGCCCAGCGCTGCATGGCTGATCGACATGCCGACCGTCGAGCGCGGCATGGTGCGCAGGCGGCCCTTCCGGGCGCGAATGATGAACTCGCTGGCGCTGCCGCCGATCAGCCAGACGCCGAAGCCGAAGGCGATCGCTGCAAGCGTCGCGCGGCCGTCGACAAAGACGCCGGCCACGATCGCCGCGACGATGGCGGCGAAGAAGGCGATGCGCAGCCGCGCCAGCGCGGGCCACAGCTCGGTCCTCTTCCAGCCCAGGAACGGGCCGACGCAGAGGGCGGCGAACAGCGGCGCGCAGATCGGCACGAAGGTCGCGTTGAAGAACGGCGGGCCGACAGAGACCTTCTCGCCGGTGACGAGATCGAGGAACAGCGGGTAGAGCGTGCCCAGCAGCACCGTCGCGGCCAAGGTACAGAGCAGCAGGTTGTTCAGGATCAGCGCGCCTTCGCGGCTGATCGGCTGGAACAGCCCGCCCGGCGTCAGCTTCGGCGCGCGCCAGGCATAAAGCGCGAGGCCGCCGCCGGTCACGACGATCAGGAAGCCCAGGATGAACATGCCGCGCGCCGGATCCTGCGCGAAGGCATGCACCGACGTCAGGACGCCCGAGCGCACGAGGAAGGTGCCGAGCAGGCTGAGCGAAAAGGCGAGGATGGCCAGCAGGACCGTCCAGCTCTTCAGCGCGTCGCGCTTCTCGACGACGATCGCGGAGTGCAGCAGCGCGGTGCCGGCGAGCCACGGCATCAGGCTGGCGTTCTCGACGGGATCCCAGAACCAGAAGCCGCCCCAGCCCAGGATGTAATAGGACCACCAGCTGCCGAGCGCGATGCCGAGGGTGAGGAAGCACCACGCGGCCAAAGTCCACGGCCGCACCCAGCGCGCCCAGGCGACGTCCACGCGTCCTTCAAGAAGAGCGGCGATGGCGAAGGCGTAGGTCACCGAGAAGCCGACGTAGCCGAGGTAGAGCATCGGCGGATGGAAGGCGAGGCCCGGGTCCTGCAGCACCGGGTTGAGGCCGTTGCCGTCGGCCGGCGCGGGCGAGAGGCGCAGGAACGGATTCGAGGTGAACAGGATGAAGGCGAGGAAGCCCACGCCGATCAGCGCCTGGATGGCGAGCACGCGGCTGCGCAACGTGTCGGGCAGGTTCTGGCCGAAGATCGCGACCGCGGCACCGAACAGCGCCAGGATCAGGGTCCACAGCATCATCGAGCCCTCGTGGTTTCCCCACGTGCCGGTGATCTTGTAGAGCAGCGGCTTGGCCGAATGCGAGTTGGCGACGACGTTGGCGACCGAGAAATCCGACGTGACGTAGCATTGCACCAGCGCGCCGAACGACAGGATCACCAGGAACGCCTGCGTCAGCGCCGCCGTGCGTCCCAGCGCCATCAACCGCGCATCGCCGCGCGACGCGCCGATGAGAGGCAGCGTGCCCTGCACGATCGCCACGGCGAACGCGAGGATCAGCGCGAAATGGCCAAGCTCGGGAATCATTTCGTCGTCCCCGCGCCTTCGTTCCAGCGGCCACTTTCTTTGAGCGCCTTCGCGACTTCCGGCGGCATGTACTTCTCATCGTGCTTGGCCAAGACCTCGCGCGCCACGAACACGCCGTCAGGCCCGAGCGAGCCCTCGGCGATCACGCCCTGACCTTCGCGAAACAAGTCCGGCAGCAGGCCGCGATAGACGACCGGCAGTTCGCCCTTGAGGTCGGTGATCTTGAAGCGCGCTTCCTGGCCGTTCTTCTTCAGACTGCCCTCGACCACAAGTCCGCCCAGGCGAAAGCGCCGCTCGGGGCCGGGCTTCTTCTCCGCCACCTGGCTCGGCGAATAGAAGAAGACGAGATTGTCGTTCAGCGAATAGAGCACCAGCGCTGCGGCGACACAGAGCACCGACAGCGAGCCCAGCAGCAGCCAGAGACGGCGGCGCTTCGGCGTCATCGTTTCCTCTCGAGGCCGCGCTCGGCAAGTTCGCGACGCACGTTCCGGCGCGCCACGATCGAGGCAAGCACCAGTCCGCCCAGCGCCAGCGCCGTCGCGCCATAGGCCGACCAGATGAAGACAGCGTAGGTCACGCGCCCATCTCTGCGGCTTCGAGGCGGCGGCGGTCGATCTCGGTGTCGGTGCGCATCAACACAAGTGCCACGAACAGCAGCGCGAAGGTCGCCATCATCCAGAGGAGCGGATAGAGGATCGTCGGATGGATCGAGGGACCACCCAGCTTCATGATCGAGGCGGGCTGGTGCAGCGTATTCCACCAATCGACGGAAAACTTGATGATCGGCACGTTGATCGCGCCGACCAGCGCCAGGATGGCGGCCGCCTTGTCACCGCGCTCGGCATCGTCGTAGGCGTGGCTGAGTGCGATGTGGCCAAGATAGAGGAAGAACAGCAGCAGGAACGAGGTGAGCCGCGCGTCCCATACCCAGTAGGTGCCCCACATCGGCCGGCCCCACAGCGAGCCGGTGATCAGGCCGACGGCGGTGAAGGTGGCGCCCACCGGCGCCGTCGCGCGTGCCATCAACGCCGCGAGCGGATGGCGCCACACCAGGAGCGATGCGCCCAGCACGGCGAGCAGCACGTAGCCGCCCATCGCGATGGTCGCTGCCGGCACATGAATGAACATGATGCGCACCGTCTCGCCTTGCTGATAGTCGGGCGGCGCGACGACCAGCGCCCAGTAAAGACCCACCGCCACGGCGAGCGCCGTCACGACCGACAGCGCCGGCAACACGCGCGCCGAAAAACGCCGGAAGCGCGCGGGGTTGGCGAGGAAATGGAGCGTGGCCATCGGGGCGGTTTTTCCCTTATTCGCCCGCCAGCCGCAATGCGGCGGCTATGCCCCACGGGATCGTCGCCAGCGCCATCAGCGCGAGGGCTGCGAGAATGGCGATGTGCACGCCGAAGCCCTCGCCGGTGGCGATGGCCTCGATCGCGCCGGTGCCGAAAATCAATGTCGGCACGCACAGCGGCAGGGCGAGAAGAGCCAGCAACGCGCCGGATTTACGGGCTCCGAGCGTCAGCGCCGCGGCGAGACCACCGATCAGCGAGAGCGTGGGTGTGCCCACCAACAAGGTGAGCGCGACGGCGGCAAGGCTTTGTCCGTCGAGGCCGAAGGCCACGCCCAGAAGTGGCGCCAGCACGGCCAACGGCAGTCCGGTCACGATCCAGTGAGCGGCGCATTTGGCGAGCGCCGCCAGCTCCAGCGCACCCGGCGCCAGCAGCAGGAGATCGAGCGCGCCGTCCTCGTAGTCTGACGCGAACAGGCGTTCGAGCGACAGCAGCGCCGCGAACAGCGCCGACGCCCACAGCACGCCGCCGGCGATGCGCGCCAGCAGGTTGGACTCGGGGCCGATGCCGAGCGGGAACAAAGTCGTCGCCACGACGAAGAAGGCGAGCACGACCACGACGTCGCCCGGCCGGCGCAGCACGAGGCGCAGGTCGCGCAGGAGCAGCGCGCCGAATGCCGTCATGCGCCCAGCTCCAGCACACGCGCGCCGGCGATCTCGAGGGCCGCGTGTGTGGCCGCGATCGCGAGACCACCGGTCGCGAGATGTTGTGTCAGCACAGCGCGCAAGGAGCCCTGCGAGGCCGCGTCGAGCGCATTGAAAGGCTCGTCGAGCAGCCAGACGTTTGCCTGTGAAGACGCCACACGCGCCAGCGCCGTGCGGCGGCGCTGGCCGGCGGACAGCGTGCGCACCGGGCGCTTCGCCAGAGGCGCGAGATCGAAAGCGACGAGCGCCGCGTCGATGCGCGCCTTGTCAGGTTCAACGCCGCGCAGCCGTTCGGCGACGTCGATGTTCTCGGCCACCGTGAGATCGCCCTTCAACCCATCGAGATGACCGAGCCAGGCGATGTCGGCGCCGGCCCACGCGATCGTCCCCGCCTCGGCACGCCCGAGCGAGGCCAGCGCCCGCAGCAAAGTGGTCTTGCCGCTGCCGTTGCGGCCGGTCAGCGCCAGCAGCTCACCGCCGCTCACGGAAAATGAGACGCCGTCGAACACGCGCCGGCCGCCACGGCGGCAGGCAAGACCCGTCACCTGGAGGGAGGGGCCAGTAAGGGAGAGAGACGTCATTGGGGTGTTCGTAGCATGCCCCAAAAGAAAATGGCCGCCCTGTCGGGGGAGAGTGACAGGGCGGCCGAAGCGCCTCCGAGGAGGCTAGAACGTGGCTTTGGGGGGACCACGTTCGGGGGAGATACAAAAGGAAGATGGAAGCGGGGCATGGCCGTCGCTAGGCCCAATTAGGGCAAAACCAAGGTTTCTAGGCCCGCAGAGCGGCCGAGAAACCTTGGTTTTGCCCGGCGAGCGGCAGGCGTTGTAATCAACGCCGAGAGCCGGCACCGCGCAGAATAGATAAGAATTTCATGGAGTTAGAGGCGCAGAAAAGATTCATATCCTTTCTGCGCGGTGCGGGCTCTCGGCGCTTCGCTCAGGTATTTGGCGCCCCGCGCCAAATACCCAGCTG
>CAIKZO010000013.1 GCA_903832005.1 Enhydrobacter aerosaccus | reverse complement strand
GTCGCCTGGCGTATGGCCGATCGCATGCCGGAACCCGGCAAGGCGATCGAGATGGCCGTCAAACTGCACTGGAACCGCTGGCAGGGCCGGCGCATCCCACAGGCTGAGATCCTTGACTGGCGCTACGCCTCCTGATCACTTGCCGCCGTCAGGCTTGGCGGAGTTCGTCAGGTTGACAGGGGCTTCTCTGGGCTTTCGTTCCTCGATGCCGCGGAGACGTATGGCGTGCCCACCGACTTCGGACGGCAGGAGGAAATAAAGGGTCCTGATATCGGGGTGCTGGTAGGAACGCAGGGTGCACCCGATTTCCAGGCCGTCGGTGCCATGCATGTAGATTTCTCCGGCCGCGTATTGATAGTCCGGCGCCAGGGCCTTGATGACCTTGAGACCATTGGAGGTAATGCGGACGCGTTGGCCGGGGTGGCGGACTTCGATCTCCGAGCCGGTTAGATTGAGCAGTAGCTGGGATCCATAGGGGAAGACGCCTTCGGCGTCATCAAGCGCAAGCACGTGGTGGTCGTTGCCGGCGTGGGAGAAGAGTAACAGGTAGCGACCGTCGTGCGGGAAATTCACGGCCGCCGTAGGCGTCATGGCATTAATCTTTTTGGCGGCTTGGGGCTTCTTCTTTTTGCCGGTCTTCTCGTTTCCTTCGGGGTTTTCGCTGGACGGGCGTTGGGTGGATTGAAGTCGGAGAATTTGCAAATCGGCGGCCTCGGTCTCCTTGGTGGCGGCCGCCATTTGCTCCGTGAGCATACGGAGGGAGGCTTCGAGGGCGGTGATCTGGTCCTTGTCCGCCTGTGACAGCCGCTTGGTTTGTTCCGAAGATTGGGCCTCGATTTTTTGCAGGAGTTTACTGATTTCGACGTATTCCTCCGAGGCCTTAAGGGTGGCGACCTTTGCTCGGTTGAGTTTTTGCACCGCGGCCAGCATTTCGGGCGACGGCGGCTGGGTGGGCGCTTTGTTCGGATCTTCCACGGTCACGAAACGCAGATTTCGCGGCCCGATATATTCCTGCTCAGCCGTGAACGCGTCGGTCGCGATATTTAGGTGCCGGAGTTCGCCGTTGTCCAGGAAGCCGACGCCATTGATGGGCGTGTCAAAAGAGAGTGCCCGGAAGCGTATCCGGACTTTACCTTCCTCGTTGGGGATGGTCTGCGCCAGAAGTGAAATCGCGACCAAGAGCAGGCAGATGTAGCGGCTCATAGATCTTTCAGCGATAATTCGCGCACGGACATAATCTTGAAACGCCGACCGAGGGTGCGGTTGACGGAGCTCAGCAGGGGGTTGTGATCCTGGCATTCCGTCGGGCTACAGACTTCGGTTTCCGGGGGTTGGCTCGCATCGCAGAATTCCGGGATGCGTTGGACGACTGCTTCAATCCAGCAGGTCGACACCGGTGAGTTCGAATCTAGCGCACTGGCGGCATCGCCGTAGCAGCGGATCACGAAGGTATCGGAGCGCGTGCTGAGGGCCGACCCGACCGCTTCGAGGATATCAGACTGCAGCAGCGAGGTGGGCGCGGCGCGGAGTGCGTGGCCCTTGTTAATGCGGGTAGGTGGGTAGGTCGCCAGTACGTTTTCTGGGTAGGGGTATCTGGGTACGCTGCCATCTGCCGTATTTGCATATAGGTTCGCGGCTGCGAACGTCGGTGCAGGGCCAGTGCTACGGTCTGAGAGGTTAGCACCGTTATAATCCGCGCGAAGAATGGCGTTTTGCAGGCAGCCTTGGTAGGCAACTTGATCCATGTAGGTGCCGCACAGGAAGCGATTGACGAATTGCGATAGGCCGATGAATGGTAGCGGCACGAAGACTCCTCGGTCGATGATTTTGTAATGCACATCCGGTATCTTTGGGCTGATGCCGTATTGGTAGCGATGGTTGTAGAGCAGGCGGGAGCGGATCTCGTCCACGATAGATTTAGCCAGCAGCTTGATTTGGGCATCGTCGAGCGTCGCTAGCCCAGTCCAGGCCGTGGGTGTGTTAAAGGCTGTTTTGTAGTTCCCGTCCGTTGCATCGGCCCGGACCGCCCGCGGGAAGCGTGCGTTGGCGATGGAGGTCGGTTGTAGTTCGGTGAGCATACCCATGGCGTTACGCTTCGCTCCGGCGAGGAGCGCAGCCCAGGCTTCGACGGAAGTGCTGTTAACGTTGAATGTGCCGTCGGTTAGAATCGCCCCGGCGATGCGGCGGTGATCGCCGACCATGGCGCGGATCGCGCCTGGATCTCGGGTGCTGTAGAGTTTGATGCGGGGATTCGAGAGCGACCCGATGCCGTTGGCAAAATCGTCGAGTACCTGGTTCAGGCTCTTTGTTTCCGTGACGATGGTTCCGCGGGCGATGACGGGCGCCGCTCCGGAGAGAAAGAAGCGATCATAGAGCGCCGAGTTAAGCATCCAAGATAGGTCGGGATTGAGTACCCCGGCTTCGCCGCCGTATGCGCTGGCTATGCCCGTGTTAAGTGGCGCAAAACTGTTGCCGATCAGGAATAATGGATCCTGGTCGCGCAACCCGAGGTTCGCATGGGTGTATTGAGCTAGGGAGAGAGGCGGGGCGAAGGGGACTTCGGAGTAGACGGCGGAGTTGACGCCGCCGCCACCTGACGTGCAGCTCAGGCCTCCGTAGGCGAGCGATCCGCTCGCCCCGGCGGTTTCGATGACCTCGGCCCAGCTGCTTACCGTGCGTGCCTGCATCCGGTAACTCGGCGACGTGAAGGCGAAGCCGGTCAGGGTGGATATGGTCGCCATGCCGTTGGCATCCGCTCGGGTGACGGGGGCCATCGGATTAGAATGGGAGAAAAGAGGGAAGGGGAGCGCGTCTTTGGGCCAGCGCATGTTGTAGTCGTGCGCGGCGAACGGCAGCGGGGCGTCCGTCGGGCCGGGTAGGCCAGAAATCGTCCCGTTGATGACCTTGGCCGCGGGTGTGCCGCTTTGTCTTAGGTCGGTGACGGTCAGTGTATTCAGTTCGCTGCAGGTATTAGAGAGCGTGCTCTCATCGCTATTGCTGGTGCCGGTGAGGCGATCGCCCGGCCAGGCGCTCATTGCCAGTCGCGCCTCAAAGACCCCTGTGTTCTGCATCGAGATTGTGAGGTCTTCGCCGGTGCCGAGGGCCAAGGGTAGGCCGTTATTATCCTGGCAGTTCATCCAGAAGCCGCCGCGGTAATCAATCCCGTCAATCATGTTGCCCGATAGGCGGTTAAAGACCGCCGGGCCGTCCTTCAGCGGAGCTGGCCCGACGCTCGTCGTTGAGAATACTCGGAATTCGCCCGGCTGCAGCAGGGTGCCGTTAGCGATGTAGGTGCGCAGGCTTTCGTAGGCGTTGCAGCTCGGGTCGTGGGCCCGCGCCATTTCGCCGACGGTATGCGTCCAGGGGCCCTTGGAGGTGGTTTGGAATTTCAGTGTCAGGTTATCCCACTTCCGGAAAGAAAGACGCAGGGCGGAGTTCTCGGTGCTCCTGCTATCGCGGGAGAGGCGAAGCGCCACATTGTACGGATTGTGGAGGACGGTGATCGGAGAGGCCGTCAGCCGCAACGTCCCGCCGCCGTTCTGCAAGCCCCAGACTACGAGTTGCCGGCAAATGTAGGGAGACACGGCGACCTTGGTCGGGCGCGGTACTTGCAGAGCTTTTAAGACATCCGTGTTCATGAAATCCCCCGTGGGGCTATCCGTGCGATTATAGAATCGGCCGTAGTGCGAATTGGCACCATAGCCTGAAGCATACAGGCTACGGGAATTGGGGAATAAGGTTCGAGCTATGATGGCCGGGGATGTGGTGCTGGACCAGTCGAGCTCCTTGTAGAGGCGGTGATAGTTACGCAGGGCTTCCCACATGGGCCCACGATAAGTGTAGAACGAGTAAATAGGTGAAATTGAATGGCTGATGCCATCGTAGCGGACATTTAGTTTTATGTTGTCGTAGGCCGTGCGCACGCCGTTGCCGTTTGGGTTGAAGACATAGGTCGACCCCGAAAGTTGGGCGCCGGCAGAATCTTTGGGCGGGAGGCCTTCGCCGAATTCCGAGGCTTTCCACTCGGCGTCGGTTTTCTCGAAGGCCAGTGAGAGGTCGGTCTTGAGGCCGCCGAAAACGGAATCGCAATTGACGCCGCGCGACCACAGCGTCGCCTAGGTGTAAAGATGCCGGGCGACGGTTGCGGGGGTCGTTTCGGTCAGGCCGAGTCCTGGGTTCGTCAGGAAGGGCAGCTCGCGCATCTGTGTGATCCGGCTGTCCATGCCTTTGGGGGGTAGCGTGGAGAGTCCGGGAAGAATCTCATCGCCTGAGCGCGCGGCGCCGCGCAGCGCTTCCTGCTTTAGCTGGGGCGACGTGGAGCCCGTGGGCGGCGTAAGCCGCGGGTCGGTGAGGTTGATGCGGGCTTTCACGCCTTCGTCGCCGATCCAATAACAATACGCTCCGTTGCCGCCGTCGGGCAGGGGGACGCGGGGCAGGCTGATACGTCCGTCGGGTTTGCCGAGCGACGTGACACTGACGAGTTCATAGGGGCTGGCGCTGGCGTTGCCGACCAACGGGATGAGTTGCGCCGCTGGGATGGTGTAGTCGGTTTGCCACGGGACCCATTGATCGACGTAGAATTCGGTTTCGCCGAACAGGTTGGCGGATTGGCAGCCTGGAGTCTGATCGTGGCGGCCGCTGACGAGCCAAGCCGGCGGCTGCAGCTGCTTGTCGCTGCGCCAGACGCCCGTCCATAGCGGGTTCTTGATCGTCTGCCAGGTCCAGCCCGCCTGCGTGGTGTTGGCCATGAGGTCCGCTCTGCCGGTGATGCGCCGGTCAGGTCCGGCTTCCTGCTGCAGGTGGGCCACGGCGAGGCGTAGCGCGACGGCCGCATTCAATCGTGCACGGAGACGCAACTGCTGCTGGCCCACGAGCCGCGATTCTACCGTGAGGAATCCGGCGATGGAGAGGATGAGCATCACCATCGCCGCCATCACGACGAGCGACAGCACGAGGCTGAAGCCGGGCTGGCGG
>CAIKZO010000012.1 GCA_903832005.1 Enhydrobacter aerosaccus | reverse complement strand
TGAGCGCCACTGGAGTGGCGCGCTCCAATGAGCTCTTGACGTACATTGCGATTATCGCTATATAATCGCAATGCACTCCGCGTCGCACAACGGTACTTTCGGCAATTCCCGAAATTGGGCTAAGCCTTTGAATTCGCTCGATTTCTGGAATCGCCGAAAAAGAGAAGCGCCGTCTACGAGGCGACGCCGAAGCCTGCGCGCTGGATTGCCCGGGTGATCGCGGGGAGATCGGCGCCGTCCGGGAGACGCATCTCGCCGCTCTTGAGATCGACGGAGATCGGGGCCGTTCCGGCGCCGGTGGCGGCACGGGTGACGGCCTTGACGCAGCCGTCGCAATCCATGCCGGTGACCTTGAGGATGTGTTCTTGTGCCATGTGATATAGCTACCCGCCCTCCGGCCCGGCCGGCAAGAGGGCAAATTTCGAGTTTGGAGTTCGACGAGTGAGCGGCGACATCGACGATTTTCGCGGCCTTCTGGCCAAGGTGGGTAACGGCACGGCCCTCGGCATCGACGAGGCCGAGCGGGCGTTCGACATCATGACCAGCGGCAATGCCACGCCCGCGCAGATGGGCGCCTTCCTGATGGGGCTGAAGGTGCGCGGTGAGACCGCCGAGGAATTGGCCGGCGGCGCGCGCGCGCTGCGCGCCAAGGTGGTCCGGGTCAAAGCCCCGCCCGGCGCGATCGATATCGTCGGCACCGGCGGCGACCATCACGGGACCTACAACGTTTCCTCCTGCTCGGCCTTCGTCGTGGCCGGCGCCGGCGTGCCGGTCGCCAAGCATGGCAACCGCGCCTTCACTTCCAAGTCCGGCTCCGCCGACGTGCTGTCGGCGCTGGGCATCGGCCTCGAAATTCCGATCGAGACGCTGGAAAAGGCACTGGTCGAGGCCAATGTCTGCTTCCTGATGGCCCCACGACACCACAACGCCATGCGCAACGTCGGCGGCGCGCGCGCCGAGTTGGCGCCGTCGCGCACGATCTTCAATCTGCTCGGGCCGATGTCGAACCCCGCCTTCGTGACGCGCCAGCTCGTAGGCGTGTTCGATCGCCGGTGGCTGAAGCCTGTCGCCCAGGCGCTGGGCCAGGTCGGCCTCGAGCGCGCGCTGGTCGTGCACGGCCAGGACGGCATGGACGAGATCACCACCACGACCAAGACCTGGGCCGCCTCGCTGGAGAACGGCACCGTGAGCGAGATCGAGATCGCGCCCGAGGACGTGGGCGTGAAGCGCGCGACCATGGACCAGCTCAAGGGCGGCGACTCCACGCACAATGCCGAGGCGATCAAGCAGGTGCTGGCGGGCAAGGCCGGCGCCTTCCGTGACATCGTCATCTTGAACAGTGCCGCCGCCCTGATGGTCGCCGGCAAGGCCACAGACCTGAAACAGGGCGCGGCGCTCGCTGTTGCCTCCATCGACAATGGCAAGGCCGCGCAAGCGCTCGCCACCCTGCAAAGGCTCTGCGCATGAGCGACACGCTGACGAAGATCACGGCCGACACGGCCAAGCACGTCGCCAAGTGCAAGGCTGCGCGCTCCCTCGCCGCCGTCGAAGCCGAGGCCAAGAAGGCCGATCCGCCGCGCGGCTTCGCGAAGGCGCTGAAGGCCACGATCAGCGCCGGCCGCTACGGGCTGATCGCCGAGATCAAGAAGGCTTCGCCCAGCAAGGGCCTGATCCGGCCGGACTTCGATCCGCCGTCCTTGGCGCGCGCCTACGAACGCGGCGGCGCCACGTGTCTCTCGATCCTGACCGACGAGCCCTACTTCCAGGGCAAGGACGAGTTCCTCGTCCAGGCGCGCGCGGCCGTGAAGCTGCCGGTGCTGCGCAAGGACTTCATGATCGATCCCTACCAGATCGTCGAAGCCCGCGCGTTGGGCGCCGACTGCGTGCTGCTGATCATGGCCTGCCTCGATGACGCGTTGGCCGCCGACCTGGCCAAGCTCGCGCATCACTGGGGAATGGATGTGCTGGTCGAAGTGCACAATGCCGAGGAACTCGACCGTGCGCTCAAGATCGACGGCGACCTCGTCGGCGTGAACAACCGCAACCTCAAGACGCTTGCCGTCGATCTCGCGACCACCGAAGCGCTGGCGCCGAAAGTGCCGAAGGACCGCGTCCTGGTGGCCGAAAGCGGTCTCGGCTCGCCGGCCGATCTCGCGCGCATGGCCAAGGTGGGCGCCTCGGCGTTCCTGATCGGCGAGAGTTTCATGCGCAAGCCCGACGTCGAACTGGCGGTGCGCGAGATCCTGACCAAGAAGGCGGCATGAAAAAGAAGGCCCTCACCCACTTCGACACGCGCGGCAATGCGCACATGGTCGACGTTGGCGGCAAGGAGATCACCGAGCGGGTCGCCGTCGCGCGCGCGAGCGTCGTCATGCAGGCCGCCACGATCAAGCTGATCCAGACCAAGAAAGCCAAGAAGGGCGACGTGTTGGCCGTGGCCCAGCTCGCCGGCATCATGGCGGCCAAGAAGACGGCCGATCTCATTCCGCTCTGCCATCCGCTGTCGCTGTCGTCGGTCGCGCTCACGCTCACGATCGATGCGAAGCGCCGCGCCGTCGACATCGAGGCCACCTGCAAGCTGAAGGGCCGTACCGGCGTCGAGATGGAGGCGCTGACCGCGGCGTCGGTCGCGGCGCTGACCGTCTACGACATGTGCAAGTCGGTCGATCGCGGCATGAAGATCACGGACGTGAAGCTGCTGCACAAATCGGGCGGCAAGTCGGGAGTGTTCAATGGCCGGTAAGCTGCTCCCGGTTCGCGAGGCTCACGCGAGGGTCGTCACTTCCTTCAAGCCCCTTCCGGCCGAGACCGTGTCGGTGGCGGAAGCCGCGGGGCGTGTTCTGGCCGCCACGCCGCAGGCCCGACTGACGCAGCCCTGGGCCGATCTGTCCGCCATGGACGGCTACGCGATGCGCGCCGAGGACGTTCCGGCCGTTCCCTCTACCGTCAAGCTGGTCGGCCAAGCGCCGGCCGGCGGGTCCTACGATCACGCGCTGAAGCCCGGCGAGGCCGTGCGCATCTTCACCGGTGGCCCGCTGCCGATGGGCGCCGATTCGATCGTGATTCAGGAAGACACCACGGCCGACGGCGACACGATCACGATTCTCGATGCGCCCAAGCCCGGCCGCCATGTCCGCAAGGCCGGTCTCGACTTCAGTGCCGGCGATACGCCGCTCACCGCCGGCCGCCGCCTCACGACGCGTGACGCAGCGCTGGCCGCGGCGATGAACCTGCCGTGGCTCTCGGTGCATCGCAAACCACGGGTCGCGATCCTCTCGACCGGCGACGAGTTGGTGATGCCGGGCGAGCCGGTGGGCCCTAACCAGATCGTCTCCTCCTCCGGCATCGCCGTCGCGGCGCTGGTGCGTGGCTGGGGTGGCGATCCCACCCTGTTCGACATCGCGCGCGACGATCCCGGACTGATCGAGGAGTGCATCTCCGCGGGCGAGCAGCACGACATCCTGGTCACCCTGGGCGGCGCCTCGGTCGGCGACCATGACCTGGTGCAGGACGCTCTGAAGGCGCGCGGCTTCGCGATGGATTTCTGGCGCATCGCCATGCGCCCGGGCAAGCCGCTGATGTTCGCCGCCAAGGACCGCGCGCGCGTGCTCGGCCTGCCGGGCAATCCCGTGTCGACGATGGTGTGCTCGCTGCTGTTCCTGAAGCCAGCGATGGACCGCATGCTGGGCCAGACCGGCGAGATCGTGGCGACCGTGCCGGCCCGGCTCGCCGTCGACGTGAAAGAGAACGACCAGCGTGAGGACTATGTGCGCTCCAAGCTGGTGCGCCACGCCGACGGCACGCTCGTTGTCGAGCCGCACAAGGTCCAGGACAGTTCGATGCTGTCGGTGCTCGCGTGGTGCGACGCCTACATGATCCGCCCGCCGCACGATCCCGCGCGCAAGGCCGGCGACATCATCCAGGTGATCGACCTCGCCACCCTGCCCGGCGGTTACTGATACCCGCTCCCTCCCCATTCATATGGGGAGGTGGCGCCGTCTTACGGCGACGGAGGGGTCAGAAGACTGCCTGCGGCGCATGCCCCCTCCGGCCGTCGGCCACCTCCCCATGTGAATGGGGAGGAAAGAGTTAATCGGCGCGGCGCGTATAGAAGTCGTAGGTGTGAGTCTCGGGCAGCGGGAAGCGCGTGCGGTGTGGCCACGGCAGGCCCTCGACCTCCTTGGAGAAGTACGGCTCGAACAGGCCGAGGTCCTCGAGGTCGAGCATCAGGTTGGTATTCCAGCCCACGAGCAGCAGGCCGCCCGGCGCGATCGTGTCGTGGAGGATCTTGATCGCCGCGCGTTGGCCCTCGGTGTCGTCGATGCCGAAGCCGAAGATGCCGTTCAGCACGACGCAGTCGAAGTGGCCCTTCGGCCGGTGCAGCGCGATCTCCTGCAGCGGCGCCACAATGTGGTGCCGCGCGCCCCAGGTCTCCGTGCCGCGGACCGGGTCGATCGTCGTGTAGTGGTCGCGCGAGCGGCGGAAGATGCGCTCGAACTGATGGGTGTAGGGCGCGGTGCCGACGAACAGCACGCGCTCATAATGAGCGGCAATCCAGGGCAGGATTTCACGCTCGAGGAAGATCCGGCTGGGGTGCGAACGGAGGTGGTCGTAGCGCTTATGGACGCCGCGTAGCCTCAGCAGGATGAATCTCTTGGCCCACTTCGGCAGGAGCTTTTTAGCGACGTCGGACGCTTGGGACATTGCACACGGGTTGTGCCCGTCCTCGCCGCGCGGTGCGAGCAAAACCTGTCTGTCCTCCGCAAACATGGGATAAGTTGACAATTTCAAGGAACTAAACTAGAACATGCGTCAGGTTTCAGGATTTGTTCCGAGATCTGGTAGGCAGTCTGGGGAGAAGACGGTGTTAACCCGCAAACAAAACGAACTGCTTTTGTTCATCAACAAGCGCCTGAATGACGGTGGCGTGTCGCCTTCTTTCGACGAGATGAAAGAGGCGCTGCACCTCAAGTCCAAGTCCGGCATCCATCGCCTGATCACCGGCCTGGAGGAGCGCGGCTTCCTGCGCCGCCTGCCCCATCGGGCGCGCGCGCTGCAGGTGCTGAAGCTGCCCGAGGCGGCCGCCATGCCCGCCCCCAACGTGACCCCCATGCTTCTCCGCTCCGGCATGGCCGAGACGCGCGAAGGCTTCGTGCCGCAGATCGTGCGCGGCGAGAAGATGCCGCTGGCCGGCGCCATCATGGCCGCCAACGAGGCGCAGGCGCTCAGCCTTCCCCTCTATGGCCGGATCGCGGCCGGTACCCCGATCGAGGCGCTGCGTGATAATTCGACGACGGTCGACGTGCCCGTCTCGCTGCTGGGCTCCGGTGCCCACTACTGTCTCGAAGTGCAGGGCGATTCGATGGTCGAGGCCGGCATCCAGAACGGCGACATCGCCATCATCAAGAGTTCCGACACCGCCGAGAACGGCGAGATCGTCGTGGCCCTGATCGACGATACCGAGGCCACGCTCAAGCGCCTGCGTCGCAAGGGTGCGTCGATCGCGCTCGAGCCCGCCAATGCCGCCTACGAGACCCGGATCTTCGGACCGGATCGCGTCAAGATTCAGGGACGCCTGGCGGGTCTGTACCGCCGTTATCACTAACTACTTCATCGTGATCGGCGAGAAGTCCTGGAACCAGTTCTGGGACTGGATGAAGCCGGTCACCTTGGGCGACACGGCGCGCGAGTTGACGTCGTGCGTCACGAACAGGAACAGCGCGTCGTCGACGATCTTCTCGTGGATCTTCTGCAGGATCTTGTCCTGCTCGGCCGCGTCGAAGGTCGTGCGTGCCTGCTCGAGCAAGGCGTCCATCGCCGGGTCCTGGTAGAAGCCCCAGTTGGTGCCGTTGGGCGCCACCAGCTTCGAGTCGACGTGCCGGATGAAGGCCGTGAACGGGTCCTGGATGAAGTAGCTGTAGTTCATGGCATTGGCGCCCTTCACCTGGTCGGACTTGGCGCCGGCGCGCCACAGGTTGATCAGCGTGTTCCATTCGACGACCTCGAAATCGACCTTGATGCCGACCTCGGCCAGCTTCTGCTGGATGTATTCGTTCATTGGCAGCGGCTGCATCTGGCCCGAGCCCGAGCTCGAGATCAGCACCTTGGCCACCACCGGCTTGGACGGGCTGAAGCCCGCCTCGGCCAGCAGCTTCTTGGCCTCGGCCGGGTCGTACTTCACGTCGAACGTCGGATGGCCGAACCAGGCGCTGCCCGGCGTGACGAAGCCCTTGGCCGGGATCATCAGCCCATGAAGCAACACCTTCAGCTCCTCACGATCGATCGCGAGGTTGGCGGCCTTGCGCACGCGAATGTCCTTCCACGGCGAGCCGTCGACCATGCTCAAGTGCCAGGTCCAGTTATGCGGGTAAGGACCGGTGATCATCTTCATGCCGGCGGCGGTCAGGCTGTCGACCGCGTCGGGCGACGGCGTCTCGATCCAGTCGACCTGGCCGGAGCGAAGGGCCGCCGTGCGGGTCGAGGCTTCCGGGATCGGCAGCAGCACCATCTTGTCGAGCTTGGGCACGCGCGCCTTGTCCCAATAGTCCTTGTTGGGCACCAGTTCGGCGCGGGTCTGCGGCACGAAGGCCGTGAGCTTCCATGGGCCGGTGCCCGACAGGGTCTGTGCGAACTTGTTCCAATCCTTGCCCACCTTCTCCCACTGCGCGGGGCTCGACATCATCACCCAGGAGATCTGGTATGGCAGGAACGCATCCGGCGACTTGGTCTTGATCTCGACCGTGTAGTCGTCGAGTGCCTTGTAGGAGGCGACCGACGGGATGCGCGAGCGGCCCTGCGCGGATTGCTTGGTGTCGTATTGCGGCGACTTGTCGTTCAGCAGCTTCTCGATGTTCCAGATCACCGTGTCGGCCTTGAAGTCCGAGCCGTCGTGGAACTTCACATCATGGCGCAGGTTGAACACCCAGCGCGTCTTGTCCGCGTCGTCGACCTTCCACGAGGTGGCGAGGCCCGGCGCCAGCCCCGACGGCTTGTCGGAGGGCTTGCTGAGGTCCCACTCGATCAGGCTGTCGTAGACCGTGTAGCCCATGAACCGCATGCCCTCGCCGCCATTGTCGGTCTGGCCCGTGGTCAACGGGATGTCCGACGCGGTCATGGCGATGCGCAACGTGCCCTGCGCGAACGCAGGCGCCGTCGCCAGCGCGGCGGCAGTCACCGTCAGGGCAAGAAAGGTCTTCAGTCGGCTCTTCATTGGGCAGGTCCTGTCGTTGATGCGTCGAGCGCACCAAGCCAAGACCGTGCCAACTCACGCTTTGGCGGCATCCAGCACCCGGAACCAGTTCTCGCCGGTGATCTTCTTCACGTTGGCGGGCGTCGTGATACGGTTCAGCGCGGCAACAATCTCGCCATAGCCTGCAGGATTGCGCGGCACCGAGCTGCGCCCGCCGGCCATATCGAGGCCGATCGCGACGTGGTCGGCGCCGACCAGCTTGATCACGTAATCGACATGCTGAGCCCATTCGTCGGCGGTCGGGATCAGCGGCACGAGCTCCGGGATCTCCTTCCAGTTGCCACGCGCCATCCAGGCCTCGCGGAACTCCTTGTCGAAGCGCTCGATGTATTCGCCATGATCGCCCGGCTTGCGCGGGAAGCTGGGCTCGTAGCCCAGCATGTTGGGCATGCTCTTGTTCGCCGCCTCGACCTGCTCCTTGTGATCGGTCATCCATTGCCGGAAGCGCTTGCTCACGACCTGGGCGCTGGAATGGATGCCGACCAGCCCGCCCTTGGCCGCCAGCATCTTGATCACCTCGTCGGAGATGCCGACGCCCGACACGGCGCGGATCGTCTCGTGGCTTGCCACCACCGGCGTCTTGCTGGCCTCGATCAGCTGCTTGTGCACGGCCTCGGTGCCGTGGGTGATGTCGATCAGGATGCCGAGCCGGTTCATCTCCGCGACCAACTCACGGCCGCGGTCGGTGATGCCGTGGAAATGGTCCGGGTTCTGGCCGCCCTGCGCCATGGCGAGCGCACTATCGGCGAAGTTGTTGTATCCCGACTGTGTCGCGAACTGGATGGTGCGCAGGCCAAGCCGATAGAAGGCATCGAGCACGTCGAGATCGCCTTCGTGATCCCACCCCGACTCGCTGCCGAGGAACACCGCCATGCGCCCGCTGGCCACGATCTGCCGCGCCTGCGCGGTGCTGGTGGCGATCGCCATCTTGTCGGCGTGCTGCTCGGCGAAGCGATTGGCCGTCTCGAGCAGGCGCAGCGCCTGCTTGGGCGTGTAGTTGTAGTTCCAGTAGCCGTAGGTGCCGAGGTTATCGATCACGCAGTTCACGCCGGCCGAGCGCGCCCGCTTGAAGTCCCAGCCGACGTCCGGAACGTCCTGCCAGAGATCGGCCTTCTCCCAGTAGACGCGATTGATCGCGTGAACGTGCCCATCCATCAGCAGCGGCGGAGAGGTTTGCGCCCAGGCGTCCCGTGTCGATGCGGCAGCGGTGCCCGCAGCCAGAAGTTTCAGCGCCGTGCGGCGTGAGAGCGTCATGTCGTCTCCTCTAATTTTGAGAAGACTATCACGCTCCCGGCGGCTTCACCGAGTTCGCCTGGCGAGTCGAGCTGTTCGGCACCCACGGACGATCGCCGCGCCAACCGTTGGCCGTCTCCCGGCGCAAACCTTTCTCGTCGAGCCACAGCGCCTGCGCGCCCTCACGCCACGCATCGCGCCGATCGAGCACGAGACGCGGACCGTGGCAGACGCCCTTCGCATCGACCGTCGAGAGCACGATGTCGGCACGCGCACAGGCTTCGACCAGTCGGCGCTCGTCGCTCACCATCGCGACTTTCCATGGCCCCTTGCTCCAACTGCAGAGACCCGTGTTGCAGCCGATGCCCGCCGCTTGCTGATCCGCGCTGACGGTCCATTTGGTGGCGCCCTCCTGGCCGCTGCGGCGCGCCCAGGCATCGCTGATGAAGCGGTCGGTGCGCGCCGACGCCACATGCACGACGCCTTGTTGATCGCGCAGGCCGAGCACGCGGCCGTCCTCGCTCATCAGCAGGTCGGGCGGCGGACCTGGTCCGAGCAACAGGCCCACGATCGCCACCGGCAGGCCCGCGAAGCGCCAGCGCCGCCGCCAGAAGCAGAGCCACAGACCGCCGATCGTCAGCAGCCACAGGCTGGCGCCGGGCAGCGACGGCACCAGGGTCGTCGTCTGCGGCCACGACGCGACGTAGGCCGAGATCGCATCGAGCACCGTCACCCCCCAGCCCATCGGCACCAGCGCAATCTTCTCGAGACCCAACGGCATCAGCAGCATCGCGAGAAGGCCGAACGGCATGATCCAGAAGCCGGTGAGCGGCACGCCCAGCATGTTGGCGACGATGCCCAGCAACGACACGCGATTGAAGTGATAGGCCGCAAAGGCACCGGTCGCGATCGATGCGATCAGGCTGGTGGCGAGGCTCGCGCCCACGGCCGTCGTCACACGCCAGAGCAGCCGATGCCGCGAGAGCTCGGCGCGCTCATGCAGGCGCCGTCGCCAGCCATTGCCCATCTCCCAGGCGGCAATCAGCGCGATGACGGCCGCGAACGACATCTGGAAAGAGGCACCGACCAGCGCCTCGGGTGCGGCGACCAGCACGACCACGGCCGACCATGCGACCAGGCGAAGCGAGAGCGCCGCGCGGTCGAGCAAGATGGCGAGGAGCGCGAACGCTGCCATGGCGCAGGAGCGTTGCGCTGGAACCGGCGCGCCGGCGAGCGCGGTGTAGAACAGCGCCACCAGCAGTGCGATCACGGCCGCGATCTTCTTGGCGTCGATCCGGAGCGCCAACGGCGGGATCAGCGCGACGCCGTAGCGTACGAAGCCCATGACGAGAGCCACGACGAACACGATGTGCAGGCCGGAGATCGACAGGATGTGCGCCAGCCCGGAATCGCGCATCGACTGGGTGACGTCCTTCGTCACCGCCGTCTGCTCGCCGGTCAGCAGCGCCGCCGCCACACCGCCCTCAGGATTGGGCAGCGCCTTCAGGATGCGTGCGGTGATGTCGGCGCGCAGTGCGTCGATCGTGCGCACGATACCGTTGGGCTTGCCGTGCTCGACCACGACGGCCGGCGCCAGCGCATAGCCGACGGCGCCGATCTGCTGGTACCAGGCGACTCGCTGGAAATCGAAGGCACCCGGTGCAGCGGGCCCGGCCGGCGGCGAGATGTTCGCCAGCACCAGCAAACGGTCGCCGACACTCAACGGTGGTGCGCCCTTGCCGAGGGAGACACGTACTCGAGCCGGAGTCATGTCGCTTCGCGGCGCGCCATTGCCTTTCAACCTGACCGCTTCGAGAACGACCCGCTGGCTTTCCGGCAGACGCTGGATGTCGGCGATGCGGCCCTCGACGTTGATGCTGAACAGCGGCCGCGTCAGCGTGGGTGCCGCAAGGTCGCCTGTGCGCCAGGTCGCGAGCCCGAAGCCGAACGACGCCGCCACCAGCCCGATCGCCAGCGCCCGCGCGGGACCACCGGCTGGCGTGAGCACACACAGCAGCATGCCGCCAGCGCCGATCGCCGGCCCCAACCACAGCGGCGGCTCGCTCGGCAACTCGAAGTAGATCGCAATGCCCAGCCCCAGCGCCACCGGAAGCCAGAGCATCCAGCGACCGCGCTCGGCATCGAACTGCTCCAGGATCCAGGCACGTGGCCCCGTCACCGTCTCCCCTCGCCCTCCCGCCGGTGTTTGACAGGTAGGTCACGCTCCCCTACCTACGGCGCGCTTTCGCGGCCGAAATGAGGCCGAATCCGCACCCCATAAGAGCAATGACCGTCGTTACCCGCTTCGCCCCCTCGCCCACCGGCTTTCTGCACATCGGCGGCGCCCGCACCGCGCTGTTCAACTGGCTCTACGCCAAGCACACCGGCGGCAAGTTCCTGCTGCGCATCGAAGACACCGACCGCGCCCGCTCGACCGAGCCCGCGATCGCGGCGATCCTCGACGGGCTGTCGTGGCTCGGCCTCGAGTGGGACGGCGACGTCACCTATCAGTTCGCGCGCGCCGCCCGGCACGCCGAGGTCGCCAACCAGATGCTGGCCACCGGCAATGCCTACCATTGCTATTGCTCGCCGCAGGAACTCGAGGAGATGCGCGCCGCCCAGAAAGCCCTGGGCAAGCCGATGCGCTACGACGGCCGCTGGCGCGATCGCGATCCCAAGGACGCGCCGCCGGGCGTCAAGCCCGTGGTCCGCCTCAAGGCGCCGCAGACCGGCCAGACGACGATCAAGGACGCCGTGCAAGGCGAGGTCACGGTCGAGAATGCCCAGCTCGACGACATGATCCTGCTGCGCGCCGACGGCACGCCGACCTACATGCTGGCCGTCGTGGTCGACGACTACGACATGAATGTCACCCACGTGATCCGCGGCGACGACCACCTCAACAACGCCTTCCGTCAGCTGCAGATCATCAAGGCAATGGGCTGGCCCGAGCCGATCTATGCGCATATTCCGCTGATCCACGGTGCCGATGGCGCCAAGCTCAGCAAGCGGCACGGCGCGCTGGGCGTCGACGCCTACCGCGACATGGGCTTCCTGCCGGCGGCCCTGCGCAATTACCTGCTGCGACTGGGCTGGGGTCACGGCGACGACGAGATCATCTCGACCGCGCAGGCGATCGAGTGGTTCGACCTGCCGGATGTCGGCCGGTCCGCGTCGCGCTTCGACATGGCTAAGCTCACCAACCTCAACGCCGTCTACCTGCGCGAGACGCCGGACGCCGAGTTGCTGCCCTACGTGCTGCCGATGCTCGAGGCCAAGCTGGGCAGCAAGCCCGACGCCACCGTCCTCGATCGCGTCACGCGTGGCTTGAATGGCGTGAAGCAGCGCTCACGCACCCTGGTCGAGGTCGTCGACAGCCTCCTCTTCTACACCCGCTCCGGCGGCCAGACGCCCGAGGACGACAAAGCGCGCAGCCACGCCACGCCTCAGAACAAGGCGATGCTGGCCAACCTCTCGACCGCGCTCGAGGCCGAGACGGCCAATTGGACCGAGGCCGCGATCGAGGCCGCCATCCGCCGCTTCGCCGATGCCAACGGCCTGAAGCTCGGCCAGGTGGCCCAGCCCCTGCGGGTGGCGCTCAGCGGCTCGACCGTATCGCCCGGCGTCTTCGAGATCCTGGCAGTCCTGGGACCTGCCGAATCCAAGGCGAGATTGCTGGCCGCTGCCGGATAGATCGTCGCTCCCACGCGCCGTTAGGTGCGCGGCATGTCATTGCGCGTCTGGATCTGGCTGCTCTCTTTGTCCGTCCTGTGGGGCGGCTCGTTCTTCTTCGCCAAGGTCGCGACGGCCGAACTACGCCCCCTGACCGTTGTCTTCGGCCGAGTCGCGCTCGCAGCCCTTGCCCTCAATTTTATTCTGATTGCCGGACGGCAAAGCCTGTTCAACCGGCCGTCATTGTGGCGCACCTATTTCACGATGGGCCTGCTGAACAATGTCTTCCCATTCAGCCTGATCCTTTGGGGCAGACGCATATTGCGGTGGGCCTCGCGTCGATCCTGAACGCCACGACTCCGCTCTTCACCTTGGTCGCAGCGCATCTGCTCACGCCCGATGAACGCATGACCAGCGCCAAGAGCCTGGCCTTGTCCGCCGGGTTGGCGGGTGTCGTCGTCCTGATCGGACCGGATCTCCTGCTCCAATCCGGCCCCAGCCAGTGGGGCCAGATCGCGTGCCTGGGCGCTGCCTTATCCTACGCGCTCGCCGGCATTTACGGACGGCGCTTCAAGTCCTTGGGAGTTGGCTCGATGGAAGCAGCAGCTGGTCAGGTCACCGCCAGCACCGTGTTGATTCTTCCGATCATGCTGATCGTCGACCGGCCGTGGATGCTCCCCGCCTTTCCCTCTGTAACCACTTGGGCTGCGCTGACGGCACTGGCGTTCCTGTCAACGGCGTTGGCCTACGTGCTCTATTTCCGAATTCTTGCAGTCGCCGGCGCGACCAATCTGTTGCTGGTTACTTTCATGATACCGCCCATGGCGATCCTGTTGGGTGCCGCCTTTTTGGACGAACGGCTGACCCCGCGTCATTTCGCCGGTATGGCCCTGATCGGCGTCGGATTGGCCGTAATCGACGGTCGATTGGGCCGAGTCCTGCGCCCCGCGAAATAGCGGCCGGGCGGCACAATTGCGCCTTTTGGGCCAGCTTGTTAGGGTGCCACCGAACCCGCAAATCGAGCTGGAAAGAGTATCCAAATGGCCAAGTCGACCGCCACGTTCACCGACAACGAGACCGGCAAATCCTACGAATATCCGATTATCCACGGCACGATCGGGCCGCGTCTGGTCGACATCCGCAAGCTGTACAACGACTCGGGCATGTTCACGTACGACCCGGGCTTCACCTCGACCGGCTCGTGCGGCTCCAAGATCACCTACATCGACGGCGACGAGGGCGTCCTGCTCTATCGCGGCTACAACATCGCCGAGCTGGCCGAGCAGAGCGACTTCATGGAGACCTGCTATCTCCTGATGAAGGGCGAGCTGCCGAACAAGACCCAGAAGGAAACCTTCGTCAAAGACATCACGAACCACACGATGGTTCATGAGCAGCTCAGCACCTTCTACCGCGGCTTCCGCCGCGATGCGCATCCGATGGCCGTATGCTGCGGCGTGGTCGGCGCGATGGCCGCCTTCTATCACGACTCGCTCGACATCCACGATCCGCGCCAGCGCATGATTGCCTCCTACCGCCTGGTCGCCAAGATGCCGACCATCGCGGCGATGGCTTACAAGTACTCGATCGGCCAGCCCTTCGTTTACCCGCGCAACGACCTGTCCTACTCGGGCAACTTCCTGCGCATGCTGTTCTCGGTCCCGGCCGAGGAATACGAGGTCAACCCGATCGTCGAGAAGGCGATGGACCGCATCCTGATGCTCCATGCCGACCACGAGCAGAACGCCTCGACCTCGACGGTCCGCCTTGCGGGCTCCTCGGGCGCCAACCCGTTCGCCTGCATCGCCGCCGGCATCGCCTCCCTGTGGGGCCCGAGCCATGGCGGCGCCAACGAAGCCGTCATCAGCATGCTGAACGAGATCGGCGGCAAGCAGAACATCCCGGGCTTCCTGAGCCGCGTGAAGGACAAGGGCGACCACACCCGCCTGATGGGCTTCGGTCACCGCGTCTACAAGAACTACGACCCGCGCGCCAAGGTCATGCGCCAGACCTGCCACGAGGTGCTGACCTCGCTCGGCATCGACCACGATCCGTTGCTCGAATTGGCGATGGAAATGGAACAAATCGCCCTCAAGGACGATTATTTCATCTCCAAGAAGCTCTATCCGAACGTCGATTTCTATTCAGGCATCATCTTCCGGGCGATCGGCATTCCGACCTCGATGTTCACCGTGCTGTTCGCGGTTGCGCGCACCGTCGGCTGGATCTCGCAGTGGAACGAGATGATCGAGGACCCGGACCAGAAGATCGGCCGTCCGCGCCAGCTCTACAGCGGGCAGACCGAGCGTCCCTACAAGCCGATGCACATGCGCGGCTGATAAGGATCCAAGGAGGAAGGCGGCAGACATGGCGAGAGCATCCTCATTCGGATCGCGCCGGACCACGACCTGGGCGGTTGACCAGAAGCCCAGGTCGATCCCGCGCGTCGTCCGCCTTGGCCGCGCCGCTAACGACAACGCGCGCCAGACCGGACTCAACGTCCGGCTGGTCGCGGTCGTACTGGCCACGACCCTTACAGTGCTTGCGATTTACGGGTGGCGGCTGATCTAGCCGTCCGAGAGCGGCCAGGCTGGCCGCTCTACGCGAAGAGGTAAGCGACGCTTACTTTCGCTCACGAGAAAATAGGCTGGGCCTACTTTCGCTCAATAAGCTCGATCTTGTAGCCATCGGGATCTTCCACGAAGGCGATGACCGTCGTGCCATGCTGTACCGGACCGGCCGGGCGCGTAACCTTGCCGCCCGCCTTCTTGACGTCCTCGCACATGCCGTAAACGTCCGGCACGCCGACAGCCAGATGGCCGAAGCCACTGCCGATGTCGTAGGGCTTTTCCTGATCCCAGTTGTAGGTGAGTTCGACGGCGCAGTGCTCGCTCTCGTCGCCGTAGCCCACGAAGGCCAGCGTGTACTTGCCCGCCGGGACCTCGCGCTTGCGCAGCATCTTCATGCCCATCGGCCCGGTGTAGAAGGCGATCGACTTGTCGAGATCCTTCACGCGAAGCATCGTATGCAGCATGCGGTAGTTGGCCATCGTCTCTTGTCCTTGGGTCGCCGTCCCTATGTCGCGGGCTTGTCGCGGATCATAGCGGCGAAAGTCGCCTCCGCCATGACCTTCCCTTCGACGATCGCCTTGCCGGAAAATTTCCAGACGCTGGCGCGGCTTTGGACCTTTTCGACATGCAACTCGAGCCGATCGCCGGGGAACACCGGGCGCCGGAAGCGAACGCCGTCGATCGACATGAAGTAGACCAGCTTGCCTTCCGACGATTGCCCGTAGGTCGCCACCACCAGCACGGCCGCGGTCTGCGCCATCGCCTCGACGATCAGCACGCCCGGCATCACCGGCTCGCCCGGGAAATGACCCTGGAAGAACGGTTCGTTGATGCTGACGTTCTTGATGCCGACCGCGCTGTGATCGAGCTGCATCTCCACGACCCGATCGACCATCAGCATCGGGTAGCGATGCGGGATCATTTCCAGGATCCGCTTGATGTCGACCGCCGTGACCGGCGCCGCGATGCTCGTCTTGTCGGTCTGCACGTTCATGTCAGTGGTGCACCCGTTCTAGAAGCGCGTTCCGAAACCGAAGCGCAGGTTCTGGGTCTTGTCGAAGTACTGCTGCTGGAGAGGCCATGCATAGTCGATACGGATCGGACCGAACGGCGATATCCATTGGACGCCGAAGCCGGCGCCGACACGCATGCTGGCCACGTCGAGCACGTTGGCATTATAGGTGTAATTGGCCTGGGCGCCCCACAACGAGCCGATATCGACGAAAGCCTTGCCGGTGATACCGAGTTCCTTGGGAAGGCCGACTGGGAAGCTCGCCTCGGTCGTACCGGTGTAGAAATACTGGCCGCCGAGAGCGTCACCGGTGTTCCCGTCACGCGGACCGATGCCGCCGACCGCAAAGCCGCGGAGATTGTCGCCACCGACGAAGAAGAGCTCGGTCAGGCGGAGCGTCCCGCCGGTATAGGATTGCGTAAATCCAGCCGAGCCACCAACCGACACGACGACGTCTTCGAACAATTGCTGATAGTACACGGCGTCGGCCGATACGCGGACGTAGTTCTCGGTACCGGGTGCTCCGGCAAGCGCCACGGTGCTGCGCAACAGCAAGCCCTTGGTGGTGTTCAGGCGCGAATCGCGCGTATCCCACGCGATCGTCTCCGAGATTTCCGAGGTCAGGAACTCGCCCGCCTGGGATTGGATGAGGGGCGATGCGTAATATTGGACGTTGTAGATGTTGGTGTCCTTCAACGTATAGCGGACGGACTGGGACGTATGTTCCGTGTAGGACCAGCCGGCGCGGAGCGCGAAGCCGATGCTGCTGTCGCTATAGGACGCGACCGACTGGCGATTGTTCGACGTATCGAAGATGTCGAAGCCCGCCGAGACCGCGCGGTCCAAGAAGTAAGGTTCGGTGAAGCTCAGGTTGATCAAGGTGCTCAACGTGCCGAGCGACAGGCCGAGGCGCATGGCCTGGCCCTTGCCCAGCAGATTGCGCTCGCCGATCGAGATGTCACCCAGGATGCCGCCCGTGGTCGAATAACCGGCGCCAAACGAAATTTCACCGGTACTCTGCTCGGCCACCTGGACGTCGAGATTGGTTTTGTCCGCCGTCGAGCCCGGCTGCGGCGTGATGTCGGCCTTCGAGAAAAAGCCCAGGTTCTTCAGGCGCTGCTGGCTGCGGCGTACCTTCGCGGTGCTGAAGGCATCGCCCTCGGCCAGCCGGAACTCGCGCCGGATTACCTTGTCGAGCGTGCGTGTGTTGCCGGAGATGTTGATGCGCTCGACATAGACGCGAGGCCCTTCCTGAACGTCGAACGTCAGGTCGATCGTCAGCTCTTCCTTGTTGCGGCGGATATTCGGACGGACATCGACGAACGCATACCCGAGATTGCCGACCGCGTCGGTCATCGCCGTGATGGTCTTGTCGACCTCGTCCGCGTTGTACCAATCGCCTTCCGACATCGTCAGGAAGCTCTTCAGCTTGTCGGGTTCAAGCCCCTGGAAGCGCGTCGACACGTCGACCTTGCCGAACTTGTAGCGCTCGCCTTCGTTGATGGTGAAGGTGACGAAGAAGCCATCGCGATCGGGCGACAGCTCGGCGATCGCCGAGGTGACGCGGAAGTCGGCGTAGCCTTCCGACAGGTAGTATTTACGCAGCAGCTCGCGGTCGAGGTTCAGGCGATCCGGGTCGAAGCGATCGTCCGACGACAGGAAGCGATACCAGGCGCTTTCGACCGTCCGGATCTTGCCGCGCAAGGTGCCGTCGCTGAAATGCTCGTTGCCGACGAAGCTGATTCGCTTGATGCCGGTGACGTCGCCCTCGTTGATTTCGAACACGAGGTCGACGCGGCCCTGGTCCAGCTTGATGATCTTGGGCTCGACCACGGCGTTGTAGCGGCCGCCGCGGCGATAGATCGTGAGGATG
>CAIKZO010000011.1 GCA_903832005.1 Enhydrobacter aerosaccus | reverse complement strand
GTCAGCCCACGGGCTGGCCAAAGCGGCCGGACTGTGACTCACGGACTGGTATCGCTGCAGGGGGCAGGCCAGCGGGTTTAGTTTTGTACAACGCGGCAAGACAAACGGGACGGGTATTTGGCGGCTCAGCATTCACTCATTTGATCGTGAGAGGATTGGGACTGGATATAGAGGCGTCATATCACAGCGCCCCGCTTCAAAATGGTGAAGTCGGATACATCGCCCGCAGGGCGTTGAGTTTGTATAAGGCTGCCTTAGAAGCTGAAGATGACAGCGTTAAGTATATGCAAGTCGTAGCACTGATGGATTTTTTAGCCGAGCCCGCGAAGTACGTTGGCTCCGCGGATATTGCAAAAGCGATAATACGTTATAGCGCGGAAACATCGGAAGATTACTTAAGATTGAAAGAGCGATTTGCCCAACTCTATGGAAAGCAAGTCGAAGGCAGATATGTAGGTATACGCACTCGTATCGTTCATTTGGGAGAGAACTTAGAATCAATCATTCCCGATGAAAGCGACCGGACAACGCTATTCCGTGAGATCTCACAGTATGTCGGCAAGGTCATCGACCACATGATTGATCACTCTGCTCTTGACTGGGATGCGTACTTGGAAGTTCGACGCAAGCTAGGCCCGTTTGGCTTAAGCTAGCCCCGAAATTTGAGGCTCTCTCTATTTTGGGTCTTTTTACGTCTTTGGAATTTGTGCGGTTGCCGACATTCTTGGCCATTGAAGACTAGGGCGACGTTGTGGCTTCATCCATCTCATGACCCTCTCCCTTTGGGCCGCCTTCGTTGCGGCATCGTCCATCCTTCTCGTCATCCCCGGCCCGACCGTGCTGCTGGTCGTGTCCTATGCCCTGGGCCAGGGCTGGCGCACGGCGCTGCCGATGGCGATCGGCGTGGCGCTGGGCGACTTCACCGCCATGACGCTCTCCATGCTGGGGCTGGGCGCCCTCCTCGCCGCGTCGGCGACGCTGTTCACGGCGCTGAAATGGATCGGTGCCGCCTATCTGGTGTGGCTGGGCATCAAGCTCTGGCGCGCGGGCGGCACGCTCGATGCGGCGCCGCGCACCGACAAGGTCTCGGCGGTCAAGATGCTGGGCCATGCCTGGCTGGTGACGGCGCTCAACCCCAAGAGCATCACCTTCTTCGTGGCCTTCCTGCCCGCGTTCCTCGATCCGCACGCGGATTTCTGGACGCAGATGGCGGTGTTCGAGACGACCTTCCTGGTGCTGGCCTTCGCCAATGCCTTCGGCTACGCGCTGGTCGCGTCCAAGGCGCGCCGCTTCGTCGGCAACCCGCGCGCGATCCGGATCGTCAACCGTACGGGCGGCGGGCTTCTTATCGGCGCGGGCGTGGCGACGGTGACGCTGGCGGGGCAGCACAGCTAGGCGCTGATCCCTGCCCGCCTCTGATCGTGCAGATCCGCTTCACCGGAAAGCGACCGTAGCGACATCCTCGGGCTCGCGACGCCAAGCGGCAGGCGATTTCTCTTCGCCTTCTGGCTGCAGGCACTTAACATGCACGCTGGGGGAGAAATTCATATGATTCGCTTTCTATCCATCGGCGCAGCGTGCCTTTGCGCCGGCGTTCTTACGTCCGTCGCCGGTGCGCAGGCGCAGCAATCCACCGCACGCGATTGGTCGGGCTTCAATGTCGGCGTCAACGCGGGCGGCGCTTGGGGAAATTCCTACCTCACGACCGCCGTTGCGGCGCCGGGCAACTATTTCGTTACCAGCGATCCAGGCCAGATCCAGACCACCGGCGCGGGCTCCATGGGCAGCTCGGGATTCACCGGCGGCGTGCAAGGCGGTTATACTTGGCAGACCGGCAGCCTGTTGATCGGCGTCGAAGGCGATGCTGGCGTGATGTCCCTCAACGCCACGCGCACGGCCGGTTCCAATTACCTGTCACAGCCTGCCAACCGGTTCGTCGTCAGCCAGACCATGGGGGCAGACTGGATCGCGACGCTGCGCCCGAAGATCGGCTGGGCGGTGGGTGACGCCGCGGTCTATGGGACCGGCGGTATTGCCCTCACGACGCTCAAGTTCGACGCCCAGTTCAACGATAATTTTGGCACCTTCGCGTCGTCGCAGTCGTCGGCGCGTTCCACCACGATCGGATGGGTGCTTGGCGCCGGCATGCAGTACGCCCTTGGGCCCCAATGGTCGGTCAAGGCGGAATACCTGCACGTCGACTTCGGATCGGTTTCCGTCGGCTCACCGCTCACCGCTGACGGGTGGCGTCGCGAACAACACCGCCCTGCTGACGAGTTCCGGTGGCCTGACCGTCAATATCGTGCGGGCGGGTGTCAACTTTCGGTTTTGACGCCCCCCGCCCGGCTGAGCCCTTGACATATATTGCGTTATACGCAATAGTCATTGCGGGGTCCCGGACCCTCGGCATCGGTCGAAAGCGCGGGGGCCATGGGAGACGCTGCACGGCGGGGCAGATCGAGCCTGGCGCGATTAAGAGTGGAGAGATGGGCTGGGTTCGGGGACTTTCCCGAATTGCCGAAATGGGCTTAAGGGCTTGAGGCGCAACGATTTCTGGAAGAGACGAAAAAAGAGAGAAAGATCCCTCGGCTGCGCTCGGGATGACAGAGGTGCGCTGGGATGACGGGGTGCTCTCGTTTAATTCCCGTTTATTAAACGGAAACGTTCAGGCTCCTCTCCCTCGCTAGAGGGAGAGGTTGGGTGAGGGTGTTGCACGAGATGCTTCGTCAGGCCCCCTCACCTAGCCTCTCCCCCTCGCGGGGGAGAGGCTAGGTGAGGGCGAGACGTGAGACTGGCGCCCTACTTCGCCGGCTCGCTGACGAAGGCCACCTTGCTGAGGCCGGCCTTCGAGGCGTCGGCCAGCATCTCCGCGACGTAGCGATAGGCCACGCTCTGGTCGGCGCGCAGGTAGACGGCGGGCTGCGGGCGCTTCTGGCCTTCGGTGAGGAATTTCGCCTGCGCGTCCTCGCGGCTGATGCGCTCGCCGTTCCAGAAGAGCTGGCCGTCGGCGTTGATGGCGAACTCGATCTTCTCCGGCTTCTGGACGTCGGTCTGCGACGTCGCCTTGGGCAGGTCGAGCTTCACCGCGTTGGTCATCAGCGGCGCGGTGACGATGAAGATCACCAGCAGCACCAGCACCACGTCGATCAACGGCACCATGTTGATCTCGGCCATCGGCGCGCCGGAAGACTTGTTCCTGTCGAAGCTTGCGAAAGCCATGTCGGTTCTCCTGTGCTTCCGGTTGTCTTACTTGACGGCGGTGAGCGACGCGGCGCCCGGCGCCGGCACGGGGGCCGCGCGGCGGCCGCCGCCGACGTTGGCCTGCAAGGTCCGTCCCATCGACAGGAACGTCAGCAGCTCGAAGGCGAAGGCGTCGAGCTTGGCGCTCAGCACGCGGTTGGAGCGGGTCAGCCAGTTGTAGCCCATGACCGCCGGCAGTGCGACGGCAAGGCCGATGCCGGTCATGATCAGCGCCTCGCCGACCGGGCCCGCGACCTTGTCGAGCATGCCCGAGCCGGTCGAGCCGATCGCGACCAGCGCGTGATAGACGCCCCACACCGTGCCGAACAGGCCGATGAACGGCGCCGTGGCGCCCACTGTCGCCAGCATGGTGAGGCCGTTCTCGAGGGCGGTCGTCTCCTCGTCGAGCACCTTCTTGATGGTGCGGGTGAGGAATTCCTGCTGGCTGCCGGTCTCCTCGAGCTTGGCCGCGCCAAAGCGCTCGTGGTGCGCCTGGGCATGCAGGGAATGCGCGGTCAGGTGGCCGAACGGCTCGTGCACGCCATGCACGTTCAGCTCGTTCTGCACCGATTCCAGTGAGGTGGCGCTCCAGAAGTGGCTGAGGAACGCCGCACTGCGCCGCTGGCGGATGACCTGGCTGATCCCCTTCATGATGATGAGGTACCAGGAGATCGCCGACATCAGCGCCAGGATCACCAGCAACGTCCTGATGACCGGATCGGATTCGGCCAGGAAGTGGCCGAAGCCCAGAGAGGAAGTGTCGCCCATGACTGACCTCGTTTACTGCAACGCGAATTTGATTGGATAGAGAACCCAGACCGGGTCCGCGACGGGACGGAAGCGCGCCGCGCGCACACCGCTGATCGCCGCTTCGTCGAGTTCGGCGTGGCCCGAGGACGTCTGCAGCGTGACCTGCGTCGGACGGCCGCTGGTGTCGATCAGGACCTTCACCATCACCGTGCCCTGGTCGCCGTTGCGCTTGGAGCGCATCGGGTAGATCGGCGAGGCCGGCGTGAGCACGCCGACCTGCGAGGCGGTCAGCGTCTGCGGGCCGGCGGCGCGCGGCGCGACCGGTGCGCTGCTGGCCTGGGCCTCGGCGGGCGGAGACAGCGACGGCGGACGCGGCTGCTGCACGACCTTGGGCGGCACCGGTTTGGGCGGCGGCGGCTTCGGCGGATCGGGCTTCTTCACCTCGACCGGAAATTCCGGCGGCGGCAGGTCGTCGTCCGGCGGCGCGATCATCGCCTCGACCGGTGGCGGCGGAATGTCGGGCGGCGGCGGCTCTTCCGGCGGCGGCGGGATTTCCTTCTCGGCAGGAGCATCCGGCGTGACGAAGCTCACTTCGAGCGGGGCTGCGTCGCTGACGATGATCCTGGGTGGTTCGACCTGCGTCAGCGCGTAGCCCGCGCCGACATGGAAGAAGATCACGGCCGCCAGCAGGACCCGCTTGGCGATCGGCGACAACGGCTCCTTGTAGTGATGGAAGTCGTGATCGCCTTTCGACACTTTGTCGGGGCTGCTGTCGCTCATGGCTGCAGCGGCCACAGCGCCAGGCCGATCGTGGCCGCCACCGACACGCCGAAGATGGCGATGCCGAGCTTGCGGCGGCGGTTGGTCTCCCACCACAGGATGAGGCCGCTCAGGGACAGGAAGATCAGGCTGCCGGCCAGGGTGTCGATCAGCAGGATCCAGGGGATCGGCATGCCGACGCCCTTGTGCAGGTTGGTGAGCGTGGCGAAGAAGCCGTTCTCGGTGGTGCGCACGCTGGCCGACTTGTTGCCGGCCCAGTACTCGACCTGCACCAGATGGTTGGGTCCGCCGAAGCCGAACGTCCAGCGCGCGGGCTGCATGAGAGGCTTCTCTTGGGGCTTTTCTGCGCCCTTCTCCGCTCCACGCTCCGCCCCGGCCTTCTCCGCCCACGGCACGGGACGGCCACGCTCGACACGGGTCATGTTGGCCGGACGATCCATCTTGAGCGCCTGCTGCAACCAGGCGGCCATCTCCTCGGGCGTCGCGGGCGCGGGATCGGGCAGCGCGAGCTGGGCGTTCATCGTCTTCTGCGCCGGCAGTTCGAGCTTGAGCTGCGCGCGGTGATTGAGCCACACGCCGCTGGTGCCCATCATCAGGCCGAGCAGCGCGCCCCACAGGCCGAACCAGCCGTGGGTCTTGCGCACCCAGCGCACGAAGGTGAGACGCCGGTTGACCCGCATGCTTCCCACCGAGGCGACGGCATTCGCCATCAGGTCGTACTCCACTCGCGAATGAGATTGTGATAGCAGCCGATCAGCGTGCGGCGCGCGACCTCGTCGGCGCCCGTCTGGTTCAGCCGCTGGATGGCGGTATCCATTTCGTATAACAGCCGGCGCTGGCCGTCGTCGCGGATCAGGCTCTGCGTCCAGAAGAAGCAGGCGGTGCGGGTGCCGCGCGTGATCGGCGCCACCTGGTGCAGGCTGGTCGCCGGATAGACCACCATGTCGCCGGCCGCGAGCTTGATGCTGTGCGCGCCGTAGGTGTCCTCGATCAGCAGCTCGCCGCCGTCGTACTCCTCCGGGTTGGTGAGAAACAACGTGGCCGACACGTCGGTGCGGATCTTGCGGCCGTCGATCGGATGGATGCGCAGGCTGCCGTCGACGTGGGCGCCGAACTTCATGCCCTCGCCGTAACGGTTGAACATCGGCGGGTAGATCGTGTTGGGCAGGACCGCGCTGATGTACATCGTGTTGCGTTCGAGGGCGGACACGACGATGCGCTGGCAGGCGTGCGCAACCTCGGACCGCTCGTCGATCTGCTGGTTGAACTTGACCGGCGCGCCCTGGTAGCCGGCGGTTACGCGACCGTCGACCCAGCCTTCATTGGCGTGGTCCAGACGCTCCCGCAGACTGACGATCTGCGAGGCGTCCAGGACCTTCGGAATACAGACCAGCATGACCCCGTCACATGTGGTGGACGTAGGTCAGCATGCCGGTGAGCCCCGAGCCGGGCACGGCGCGGCCACCGTCGGACGCGATGATCGCATCGTAGTTGTAGGTGTTCAGCAGGTTGAAGATGTTCAGGCGGAGGTCGTAGGTCGGCTGCTTGTAGGCAGCGGTCAGGTCGACGCGGTAGAACTCCGGCACGACCGTCGAGTCGGTGTTGTTGGCGTAGCGCTGGCCGAGGTAGGTCACGCCACCGCCGATCTCATAGGTCTTGGCGAAGGTGTAGGTCGACCAGATGGTCGCGGCGTCGCGCGGCGTGTTGAGCGGCACCATGCCGGTCGTGCCGGCGCCGATGCCGTTGGTGATGCGGGCGTCGAGGTAGGTGTAACCGCCCCACACCTGCCACTCGTCGGTGATGCGGCCGGTGATGCCGGCACGCACGCCCTTCACCTGGATGGTGCCGGTCGCCGAGAAGGTGCCGTCGTTGTTCTGCGACCGCGCGTTCTGCTGGGTGATCTGGAACGCCGCGCCCGTCACCTGGAGGTTGCCGCCCAGGAAGTCGTACTTGGCGCCGAGCTCGAAGGCCTCGTTGGTCTGCGGCGGCAGCGGCTGGCTGGTGCCAGTCGTCGACACGAGCTGCTCGAGCGACGGATTGAACGAGGTGCTGTACGAGGCGTAGTAGGTCTGCACCTTGTCGGGCTGGAAGATCGGACCGCCGCGCACGCTCGTGAAGGTGTCGGTGCGCTCGGCGTAACCGAGCGTCGTGTTGCCCGGCGTGTTCTGGAGGTTGATCGAGTTGCCGATCTGCGACCAGTAGACGTCGTAGCGCACGCCGCCGACCAGCTTGACCTCGGGGATGATGGTGATGGTGTCGTTGAAGTAGCCGGCGAAGGCCTTGGCCTGCGCGGTCGCGAGGTTGGTCGCGATCTGGGGCGTGCCGGGATCGAATCCCGAGGGCGTGAGCAGCGACGTGCAGGACACGTAGCCGGTCGTCGCAACCGCGGATCCCAGTGCGGTGCCGTTGCAGGATCCGTTTCGCGCGTAGTTCTGGTTGTAGTAGCTCTCGTAACCCAGCTCGACGCCGGCCAGGATCGCGTGATTGACCGGGCCGGTGTCGACCTTGGCGTTCAGCTCGCTCTGGTTATAGAGCGACCAGGTGAAGATGTTACGGTCGTGGCTCTGCTGGCGGACGTAGAGCGAGCTCAAGGGCAGGTTCGTCTGGCCGCCGCCGATCGGCGTATAGACACCGGACGCGCTGACCGTGCCGACGGACTGCGGCGCGGTCTCGCGGGCATTGGTGTTGACGTAGTTGAGCTGCGTCTGGTTGCGCAGCGAGACGTCCTTGTTGAACTTGTGCAGAACACGCGCGCCCAGGAAGATGACGTCCTGCTCGGTGCGGTCGTCGCTGAAGCCGTAGGCGTTGTTGCGGCCGACCTGCGCCGGATAGAAGTTCACCGGCGGCACGCCGTAGTCGGGCTGGTCGTGATTGTGCTGCAACAATGCGTAGAGCGTGACCTCGGTCGGCGTGTTGATGCCGAACTTGTAGGAAGGTGCGACGCCGAAATCGAGCACGTCGGACTGGTTACGCGTCGTGGCCGCACCCTGCTGCAGCATCGCCGCCACCCGGTAGGCCGACTGGTCGTCGATCGGCTTGTTGATGTCGAACGTGCCGCGCTTCAGGCCGTTGGTCGTGATCGAGGCGCTGTACTCTTCCTTCGGGGTCAGCGACGGCTTCTTGAAGACCTGGTTGATCACGCCGCCGGTCGAGCCGCGGCCGAACAGCATGGAGGACGGGCCCATCAGGACCTCGATCTCTTCGAGGGCGAACGTATCGCGGTAGTACTGGCCCGAGTCGCGCATGCCGTCGAGATAGAGGTCGGTACGGGCGGAGAAGCCGTTGAGGTTGATGTTGTTGCCGATCTGGCCGCCCTCGGCCGCGCCGACCGTGACGCCGGGGACGCGGGAGATCGCCGAGGTCAGCGAGGTCGAGCCCTGCGACTGCATCAGGGCCTTGGTGATGACGGTCACCGACTGCGGCGTGTCGCGCAGGTCGCCGACCCTGTCGAGCGCCGAGGCGGGCTTGGCGAAGTCCTCGCTGGGACGGGTGCCGGTCACGGTGACCGGGGCCAGCGTCGCGGGCGCGGCGCTGGGGTCGGCGGGTTTGGTCTCGGTGGCGGGCGGCGTCGTATCCGGGGCCGGCGTCGCACCGGCCGGGGTCGGAGATTGCTGGGCCATCGCGGCAGGCGCGACCAGAAGGCTGACCAGGGTGGTCTTAACAGGCAAACGACGCTTCACGAGAAATCCCCCATCGAAGTAATCCGCCGGGCTCGGCTCGGCGACTGCAACTCATTAGCAGTGAATTACTTCAAATGCGAATCATTCTCATAAGCTTTTAAAAAGGCAGCTTTGCGAAATTGTTAAGGCTACGCCCTGCTCCCCTGACGCAGCACGCGGGCGGCCGAGAGCAGGCAGAATGCCCCCACCATCAGCAAGGCAATGCCGCAGGCCAGCACTGCCTTGGTCTGCCAGCGACTGCCCGGCGCATCGTCCAGGATCTGCGGCTGCGCCATCGAGTCGTCGATATGGACCCGGACCTTGGTCTGATGGACCGTGAGCTTTCCGTCCCGGGTGATCTTGTTCCAGAAGTCTTCGCTCACGTGGGCCGGCCCGTAGTGATGCACCCCGCCCTGCCCGTCCTGCCAGCCGAGATGCACCGTATAGGGCGGCCCGGCGGGATTGGTGATCTCGGCCATCAGCTCGGTGCTTTTGACCTCGTCCTCCGGCGGCGCGACGAGCGCCGAAGCGTTGTAGGTCAGGAACGCGCCGACCATGAAGGCCATCATGCCGATCAGCAGCCGTTGCCCCGGGATCTGCACCGGCCCGGTGGGCACGGCCCGTCCCGACGTCGCCGGCAGCCGCACAGCGCGGCGCTGCCACAGCGTCATCAGCGCCACCGCGAACCAGCCGACCAGCGCGGCATAGCCCGACGCCTCGAGCCAGGTCTTGAGCGACTGCTGGCGCGCCGCCGCATCGAGGGTCAGCACCGGAACTGAGGCATCGTCGTCCAGCACCTTCACCGGCACCATCATCAGCTTGACCTGCTGGCCGTCCACGATCGCGTGCTCGAACGCGTCGCTGACCGGGACCTTGCGGAAGACGTGTGTCTTGCCGTCCTTGCCCTGCCACTGAAGGTCGACCGACAGCGACTGTTCGACGAAGCGTGGCCGCCAACCGTCGACGGCAAAGGGTGCGCTGCGCTGGAACTGCGCCGCCACGATCTGGGCGTTGGTGGCGTAGCCCTGGTCGAGGACGCGCGCCATCTCCCGCCGGTTGTCCCAGCAGCCCAGCGCCACCAGCGACGCAAGGGCCGCGATGATGATCAGCAGGTTACGCACCCGCATGCTTCGTGTGCTCATCATCAACCCATTACTCCCGACGAAAGCGGCATAATCAGGATGGCGACCCCGGCGTGACTCGAACACGCAACATCCTGCTTAGAAGGCAGGTGCTCTATCCAGTTGAGCTACGGGATCGTGTCCGGAGAATAGCACAGGCCGCCATCCGCGGCCTTCAATGGGTCCAGCGACCCACTCTGTTGTAGGCGAAATTGTCGGCGTAGGCCTTGGGGCGGATCGGCCGATCGTGCGGCTGCTCGACCGTGTACTGCCAGCCGTTCTTCTCGGCGTGCGCCTTGGCTTCGTCGAGGGTCGGAAACCAGAGCTGAACCTGCTGCATGGTATCGCGCGAGCTGGTCCAGCCCATCAGCGGATCCACCTGCTTGGGCGTCGGCTCGCTCTCGAGCAGCCAGTCCTTGGTCTTGGCCACGCCGGACTGCATGGCCGTCTTGGCCGGCTTGAAGATGCGAACCTTCATGTCTTCACTCTCTCATTCAGTGCGGCGGTGGTCGGGGCGGCAGGATTTGAACCTGCGACCCTCTGGTCCCAAACCAGATGCGCTACCAGACTGCGCTACGCCCCGCCGCAAACGCTCGATGACGCGGCGCTTTCTACCAGCGGTCGGCCCGGCTCGAAAGCGCAATTTCCAGGTGCTACAGTGGGTCATGTTCGATCAGACCCCTGAAGAAGGCGGCGGCTCCGGCCGGTCACCCTCGATCAACGTGCTGGGCGGGGTGCTGCTGCCCTGCTCGACCGAGCCCCTGACCGGCTTCTTTCGCGACGGCTGCTGCAATACCGGCCCGGAAGACAGGGGCCTGCACACGGTTTGTTGCGTCCTGACCGCCGAGTTCCTGGCCTTCTCCAAGTCGTCCGGCAACGACCTCAGCACCCCGATGCCGCAATATGGCTTCGCCGGCCTGAAGCCGGGAGACCGCTGGTGCCTCTGCGCCGCGCGGTGGAAAGAGGCCCTGGACGCCGGCGCCGCCCCCGAGGTCGTGCTCGAGGCCACCCACGCGGTCACCCTGCAGGTGGTCTCGCTCACCGACCTCAAGAAGCACGCCGTCAGGCTTCAATGAACTGATAGCCGGTGCGGATCCGTCCGTCGCCGCCCAGCACCAGGAAATCGAAGCCGATCGATACCACGTCGCCACCTTCTGCCGGCAGCATCTCCCAACGCAGCTTGATCGTGCCGTGGTGGCCGTCGACTCCGTCGCGCACGCGGAAGACGTGGCCCTTTTCCTTCACCCATTTGTCATAGGCGTTGTGCACGCGCGTCTCGATGCCGGCATGGCCGATCGCCTCGAGCGTCCTGGCGAGATGGCTTGCGTCCTCCTGCCACAGGTCGCGGATCGTCTGCCGGCGCGCGTCGGCGTCCGGCTCGTTCCAGATGTTGATGTAGCGGTCGACGAATTCCTTGATGTCGGTCATGAGCTTCTCCTTGATGTGCGGGAGATGGCGGCAACCGATCGCCGCGGCGATGACATCGGAGGTAATTGCGATGAAGACCTGGCCCAGCATCGGCGGCGCCCTCAACGACTATGTCGACGTCAACTGGCTGCGCGAGAGCCCGCTCAAGCGGCGGCTGCGCGAGGAGACCGGCAAGATGAAGCAGGCCGGCATGCAGATCTCTGCACATCAGGGCCAGCAGATGGCCTTGCTCGCGCGCACGATCGGCGCCAAGCGCGCGGTCGAGGTCGGCACCTTCACCGGCTACTCAGCGCTCTGCGTCGCAGAAGCGCTCGGGTCAAACGGCAAGCTGTGGTGCTGTGATGTCAGCGAAGAGTGGACGAGCATTGGCAAGCGCTACTGGAAGGAAGCCGGCGTCGACAATCGTATCGAGCTCACCATCGGTCCGGCGATCAAGACGCTCGACTGGCTGCTGGCCCAAGGCCTGACCGGCCAACTCGACATGGCCTTCATCGACGCCAACAAGAGCGACTACGATTCCTACTACGAGCGCTGCCTCAAGCTCGTGCGCAGTGGCGGCCTGATCCTGGTCGACAACGTGCTGTGGGGCGGCTCGGTCGCCGATCCGACCGACAATGACGAGGACACCAAGGCGATCCGCGCGCTCAACGCAAAGCTCAAGACCGACGAGCGCGTCGACCTGGCCCTGTTCGCCGTCGGCGACGGCATGACCTGCGCGCTGAAGCGCTAGGCGTTTCCGAAGATCGCGTGCTTGACCTTGTCGCCTGGCTTGATGCCGAGCAGGCGTGCCGTGCCGCCATTGATCTCGAGGACGGCGCGTACAGCCGACTCGCTCGGGATGGTGTCCGTCGACATCGGCGTCGCATTGGCATGAACGTGACGCACCGTTCCGTCACCGGCGATGAAGACCATGTCGAGTGGGATCAGCGTGTTCTTCATCCAGAAGCTGACCGGCTGTTCACGGAAGAAGTCGAACAGCATGCCTTGGTAGGCGCCCATCTGCTTGCGGAACATCAGCCCGTGCTCGCGCCGTGGCTCCGTGTCCGCCATCTCGATGTCGAACTTGATGTCGCGCCCGCCGGTCACGATGACGAGCGACGAGCGCTCGAACTTGACGCCGTCGTCCTCGCTTTGGCCGCAGGCGCTGCCTGCCGCGAGCAAAAACGGAACACCGAACATCAGACGGCGGCTTACGCGCCGTGAACCTAGAATGGACGCCATGTCGCTTAAGTGCCCGGCCGGACGGCCGATGGTCAAGCCGTTCTGATCTCGATGACCTGCAGGCCCTTCTCGCCTTCCGCGATGCGCACCATGACCTTCTGGCCCGGCGCCAGCGACTCCATGCCATGGCGTCGCAGAACGGCGGCGTGGACAAAGATATCCCCGTCCGTCGCCTCGCGCGTCACGAAGCCGTAGCCGCGTTCGTTATTATACCATTTCACAAGGGCGGTGATGTATTCGCCCATTGCGATGCCGTCGGGTATCGGCGGTGGCTTCATCGCAGCCGCGATGACGGCGGTCGAGGAATCAACCTCGATCACTTTCATGACCTGCCAGCCCTTCGGGCCGCGCACGCCGGCGCACACAACCGTTGACCCGGGCTTGAGATCCTCATGCCCGGATTGGCGTAGTGTCGTCACATGCAGGAACGCGTCGCTATTGTCGCTTTCGAGGGCCAAAAACCCATAGCCCTTTACGGCGTTGAACCACTTAACTTTACCACGCAGCTCAACCGATCCGCCGTCCCCGCCCGTCTCTCCCTGGTGGGTCGTCATTCAACGATCCCGTTGTTGTTTGTTATGCGAAAATCCTACGGAGTCCGGAGAGCCGGTGCAACAGTCCTTGTGGGAGGAAATGAAATGTTCAGGACAGATCTTTTCGCGGGTAAGCGATTCCTGGTCACTGGCGGGGGCACGGGCCTTGGCCGGATCATGGTGGAGCGCTTCGTCGAGTTGGGTGCAGACTGTGTGATATGCGGCCGGCGCGGCAGCGTACTCAAGGAAACTGCAACCGAGGTCATGGCCAAGTATCCGGGACGCAGGGTTGATACTTTCAGCGTCGATATCCGGGTCGCCACGGCGGTCGAGGAGATGATCGAGAAGATCTGGGCCCAGGGGCCGCTCGACGGCCTGGTGAACAACGCCGCCGGGAACTTCATCTCGCAGACCAAGGATCTCAGCCCGCGGGCGTTCGATGCCATCGCCAACATCGTGCTGCACGGCACGTTCTACATGACCAATGCCTGCGGAAAGCGATGGATCGCCGAGAAGCGCAAGGCGAGCGTGATCAGCATCCTGACGACATGGGTGTGGACCGGCAGTCCCTTCGTCGTGCCGTCGGCAATGTCGAAGGCCGGCGTCGCGGTGATGACCCAGAGCCTGGCCGTCGAGTGGGGCCGTCATGGTATCCGCCTCAACGCGATCGCCCCGGGTCCCTTCCCGACCGAGGGTGCCTGGGCCCGCCTCAACCCGATGAAGGAAGGAGACGACGATCGCTACCAGGCGCGCAACCCGATGGGCCGTGTCGGCAAGCCGAAGGAGCTGGCCAACATGGCGGCGTTCCTGATGAGCGACGAGGTCGAGTACATCAACGGCGAGGTGATCGCGATCGACGGCGGCATGGGCATCATGGGCAACGGCACCTTCGCCAACATGATGGCCTACAGCGAAGACGACTGGCGCCGCATCCGCGAACAGATTCAATCGACCAATGCGGCCGACAGGGCGAACCGTAATTAGGGGCGGAGTTAGAAGGCGCAGTTAGCAGGTGCACACATGCGCGCGCCGCGCAGAGACGTTTGATACCAACAGAACTGTGTCCTTTTTGACACGCCGCCCCGCATACTTGCCTTGCCTGCGGGTAACCAAACCCGCCGCGCCTCAATTGAGCCAAAGTGTCCCGGCAACTATCCGCCTACCAACAATCAACCAGATGCGGACGAGCCCTGTTGTGAGTCTCACGTCTCAACCGATCGCACACTTCGTCCGCCTGGGGGCCCTTCTCGCCCTGGTCATGACGACGGGCTTTGCGAATGAGGCGGCGGCGCAGGCGATCGACGCGCAACACTGGCAGGGCACCACCGCCGTCACGCGCCAGCCCGAACAGGTGATCGCCGGTACGATGGCCGAATGGCGCAGCCTGTGGAGCCGCGTTGGCGTCGCGCCGCCCGATCTCTTCGAGCCGGGACGTACCGAAGCTGTCGGCATCTTCCTCGGCGGCCGCGCGAGCGAAGGCTACGCCGTGAATATCGTTTCCGCCGCCCGTCGTCGCGACCGCGTCATCATCGTCTTCGAGGAGCGCGCACCGACCAACGTGCTGACCGCGCAATCCGCTCCCACGACGCGGCCGGTTTCCACGACGCCCAACGGCGCCACGGGCTTCGCCTCGAACGGCGCGCCCGTCGCCGGCCTGCCGCCGATCCCGTATCGCCCGGCAGGCCCGCCGACATCGCCCTGGGCGATCCTCCTGCTCAGCCGCGCCGACCTACCCATCACCGTGGAACAGCGGCTCTTTCTCCACTAGCCGCTAGAGCAGCTTTCGGAACACTGAACCCGCACAACATCGCCCTGAGGAGCGCGCTCTTGCGCGCGTCTCGAAGGGTGGGAACGAGCACCCTGTGCGTTGCCCATCCTTCGAGACGGCCCTGCGGGCCTCCTCAGGGTGAGGTGATTCCGGCGAAGTCGAAAGCTTTAGTGGGAGTGCCTGGGCACTCCCTTGGTCTGCGCCACCCGCTGGAAGTCCACCGCGAAGTCGAGGCAGGCGCCCGTAGACAGCTGTCCCACGAACTTGCGCTGCAGCTCCTGCCACGGCGTCTGACTCGGCACGATGTTGGGTTTCCAGGCCTTGCGGCGCTTCGCCAGTTCGGCCGCCGAGATCAGGATGTTGGCGGTGCGCTTGCCGATATCGACCCGCACCTTGTCTCCCGTCTTCAGCAGCGCCAGGCCGCCGCCCACGGCGGCTTCCGGCGAGGCGTTGAGGATCGAGGGGCTGGCCGACGTACCGCTCTGGCGACCGTCCCCGACACAGGGCAGCAGCAGGACCCCGCCCTTCACCAGCCTGTCCGGCGGCAGCATGTTCACCACCTCGGCAGCACCTGGATAGCCGACAGGTCCTGCACCGCGGATGAACAGGATGCTGTTCTCGTCGATCGGCAGCTTGGGATCATTGATGCGGTGGTGATAGTCCTCCGGCCCTTCGAACACGATCGCGGTGCCCTCGAAGGCATTCTTGTCGCCCTTCTTCTCGAGATACTTCTGGCGGAACTCGGTCGAGATCACCGACGTCTTCATGATCGCGCTGTCGAACAGGTTGCCCGAGAGCACGGCAAAGCCCGCTTGGCCCAGCATCGGCTCGTCGTAGGTCTTGATCACCTCGCCGTCGGCCGGCTTCGCGCCCTTGAGGTTCTGGGCGTAGGTCTTGCCGGTCACCGTCAGAGCGTCGCCGTGCAGCTTCTTCTTGCGCATCAGCTCGCGCATTACCGTCGGCACGCCACCGGCCTGATGGAAGGCTTCGCCGAGATATTTGCCGGCGGGCATGCAGTTCACCAGCAACGGAATGTCGTAACCGATCTTGTCCCAGTCCTTGTTCTCGAGCTTCACGCCGATGTGGCGCGCGATGGCGTTGACGTGCGGCGGGCAATTGGTCGAGGCGCCGATCGCGCTCGCTGCCACGATGGCGTTCTCGAACGCCTTGCGCGTCAGGATGTCGGACGGCTTCAGGTCTTCCCACACCATGTCGACGATGCGCTTGCCGGTTTCGTAGGCCATCTGGCCGCGCTCGCGGTACGGGCCGGGAATCGCGGCACAGCCGGGCAGCGACATGCCGAGCGCCTCGGCCATCGAGTTCATCGACAGCGCCGTGCCCATGGTGTTGCAGTGGCCGACGGAGGGTGCGCTGTCGGCGACCCACTTCAGGAACGTCGGAAGATCGATGCGGCCCGCCGCGAGCTCCTGGCGTGCGTACCACACGATGGTGCCCGATCCCGCGAGGCCACCGGCATAGTGGCCGTCGAGCATCGGGCCGCCGGACAGCACGATGGCCGGGATGTTCACCGTGGCCGCACCCATGATCATCGCGGGGGTGGTCTTGTCGCAACCGGTCGTCAGCACGACGCCGTCGAAGAAGTACCCGTACAGACACTCCACGAGGCTGAGATAGGCGAGATTGCGGTCGAGACCGGCGGTCGGCCGCTTGCCAGTTTCCTGGATCGGATGGACCGGAAACTCGATCGGGATGCCGCCGGCGTCGCGGATGCCATCGCGCACGCGCGTCGCGAGGTCGAGGTGGTGACGGTTGCAGGGCGACAGGTCGCTGCCGGTCTGGGCGATGCCGATGATCGGACGGCCGCTGTGCAACTCGGCCAGGGTCAGGCCGAAGTTCATGTAGCGTTCGAGGTAGAGCGAGGCCATCGTCGGGTCGCCCGGCGCGTCGAACCATTCACGGCTGCGCAGGCGGCGCTTCTTGTCGGCTTTGGCCATTGTCGTTCCTCCGAATTCGTTGCCGTGACCCTAGCATGCTACAATCGCGGCAATGAACACTTCTCCGTCCATCGTCAGCCTTGGCGAGCCGCTTATCGAATTCAACCGTCCCAAAGAAGGCGACGGCCGGACCTGGCTGCAGGGCTTTGGCGGGGACTCGCAGAACGTGGCCATTGCCGCGTCACGCCAGGGCGCCACGGCGGGCTACCTCACCAGCCTCGGCCAGGACTGGATGGGCGATGCCTTTTTCGACCTCTGGAAATCCGAAGGCCTCGACGCCTCGCAGGTCAGCCGCCACCCGACCGCGCCGACCGGCGTCAGCTTCGTCACCCATGGGCCGACCGGCCACAAGTTCGATTACCTGCGCAAGAACTCCGCCGCTTCCCTGATGACGCCGGACACCTTGGCGACGGACTACATCGCCGGCGCGAAGTTCTTCCATCTCTCGGCGATCGGCCAGGCGATCAGCGAGACCGCCCGCGCCACCTGTGACGCCGCCATCGCCGCCGCACGGGCGGCCGGTGTGAAAGTGTCCTACGACACGAACCTGCGGCTCCGGCTCTGGGACCTCGACACGGCGCGCCGCAAGATCGACGAGACCATCGCCCAGTGCGACATCGTCCTGCCCAGCCTCGACGATTCGCAGCAGCTCACGGGCCTCACTACGGCCGATGCCATTGCCGACTACTACCTGAAGCTCAGCGCCCCGGTGGTCGCTCTCAAGATGGGCGCCGACGGCTCGTTGATCGCGACACCTAACGGTCGCCATCGCCTGCCGCCGCACAAGGTGCAGGCCCTTGATGCGACTGGTGCAGGCGATACGTTCGATGGCGCGTTCCTGGCGCGGCTGCTGGAAGGCGACGATCTGCAGAGTGCCGGGCGCTACGCCAATGTCGCCGCTGCGCTGTCCACTTGCGGCTATGGTGCCGTGACGCCCATCCCGCGCAAAGCCGACGTACTGGCCGTCCTCAAACGCGGGTGAAGCGCGGCGCCAGGGCGCGCAGGAAGCGCCCGAACACCGTCACCTGCTGGCCGAGCCAGCCCCGGCCGTTGTCGGCGTCGATCCGGGCGTCGGCGACGCCGGTCGCCCGCCTGTTGGCGTCGTAATTCGCCGTGCCGAACAGGCTGTCCCACAGCGGAAAGACCGGCGCGAAATTGTGATCGTGGATGTCGTGCTCGGCCTTGCTCGCCCTTGCGTGGTGGAGCCGGTGAAAGCGCGGACCGACGATCAGGCGGCTGCCGATCGATCCGAAACTCATGTCCACGTTGGCGTGGCTCCAGCTTTCGATCAGCCGGCCGATCATCAGGATCAGGACATAGTCCTCCGGCTGCACGCCCACGATCTGCGAGAACACCGCCAACACGAGGGTCACCAGCAGGTCGTCAACGATGTGGTTGCGATCGTCTGTCCACACCGTGACGCGGCGCTGGCTATGGTGAAGGCTGTGCAGCGCCCACCACCAGCCAAACCGGTGTTGGGCACGATGAACCCAATAAGCCGCGAAGTCGTAGAGCACGAAATAGAGCAGGAACGAGACCAACGCATGGCCGTAGAGCCACGACAACAAGTGCTCGAGCCGTGGCGGGGCAAATCCCCACTCCCGCACCTGCCGCTCGATCTCGCTTGTGATTGGATAGGCGAGCGCAAACACGGCGAGCGGCACGATCCCGAGCTTGTTCAACACGGTGTAGACCTTGTCGACGCCGACCAGGCCGCCCTCGGTCGCCGCCTCGAGCGGCCAGCGCCGTTCGATGAGCCGCATGACCAGCGCGATCACCGCGATCTGGATCACGCCCAGCATGACGAACTCAATGGCGTTAAAGGCCGGCTCGTACCACTCCATCAGGCCAAGCTGGTAGAGCGCCGGACTGACGATCTTGTCGAACAGCCAGGCTTGCAGGTCGATCCAGAGGTCCAGTGATCCACGCATGCGCGTTCGCTATCGGACGGGCGTCTCGGTGGCAGCAGCGCGGACGACCGGCGCGGCAGTGGCGGCATCGCCCTTGAGGATGAACACGCCGTGCGGCGACTTCCCGACGCGGATGCTCGCCACGACCTTCATCTGGGCGAGGTCGACGACGGCCACGCGACGCAGGAAGCGCTGTGTGATCCACATTTCCTTGCCGTCAGCGGTGATCGCCATGCAGTCGGGGCCGCCGGGCACCGAGATCATGCCGACGACCTTCATGTCCTGTGTGTCGACCAACGACACCGTGCTGTCGACACGATTGCTGAGGAACCAGTGACGACCGTCACCCTTCGGCCAGAAGTTGTGCGCGCCCTTCCCGGTCTGCAGGAAACTGCTGGGCGAACCGTCCTTCGGATCGAGGACCTGCACGCCATCGCCGCCGGTCAGCGCGACCAGCAGGCGCTTGTTGTCCGGCAGCATCAGAAGGCCGGCCGGCGTCTTGCCGACTTCGACGTTCCATTTCAGCGCCTGCGTCGCGAGGTCATAGGCCACGACCCGGTTGCTCTTCTGCAGGCTGACGAACACCGTCTTCGATTCGTTGTCGAACGTGAGATGGCTCGGCACGCTGTCGACGAAGATGCGGCTCACCATCTTGAAGTCGGTCGCGCGATAGATGTCGATATGGTCCAGCCGGTTGGCCACCGTCACGAACCACTTGCCGTCGGGGCTGAAGCCCAATTGATAGGGATCGACGATGTCGCGCACGACCCGGCGCTGCTCGCCGGTCTTGGTGTCGAGCGCCACCAGATCGTTGGTCACGGTCGAGGCCAGCAGCACCTCGTTACCGTCGGGCGTCACCGCAATGTGGTGCGGCTCGCGACCCAGCGGCAGGCGCGTCAGCTCGGTCCGCGTAGCCCGGTCGATGACGCTGTAGGACGTCTCTTCGGAGTTGAGGACGAGGACGGATTCGGCGTGCGCGGCGAGACTCGATCCAAACGCCAGCACCAGCGCGCCAATCGCAAATCTATTCATTGAAATGAACTGCTACCCCCAACGGGTAGCAAAAAAGCATTTTCCGCCCGGAGGCGCTAGGGCCGTTTGAGCGCCGCGGCTGCGGCGGCAAGCCGCTCGATCCGGCCCCAATCCCCCGAGGCCACCGCGTCCTTCGGAGCGACCCAGGAACCGCCCACACAGGCCACGTTGGCGAGCGCCAGGTAGGCCGGCGCCGTCTCCGCGCCAATCCCGCCGGTCGGGCAGAACCGCACGCCTGCCAGGGGCGCCGCGACCGCCTTCAACCAGCCCAGGCCACCTGAGCTGTCGGCGGGAAAGAACTTCAGCAGCCGGAAGCCCTGCTCTCCCAGCGCCATAGCCTCGGACACCGTCTGCACGCCTGGCAGGAAGGGCATGGACGCGGCCTTGGCCGCCTGGGCGAGCGTCGGCGTGCAGCCCGGGCTCACCGCAAACTGGGCGCCCGCCTGTTTCACCTTGGCGAGCTGCTCGGCATCCAGCACGGTCCCTGCACCGGCAATCGCGCCCTCGACCTCGGCGGCAATCGCCCTCAGCGCTTCGAGCGCCGCGTCGGTCCGGAGCGTGATCTCAAGGACCGGCAGGCCGCCTTTGACCAGCGCCCGGGCCAACGGCACGGCGTCGGCCGCCCGGTCGATCGTCAGGACCGGGATCACCGGCGCTTTGGCCGTGATCGCCGCGATGTCCACGTCAGACGCTCCAGCCGCCGTCGATCACGTTCACCGTGCCCGTCGTGAAAGAGGATTCGTCGCTGGCGAGGTAGACGGCCAGGGCGGCGATCTCGTCGGCCGAGCCGAAGCGACCGGTCGGCTGGCGCTGCAGGAAGAACTGGCGGGCATCCGCGCCGCCACCCAGGCCGGAGATACGGTCATCCAACGACGGCGTCTGCACCGTGCCCGGGCAGATCGCGTTGCAGCGGATTCCCTTGCTCACGTAATCGACCGCGACCGACTTGGTGAGGCCGACGACGGCGGCCTTGGTCGTGCCGTAGACGAAGCGCAGCGCTGCGCCCTTCACCGAAGAGGCCGCCGACGACATGTTGACGATCGAGCCGCCGCCCTTGGCGAGCATGCCCGGCAGGAAGGCCTGGATCGTCCAGAACATGCTGCGGACATTGAGGTTGAAGCCGAACTGCCACTGGTCATCGGTCGCGTCGAGGATCGAGCCGTGATGGACGAAGCCCGCGCAGTTGAACAGCACGTCGGCCGTGCCGACCTCCTTGGCGAAGGCCTCGATCGCGGCCTTGTCGAGCACATCGAGCTTGGCCGTCTTGATGCCCGCCAAGCCATCCAGGCCGCCGAGCTTGCCGGCGTCGACGTCGGTCGCGAAGACCGTGGCGCCTTCCTTGGCGAACGCGCGCGCCGTGGCGGCTCCGATTCCCTGACCCGCCGCCGTGACGACGCAGACCTTGCCCTTCAACCGCATTTCTTTCCCCGCCTCTATCGCTTGATCAGTCCGCGTTCCTTGTAGAACTTTTCCGCGCCCTCATGCAGGGGAATGCTGACGCCCGTCAGCGCCGTCTGCAGGCGGATGACCTGCCCCTTCACATGGCCCGAATCGAGTAGCCTGCGGGTGTTGTCGTTCCACAGCGCGGCCGTCACCTTGTAGATCAGATCGGCGGATTGCTTGGACGACGTCAGCCACAGCGCATGGACACTCAGCGTCTTCACGCCGCTGACCGCCTTGTAGGCCTCGTCGGGAATCACGTCGTCGGTGAAGAAGCTGTACTGCTTGACCAGCTTCTCCGCCTCCGGGCCGGCGATCGGCACGAGGTCGATACCGACCGTGCCGGCAAGGTCGATGATCGCACTCTGCGGCCAGCCACTCACGTTGAAGAAGGCATCGATGGTGCCGTCCTTCAGGCTATCGGCGACGCGCTGCGCTGGCAGATACTGCGCCTTGATATCCCGCTCCGTCAGGCCGTAGGCCGCCAGGATCAGCCGGGCATCCACCAGCGTGCCCGAGCCGGATTCATCGAGCGACACACGCTTGCCGCGCAGATCGCGCACGCTGTCGATACCGGAGCCCTTGCGCACGACCAGGTGGACGCTCTCCGGGAAGAGATTGGCGATCGCCCGCAGGCTGTCGACCTTGGGGCGGCCCTCGTAGATGCCTGTGCCGTTGAAGGCCCAGTAGGCGATGTCGGATTGCACGAAGCCCGACTGCGCCGAGCCCGAGGCGATCGTGGCCACGTTGGCCACCGAACCGTTGGAGGCGACCGATGTCGCCACCAGACCCGGCACGCCGCACGATCCGCCCTCCTCGCAGAGGCGAGAGCCCGGCGGATTGGACAGGGCGTTGGCGATCAGGCCGCCGATCGGAAAATAGGTGCCGACCGTGCCGCCGGTGACGATACGGAAGAACGTGATGTCCTCGGCGTGCGCCGGCAGGGCGGCGAGCCCGGCCGCTCCCAGCGTGCCGGTCAGGAAGGAACGACGACCAATCATCGAATCGGCGATCATCAGTTGACGCCGACGACGCGGCTCATGGTCGGACCGATCTCGCCATGGATCACCAGGTCGGCCTTGTCGTCCTGGTCCGTCGGATCGCGATTGAGGATCACCAGCTTGGCGCCCTTGCGCCGGGCGATCTGAGGGAAGCCCGCAGCCGGATAGACCACGAGCGAGCTGCCCAGGACGATGAACAGGTCGCAGCCCATGGTTTCGTCCTGGGCGCGCGCCATCTGGATCTCGGGCATCGCCTGGCCGAACGAGATCGTGGCCGTTTTCAAGATGCCGTCGCACTTCTCGCAGATCGGCAGCTCACCCTTGCCCTCGAACGCCTTGCGGATCGGCGCAAGCTCGTAGCGCTGGCCACAGTCGAGGCAGGTGGCGTAGGTCGTGTTGCCGTGCAGCTCGATGATCTTCTGGTCAGGCACGCCGGAGCGCTGATGCAGCCCGTCGATGTTCTGGGTGATGATCGCCGTCATCTTGCCTTGCTCGACCAGCTTGGCCAGCGCGCGATGGCCGGCATTGGGCTCGGCCTGCTGCATGGTCGCGTCGGTCGCGAACTTGCGGCGCCAGGCCTCGCGCCGCATCTCGTCCGACGACATGAAGTCGTCGAAGTAGATCGGCTGGTACTTGGTCCAGATGCCACCAGGCGAGCGGAAGTCGGGAATCCCCGACTCGGTCGAAATCCCCGCGCCGGTGAAGGCCACCATGCGCGTGGCGCCCGCGATCATCTCGTGCAGCCGTTCAATGTCGTCCATGACACGCTCCCATCCGCTCTAGGATAGCCAGCGTTTGCGTCGTTTGTAATGCTTGGTGTCGCGATAAGATTTTCGTGAGCCGCCCTCATTCAGCCCCAAATAGAATTCCTTGATGTCGGAGTTCTCGATGAGCTTCTGGGCGCTGCCCTCCAGCACGATGCGGCCGTTCTCCATCACATAGCCGTGTTCGGCGACCGCGAGCGCCAGGGTGGCGTTCTGCTCGACCAGCAGGACGGAGAGCTTCTCCTGCTGCACCAGGCGCTGGACGATGCCGAAGATCTCCTCGACCAGCATGGGCGCCAAACCCAGCGACGGCTCATCGAGCAGCACGACTTGCGGCCGGCTCATCAGCGCGCGGCCGATTGCCAGCATCTGCTGCTCGCCGCCCGACAGGTAGCCCGATTGCTGGTGCCGGCGCTCCTTGAGGCGCGGGAAATAGGAATAGACCATGTCGATGCCCTGGCGCACGACGGCACCATCCCGGTGCACATGACCGCCCGCGATCAGGTTCTCCTCGCAGGTGAGCTGCTCGAAGACCCGCCGCCCCTCGAAGACCTGGACCAATCCGAGCCTGGCCACGTCATGGGCACGCATGCCGTCGATCCGCTTCTCGCCGAGCTGGATCGTGCCCTTGGTGACCTCGCCGCGCTCGGAGCGCAGCACGCCCGAGATGGCCTTGAGCGTCGTCGTCTTGCCGGCGCCGTTCGCGCCTAGCAGGGTCGTGATCGCGCCCGCGCGGACATCGATCGACACGCCCTTCAGGACGAGGATCACCTTGTCGTAGACGACTTCGATATTGTTGATCGTCAGCATGGAAGAAACGGACGGCGATCGCTCGCCGCCCGCCCCCGTTCCCATCAGGACTTCGACGCGTCGGCCGCGAGCTGCTTCTGGATCACCTCGCGATAACCCTGGAACCAGTCCTTGGACCGCACGAGCTTGCCGCCCTTCACGGTCCAGATCTGGCACCAGCCACCGCCCTCGTGATCGGCCGCCGACAGCTCCATCGGCGGCACGAGACCGCCCAGGGTGAAGCCCTTGACCGCTTCCATGCCCTTCTTGACCTCTTCCGAGGTCGGCGCCGCGCCGCCCTTGGCCTTGATCGCATTGCGCACGGCTTCGACGTGGAGCGCTGCGATGAAGACGCCGCGGTTGTAGTAGACGGTGGAGTCCATTTCCTTCGGCGCGGGCTTACCCTGCGCCTTGTACATGGCCTCAATGTCCTTGATGACCTGGAAGTCCTTGCCGACGCCCGCGAACTGGACGCCGTTGTAGCCTTCGGCCACGCCCATGCCGCCAGCGGCGATGATGTCGGCCTCGGCACTGCCCCACACCAGGGCCACGACCTTGCTCAGCGGATAGCCCTTACCCTTCAGCTCCTTGATGGAGACCGACGGTGCCTTGCCGAACAGGTGGGTGATGATGAAGTCGGGCTTGAAGCGGCCGGTGATGTCGAGCACCTGCGCGCCCATCTCGAGACCTGGCGCCGGCACCGCGAAGGAGCGCAGCTCGAAGCCTTCCGACTTCGACACTTCCTCGAGGATCGGCAGCGGCTCCTTGCCGGCGGGATTGTCGTAGTAGAGGTAGGCGATCTTCTTGCCCTTGAAGCTGCCGCCCAGCCGCTCCTTGGCGAAGGCGAGCGCGGCACCCGTCTGCGACCAATAGCTGGCCGCGATCGGGAAGGTATACGGGAAGCGCTTGCCGTCGGCGGCCGCGGCCGTGCCGAAGCCCGGGGCGGTGCCCAGGATCTTGTCTTCTTCGAGCTTCTTGTTGAGCGCGGCGGTCTGCGGCGTGCCGAACACGCCTTCGATCACGGCCCCCTCCTTCTTGAAGCGCTCGTGCGCTTCCATCGCCGGCGGCACCTTGTACTCGTTGTCGACCTCGATGACCCTGATCTTGAAGCCCTCGACGCCCCCCTTGCTGTTCACCAGGTCGATATAGTCGTGATAGCCGGGGCACATGTTCACGCCGACATTGGCCGTCGGTCCGGTGCGGTCGCACTGGAAGCCGAACACCAGTTCCTTCGGCTGGGCGAAGGCATTGCCCGCGCCGAACGACAGGAGGACGGTCGTTGCCGCCACTCCCAGTCCACTCTTCATGAACCTCATCATGGGTTCCCTCCGTTTATTATTCTCATCTTCGCCACAACACGGCCCGTCTCCTAATAGGAGAACGGCCAGACCCGGAAGTAACTCCGGATATTCCGCCACAACCGATTGAGCCCCTCGGGCTCGACGATCAGGAAAAGGATGATCAGTCCTCCGAACACGGCCAGCCGCGTGCCCGAGATCACGTTCGCCAGCTCCGAATCGCTGAAGAACAGCGAACCGACATTCTCGAGCACGATCCTCAGCAGGATCGGCAGGATAGTCACGAACACCGCGCCGAAGATCGTTCCCAGCACCGAGCCCAGCCCGCCGATGATGATCATCGCGAGATAGTCGATCGAGACGATGAGCTGGAACTGCTCGTAGTTCGCGATGCCGAAGTAATAAGTGTAGAGCACGCCGCAGACGCCTGCGTAGAACGACGAGATCGCAAAGGCGATCAGTTTGTAACGGAAGATGTCGATGCCGATGATCTCGGCGGCGATGTCCTGGTCGCGCACCGCGACGAAGGCGCGGCCGATGCGGCTGCGCATCAGGTTCAAGGTCGCCACGATCGCCAGCACGGCAAAGAACAGCAGGAAAAAATAGAGCTGCGTCTGGGTGGTGAGCGAATACCCGAACAGGCTCGGCCGTTCGACCTGGATCGAGGCCGAGGCGCCGCCGGAGATCGCCGGGACATGGTTGATCGTCCATTCGATGATCAGCTGGCCCGCCAAGGTCGCAATCGCCAGGTACAGCCCCTTGATGCGAAGACTGGGGATGCCGACCAGTACGCCCACCGCCGCCGCCATCAACCCGCCCGCCGGCAAAGTGAGCCAGAACGGCAATCCCAGCCGGACCGCGAGGTTGGCCGCCGTATAGGCCCCGACCGACATGAACGCGCCATGGCCGAGTGAAATCTGTCCCGTGTAGCCCACGAGGATGTTGAGCCCGAGGGCGCCCACGATGGCGATGAACATCAGGTTCAGGATCGACAGGTGATATTCCTGCAGGCTGAGCGGCAGGATCACGACGAACAGCAGCGCCAGGAACGCCACCGTGCGCTTGGCGATCGGCAGCGGGTAGAGCGCCATGTCCGCGGCGTAGGTCGTCTTGAAGACACCGGACTCACGATGGAACATGTTACACGCGCTCGATTCTGCGTTTGCCGAAGATGCCGTAGGGCTTGATCATCAGCACGACGATCATCAGCACGTAGGGCACGAAATCCTTGGTGCCGCCGCCGACATAGGGATCGACGTAGCCGGCCACGAGGCTCTCGACGATGCCGATGATCAGGCCACCCAGCAGCGCCCCACCGATCGAATCGAGCCCGCCCAGGATCACCACCGGAAACACCTTCAGGCCGACCAGGGCGAGATGCACGTCGACGCCCAGCATGCTGCCCCAGACGATGCCGCCCACCGCCGACACGATGCCGGCCATCGCCCAGGCGAGCGCAAAGTAGCGCTCGACATTGATGCCCATGGCTTGCGCCACCTGCTGGTTGTCGGCGACGGCACGCATGGCGACGCCCTTGCGGCTCTTCTTGAAGAACCAACTGAAGCCCGCGAAGAACAACACGGTAACGACGATGCCCACCAATTGGATGGGCGAGAGGCTGGCGGGACCGATGTTGATCGGCTCGTCACCGATCGGCAGCGACAGCGCCCGAGTCTCGCCGCCGAAGATGACCGGCGTGAGGCCTCGCAGCACTGCGGCAAGACCGATGGTCGCCATGATCACGGCAACGACGGGACGGCCCAGCAAAGGCCGCAGCACGATGCGCTCGAAGCCAAACCCGAAGGCGATCATGATCGCCAGTGTCGCGATGATGGCCGCGATCAGCGGCATGCCTTCGATGCCCAAGATCGCGGCGGCGATCAGGCCCGCCATCATGACGAACTCGCCCTGCGCGAAGTTGATGGCGTCGGTCGCCTTGTAAACGAGCACGAATCCCAGCGCGATCAGCGAATACATAAAGCCGATCGAGGTGCCGTTCAGCAGCAGCGCGAACAGGAAGCCCAGATCCTCACCCGACATGATCAAGCCGCCTTGCGCGCCGGCTCAGCCGGCTTCAGGTCATGGATCACGATATTGCTGGTGATGCTCGATTTGCGGCCGTCCTCGAAGGTGATCTCGGTCGTCACCTCGACCTGGCTAGCGCCGTTGTAGAAGGCATTGATGACGGCGTCGTACTTCTCGGCCACGAACTTGCGCCGGAGCTTGCGCGTGCGAGTCATCTCGGCGTCGTCGGCTTCCAGATCCTTGTTCAGCAGCAGATAGCGCTTCACCTGCTGGACGTCGGGCAAGGTCGCATTGGCCTTGCCGATCTCGTCGGCGATCAGGCCGGCAACCTCGACCTTGCGGCTGAGATCCATGAAACTGGTGTAGGCCAGCCCCCTCTTCTCCGCCCAGGCGCCGACTGTCTGCATGTCGATCGCCACCATCGCCATGACGCTGGGTTTTTCATGCCCAAAGGCCACCGCCTCGCGAATGAACGGGCTGAACTTGAGCTTGTTCTCGATGAACTGCGGCGCGAAGGCCGAGCCGTCGGTCAATTGCCCGACGTCTTTGGCGCGATCGATGATCACCAGATGGCCCTGCTTGTCGAAGAAGCCGGCATCGCCCGTCTTCAGCCAACCGTCGACCAGGGCATCGCGCGTGATCTCATCCTGCTTGAAATAGCCGATGAAGACATTCGGGCCCTTCAGAAGTACCTCGCCATTGCCGTCGATCCGGACGTCGATGCGCGGCATCGGCCGGCCGACGGTGTTGGGATTGGCTTCCGCGTCGTCCTGGCAGGCGATCAGCGCCGACGCCTCGGTCGCCCCGTAGATCTGCTTCAGGTTGATGCCGAAGGAACGGAAGAAGCGGTAGCTGTCCGGCCCCAGCGGCGCCCCGCCGGTGTAGCACCAGCGCGCGTTGCGAAGTCCAAGTTGGTCGCGCACCGGTCCGTAGACGAAGAACTCACCCGCTCTCAGTCCGATTCTCTCGCCAAGCGTGAGCGGCACTCCGTCGGTCTTCTTGAGCTCGCACCGTTCTGCGAGCCCGCGAAAGTAACCGAACAGACGGCGCTTCAGCGGTGAGGCATCGCTGCTCTTCACCTGCATGGTGGTGAGCATGTTTTCCCAGATGCGCGGCGGCGCCAGCATCACGTGCGGGCCGAGTTCGCGTAGATCGCGTTGCACCGTCTCCGGGCTCTCCGGGCAATTGATGGTGACGTTGCCCGCCAGGGCCATGCCCAGCGAGAACGCGACGTCGCCCACCCAGGCCATCGGCAGATACGAAAGCCAGTTGTCGCCGGGCTTCGTGTGGTTGACCTCGAGGAAGGCTTCCGAGCCCGCGATCATGTTGCGATGGCTGAGCATCGCGCCTTTGGGGGCGCCGGTAGTCCCCGACGTGTAGGCGATCATCGCCACATCGTCCGCCGTGCCCTTGGCCAGTTCGGTCGCAAAATAGTCGGAATGCAGCTTGCCGAACGCGCGGCCGGCGTCGATCACCTTCTCGAAGGAGGTCAGCAGCGCATCGTCGTATGCCCATAGTCCGCGCGGATCGTCGAAGATCACCTGCCGCAGATGGGGAAGCTGATCCTTCAGCGACAGGACCTTGTCCACCTGCTCCTGGTCCTCCGCCACGATCACCGAGACCTCGGCGTGATTGAGGACGTAGACCAACTCGGAAGCGATCGAGTCCTGGTAGACCGGCACGGCCATGCCACCCAGCGCCTGCGCCGAGAGTTGTGCCGCGTAGAGCTGGGGCCGGTTGTCGCCGACGACCGAGAGCTTGTCGCCGCGCTTGAAACCTTGCGCCGCCAGCCCCAGCGCGAAGTCGCGCATCATGTCGCGATAGCCGCTCCAGGAAAGAGTCTGCCAGACGCCGCGCGTCTTCTCGCGAATGCCCGGCGCCGCCGGACTTTCGCCCGCGTTGCGTTGCAGGAGCTTTGGCAACGTGTCGGTGCCGGTGCCGTCCACGAGGCTCATGTACGGCCTCCACCCTTGCTGGTGCCGAGATAGGCCTCGATCACCTTCGGGTCGTTCTGCACTTCTTCCGGTGTCCCCGAAGCAAGCCGCCGACCGCGTTCCAGCACGACGACCTTGTCTGAGATATCCATGACCACGCCCATGTCGTGCTCGATCAGGACGACCGTGACGCCGCGCTCCTGGTTCACGTCGAGGACGTAGCGCGCCATGTCCTCCTTCTCGTCCTGGTTCATGCCGCCCATCGGCTCGTCGAGCAGCAAGACCTTGGGATCGGCTGCCAGTGCACGGCCAAGCTCGACCCGCTTGCGCAGCCCATAGGCCAGCGCCGAGGTCGGCATTTTCCGTAGATCCTGGAGCTTCAGGAACTCGATGATCTCCTCGACCACTTCTCGATGCGCGATGTCTTCCTTCTGCGCCATGCCCCAATAGACCGCGCTGGCGAAGACGCCGGATTTCATCCGCACGTGGCGGCCGAGCATCAGATTGTCGAGCACCGTTAGTCCACCGAACAAAGCGATGTTCTGGAAGGTGCGCGCGATCCCGAGCGACGCAACGGCGCTGGGTTTGCGTTGGGTGATGTCGACGCCATCCAACACGACGCGCCCGGTGTCCGGCTTGTAGAAGCCGGAGATCATGTTCAGCAGCGATGTCTTGCCGGCGCCGTTGGGCCCGATGATGGAAACGATGCCGCCGCGCGGCACTTCGAGCGACACGTCCTGAACGGCGGTCACGCCACCGAACTTCTTGGACACACCCTCGACGACGAGTTGGTTGTCGCCCTCTCGCGCGGCTACGCGCTGGGCGGACGCCCCCGTCATGACTCCTCCCTAAAACACGCTTTTTATATCGTTGCGTGCATCATGCAGGGTCGGACGGACGAAGGCAACAAAGCGCGTCAGCGCGCGGCGCGGAGAGCCCTGCAGATCGTTACCATCTTGCCGATGGCATGTTCGACAAACGCCGCCACGCCGGCTTCAATTGCAGCGCGCTCCTTCGGGTCAGGCGCCCTTATCGCACGTGCGAGCACCCGGGCCTCTCCGTTTGCGGTCGCGCGGTTGGCGACGATCGCGCGATCGAGAGAGCCGTCAGCTTGGGCTGGCGCCAGGACATGCTCAACCTGCTGGAGGAATTGCGGAGCATGTGCGAGGTGCCGGTACATGCTGGCGAGAATAAGCGGCTGCGGCCGGTCACCGAACTTGTTCAGCCTCAGCACCAGCGCCCAAGTCTCCGGCGACACATCGGCTTCCGTTGCCAGTTTCGGCAAGGTCACGTCGGGCGACGGCAAACGAGGGCCCGCGATCGGCATTCCCTCCTTCGTGATCTCGCCGCGCAGCCACGCAACGAGCGCTCCCAAGGCAAACAGATTGATCGTGTTGGAATGATCGTAGCTCGCCATCACGTCATCGACGCTCGCCGGCTGCGACCCGGCCAGCGACGCGAGCTTCGGCACGATCATCTTCTGCCGGAAGCGCACAGCCGCCTGATCCGGCATGCCCTGCAGATAGAGTGGCTTCACCGCCGCCCACGCCCACGGCAGTGCGCCGTCGATGACCGCCAGATGGCGCCAGACGAGGTTGACGACACGCACGCCCACCGTCGTACGGATGTCGGCAAAGAGCTCGGCGGTCTCACCCGTCGCCGATGACTCGGCGACGGCAGGAAACGGATCGTTCAAGCGCCTAGCGGCCTTTGAAGACGGGTTTGCGCTTTTCCATGAAGGCACGGCGGCCTTCGATATAGTCCTCGGAGTCGAAGCACTCCTTCACCAGGCCGCTGAGGCGCTTGAAGTCGGGCTCGCCGTCGAGACGCGTCAGCTCCTCGATCGTACGCTTGGCGGCGTGCACGGTGAGCGGCGCGTTCTCGCCGATCAGCTTGCAGTAATTGTCGACGTAGGAGTCGAGTTCGGCATCGGGCACGACGCGCGTGATCAGCCCCATCCCGAAGGCTTCCTGCGCATTGAAGTGACGTGCCGTGAAAAAGATCTCCTTCGCATGTGACGGGCCCACCAGGTCGGTCAGGATCTTCAGGCCGCTGGCGCGATAGCCGAGGCCCAGCCGCGCCGCCGGCACGCCGAACTTGCTGTTCTCCGAGGCAATACGGATGTCGCAGAGCAGCGACACTGCCAGTCCACCACCAATGCAATAGCCGCGGATGCGGGCAATTGTCGGCTTGGAGCATTTGTTGAGCCGCGTGTTGGCCAGCTCGCCGATCTTGTCGTAGTAGGCGACCTGCTCGGGCGTGTTGCGCGCCTTCTCGAACTCGGAGATGTCGGCGCCAGAGACGAAGGCCTTGTCGCCCGCGCCCGTGACCACGACAACGCGGATGGCGGGGTCCTTCTCGAACTCATCGAGAATGACCGGGATCGCCTCCCACATGTCGGTCGAGGTGGCGTTGTGCTTCTGCGGCTTGTTGAAGGTGAGCTTGCCCACCGGGCCCACCTTCTCCGCGATCATGTTCGGCGTCGGGCTGAAGTTCATCAGACGATCCCCCGCTTGCGGAAGTCGGCGACGGCAGAGGTGTCGTAACCGAACTCCTTGAGAATGGTGTCGGTGTGCTCACCCTGCTCCGGCGTTGCCGTCCAGTTGTCGTTCTTGCTGCGGCTCATGTTGATCGCCTGGCCGATCACTTCCTGATCGCCGAGCGTGGGATGCTTTACCGGATAGGCCATCTTGAGATGCTTGACCTGCGGATCGGCGAACATCTCGTCCATCTTGTAGATCGGACCGGCCGGCACGCCGTCCTTGTTCAGTTTTTCGACCAGCTCCGCGCTGCCGAAGGCGCCCACGCGCTTGTCGATCTCGGCATTCAGCGCATCACGATTCTTGGCCCGCGCGGGGCCGGTCGCAAACCGCTCGTCGGTGTAAAGCTCCGGCGCATTCACCGAATCGCAGAAGCGCTTGTAGATATGACCACCGGACGCCGCGATGTTGATGTAGCCATCCTTGGTCTTGAAGACGCCGGTCGGGATCGAGGTCGGATGATTGTTACCAGCCTGCCCCGGCACTTCGTGCGCAAGCGTCCAGCGCGCGGCCTGGAAGTCGCACATCGAGATCATCGCCTGCAGCAGCGAACTCGACACCCACTGGCCTTCGCCCGACGACTCACGCTCGAGCAGCGCGATCAGGATACCGATGGCGCAATGCAGGCCCGAGCCCACGTCGGCCACGGCGATACCGGCACGCACCGGACCGCCGCCCGGCATGCCGGTGATGTACATGATGCCGCCCATACCCTGCGCAATCTGGTCGAAGCCCGCGCGCTCGGCATAAGGGCCGTCCTGGCCGAAGCCCGAGATCGATCCCAGGATGATCTTCGGGTTCACCTTCTTCAGGCTGTCGTAGTCGATGCCGAGACGGTATTTTACATCCGCGCGGTAGTTCTCGACCACCACGTCGGCCTTCTCGACCATCTTCATGAAGATGGCTTTGCCCTCGGGCTCCTTGAGATTGAGCGTGATCGACCGCTTGTTGCGGTGGAGGTTCTGGAAGTCCGGCCCATGGCGTGGTCCTCCCATGTCGGAATCCCCGGCGCCCGGCGGCATCTCGATCTTGATGCAGTTGGCGCCCCAGTCCGCGAAGTAGCGGACGCAGGTCGGGCCGGCGCGCACGCGCGTCAGGTCGAGCACGGTGAAGCGGGCTAGCGGTCCGGTCATGATCTACTCTCTCTGGGTTACTATTCGACTCGTACCATGGCCGCGGGATCGATCTCCAGCCAGACCCGTTGCCCCAGCTCGAAAAGAGCCGTGGGCGCTGTCGATACCCGGAGCGGCTTGGTTTCGCCGAGCGGCTTCACCTGATAGTCCCAATATTCGCCGAGATAGGCCCGATCGACGATGTCCGCCTCAACGGCGTTTGCGGCAGGCTTCTCCCGTGAGAGCCCGATCGCTTGCGGTCGTAGTGAATACACGCCGCCGTCGCGTTCGACGAAGTTCGTCCGGCCGATGAACCCCGCCACAAAGCGGCTCTTGGGCCGGCCGTAGAGCACATGCGGCGGATCAACCTGCTCCATGCGCCCCTTGTTCATCACCACGATGCGGTCGGACGTCACCATGGCCTCGGACTGGTCGTGCGTGACGTAGACCGTCGTGATCTTGAACTCGTCGTGCAGGCGGCGGATCTCGAACCGCATCTCCTCGCGCAGATTGGCATCGAGGTTCGACAACGGCTCATCGAGCAGCAGGATCTCGGGCTCCACGACGATGGCGCGCGCCAATGCCACGCGTTGCTGCTGGCCGCCGGACAACTCGGACGGGTAGCGATCCTTCAGGCCGCGCATCTGGACGACCTCGAGGATCTTGTCGATCCGGCGCTCCGTCTCGGCGCGCGAGACCCTGCGGACTTCCAGGCCGAAGCCGACGTTCTGGCCCACCGTCATGTTCGGCCAGATGGCGTAGCTCTGGAATATCATCGACATGCGCCGGTTTTCCGGCGGCACGACGCCCGCGGGCGAGGAGATCACCTGGCCGTCGAGTTCGATCGTGCCCGCGGTCGGCGGCATGAAGCCCGCGATCATGCGCAAGGTCGTGGTCTTGCCGCAGCCCGAGGGACCCAGTAGGGAGACGAATTCACCCTTCTGTAGTTCGAGCGAGAAGTCGCTCACCGCGTTGAAGGCGCCGTACGCTTTGGCGATGTTCTTCAGGACAAGTTTGCTCATGTCGCGGTGCGCCTCAGCATGAAGTCGCGCCCGATTGCGCGTTGGCCGATCAACAGCAAGGGCAAGGTCAGGGCCTGAAGGATCAACGCGAGCGCGGCGAGGTATTCGAAGTTCCCCTCCTCGCTCATGTCGAAGATCATGACCGAGACGACTTTGGTATTGGGGCCATAGAGGAAGATCGCCGTCGACAGCTCACGCGTCGCCGGAATGAACATCAGCAGCCAGGCGCCCAGCAGGTTGCGCTTCAGCAAGGGCGCCACGACCCGCCGCAGCGCCGTCAGTCGGCTACCGCCGAGCACCCGCACCGCCTCCTCCATCTCGGGATTGAGGCTGCGCAGGGCCGAACTCGCATTGACGTAGCCGATCGGCAGGAAGCGCGTCGTGAAGGCCAGGATCATGATCATCGACGTGCCGTAGAGCGCGAGCGGCGGCGGCGCGTAGGCGGCATAGAAGCCGATCGCCAACACGACGCCCGGGATCACGAACGGCGCCACGCACAGGAAGCCCAGTATTTCGGAGAACGGCACCAGCCGGCGCGTCACGATGTAGGCCACGCCCAGGGTGACGATCGCACCCAGGGTCGCGGACACGCCGCCATAGAGGAAGCTGTGCCACACCGAGAGCGCCGCTGTGGCATGCTCGAACAGGATGAAGTGGAAGTTGCCGAGCGACAGATTGTCGAGCGAGAAGCCGCGTCCCCAGGCCTTGGAAAAGGCCGCTTGCAGCAGGAAGAGATACGGCAGGAAGACCGACATGCTGCCCACGAGCATCGCGTAGGCGAACAACGCCCAGCGCCATTTTCCCAAGGCGATAGGACGGCGTTCGCCGCCCTTGCCAGTGAGCGATACGAAGCCTTTGCGGCGGGTCATCAGGCGCTGCACCAGCACCAGCAAGATCGTGACGCCCAGCAGCGGCATGGCATAGGCCGCGGCCACCTCCACCCGCACAGGATTGCCGAAGAACTGGAAGAGCTGCGTCGTCACCACGTTGAAGCGCGCCGGAATGGCGATCATCGCGGGTGAAGCGAAGAGCGCGATCGCTTCCAGGAAGCAGATGATCAGGCCGCCCAGGATCGCCGGCAGCGCCAATGGCAAGGTGACCCGCCGCATCGTCTTCCAGGTACCCGCACCCAGGATGTTGGCGGCATCCTCCATCTCCGACGACACGAGTTCGAGGGCCGCCGTCGTGAAGATGAAGATGTAGGGAAACGAATAGAGCGCGATGACGGTCACCAAACCGCCGAAGCTGTAGATGTTGAAAGGCCCCGCATCGGCGCCGGTGATCGCCGAATAGATGCGGTTCAGCCATCCGGCATTGGGGCCGGCCAGCAGAATCCAGGCGACCGCACCCGTGTAGGGCGGCGTGATGAAAGTCGCCAGCACCAGCATGCGCACGAAGCCGCGTCCCGGCATGTTCGTCCGTGAGACGCCCCATGCCAGCGGCACCGCGAATATCCCCGCGAGTAGCGCAGCGCCTGCGCCCAGCTCCAGCGAGTTGATCAACGCCTGGACGTAGCGCTCGCGCCCGTAGGCAGCGGCATAATTATCGAGCGTGAATCCGCCCCCGCCTTCGGCCGAGAAGCTGGTCGCCACGAGATAGACGAACGGACTCACCACAAGGAACAGCAAGGTGGCGATGATGGCCACCCACAGTACCCAGCTTGAGTCGCGGCTGCTCAGTCGGGCCGACTGGCCAGCCGTGGAAGAAAGCGCGGGTGACGCGACGGTCACGTCAGGCCTCTTGGCCGATCAATTGCCGAACGTATCGCGCCAATCCTCGATCGCTTCCGGGATGCCCTTGTCGATCTGGGCCACCGTCGGCTTCAGCGCCTTCACCTCCGTCATCGGCTTCTCGCCCTTTCCGACCGGCACTTCCGGCCGCATCGGCAGGGTGAAGTGCTTCACGTCGATCTCGGAGGCTTCCTTGGAATAGAGATATTCCATGAAGAGCTTCGCGGCGTTGAGGTGCTTGGTGCCCTTCACGATCGCCGACGGCGAGATGATCAACACCGCGCCGTCCGACGGATAGATAATGCCGAGTGGATTACCGCGCTCGGCGCTGAACATGGTCGAGCCGTCGGCGCCGGCCGCGACCTGGCGTTCGCCGGCATTGAGCGCCGTCACCGTATCGTTGATCGAGCGGCCGATCTGCGGCTTGTTCTTCTCCAGCTTCTTGAAGAAGTCCCAGCCGTAGGTGAGCTTCATCTGCAGCACCCAGGTGCCGACATAGCCCGAGAACGCCGGATGTCCGGTCGAGATCTTGCCCTTCCATTTGGGATCGAGTAGATCGGTCCACTTCTGCGGCGCTTCTTCGGGCTTCACCTTCGAGGTGTTGTAGCTGATCAGCACGAAGCCGCCTGACGTCGTGTGGAAATAGCCGTCAGAATCGAGGTTCTTGAAGACGTCGAGGATCTTCGAGGATTCCTCGGGCGTATACTTCTCGAGCTTGCCTTCCTTCTTCAGGCGCACGTAGTGGCCGATGTCGGTCGAGGAGAAGACGTCGCAATTGATCTGGTTGTTCTTGAGATCCTGGGTCAGGCGCTGATAGGCGACCTGCGCCGTCGTACGCACGACATTGACCTTGATGCCGTAGAGCTTGGTGAAGGTGGCGCCCAGTTCCTCGGCGCCCTCGGACGTATAGTGCGCGACGTACCAGGTGACTTCGCCTTCCTTCTTGGCAGCCTCCACCAGCTCCTTCATATCGGCGCGGGCCGCGATCGGCCCCAGCATCAAGGCAGCGGCGACGGCGAGGACGGTCAATCCCTTCATCGTTTTCTCCCGGAATAAACACTTTGTTATCGTTGGATGCGATACGATCATACGCAGGCACATGTCACAACAGGATCGTTCCGCCGGATGGGCGGCTTACTACGACAAACTGCGCGACCGGCCGCCGCGCAAGACGGTGATCGCCGCGCTCGATCTATTCGACCCGCCGTCGACTGACTCTCTCGTCATCGACCTTGGCTGCGGCGACGGACGCGACGTGGTCGAGATGGTCCGGCGCGGGTGGAGCGTCGTCGCCGTCGACGCCGAGCCCGCCGCACTGCAACAACTTGCGGCCCGGGAGATGCCCGACTCGGAGCGCGTCACGCCGATCGCCGCGCGGCTGGAGGAAGTGCCGCTGCCGCTCGGGCTTACCTGGGTCAATTCGAGCTTCGCCATGCCGTTATGCGAGCCGGAGCCATTCCACATCCTGTGGGAGCGCATTCGCGAGGCGTTGCCCGTCGGCGGCCGTTTCACGGGGCAGTGGTACGGGATCCGCGACAGCTGGGAGGGCCGGCCCGGCATCACTTTCCTCGAGCGCGAGCAGGCTCTGGTTCTGCTGGACGGATTCGACCTCGAGATGTTCGAGGAGGAGGAAGCCGACAGTGTCACTCCGCGTGGCAATCCCAAGCACTGGCACATCTTCCATATCGTCGCTCGAAAGCGATAGACTTCAGCCCTTCATGGGAGAAACCAGCATGGCAGCCGTTCCCGTCACCGCGGAAATCGCCAAGCGCGCCGCCGTCCTGGCCTGGCGCGACCTGCCCGACGATCTGGTCGAGCGCACCAAGCAGTGCCTGCTCGACTGGTTCGCCGTCACCGTTGCCGGAGCCCAGGACGAGCTGACCGACATCCTGGTCCGCGAGGCGATGGAAGATGGCGCCAAGGGCCCGGCGAGCCTGGTCGGCCGTACGGAGAAGACGCTTCCGTCGGCCGCCGCTCTGATCAACGGCGCGGCGAGCCACGCCCTCGACTACGACGACGTCAATTTCGCCATGGGCGGCCATCCCACCGTGACCGTCGTTCCCGCCCTGCTGGCGCTCGGCGAGTAGATGAAGGCCTCGGGCCGGCTGTTCGTCGAGAGCTTTGTTGCGGGCTATGAGACAGCGGGAAGGGTCGGCCGCCTCGTGGCGCCCAGCCATTACCAGAAGGGCTTCCACGTCACCGGTACTGTCGGCTCGTTCTCGGCCACCGCCGCGGCCGGGCGCATGCTTGGCCTCACGCAGGAGCAGCTCGCGGTCGCCTTCGGGATCGCCGCGACTCAGGCGGCCGGGCTCAAGTCCAACTTCGGCACCATGTGCAAGCCGCTCCACGCCGGCACAGCGTCCGAGCACGGGCTGCGCGCCGCCCGCCTCGCCGCCAAGGGCTTTACGGCACGCGGCGATTCGCTGGAATGCGACCAAGGCTTCGCCTCCTCGCAGAGCGATCACTTGTCGACCGACGCGGCGCTCGGTGAGCCGGCGCAGGGCTGGCACCTGCGCAACAACCTCTTCAAGTATCACGCGGCCTGCTACCTCACCCACGCGCCGATCGAGTGCGCCAAGGAGATCCGGCTGCGCAGCAATTTCCCGCCGGAGCGCGTGAAGAAGATCGTGCTGCGCATCGACTCGGGCGCCGACAAAGTCTGCAACATCCCGAACCCAACAACGGGCCTCGAAGCCAAGTTCTCGCTACGCCAGACAGTGGCCATGGCGCTAACCGGCGTCGATACGGCCAATCTCGATTCCTACACCGAGGCGGTGACCCAGGAGCCGCGCATCAAAGCATTGCGCGATAAGATGGCGATCGACTTCAAGCCGCACTGGGAGCATTCGCTGGCCGAGATGGCGATCGAGCTCGACGACGGCACGATGCTCGAAACGCACCACGACTCGGGCATTCCCTGGGCCGATGTCGCCAAGCAGCGCGCCGCGCTGGAGACCAAATTCGACAGCCTGGTGACGCCGGTGCTGGGCGCCGCTGGTGCCCGTCGCCTGCGTGACGTCATCGATCGTATTGACACGCTGGCCGATGTGGGCGAACTCGCAGCCGCGTCGACGAAGGGATAATGGAGCAGGAATGTCGGACGATTTCAGGGCACGCGCGCGGCTCGTCCCCAAGGGCAACCGTTATGAGGATTTCGAGCCCGGGCGGGTGTTCAAGCATCATTGGGGGCGCACCCTCACCGAGTCGGAGAGCACCCTCTTCTCGACGCTGACCTTGCATTTCAATCCGCACTATTTCAATGCCGCCTACGCGCGCGTGCACGGCCATCCCGGCATCGTCGCCAACCCGCTGCTGGTCTTCACGACGGTGTTCGGCCTCACGGTCGAGGATCTGAGCGAAGGCGGCGGACCGTTCCTGGGCGTCAACCAGCTCACCTATCATCTGCCGGTCTATCCCGGCGATTCGCTGCGCGCCGAATCGATCGTGCTCGATCGCCGCGTCTCCGACAGCCACAAGGGCTTCGGCATCGTCACCTGGCACACCAGGGGCTTCAACCAGCGCGAAGAAGAAGTCATCGACTTCAAGCGCACCAATCTCGTTCGTCTCAGGAATCAGCAATCATGACTTTTCTCACCGAAGAACGCCGCATGATCCAGGAGCAGGCGCGCGAGTTCACCCTCAACGAGGTCCTGCCCGTCGCCAACAAGCTCGACCCTGAAAAGGGCGACATTCCGATGGACCTGCGCAACAAGATGGCGGAGCTCGGATACTTCGGCATCCTGATCCCCGAGGAGTACGGCGGCCTGGGCCTAGGCTGCTCCGAGTACTGCATCGTCGCGGAAGAGCTGTCGCGCGGCTGGATGAGCGTCGGATCGATCATCGCCCGTGGCAACCTGCTGATCGGCTCACACAAGATGAGCGAAGAGCAGCGCAAGCGTTACCTGCCCCGCATGGCCAAGGGCGAATTCCTCGGCGCCTTCTCGATGTCGGAGCCGAACGCGGGCTCGGACATTTCCAACATCTCCTGCCGCGCCAAGAAAGACGGCGACAGCTACCTGATCAGCGGCAACAAGTACTGGTGCACCTTCGCCGACGGTGCCGACTTCATGATCATCATCGCGCGCACGTCAGAAGCGCCTCCGGGCAAGCGCCACCTCGGCCTGTCGATGTTCTTCGTCGAGAAGAAGCGCGGCGAGCTGATGCCGGGCTGCAGCGGCTCGCCCATTCCCAAGATCGGCTATTTCGGCTGGAAGACCTGGGAACTGGCGTTCGACAACTGCCGGGTGAAGGCCGAGGACATGATCGGCGAAGAAGGCCAGGCGTTCTATTACGCCACAGCTGGCCTCGAGACCGCCCGCGCCCATACCGCGGCGCGCGCCATTGGCCTTGCCCAAGGCGCGCTCGACGACTCGATCCGTTATGCCGGAGAGCGTCGTCAGTTCGACAAATCGATCTCGGAGTTCCAGGCGATCCGCTTCAAGATTGCGGACATGGCGACACAAATCGAGGCAGCCCGTCAACTCAACTACTTCGTCTGCGAGCAGATCGACACCGGCCAGCGTTGCGACAAGGAAGCATCCATGGCGAAACTGTTCGCCTCCGAGATGGCCGAGCGCGTTTGCAGCGAGGGCATTCAGATCCACGGCGGCGCCGGCTACACGACGCTCCATTCCGTCGAGCGCCACTGGCGCGACGCGCGCCTCACCAAAATCTTCGAGGGCACGTCGGAGATCCAGAAGCGCATCATCTCCGACCGGCTGCTCGGCCGCGGGAGGAACTGATGAAGGTCTCCGAGCTGACCGGCCGGCACAATTACTTCGAGGACTTCACTGTCGGCGACGTCATGAAGCATGCCCGCGGTAAGACCGTCGAGCCAATGGAACAGGTCTGGATCACCAACGTCACGATGAACACGGCGGAGGCGCACTTCAACGAGCACCTCACCCAGTCGATGCCCTATGGCAGGCGCCTGGGCTTCGGCGGCGTCACCATCTCGATGTGCATCGGCCTCGCCGCCGAGGACACGGCCGAGAACGCGCTGATGGAACTCGGCATGGACAAGATCCGGCTCAAGGGTCCGCTGCATCACGGCGACACGCTCTATTGCTACAGCGAAGTGCTGGAGACGACGGATGCCAAGCAGCCCGACGCCGGCATCGTGCGCTTCAAGCACTACGGCGTGAACCAGGACGACAAGCACATCTTCGAGGGCGAGCGCACCGTTTTGATCAAGCGGCGCAGTCACTGGGGAGACAAGTGACCGATACCGACGTTCTGGGTGCGCTCGATGGCGTCAGGATCGTCGATCTCACGCAGATGCTGGCCGGCCCCTACTGCACCATGCTGCTGGCCGACCAGGGCGCCGAGATCATCAAGGTCGAGCCGCTCGACGGCGATCACACGCGGATCATCGGCCCCTATCACAAGGACGACCAGCTCAAGGCGTTCGGTGGCTACTTCGCCTCGGTGAACCGCAACAAGAAATCGATCGCTATCGACCTCAAGAAGCCGGAAGGCCGCGAACTGGTGCTGAAGCTGTGCGACAACGCCGATGCCGTGGTCGAGAACTATCGCGGCGGCGTGATGGATCGCCTGGGCCTCAGCTACGAGACCTTGCACGCGCGCAACCCGAAGCTCGTCTACGCCACCATCCGAGGCTTCGGCGATGCGCGCACGGGCAAGAGCCCCTATTCCGACTGGCCGGCGTACGACGTGATCAGCCAGGCGATGGGCGGCATCATGGCGATCACCGGTCCAGACAAGGACACGCCGATGAAGGTCGGCCCCGGCGTCGGTGACATCGTGCCCGCCATCACCTGCGCCTTCGGTATCGTCTCAGCGATCTTCCGCGCCTACAAGACCGGCAAGGGCCAGTTCGTCGATGTCGGCATGGTCGATGCGATCCTGGCGGTGTGCGAGCGCATCATGCACCAGCACTCCTATGCCCAGACGCTGCCGACGCCCGAGGGCAACCACCATCCGCTGCTCTGCCCGTTCGGCATGTTCCCGGCCAAGGACGGCTTCGTCACCATCGCCGCCCACGCCGACGCGCATTACCCGATCCTCTGCAAACTGATCGGCAAGCCCGAGATGGCGACCGACCCGCGCTTCAAGACCGTGCAGGACCGGCGCGCCCACCAGGACATCATCATCGCCGCCGTCTCAGCCTTCACCAGCCAGCGCACCAAGCAGGAGCTGCTCGCCTATTTCGGCGGCAAGGTGCCGTTCTCCCCGGTCTACAACGTGCAAGACATCGTGGCCGACCCACATTTCAAGGCCCGTGATATGTTGCCGTGGGTGCCCCATCCGGGCCTCGACCACGAGGTTCAGATCGCGGGCGTCGCCGTGAAGATGACCGAGACCCCCGGCAAGGTGCGCCACCGCGCGCCGTTGCTGGGCGAACATACCGACCAATACCTGCAATCGATCGGCTGCAGCGCGGGCGACATCGCCCGCCTGCGCGCCGGCCACGTCGTCGCCTGAAGGAGAAGATTATGGACCGTCCCCGCCGCCCCCGCCGGGTGCAGCTCTCGACCCCGGGCTCGAGCGAAAAGATGATGCAGAAGGCCTCGGAATCGAAGGCCGATCACGTCTTCCTCGACCTCGAGGATGCCGTCGCCCCCAGCCAGAAGCGCGACGCTCGCAAGAAGATCATCCAGGCGCTGAAGACGCTCAACTGGAAGGGCAAGACGCGCTGCGTACGCATCAACGACCTCACGACCGAGTACGCGTACGAGGACATCATCGAGATCGTCGAGGGTGCGGGCGAGCATCTCGACACGATCATGATGACCAAAGTCGGCACGGTTGCCGACGTGCTGTTCGCCGACAAGCTTCTCCACCAGATGGAGAAGAAGCTCAAGATGAAGCGCCGCATCGGCCTCGAGGCGCTGATCGAGGAAGTCGAGGGCATGCAGAACGTCGACGAGATCGCCAAGTGCACGCCGCGGCTCGAATGCCTGGTGTTCGGCATGGGCGACTTCTCGGCCTCGATGGGCGTCACCAACAAGAACATCGGCGCCGCCGACGCCTATCCCGGCGACGTCTGGCACTACGCACGCTTCCGGCTGGTGATGGCCTGCCGTGCCGCCGGCATCGATCCGGTCGACGGTCCCTTCGCCGACTTCAAGAACCCCGACGCCTACCGCGAGGAGTGCAAGCGCTCGATGATCCTGGGCTGTGTCGGCAAGTGGGCTATCCACCCTTCGCAGATCGACCCCGCGCTGGAAATCTACTCGCCCAAGCCCGAGGACATCGCCCGCGCTCGCAAGCTCGAGAAGGCCTACGCCGAGGCTGAAGCCGCCGGCCTGGGCGCGATCAACGTCGACGGTATCATGGTCGACGTGGCCTCGATCCGCATCCTGCGCAACACGATCCTGAACAAGGCCGACCTGTTCAAAATGTAGGCCGGCGGAGCGCCGGTCGTGAAACGCGTCTTCGTCCCGGTTGCCACGATGCTGGGCATCCAGGTGATGATCTCCGTTTCGGTCATCTCGCTCAGCGTCATGATGCCAGTGGTGGCGAAGGATCTGGCGATCGAGCCCAAGCTCGTCGGCTTCTTCGTCGCCATGACCTATGTCGTCGCCGCAGGAATCGCGTTGGCGGCCGCCGGGCCAGTCGTCCGTTTCGGCTCGGTGCGTATCTCCCAGGTGGCGCTCCTGATGGCCGCGATCGGCCTGGCCTTGAACTCAACGGGCCTCGTCGCCGCCACGATCCTCGCCGCGATGTTCATCGGCGCGGCGCAGGGACCGATCAACCCCGCCTCCGCCCATGTCCTGTCGCAACGGGTGCCGCGCGAATATTTCGGCGCGGTGTTCTCGCTGAAGCAGACCGGCGTGCCGATCGGCTTTGCCCTGGCAGGTATCATCTTCCCACAGCTGCTGGGATGGGTCGGCTGGCGCGGGGCAAGCCTGATTGCCGCGGCGGCGGCGCTGCTGACGGCCGCGGCCGTCGAATTCCTGCGGCCGCGCCTCGACACGCGTAGCTCCGAGGGCAAGGGCGGCCCCAGCATCTGGCACACGATCCGCTTCGTGATGGCCCATCCGCAGCTGCGCATCCTGGGTTGTTCGGCCTTCATCTACGTCGTGGCCCAGCACACGTTCACCTTCTACCTGGTGACCTATCTCTACGAGCATTGCCATCTCACGATCGTCGAGGCAGGCGGCCTCCTCTCGGCCTCCCAACTCGTCGGCACGGTGGTCCGCCTCGTGAGCGGCGGCATGGGCGATCGCGTGCCGCGCATGAAACTTCTGGGTTGGACAGGGATCGGTATGACGGTCGGCTGCCTCGCCACCGGCTTCCTGTCCGCCGACGCGCCCTTCTGGCTGATTGCCGTCGTCGTCATGGGCTACGGCTCTGTCGTGATCAGCTGGAACGGCACCTCGCAGGCCGAGTTCGCGCACCTCTCGCCGCCGGGCCAGGCCGCCGCCGTCGCCGCGGTGCAGACGTCGCTCGCCTTCATGGGCTCGGTCTTCGGGCCGCCCGTGTTCGCCCTGCTCTCTTCGGCGATCGATTATCGGGCCGCTTTCATTTTCGTGGCCGTCTGCGTCTTCGCCGCCGCGATCTGGCAGCTCGTCGTGGCCGCCCGGCCGCCGCCGGCCTAGGGCTCCTTCATGCCTGCGATGCGGACGATCTCGCCCCATTTGCGGGTTTCCGACTCCTGCCAAGCGGCAAGATCCTCGGGCGAACCCGCAAACGGAACGCCCAGGTTGATCTTCAGCAGCCGCTGATAGGCTTCGGACGCCACGGCCTCGCGAATCCAGGCGTTCAACTTGTCTATGATCGGCCGCGGCGTGCCGGCCGGCGCATACGCCGCGTTCCACGGCCGCGATTCGTACCCCGGGACAGTCTCGGCAACGGCCGGATATTCCTCGAGCCCCGGGTACCGCTGGAGGCTGGTGACGGCGAGCCCGCGCGCCTGGCCGCTTCGGATCGACGGCAGGCCTGTCGTGAAGTCGCTGAAGGTGATGTCGATACGCCCACCCAGCAGATCGGCGATCGCCTGGGGCTGCGACTTGTACGGCACGCCGAGCAGATCGACCTTCGCCATAATCTTGAACAGCTCGGCCGCTCCGCGCGCCGAGCCGTTGCCACTGCCGAAAGTGAGCTTGCCCGGCTGCGCCTGCGCGAGCGCGATCAATTCCGCGATCGACTTTACGCCGAGGTCATTGCGCACCATGACGATTTGCGCGCCGCCCGACAGGCCGCTCACTGGCGCAAAACTCTTCACTGGATCGTATGGTAGGGTCTTGTAGACGTGCTGATTGATCGACTGCGTGGTCTGGGTGGTCACGAAAAGCGTGTAACCGTCGGGCGGCGACAGTGCCGCGGCCTGCGCCCCGATCTGTCCCTCCGCGCCGGGCTTGTTGTCGACCACCGCCGCCTGCCCCGTAATACGCGTCAATTCGGCCCCGACGACCCGCGCCACAGTATCGGTCGCCGTACCCGGTCCGAACGGGGCGATGATGTGGATGGGCCTGGAGGGATAATCCTGTGCTGTCGCAGGGGCGATCAAGGAAATTCCGGCCAGCAGATAAAGAAGCAATCGCATGAGAAGCCGACCGTACGACGTGCTAGCGTAAGTGCAACGGAAATTGGAGGAGCGTTATGAAGCGCCTGTTTATTGTACCCGCGTGCCTGGCACTTCTGTCGCTTGCAACGCCTGCCTTCGCCCAGAAAGCGGGCGGCACCTTGAAGATCGCCCACCGCGACAATCCCCCGAGCGCATCGATCCACGAAGAGGCGACCATTTCGACGGTGATGCCCTTCGCCGCGATCTACAACAACCTCGTGCAGTTCGACCAAAAGGACAAGCAGGACTCGGGCGATGCGATCGTCCCCGAACTGGCGACCGAGTGGAAGTGGGAGAACGACAACAAGGATCTGACCTTCAAGCTGCGCGACGGCGTGAAGTGGCATGACGGCAAGCCGTTCACCAGCGCCGACGTCAAATGCACCTGGGACATGCTCAAGAGCGATGACGACACCGGCGCACGACGCAATCCGCGCAAGATCTGGTACTTCAATCTCAAGGAAATCACGGTGAATGGCCCGCTCGAGGTGACGTTCCACCTCAACCGGCCGCAGCCCTCGGTCCTGACCATGCTCGCGGGCGGTCACTCGCCCGTCTATCCCTGCCATGTGCCTGTCGCACAGATGCGGACCAAGCCGATCGGCACAGGCCCCTTCAAGTTCGACCGCATGAAGCAGAACGAGTCGGTCCGTGTCGTGAAGAACCCGGACTACTGGAAGAAGGGCCATCCCTATCTCGACGCGATCGAGTTCACCATTATTCCCAATCGGGCAACGTCGCAGCTCGCCTTCAGCTCGGCCCGCGTCGACATGACCTTCGTGGGCGACATGAATGCTCCGTTGATGAAGGACCTGCAGGCACAGGCGCCGAAAGCAGTTTGCGAAATGCTGCCGACGTTCACCTTCTCCAACCTGCTGGTGAATCGCGACAAGCCGCCGTTCGACAATGCGCAGATCCGTACTGCGATGGCCTATTCGATCGATCGTAATGCTTTCGTCCAGATCCTGAGCCAGGGCACGAGCAAGGTCGGTGGCATCATGCTGCCCCCTCCGGAAGGCCGCTGGGGCATGCCACCTGAAATGCTGGCGACGATTCCAGGCTACGGTCCCGACGTCGAGAAAAACCGCGCCGAGGGCAAGAAGATCATGGAGGGCCTCGGCTACACCGCCGACAAGCCGCTCAAGATCAAGCTGGTCACCCGCAATATTCCGACCTATCGCGATCCGGCGGTGATCCTGATCGACCAGCTCAAGCAGGTGAACATCGACGCCGAGCTCGAGGCCCTCGATACCGCCATCTGGTACAACCGCCTGACCAAGCGCGACTTCTCGGTCGGCCTCAATGTGCAAGGTGTCGGCATCGACGATCCGGACGTCGTCTTCTACGAGACCTTCGCCGCCAAGTCCGATCGCAACTACACCAACTACAGGAATCCGGAGATCGAGAAGGAATTCGACGAGCAGTCGCAGATGACCGACTACGAGGCGCGCCGCAAGGTCGTCTGGGACATCGACAAGAAGCTGCAGCTCGACGGCGCCCGGCCGATCATCGTGCACGACTGGGGCGCCACCTGCTGGCAGCCCTACGTCAAGGGTGTCGTTCTGTCGAAGAACTCGATCTACAATCACTGGCGCTTCGAGGACGTTTGGCTAGATAAGTGATTTGTTCGCCAGCGAGCAAATCACATAAGCGAGGGCTTCGATGATCAAAGGCCTGCATCACAACGCGTATCGCTGCCGTGACTCCGAGGAGACCCGGCAGTTCTACGAGGGTTTCCTCGGCCTGCCGCTGGTGCATTCGCTCAAGATCGAGCGGACGATGAGCGGCCGCGACACCGACGGCGGCGTCCTTCACACTTTCTACCAGCTCGACGACGGCTCCTGCCTCGCCTTCTTCGAGGCGCCCACCATGCCGTTCCAGTTCAAGGAACAGCATGATTTCGACCTGCATATCGCGCTCGAAGTCTCGGCGGAGGCTCTCGAAAGCATGTTCGCCAAGGGCAAAGCGGAGGGCCGCGAGGTACGCGGCATCTCCGACCACAAGTTCATCCGCTCGATCTATTTTCGCGATCCCAACGGCTACGTGATCGAGCTGACGGCAAAGGTACCGGGCCACGAGGCGGATATGGACCCGAAGAAGAGCCACGCGCGCGACATTCTGAACGACTGGCAGAACAAGAAACCAAAGGCGGCACAAGCCGCATAACCGCATGGGGGAAACTGATGAGACTCTTGGCCTGGGCGTTCTCTGCCCTTCTGGCGTTCGCGTACCCCGCTTTTGCTCAACCCGTTCCGCAATTCACCGTCGACCCGTTTTGGCCCAAGCCCCTGCCCAACAACTGGATCCTGGGCCAGGTGGCGAGCGTCGCCGTCGATTCCAAGGACCATGTCTGGGTGCTGCAGCGCCCGCGCTCCCTCTCGGAGGATGAAAAAGGCGCGACCTTGAAGCCGCCGCGCAGCAACTGCTGCGTCCCCGCTCCCTCGGTGCTGGAGTTCGATGCGGACGGCACCTTCGTCCAGGGCTGGGGTGGTCCGTCCAACGATCCCTGGCCCGGCCGCGAGCACGGACTCTATGTCGACAAGAGGGGTTTCGTCTGGCTGAGCGGCAATGCCGACACCGACAGCGCCCTGTTCAAGTTCAGCCATGATGGCAAGCTGGTCCTCACCATCGGCAAACTGGGCCCGACCGGCGGCAGCAACGACACCGCCCTGCTCGGCAAGCCCGCCGACATCCAGGTCGACGAGACCGCGAACGAGGTCTACGTTGCCGACGGCTACGGCAATCGCCGCGTCATCGTGTTCGATTCGGAGACCGGCGCCTACAAGCGCCACTGGGGCGCCTACGGGCACAAGCCGAACGACGACAAGCAGGCCAAATACGACCCGGCGGCACCCATCTCCCAGCAGTTCGGCAACCCGGTGCATTGCGCCAAGGTCTCGAACGACGGCTTGGTCTACGTCTGCGACCGCATCAACAACCGCATCCAGGTCTTCAAGAAGGACGGCACCTACGTGACCGAGTGGTTCTACGACAAGGCCACGCTCGGCAACGGCGCGGTCTGGGACCTCAATTTCTGGCCGGACGCCAAGCAGACCTACCTGCTGAACGTCGACGGTGAGAACAACACGATGCGCATCCTCAACCGCGCTGACGGCAAGGTCGTCGCCACCGTCGGCCGCTCAGGTCGCTACGCCGGCCAGTTCCACTGGGTCCACACGATCGCCGTCGATTCCAAGGGCAACGTCTACACCGGCGAAGTCGACAACGCCGAGCGTGTCCAGAAGTTCAAGCCGAGCATCGCGCCGAACTAGCTACTTCGCGTAGTACGCCTGCACGGTGGCCCACGCGGCCTCCTGCAGGGTCTTCGCGACCGCCGGATCGAGTCCGGCCGTGTACGCGAGGCCGACCGGGGAGTGTTTGAACAGCGCGGCGTAGCTGGTGGCCGCACCCAGGTAAGTGCCGGCCAGGGTCGGGTGGCGCTTGTCAGCGATATAGAGCGTGATCTCCGGATGTTCCTTGATCACGCGGGCGAAAGCCAAGCCCGCCGGGATCACCAGCACGTTGTTGTCGTTGCCGGCGACGGTGTAGGCCTCGGCGAGACCTTCCGTCATCTCGGGCTTGTTCTGGTAGGCCCAGGACATGAATAGCACCGGCTTGCCGCCGTGCTTACGCACGATGTCGGAGTCCTTCTTGGCGTATTCGGTGAACTGCGACTTCAGCGTGGGATGGATCGGGCACTGGCTGCAATCCATCATCACGGCCGCGTCGAAGAGCTTTTCGTTCTTGTTGAAGACGACGTTGTTCTCCGGATCGAAGGAGAAGGCGCCGACGGCGTTCGGCCGGAAGTACGATTCGACATCGTGCCACTGCAGGCTCGAACCGCTGATCGTGGCCTCGGTGCTCCGCAGCGCCTTCGCGGCTTCGGCCGAGGCATTGAGGCGGCCGACATGCCCGCCCATGCCGTTGTTGAAGTAGAAGAAGCTATTGCCGATCCAGATGATCGACTCCGGCGCACCTCCCAGGTCGGTCACCTTGGGCTTGGTCGTCTGGGCCTGTGCCGTTGCCGCGACGAGTACGGCGGCAAAGGCCGCCAGCAGAATGCGTTTCATCATTGTTTCTTCCCCTTAACCCAGGCGCCGCTCATAGAGCGACAGCAACCGTTCCCAATGCCGCTCGGCCGCCGGCTTGTCGTAGCAATAGCGTTGCGGGAAGGCGAAACCGTGATGGACGCCCATCTGAATCTCGAGCTCGCCGCCGTTGCCTGATTTATCGAACAGCGCCTTCAGTTCCTTCACCATGTCGGGCGGCGCCAGTTCGTCGTGCTCGGCGCAGGAGATGTAGAGCTCGCCCTTGGCCTTCGCGAGCGTGAGGTGCGGACTCTCGACATTCTCGCTCACCAGCCAGGTGCCGTAGAACGATGCCGCCGCCGCAATCCGGTCGGGGTAGCGCGCCGCCGCCGCGAGCGAGTACGGTCCGCTCATGCAGTAGCCATGCGTTCCCACCGGCGCGCCCTTCTTCACTTCCTTCTGCTCGTCTGCGAAGGAAATCATGGCGGCCACGTCATCCATGACCGGCGGAATCGTCATCTTGGTCCGAACGGCCCGCATGCGCGCCTGCTCGGCGCTGCCCTTGTCCAATACGTCCGGCCCATATTTCGTGTCGCGGCCCGCACGGTAGTAGAGATTGGGCAGCATCACGTAATAGCCGCTGGTCGCAAGCCGACGCGCCATGTCGTAGAGTTCCTCGCGGATGCCGGGGGCATCCATCAGGAACAGCACCACCGGGTACGGTCCGTCGCGCTCCGGACAGACCAGGAAGGTCTCCATGGCGCCGTCCTTCGTCTTTATGTCGACGATTTGCTCTTTCATGACCGTCTCTCTCCCCTTACGCTTCGGGCAATTATAAGGCCTTGGGAGTGAAACGATGAAGCGTTCTGTATTCTGGACGGCGGTCTGTCTTTCCGCCGCGTGGACCTTGCCCGCCGCCGCACAGCTCTCCGACGACACCGTCAAGATCGGCGTCGCCACCGACCTGTCGAGCCTCTACGCCGACATCAACGGCATGGGCACCGTCCTTGCCGCGCAGATGGCGATCGACGATTTCGGCGGCACGATCCTCGGCAAGAAGATCGAGATCGTCTACGGCGACATCCAGAACAAGCCCGACGTCGCTGCCTCTCTCGCCGGCCGGTGGTACTCCGAGGAGAAGGTCGACATGATCATGGGCGCCGGCGCGTCCTCCTCCTCCATCGCCATCGAGAATGTCGCTGGTGAGAAGAAGAAGCTGTTCCTCGCGCCCGACCCCGGCTCGTCCGACATCACCGGCAAGTTCTGCAATCCCTACACCGTGCACTGGGTCTACGACACCGGCGCACTTGCCAACGTGACCGGCTCGGCCATCGTCAAGGACGGGGGCAAGGACTGGTACTTCATCGTCGCCGACTATGCCTTCGGCTACGCCCTGCAGCGCGATGCTTCCGATGTCGTCACCAAAGCCGGCGGCAAGATCGTGGGCGAGGTGAAGCATCCGATCAACACCAGCGACTTCTCGTCCTTCCTGCTGCAAGCCCAGGCATCCAAAGCCCAGGTGATCGCGCTCGCCAACGCCGGCGGCGACACCGTCAACACGATCAAGCAGGCGGCCGAGTTCGGCATCGTCAAGGGTGGCCAGAAGCTCGCCGCCCTGCTCGCTTTCGTGTCCGACGTTCACTCGCTCGGCCTGGAGCGCGCCCAGGGCCTGCGCCTCACCGAGGCGTTCTACTGGGACCTGAACGACAAGACCCGCGCCTTCTCCAAGCGCTTCGGCGAGAAGTACAGGGGCAAGATGCCGACCATGTCACAGGCCGGCTATTACTCGGCGACGCTCGCTTACCTCAACGCCATCAAGGCGGTGGGTACGGACAATCCCGAGAAGGTCATGGCCTATCTCAAGTCCGAGAAGTGGGACGATCCCCTGTTCGGCAAGAGCTACATCCGCGCCGACGGTCGCAAGATGCACGATATGTATCTCTTCGAGGTGAAGACGCCCGCGGAGTCAAAAGGCCCGTGGGATTACTACAAGCTGATCGCGACGGTGCCGGCCGAGCAAGCCTTCCGTCCGATGGACCCGGGCGCCTGCAAAATGATCGCGAAGAACTGAGGAGGTTCGTCATGGCCGATTCGTCGAACATCTACGTCGGAGTCGCCGGTTACTTCGGCAAGCCGGATCATCCCGGCAAAACGGGAGTCTTCCGCCGCGCCGCCAACGGCGGCGACTGGCAGCATGTGCTGGGCAGCGTCGAGGCCTATACTGTGTTCGTGCATCCGACCGATCCGAAGAAGGTCTTCGCCGGGACCAACGATGGCGTATGGCTCAGCACCGATGCCGGCGCCTCGTTCAAGCGTGCGAATTTCCCTGACGCGAGCAAGCAGGTCTGGTCGTTCATGGTCGACAGCCGCGATCCCAACCGCATGCTGGCCGGTGCCTCGCCGATCGATGTCTATCGCAGCGAGGACGGCGGCGCCTCCTGGCGCAAGCTCGCCACGCCGAAGATCGACACACATTGCACCGGCCCCTTCGCCTCGCGCGTGATGCGGCTCGCGCAGAATCCGAAGACGCCGGACGAGATCTACGCCGCCCTCGAGATCAACGGTGTGATGCGTTCGACCGACGGCGGCGAAAGCTGGGCCGACTGCAGCGCCGGGCTGATCAAGCTGTCGGAGCGGGAGCATCTCAAGAGCAAGATCGTGAGCGACACCACGGCCGAAGGCATGCTCGACGGTCATGCTGTCACCATCAACCCGGCCGATCCTGAATCGCCTATCCTGGCGCTGCGCATGGGCCTGTTCCGCACGACCGACCATGGCAAGACCTGGCAGGACATGGAGGTCGGCCGCTTCTCGCCCACGACCTACGGCCGCGATGTGAAGGTCTCGCCCGCCGAGCCCAACACGCTCTATGCCGCCCTCTCCGTGGCGGCCTCGAGCCATGACGGCGGGCTCTACCGCAGCCAGGACAACGGCCAGAGTTGGAAGCGCTTCGACAAGGTCCAGGTCCACGGTACGATCATGTCGATCGGCCTGAACGCCCGCGATCCCAAGCAGGTCTATATCGGCGCGCGCTACGACGGCGAAGTGTTCGGCACGCAGGACGGCGGCGACACCTGGCAGGCCATGCCGCTGCCGGGTGAGGTCCAGCACATCTACTCAGTGGCATGCGGGTAGAAGGCGTGGCACGAAAGATGCTGACTCGGGTGGCATGACCAAGATCCGTTACTTCGGCTGGTCGGCCCTCTCGATCGAGACGCCGGACGGCGCCCTGTTCTTCGATCCGTTCTTCCGCCCCTACTGCGGCGCGGAGTGGTTCCACTTGGCCGACTTCAAGCACGCCAAGTACATCTGCGTGACGCATGGCCACGAAGAGCATTTCCTCGACGTGCCGGTGATCGCCAAGGAGACCGGCGCCACCGTGATCGGCGCGCCGTCGGTCTGCTCGTTCCTCGAATGGCGCCGCGGCATCCCGCGCAACCAGATGCGGGTGATCGATCCCAAGCGCTTCGAGACGATCTCGGTGCCCGGCTTCACCCTCTCGGCCTTCCGCTGGAAACACCGCGACATCAACTTGCCGAAGGCGCTGAGCCGCGCCCTCTTCCACGGCAACGCCACGCAGCTCTCCTGGGCCTGGAGCAGCGCCACGCGGGCCCCGTTCTATTCGCCCTACACCGGCTTTCATGTGACGCTGCCGGACGGGCGCACGATCCTGAACTATAACGAGGGCTTCAACACCAAGATGACGGATGCGGAGATCGCCGACCTCGGCACCCGTCATCGCACCGACGTTCTGTTGGCTGGCATGCAGCTCAATTTCATTGCCGACGTCGTGCGCGGGGTCGCAGCCCTCAAGCCCAAGGTCGTAGTGCTCTATCCGCCACACGAATACTTCCACGCGATGATGGGCGCGACGTCGGAGCCGTGGACCGCCTTCGCCGATGCGGTGCGCCAGCGCTTCCCCGAGGTCGAGGTCCACATTGCCGAACCCGGCTTTGAATTGGCGTTGAACGACGGCCCGTCGACGACCCAGAAGGCGGCCTGAAGACAAAATTGCACTACTGCAATTTGCTGCAATCGTTACAGGCGGACATCAAACGATACCCTAATGCATGCCGGGTTTTTCCCGCGAATGCGTACACTCCGCCGTGTTCAAGGTGTGCATTTCTTTTCGAAATTGAATGAATTCGGGGATCTAAAGATGCTGTCTATTTTCCGCAAGCTCATGAAGAACGAACACGGCGCCACGGCGATCGAGTACACGCTCATCGCCTCCCTGATCGCGGTTGCCGCGATCACCGCGATTGGCAAGGTCAGCACCAAACTCAACACCGTGCTCGGCAATGTCTCGAACGCGATGAGCTGATATCTGCTTCGAGTACCAGTTTACGAGACGAGCCGGGGATCCCACACCCGGCTCGTTTTGCGTTGGGGCCCGGCTTTCAGCTGCTCTCGGCGCGCATGATGTCGCCAAACAGCTCCCAGGTCTGGCCCTTGAAGCGCTGCAGCTGGACGGCCTGGATCGGATAGTAATCGGTCGGGCTGGTGTTGACGGTGATGCCGGGCAGCAGGCACGGCACGCGGAAGTTCTTGTAACCTGCTGCCTGCTTCATGACGTTTGCGCGGGTCAACTCGTTGCCGCAGCGCCGCAAGGTCTCGGCCATCAGCGCCGAGACGGTGTAGCCGTTGATGTTGCCATTGTCCGCGATATGCGCCGTCGGATGGTACTTGGCCATGAACGCCTTGAAGGCCTTCATCTCCGCGTTGTCGTCCCAAGCTGAATCCGTGGCGTCCATCGAATAAGCGGCGGTCAGCACGCCCTGCACGTTGTCGAAGCCCGCGGGCTTCATCACCGTGCCGACGCTTGCCGCAACGTTGTTGACGTAGTGGATCGGTTTCCAGCCGAGGTCCGCGACCTTGCGCATCGCCTGGGCCGCGAACTTCGGGGTGGCGATGTTGAAGAAGACGTTGGCGCCCGACGCCTTGAGCTGGATGATTTGCGAGTCGACCGTCGGCTCGTTGATCTCGTAAGTCGCATGCTTGACGACGAGGCCGGTCTGCTTGCCGAGGCCTTCCTTGAAGCCCTCCCAGTAATCCTTTCCGTAGTCGTCGTTCTGCATCAGCACGCCGATCTTTGCATCCTTGACCGTGGCCAGGATATGCTTGGCGTATATCGCGCCTTCGGTGTGGTAGTCGGGCTGGTAGCCCATGGTCCACGGGAAGTTCTTCGGATCGCCCCACTTCGACGCGCCGGTCGCGAGATAGAGGTGCGGCACCTTCTTCTGGTTCATGTATTTATGGACCGCCGTGTTGGTCGCAGTGCCGAGCGTGTTGTGCGTGCACAGCACTTTCTCCTGCTCGACCAGTTGGCGTATGCATTCGACCGTCTTGGACGGATTGTAGCCGTCGTCGAGGCTGATCACCTTGACCTTGCGACCATTGATGCCGCCCTGGTCGTTGATCATGTCGAAATAGGCCACCACTGCCTTGCCGTTCACGCCATAGGCCGAGGCCGGACCGCTATAGGGACAGGTGTGGCCGATCTTGATCTCTTTGTCGGTCGCGCCGTCGTCGTATTTCGCCTGACTCCACGCCGTGCGCGATGCGGTGAGGACAGCAACGGCCGATACGCCGCCCATGAAGGTTCGCCGTTTGGTGCTCATGTTTCGCTCCCTGAAGGAACTCTTCGGTTCCTGTACGGGAAGGCTACACCCGGATTGGCCATAACGAAAAGGCGCCCGCCTTCCGGCGGACGCCTTTCCATCTATTATTCGTCGAGATCGCCGTTAGCCGTCGACGGCCTTTTTCACGGCATCCTTGGCGTGGCCAACGGCCTGCTGAGCGTCGCCCTTGGCTTCCTGGATCGCGCCATCGACCTTCATCTTGTCGTTGCCGACGGCATTGCCGATGCCCTGCTTGGCCTTGCCGATGGCCTCGTTGGTGGCGCCCTTCACCTTATCGGTCGTGCTGCTCATTCGTGCCTCCTGTGCATGTGGACCCATACAACGCACAGGGCGGCGATCTCGTTGCCGCCGATTTGGCCTACCAGCCGAGGTCGCGCCTCAGTTGAGACACAATCTCCATCTGGCGCTCATGCTCACCAGCGAACCGAATGACCAGATGGCTTGCGCCCGCATCGGCGTAGGACTTGAGCCATGCGCCAGCCTCCGCCGCCGGCCCCGCGAAGCACATCTGGCGCTTGCGCATCACATCGGGCCTCTGCCCGTAATACTGCTCGAGATAGGTATCGATCCGTGCCTCGGCGCGTGCCGCATTGTCGTCGATCGACAACGTAAGATACATCGCTCCGGTAAGCTTGGCCGGATCCCGCCCCGCCTTTTGCGCCGCCGCCTTCACTTCGGCCCACTGCGCTGCGTAGTCGGTGGCCCAGGGGGCATTGGGGAACCAGCCGTCGAACAGACGCCCGGTGCGCTCGCGCGCGGCCGCGACGACCGAGCCACCGATCCAGATCGGCGGACCCTCCGGCCGGTGGGGCGTCGGCCCGAGCACGGCGCCTTTCATCTTCCAGCGGCCATCCCAGTCGACGGGCTTACCCGTCCACAGGGCGCGCATCAGGGCAACGCCCTCGACGAGGGTGCCCACCCGCTTCTCGAACGGCACGCCAGCCGCCACGAATTCGGCGCGGATGTTGGGCACGTCCGACGCGATGCCGATGCCCAGGATCAAGCGGCCCTCGGAAATCCGGTCGAGCGTTGCCACCTGGTGAGCCAGCACGACGGGATTGCGCAACGCCGGCAGCAGCACCGCCGTGCCCAGTTCGACCTTGCGCGTCCGCGCCGCCACGGCGGCCAACAAGGTCATGGGTTCGTGACGCGGCCGGGCAATCAGCGAATCGCCGACCCACACCGAGTCGAAGCCAAGCCCCTCCGCTCTCTCGGCAAGCGCCAGCAGCGGCGCCGTCTCGGGCTCGTCGTCCATCATGCGCTCCCGTGTCGGGAGCAGGTATCCGAGGCGCGGCATGGTCAGCCGTTGCACTTGAAACGGGCGAAGTAATTGATCGTGTCGAGCATGCCCGCTTCGAGCACCTGATAGCCGCGCTGCACGCAGGTCTGCTTCATGTAATAGTTCGCTGCATACTCAGCCCGGCGCCGTTCATTCTCGTCGTCGAGGTTCCAGCCGATCGCGTCGCGTGCCGCCATGAGGCGATATTCACCCGGTCCGCCGAAGGGCGAGACACGCACCTGGATGCGCTTGCCTTCGACGTTGAGGTATTGAGCACTGGAACCCGACAGCGGCATCTGCTGCTCGCTGCAGGCCCCCAGAGTGGCGACCGCCAGCAGTAAGGTGATGAAGCGATTCATTGAAGTACTCCCCTACTTCTTTGAAAACAGTGCCTGCACATCTTCAGGCAGAGTGTCCTTGAAATCCGTGGGGAAAGACAATCGATTGCTGCCCCCGCGACCATAATTCACCGGATCCTTATACCACTGTCGCGAGTAGACCGCGTAGAACTTCGAGCGATGCCGATCGGAGCGATTGGGCATTCCGCCGTGACAGGTCCTGAAATCCCACAGCGTGCACACGGGCACCACAGGCGTCTCACTCCACCCCCCTTTGCCGTCGTTCCTTGCAGGTCATTCATTTCGACCAGCGGGAGTACGACCGTCAGCGCATGTGCCGGCCGCAGCGCTGAAATTGCATTGGCGAAGAGCGGCGGCCCGTCGCGATCACGCGCCGCCTATCACCCACTTCCATGAACTCGCCGGTCGAATGGTCGCTTTGGTAGTTTTCGTACCGACCATCGAACCCCGCCGTGAGTTCGAAGCGTCGGCCTCGGAGACATTCCGGCAATCGAACCGCTGCATCACGACTGTTTTCTGGCTGCGGCGGCGCGGGCCGCGATACCGCGCGGATCGGTGAAGAAGCTCGTGTTCTTGCGGGCGAGACCGCCGCCCATACCCAGCGGCGTGCCGTCGGCTCGCCAGCAGGCAGCGCCGGTCATCGTGCCGTCCGCACTGAAGCCGATGGCGGCCATGCCGCCCGCGACATGCTCGACCGCGACGACTGGATGCCCCATGCCCGCCAGCCTCGACCGCACCGCTTCGGGAAAGCCCTTCTCGATTTCGGCGTCCTGGCCTTGCGTGAAGATGCGCGGCGCTTCGACCGCTTCTTGCAGGCTCATGCCATGATCGACGATGTTGAGGACAGCCTGCATGGCCGCGGCCGGAATGCGATGCGCGCCGGGCAGGCCGAGCGCAAAGATCGGCTTGCCATCCCTCTTCCCGATCAGGGTGGTGATGCCGCTGGTGATCCGCTTGCCGGGCGCCAACGAGAGCGCGTTACCGGGATGCGGGTCGAACAGCAGCATGTAGTTGTTCGGGATGATGCCCGTATCCGGGATCATGATGCGCGCGCCGAACAGGCTGTTGATCGTCTGCGTCGAATTCACGATGTTGCCCTCGCCGTCGGCGATGGTGACATGCGTGGTGTTCTGCGACTCGTTGGAAAGCACGCGCGATTCGAACGTCCCGGCCCGCGTGAGGTCGATCTCGGCGCGGCGCTCCTCGGCATAGGCCTTGGAGATCAGCCTCGCCACCGGTACATCGACGAACGCAGGATCCGCGGTCGCCGCACGGCGATCGGCGGCGGCAATCTTCAGGCATTCGAGCACGAGGTGAACGGTCTCGGGCGTGCCGAAGCCGAGCTTCTTCAGGTCGAACGCCTCCAGCATGTTCAGGATCTGGACGGTGTGGACGCCGCCCGAACATGGCGGCGCCGGCCCGACGATCTCGACGCCGCGATAGGTGCCGCGCACCGGCTCGCGCTGCACGGTCTTGTAGTTCACCAGATCCTCGAACCGCACGAAGGAGCCGGCCTGTTCGAGGTAGCTCGCGACCTTGCGGCCGAGGTCACCGCCGTAGAGGAAGCCCGGCCCGTGCTGGGCAATGCCGCGCAAGGTTTCGGCATAGTCCGCCTGGATCAGCAGGTCACCCGCCTTCAATGGCGTGCCACCCGGCACAAAGATCGAGGCGATCGTCGGATCGTTGACCAGATCGAAGGCGGTATCGGCGATGCACGTCGCGAGATAGGGCGTCACCCGGAAGCCGCGCGAGGCGTGGCGGATCGCCGGCTCGACCAGTGCGGCAAGGCTCAGACGTCCAAAGCGCTCGGCGACCTCGCACCAGGCCTTCAGGTTGCCAGGCACGGCGATCGCTTTCGGCCCCACCCGGTTGGCCCAGCCCTCGGTCTCCATGTAGGTCGGCCAGGTGTCCGAAACCGGCGTGTAGCTATCGGGTTTGGTGATCGCAGGCGCCGTCGACAGACCGTCGAGGATGATCTCCCGGCCGTCGGCCAGCCGGATCAGCGTCGTGCCGCCCCCGAAGATGCCGACCATCATCGGCTCGACCACGGTCAGCGTGAACAGCGCGGCAACGGTCGCGTCGATCGCATTGCCGCCCGAGGCGATCATTTCCGCCGCAGCCGCCGATGCCAATGGATGGTTGGTGACGGCCATGCCGCGTGCCGCGGTGACCGGTGTTTTCTCGCACTCGAAGACCGTTCCCGCACGCTCGCGCCACATCGCCAGACCACCGTCACTCGAAATCAGGGGGAGAGGCAGGATGATCTCACCTCCTCCTCGGCGATGCGAGGAAAAGGAAGATTTAAGGCGCGCTGGCGTCCCCTACGGGATTCGAACCCGTGTCGCCGCCGTGAAAGGGCAGTGTCCTAGGCCTCTAGACGAAGGGGACGAAGGCGCGGGAGCATGTAGCGGGATAGGCCCGCGAAATCAAGGCGGCGTTATGACAGGACGGAACCGCCGGCGCTGGCCGCATCGTCGATCTGCAGCCGGACCGAGGTCCGGCCGTTGTAGCTCTCGATCCGTAAAGCGCCCGCCACATGCAGGATTGGCCGCGCCGGATCGAGCAAAGCCGGCCCCAAAGCCGACTGGCCGGCCCGGAAGGCGATCGCCTCCACCCGGCCGCGCTGCTGGCCCACCAGGGTGCAGCGGACATGCCCCTCCCCCACGGTCTGGGCATAACTCACCCGCACACTCGGCAGCACGAAGCGCGGCTGGGCGTTGCCGGCCCCGAACGGCCCCACCCGCTCGATCATCTCAATCAGCTCCTGCGTGGCCGCCGCCGGCGCCAGCGCCGCATCGATGCCGAGCTCCCGTAGCGCGGGCGCGGCGCCAAGCTGCGGGGCAATGCGTCCGTCGAGGAATTTGACGAGTTCCGGCAATGCGCTCCGCGCGACCGTGAGGCCCGCGGCCATGGCGTGGCCGCCCCCGTTCACCAGCAGGCCCGACTGCCGCGCGGCCAGGACGGCGGCGCCAAGGTCTACGCCGCGCACCGAGCGGCCGGAGCCCTTGCCGATCTCCCCGTCCATACCGATCACGAAGGCCGGCCGGCCGTAGCGTTCGACAAGTCGGCTGGCCACGATGCCGATCACGCCGACGTGCCAGCCATCGCTCTCCACGATCAGCGTCGACGGCATCCCGGCGCGATCGGGGCCGTAGGTACCTTCGATGCGTGCGATTGCCTGGTCGAGCACCTCGCGCTCGATGGCGCGGCGTTCGGCATTGAACTCGTCGAGCCGTAGCGCCAGCACGCCCACCTCATGCGGGTCCTCGCTCGACAGCAGCCGCGCGCCGAGATCGGCTTGCCCGACCCTCCCGCCGGCATTGACCCGCGGTCCCAGCATGAAACCCAGGTGATAAGCGCCCGGCGCCTCGCGCAGCTTGGCGATGTCGGCTAGGGCCGCCAGCCCGACATTGCCGCGCTTCTGCATGACCTGCAGCCCCTGCCGCACCAGCGCGCGGTTGAGTCCCGTGAGCGGCACGACGTCGGCCACCGTGCCCAGCGCCACGAGATCCAGCCACTGCCGGAGGTCGGGCTCGGGGCGCGACGGCCCGTACCAGTTCGCCAGCCGCAGCGCGCGATTGACGCCGACGGCCAGCAGGAAGGCCACGCCGACCGCTGCAAGCTGCTTGTGCGGGCTGTCGTCGTCCAGGCGGTTGGGATCGACCACGGCCACCGCCTCGGGCAAGACGATCTCTGCCTGATGATGATCGATGACGATCATATCGAGGCCGGCCTTCTTCGCCTCCTTGAGAGGCTCGTAGGCCGTCACGCCGCAATCGACGGTGACGACGACCTGCGCGCCCTCTTCCTTGATCTTGAGCAACGCCGGCGAGTTCGGGCCATAGCCCTCCTTGCGACGGTCGGGAATGTAGACGCCGATATTGCCGCCGACGGCGCGGAAGAAGCGCAGCAGCAATGCCGACGAAGTCGCGCCATCGACATCGTAATCGCCGAACACGACGATCTTCTCGTTTGCCTGCACCGCCGCCGACAGCCGGGCGATGGCCGCATCCATGTCCTTGAGATGGGAGGGATCCGGCAGCAGCTTGCGCAGAGTCGGCTCGAGGAAATCGGGCACCTCGTCGATCGGCACGTCGCGCGCCGCCAGTAGCCGGGCAATCGCATCGGGCACGCCATGACGCTGGGCGATTGCCAGGGCGGCGCGCTCGTCATTCAAGCGTGCGGCCCAGCGCCGGCCGGTCAGCGACTTCTCGACGTCGAGGAAGGCTGCGCGTTCACCGCGTAGTTCAGAGGACATCGCCTATGTTAGCCGAAGGCCCTGTGGACGGAGTGTCACCATTTCCACTCGAACGGCCAGATCCGCAGCACCGCGACCTTGATCCGCTCGGCCGAAGCGCCGCCAAATTGTAGGGTGAGCGGCTGCCCCTTGACCTCGACCTGCACGCTCTGCCGCGTGCCCGGGCAATCGTCGACCCGGCGCGAGGCGAGCACCGGCAGGCGCACATTGTCCTGCACTGCGTCGATCCAGGCTTCTTCCGAGGTGACGATGCGGTAACGACCGGCGGGGATGTTCTCGAGCGTAACTATGCCGCCGTTTCCGCCGTCGCTGCCGCGTTCCGGCAGCACAAGGTAGATCACCTCGGAGGCAGGCCGCAGGTGCAATGCGAATACGCCCTCCTTGGGCAAGGAGAGCGCGCTATCGACGGTCGGCAGGTAACTGGCGAAGGGATCGCCTTCGCGGCCGTTGGTGCTCGGCATCTGGCCGCAATCGTCGTCCAAGGCCGCAGCCGGCGGGCTTGCAGCCAGGATCGGGAGGACACAGGCGATCAGAAGAGCCCGCATCCTCCCAGCATGACTAGGCCCAGCTCGGCAGGCCAGTCTTTATCGAGAAATTGTGATGGGCAGAAATCCACCGCACCGTGCCGGTCTTCGACCGCATGATGATCGAGTGCGTCTCGGCACCGTTACCGAAGCGGCGCACGCCCTTCAGCATCGAGCCGTTGGTGACACCGGTGGCCGCGAACATCACGTCGCCCTTGGCCATTTCGAGCATCGAATACTTGCGATTGAGATCGGTGATGCCCCACTTCTTGGCGCGACCCTTCTCGTCGTCGTTGCGGAACAGCAGGCGGCCCTGGATCTGGCCACCGATGCAGCGCAACGCCGCGGCTGCCAGCACGCCTTCAGGTGCGCCGCCCGAGCCCATGTAGATGTCGATGCCGGAGTCGCCGGTCGAGGTCGCGATCACGCCCGATACGTCGCCGTCGCCGATCAGCACGATGCGGGCTCCCGCCTCGCGCACCTTGGCGATCAGCTCGGAGTGGCGCGGCCGGTCAAGGATGCAGACGACCAGGTTCGGCACGCCGATCTTCTTGGCCTTGGCGACGTCGGCCAGGTTCTGAGCCGGAGTCTTGTCGAGATCGACGATGCCTTCCGGCAGGCCGGCGCCGACAGCGATCTTGTCCATGTAGACGTCGGGCGCGTTGAGGAAGCCACCGTCCTCCGCCATCGCCATGACCGCCAGCGCATTGGGCAGGCCCTTGGCGGTGATGGTCGTGCCTTCAAGCGGGTCGAGGGCGATGTCGATCTTGGGACCGCCGGTGCCGACCTTCTCACCGATGTAGAGCATCGGCGCTTCGTCGCGCTCGCCTTCGCCGATAACGACAGTTCCGTCGATCGACAAAGCGTTCAGCGACGTGCGCATGGCATCGACCGCGGCCTGGTCGGCCATCTTCTCATCGCCACGCCCCATCAGCTTCGAGGCGGCCAGGGCGGCAGCTTCGGTGACGCGCACGGCTTCGAGTGCGAGGTTGCGGTCCATCTTGGCTTCTGCGGCCATCGTTTCCTCCAGGTCCTAAAACTGTTCGATACGAATGATGCAGGGCTCTTCGGCCACCGCTTTCAACTTTGATATCCGTGCAACCGCGCGCTGCATCGCGGCCTCTTCCGTCTCATGCGTGGTGATCACCACCGGGACCTCGCCCGACTGCGACCGGCCACGCTGGAGCATACCCTCGACCGAGATCCGGTCCTTCGCAAGAATGCCCGAGATCGCGGCGATGACGCCCGGACGGTCCTGGACCGTGAGCCGCATATAGTATGCGCCGAAGTGACGGCCCATCGGCGAGACTTTCGTGTCCGCAAGACGGTCCGCCGGCACGACGAAGGCCGGCATGAGATGTCCGCGTGCCACGTCGACCAGATCGGCGACCACGGCGGAAGCGGTCGGCCCCTGCCCCGCGCCACGGCCCTGGAACATGGTCGTGCCGACGAAGTCGCCCTCGACCACGACGGCGTTGAACACGCCCTCGATGTGCGCGATCGGCGCCTTGAGCGACACCATGCAGGGATGTACGCGCTGCTCGATGCCGTAGGGCGTCTTGCGGGCAAGGCCCAGCAGCTTGATGCGATAACCCAGTTCCTCGGCAAACTGGATGTCCGCGGCCGTCACCCGGCGGATGCCTTCGACATGAATGCCGTCGAAGTTCACCTTGGTGCCGAACGCCGCGCCCGTCAGCACGGCGAGCTTATGCGCGGCGTCGATGCCATCGACGTCGAAGGTCGGATCGGCTTCGGCGTAACCCGCAGCCTGTGCCTCGGCGAGCACGGTACCGAAATCGCGGCCGGTCTCGCGCATCGTCGTCAGGATGTAGTTACAGGTGCCGTTCAGGATGCCGTAGAGCCGGCTCACACGGTTGCCGACCAGCCCCTCGCGCAAGGCCTTGATGACCGGAATACCGCCCGCCACCGCCGCCTCGAACGCGAGCGCTTTGCCCTTCTTCTCAGCTAGTGCCGCAAGCTCGGCGCCGTGATGGGCGAGCAACGCCTTGTTCGCGGTGATGACGTGCTTGCCCTGGCGTAACGCCGTCTGGACCAGCTTGCGCGCCACGCCGCTCGAGCCGCCGATCAGTTCGATGACGACGTCGATGTCCGGGGCCGTCGCCAGCGCCAGCGGATCGCGTTCCCAACGCACCTTGGACAGGTCGATGTCGCGCTTCTTGGCCTTCGAGCGCGCGCTCACGGCGACGAGCTTCAGCGGCCGACCGCCGCGCAGTGCCAGCAGGCGGCCGTGTTCGGCCAGAAGCTTGACCACGCCAGCGCCCACCGTGCCGAGGCCGGCGATGCCGATTTTGAGAGGTTGTGTCATGGGGCGCCTGATACGACAGCTTGGCTTCAGGCGCGAGCCTTCAGGGGGGTAATATTGTCCCCAACACCGCGCAGATAGAGATCGATCGAGCGCGACGGATCGGCGAGGACAGCCTTGATGTTGCGCACCGCCTGCCGAATGCGGTGCTTGTTCTCGACGAGGGCAATACGGACATAGCCATCGCCGTGCTCGCCGAAGCCAATGCCCGGCGAGAGCGCGACATTGGCCTGCGTCAGCAGAAGCTTCGAGAAAGCGAGCGAGCCCAGCTCGGCGAACGGCTTGGGAATCGGCGCCCAGGCGAACATCGAGGCCGACGGCGCCGGCAGGTCCCAACCCGCCGCGGTCAATCCCTCGATCAGCACGTCGCGGCGTTCCTTGTAGGTGTTGCGCGCCTCGACGATGCAGTCCTGAGGCCCGTTCAGCGCGGCCGTTGCCGCCACCTGGATCGGCGTGAAGGCGCCGTAGTCCAGGTACGACTTGATGCGCGTCAGCGCCTGGATCAGCGTCTTGTTGCCGGCGGCGAAGCCCATGCGCCAGCCCGCCATCGAGTAGGTCTTGCTCATCGAGGTGAACTCGATGGCGATCTCGCGCGCGCCCGGCACCTGCAACACCGACGGCGGCGGCACACCGTCGAAGTAGATCTCGGCATAGGCGAGATCCGACAGGATCCAGATGCCCTGGCGTTTGCAGAAGTCGACGATCGCGGCATAGAAATCGAGATCGACGACCTGCGCCGTCGGGTTCGACGGATAGTTCAGCACCAACGCGAGGGGCTTGGGCACTGCGTGCCGCACGGCACGCTCGAGCGCCGGCAGGAATTCTTCGATCGAGGTCGAGCCCGGGACCGGAATGTGGCGCACCGAGCCCCCGGCGATGATGAAGCCGTACGGATGGATCGGATAGCTGGGGTTCGGCACCAGCACCTTATCGCCCGGCGAGGTGATCGCCTGCGCGAGGTTGGCCAGCCCCTCCTTCGATCCCAGCGTGACGATGATCTCGCTTTCGGGATCGAGGTCGACGTTGAAGCGGCGCTGGTAGTACGCCGCCTGTGCCTTGCGCAGGCCCGGAATGCCGCGCGAGGCGGAGTAGCCGTGCGCGCGCGGATTGGCGGCGGCTTCGGCGAGCTTTGCAACGATATGCGGCGCGGTCGGCAGGTCGGGATTGCCCATGCCGAGGTCGATCACGTCCTGTCCGGCGCCACGGGCGCGCGCCTTCATGGCGTTCACTTCCGCGAACACGTAAGGCGGCAGGCGCTTCAGGCGGTGGAATTCACTATCGTCCATTTTCTTTGTCCAGATTGAGAGGTCGTTGAGCGACTAGAGGTCGAGGAAGATCTCGGCGCGCCGGTTGGCGGCGACGCCGCGAGCGGTGTTGGTGGCAAAGACCGGTTCGGCGTCGGAAGCAGCTTCGGCAATGATGGCGCTGCGCGGCACGCCGAGAGCCATCAGCTGATTGGCGATCGCCAGTGCGCGACGGCGCGAGACGTCGTAGTTGCCGCGCTCGATCTGGCTGGCCGACGAGCCGGTCACGTCCTCCTGGGCGTGGGCCACGACGCGCACGGTGCCGCCGTTCTTCTTCTGGATCTTCGCCACCTTCTGCAGGATCTCGCTGTCGCGGCCGCCCAGGCCGGACGACGCACGGCCGAACTGGATCACCGCGACCTGCAGGGGACCGCCCGGCGGCGAGGTAATGGTGCTGAACGGCACCGAGCCCGACTGGGCGCGCGCGATATCGGCCTTGGCATCCACCGGCGGCGCTGGGGCCACTTCAGTCGGCGGCGGAGGCGATGCGGTGACCGTCACGGGAGCCGGCGGCGGTGCCGGCGGAGCGGGAACAGGTTCCGGCATCGGCGTCGCGACGACGGGCGCCGGAGACGGTGCCGGCGGCGGCGCCATGCTCGCGGTCTGCACGGCCTGCGTCGCCGGAGTCTGTGTCGGCAGCACGGTCGTGGACGTCGTCATCTGTTGCGACTGTGAGACAGTCGACGCGACAGGCGCGGCGGGTGCAGTCGCCGGAGGCGTCCAGCCCGGCGGCGGTTCAAAAGCCTTGTTCGGACTCTGCGCACGAGGCGCCGCCGAGGCAACGGCCGGTGCAGGCATCGGCGCGGGCGGCGGAGGCGGTGCGGCGACGGTCTCCTGGACGATCGGCAGCGATGCGCTCGCGACCTGGGCCGGCGGCGCCGGAGGTGTTTGCGCGGGCGCCGGTTGCGTCGGCAGCAATGTCGTCGATGTCTCGAGATCCGTGGACTTGTTCCGGGACGTCGTCGGCGCAGCTGGCGTGATCGGCGGCGTCGCGGAGGCCGTCACGATCGGCGCTGCGGGCTGGCCGGGCGGCGTCCAACCGGGCGGCGGCTCGAAGGCCTTGTTCGGATTGGCCGGACGGGCCGGCGCCGAGGCAACGACCGGCACAGGCACGCGAGCCGGTGCGGGCGGTGGAGCGGCGACAGTCTCCTGAACCGGCGGCGCAGCCGGCATGGCTGGCGGCGTCGCGGAGGCCGTCACGATCGGCGCCTCAGTCCGGCCAGGCGGCACCCAACCGGGGGGCGGCTCGAAAGCCTTGTTCGGATTGGCCGGACGGGCCGGTGCCGAGGCAACGGCCGGTACTGGCGCGGCAACAGTCTCCTGGACCGGCGGCGGCGCCAGTGTCGCGCTCGCGACCTGAGGCGATTGAACGGGGGCCGATGGAACGGCCGCGGGTTGAGCCGGCGCCGGCTGCGTCGGCAGCAGCGTGCTTGAAGTCACGGCGTCGGACGACGGGGCCGGCGCAGCGGCCGGAGCAGCCGGGACCACTGCGGAGGCAGTCACGATCGGTGCGGCCTGCCCGGGCGGCGCCCAGCCAGGCGGAGGCTCGAAGGCCTTGTTGGGATCGGCGGGACGCGATGGCACCGGCGGAGGCGGCGTGGCGGCGACGGTCACCGGTGGCGTGGCCGGAGCAGGCTCCGCCGCAGAGGCCGGCGGCGTGGCGGCGGCAGTCTGCGTCGGCGGCGGAATCGGTGTCGAGCTTACGGGCGCGTCAGGCGCCTGCGGGGTAGCGCTAACTGCGCTAACTGGCGCCGGAGGCGTCCCAGCAGCCGCGGTCGCGACCGGCGGCTTGGCGCCAGCAACCTCTGCATCGGTGGCCTTGCGCTCGGCAATCTGTATGTCGCTCTCGGCGCGCGCTTTGCGATCGGCATCCAGCGCAGCCTTGGCCTGTGCTTCCTGCTGGGCCTTCTGCCCACCCTTGCCCGCCACGACCGAGCCGATCTGGGGGCCGCCGCGTGTTTCATCGACGGGGCCGATGCCCGAATCGTATTGCCGACCCTTGCCGGCGGACGGCAGGCCGGCGGACACCGCGACCGAGCGCTCGGCGCCGGGGCGGACCTGGCGGCTGCTCACCGGAGTGTTGCCGTCGAACCAGTCGCAACCGGCCAGCAGGGCCATCGTTGACACACCGAGAAGCAGGCTGGCCTTGAGACGGCCCCCGCCGATCATGTCCCGATATCCCCGCATCAGTGCCATCCGCTTGTTCATTGGTACTTGGCTGCCCGCACTCGTTTTAGCGGACCACCGAAGGAAGTTTGACCCTAGCTTTGTCGCAGCCTACCTAATGAGCGCGGTTGACGCTGCCCCGGCCTCCCCCACAAGGTGTAGTTGCCGGTCGCTGAAAATACCGCAAGAAACGGCGCAAAGCCAATGATTCGGAAGGGGAAACGCATGTCCGAGACGTCTGCGCCCGGTGGTCCGGGCATGGCCATGCCAGGCCTTTCGACCGCTGAATCGGAAAAGATGCAGGCGGCTTTCAAGGATATTGCCGAGCGCAGCCAGAAGCTGCTGCAAGGTTTCTCCGAGCGCTACCAGGCCGGCGACGGCCAGGCCGCGGCGGACCCTCTCCGTCTTACCCAGACGTTCATGGATTTCACGGCCAAGATGCTGGCCGATCCCAACAAGCTCCTCGAAGCCCAAATGGAGCTTTGGCAGCAGTATCTGCAGCTCTGGCAGGCAACGACCCAACGCCTGATGGGCCAGACGGTCGCGCCGGTCGTCGAGCCGGCCAAGGGGGACAAGCGCTTCAACGATCCGGCCTGGAAAGAGGAAGTCGTATTCGACTACCTGAAGCAGTCCTACCTGCTGACCGCGCGCTGGCTGCAGGGCACCGTGAAGGAGGTCGACGGCGTCGACGCCAAGACCGCGCAGAAGGTCGACTTTTACACGCGCCAGTTCATCGACGCGATGTCGCCCTCCAATTTCGCGATGACCAACCCGCAGGTCTTGAAGGCGACCGTCGAGACCAAGGGCGAGAACCTGGTCAAGGGCCTGCAGAACCTGCTGACCGACCTCGAGCGTGGCAAGGGCAAGCTCGCGATCCGCCAGACCGACATGAATGCCTTCAAGGTCGGCGAAAACGTCGCCACCTCGCCTGGCAAGGTCGTCTACCAGAACGAGGTGATGCAGCTCATCCAGTACGCGCCGCTGACCGACGAGGTCTATGCGATGCCGCTGCTGATCGTGCCGCCGTGGATCAACAAGTTCTACATCCTCGATCTCAAGCCGCAGAACTCCTTCATCAAGTGGGCGACCGAGGCTGGCTACACGGTGTTCGTGATCTCGTGGGTCAATCCCGACGAGCGACTGACCGGCCTGGTGTTCGACGACTACATGAAACACGGCCCGCTCGCCGCGCTCGACGCCATCGAGAAAGCGACCGGCGAAAAGAAGGTTTCGGCGATCGGCTACTGCATCGGCGGCACCCTGATGGCCACGACGCTGGCCTACATGGCGGCGCGCAATGACGACCGGATCGCGGCCTGCACCTTCTTCACCGCCCAGGTCGACTTCACCGAGCCTGGCGAACTCGGCGTCTTCATCGACGAGGACCAGTTGGCCGGCGTCCAGGAAGTAATGTCCAAGAAGGGCTATCTCGACGGCACCGAGATGGCCACGACCTTCAACATGCTACGCGCCAACGACCTCATCTGGTCGTTCGTCGTGAACAACTACCTGATGGGTAAAGATCCCTTCCCCTTCGACCTTCTGTACTGGAACGCCGACGCCACGCGCATGCCGGCGGCGATGCACATGTATTACCTGCGCAACATGTACCAGAAGAACCTGCTGGCGCAGCCGGGCGGCCTCGTCATCGACAACGTGCCGATCGACCTGCGCAAGATCACCACGCCGGTGTACATCCAGGCCGGCAAGGACGACCACATCGCCCCCGCCCGGTCGGTCTACAAGGCCACGCAACTGTTCAGTGGGCCGGCGCGCTTCATGCTCGCGGGTTCCGGCCATATCGCGGGCGTGGTCAATCCGCCGTCGGCCAAGAAGTACCAGCACTGGCTGAACGAGACGCCGAAGAATCCGGCGAGCCTCGAAGAGTGGCGCGCGGGCGCGACGGAGTATCCGGGCTCGTGGTGGAACGATTGGGACAAGTGGCTCTCGGAGAAGTCCGGCGCCAAGGTGCCGGCGCGTGTGCCCGGTGCCGGCGACCTGCCCGCGATCGAGGATGCGCCGGGCAGCTACGTCAAAGTCCGGCTGATCGACTGATGAAGGTCGTCGGCTTCGTCTTCACCTTGTTCTTTGGCTTCAGCTCGATGACCCACGCTGCCGATCTTCAGGTCCTCGCCGGCGGCGGCATCGCCGGGCCACTGAAAATCCTCGCGCCCCAGTTCGAGAGCGCGACGGGCCACAAGCTCGTCATCCACTTCGGCGCGACGCCCGAGTTGATCAAGATGGCGACGAGCGGCGATCACTTCGATGTCGTCGTCGTGCCGCGGGAAGTGTTCGCGGATGCCGGAGCAAAAGCGCGCCTGATCCTCGAATCGAGCGCCGACGTCGCGCGCGTCGGCTTCGGCGTCGGCGTGCGCACCGGGACGCCGAAGCCGGACATCAGCACGCCCGACGCCTTCAAGCAGACGCTCCTGAACGCACAGTCGGTCGCGACCGTGCCAGCGAGTGCCGCCGGCGCGGTGGTGCTGAAGACTTTCGAGACGCTCGGCATCGCCGAGGAGATGAAAGCCAAGATCAAGCCGCAAGCCACACCGGCCGATATCCCGCTCGCCGTGAGCAATCGCGAGGCCGAGCTGGGCGTGTTTCTGCTCAACGTCCTGGCAGTGCCCGGCGTCGATGTCGTGGGGCCCTTCCCGCTCGATCTGCAGCAGGAATTCGTCTTCAGGTCCGCCGCCGCTGCGGACACCATGAGCGCGGTCGCCGCCAAGGCCTTCCTCGATTTCCTGAAGAGCCCGGCAGCCCTCGCGGTGTTCCAGGCACAAGGCATGACCCCGGGCTGAGATCAGCCGCGGAAGGTCACCGATTCGCTCTGGCTGTCACGGAAGACAGTCACCTTCACGAGGCCTTTCGTGGTCGGCGCCAGCTTGCGCCAGATCCAGGCCGCGAGATTCTCCATCGTCGCCGGACCAAGCCCCGCCACGTCGTCGAGCATGCGATGGTCGACGACGTGCGCTTCCGCCATGACCAGCTCGAGCTGGCCGAAATCGACGACCATGCCAGTCACAGGATCGGTCTCGCCGCGCACCGTCACTTCGGCGCGGTAGGAATGGCCGTGAATGCGCCGACTCGCCTCGGTCGCGATGCTGCGGTCGAGCGTGTGCGAGGCGTCGAAGCGGAACGACTTGGTGAGCTCCCACATCAGCGAATGCCCAGGTGTTTGTGGGTCTGCGTGCAGAGTTCCCACTGCGGATGGGCGAGGCAATAGGCGATCGCGCGCTTGGTGTTCTCGATCACCTCGGCCCCATCCATCGGCTGCAACGAGAAGCGCTTGAACTCGAGGCCCGCGAAGCGCTCGGGCGGCAGCTCGGCCTGCGGATAGACCAGCTTGAGTTCATGGCCTTTCCGAATTTTGAGTTCATCCGGCGTCTTGGGGCTGACGCAGAGCCAGTCGATCGCAGCCGGCGCCTCGATCGTGCCGTTGGTCTCGATGGCGATCTCGAAGTCGCGCGCATGCAGCGCCGCAATCAGCTCGTCGTCGACCTGCAGCAGCGGCTCGCCGCCCGTCAGCACGACGAAGCGCCGCGCCTCCGGCCCTTCCCAGGTCGACGCGATCGTATCGGCCAGCGCGTCGGCCGAGCCGTAACGGCCGCCCAACGTGCCATTCATGCCGACGAAATCGGTATCGCAGAAAGTGCACTGCGCGCCCGCGCGATCCTCCTCACGGCCGGACCACAGATTGCAGCCGGAGAAGCGACAGAACACAGCGGTGCGACCTGCCTGGGCGCCCTCGCCCTGCAGCGTCTTGAAGATTTCCTTTACGGCGTAGCTCACTCGGCCGCCTTCTGTTCGCCACCCTCGCGATAAGACTGCGCGAGCCGGACGTATTGCGCGGCCACGCGCTTGAACGTCTCGTAATCCTTCTCGGTGAGGTCGCGCAGCTTCTGCGCCGGGTTGCCGGCCCACAGCTCGCCCTTGCGCACGATCTTGCGCGGCGTGACGACGGCACCGGCCGCCACCATCGCGCCGGTCTCGATCACCGCGCCGTCGAGCACGGTCGAGTGCATGCCGACGAACGAATCGTCCTGCACCTCACACGCGTGCAGCAGCACCATGTGACCAACGGTGACGTTGCGGCCGACCGTCGTCATGAGACCCCGCGAGGCGATGTGCACCACCGTGCCGTCCTGCAGGTTGGAGTTCTCGCCGACCCTGATGCCTGGACCGTCGCCGCGCAGGATGCAGCCGAACCAGATGTTGGCATTGGCCGCGATCTCGACGTCACCGATCAGCGTGGCGTTGGGCGCGATGAAGGCCGACGAAGCGACCTTGGGCACGAAGCCCTTGAACGGAACGATGAGACCGGACATCGGACCTTCTCCCAAACCTTCGATACAAAAACGAAGGGCGCCACCAGGGCGCCCTTCGAAACCGTTTTGCGACCCCGGCGCCTTAGCGCTTGGAGAACTGGAAGCGGCGACGCGCACCGGCGCGGCCGTACTTCTTGCGCTCGACCACGCGGCTGTCGCGGGTGAGGAAGCCAGCCGCCTTGATGCCGCCGCGCAGGGCGGGCTCGTACTTGGTGAGCGCCTGCGAGATGCCGTGACGCACCGCGCCCGCCTGGCCCGACAGACCGCCGCCGGTGACGGTGGCGACGACGTCGAACTGGCCGTTACGCTGTGACACGTCGAACGGCTGCTGGATCATCATGCGCTGCGTGGGACGCGCGAAGTAGATCGTCTGGTCGCGGCCGTTGATGGTGATCTTGCCCGTGCCGGGCTTGACCCACACGCGGGCGACGGCGTTCTTGCGGCGGCCAGTGGCGTAAGCGCGGCCCTGGGCGTCGATTTCCTTTTCGCGCGGAGCGGCCGGAGCATCAGGGCTGCCGACAGGAGCCTTCTTCAGTTCGGCAAACGACGAGAGTTCAGTAGCCATTAGCCGATCCTCGAATTCTTCGGGTTCATCGCGGCAACATCCAGCTTCTCGGGCTGCTGCGCTTCCTGCTCGTGCTTGGCGCCTGCATAGACGTACAGGTTCTTCATCTGCTTGCGACCGAGCGGGCCGCGCGTGATCATGCGCTCGACGGCCTTGATCAGGACGCGCTCCGGGAAGCGGCCTTCGAGGCGCTTGCCCAGGGTCTCGCCCTTGATGCCGCCGGGATGACCGGTGTGCCAGTAGAACACTTCACGCTCGGCCTTGCGGCCCGTGAGGCGTACCTTCTCGGCATTGATGACGACGATGTTGTCGCCGCAATCGATGTGCGGGGTGAACATCGGCTTGTGCTTGCCGCGCAGGCGCAGGGCGATGATCGAGGCGAGGCGGCCGAGGACCAGCCCTTCGGCGTCGATCAGCATCCACTTCTTCTGCACGTCGGCAGTCTTGATACTGGCAGTGCGGTGGCTAAGGGTTTCCATGGTTCTTTCTCTATTGAGCGCGCGCTTATGGGGGCGCTCACAGCCCTTGTCAAATACCTAAATATAATGACGTCAGATCAATGGCTTGAGATAGCGGTATTATAATACCTCTTCTTTTAAGCCTTTGATTTCGGGGGTATTGCGTAGGTCAGCGTCGCGTGCGCCACCGGGTCTTTTTTGCCGTCGCTCCAGATCGTGAAGTCCCCCACGGCCAGCGTTTTACCGAGCTTCAGCAGCCGCCCCTCGCCGATCAGGTCGCCCATCTCGGGCTTGCGCATGAAGTTGATGTTGAGATTGGTCGTGACGGCCAGCGCCACGGGCCCGAGCTGGCCCAGGATCAGGAGATAAAAGCCGCAGTCGGCGAACCACATCAATGTCGGCCCGGACACCGTGCCGCCCGGCCGCAAATTCTCTTCGCGAGTCGGCAGGCGCAACCGGATGACCTTGTCGTCGAGATGTTCGACCGTCATGCCCGCGCTTGCAGCCTGCGGGAAATGCTCGTCGAGGAACTTCAGCAAATCTGCAGGAGTCATCACCGGCATGACGCCCTCGCCTTCAATCGATACACTGTCGCCATGTCTGCCGCTCCCAATGAGCCCGTCCTGCTGCGCCGCGACGACGGCGCCGTCACCATCCTGACGCTCAATCGGCCGCGCGCCATGAACGCTCTGTCGGGCGACCTTATAGACGCGCTGCAGGCCGAATTCGACAGGCTCTCGCACGACAGGTCCATCCGCTGCGTGATCATCGAGGCCACCGGCCGCGCCTTCTCGACCGGCCACGACCTGCGCGAAGTCGCCTCCAGCCAGGAGTATGCCTTTCACCACGACCTGATGACGCGCTGCTCGGCGATGATGCTGTCGATCAACCGCCTGCCCCAGCCGGTGATCGCCAAGGTGCAGGCGATCGCTACCGCCGCCGGCTGCCAGCTCGTCGCGGCCTGCGATCTTGCCGTGGTCTCCACCGAGGCCACGTTCGCGACGTCAGGCATCATCAACGGCCTGTTCTGCGGCACGCCGTCGGTGCCGGTCGGCCGCAACGTCGGCAAGAAGCGCGCGCTCGACATGTTGCTCACCGGCCAGTTCATCGATGCCGCCACGGCGCTACGCGACGGACTGGTCAGCCGCGTCGTAGCGCCCGATGCACTCGACGCCGAGACATTGGCGCTGGCCCGCCACATCGCCGCGCAGCCGCCGCAGCAGATCGCCCAGGGCAAGGCGATGTTCCACAGGCACATGGAAATGAACCTGCCCGAGGCCTACGCCTTCGCTACCGAGTTCATGGCGGGCGCGTTGCAGAGCGAGGATGCACGGGCCGGTATCGACGCCTTCGTGAACAAGAAGCCCAAGCCGGACTGGAAAGGCCGCTGAAGATTCTCCGGTCTCTGGCCGCTCTTTCCGCCGCCGCTTGTTCCTTCTTCTGGTTTGCGTCTGCCTTCGCGGCGGACTGCGAGCGCAAGCCAACCGCCCTCGACAGCGTGATCTGCGACAGCGCCGACGTGCGGCAGGTCGACGAGGCCATCACCAAGCTGATCGTCTCGCTCCACGCCAAACTCAACAGCAACAACGGCCGTGAATTCGCGACGATCGTCGCCGACCAACTGCGCTGGCGCGAGTTGCTGTGGCGCCAGTGTACGCCTCTGACGGCGGCCTGCCTGCTGCCCAAGTTCCAGGCCCGCTACACTTACCTGAAGGCCAAGCCCGAAGAACTCGCCGGCGAACTCTATCTCCAGAGCGGCGTCAAGATCGGCGGCCTGCCGCTCGAGCTTCAGACGCTGAGCAAGCCTGGCGTCTATCTTGCCGAGAGCCGCATCACCGAATCGACAGAGCGGATCGACATCGCCGAGCGCTATATCGATCCTACGGTAGACGCTCTCGCCTTCATCGCAAACCGTGGCGGCAGCGGAATGGATTGCGCGCAGTTCCCCGTCTACATCGTGGCCGTACGGCGCGACGTACCGCCCGAAGTGCTCACGATCCCCAACCTCCTGGGCAGTCCGCGCGAACAGCAATCCTGCGTCAGCCGGATCTCGCGGATCGCCGACGGGCTCCTGTTTGAAATCGGCGCCTGGCCCTGGGTCGACGGCAAGGTTTATGCGTGGAGGCCCAATGCGGGACTGCTCGAGCGCGCAACCACGCGCTTCGTGCCAAAATCGAAAGCTCCCATCCGCGATCTCTTCACCCGCGGCGATCCGACCGGCCGGCTCAACAATGCTCAATTCTACGAAGCACTGCGCCTCGCCACGACCGCGCTTGACCTGAGCTTCACCGCCGCAACCGAAGCGTTCTGGTTTTCCTGGAGCGAGCCTTATCGGCGTGGTGACTACATCGTGCTCGATACCTGCGCCCGGCCCGGCATGAAGGGGCAATGCGCCGGCGATTTCGTCGGCACGGCCGTGTACGAGCAGCGCACCGACAAGGTCTTCTTCGCCTTCTCGAGCGCCGCGTCCCCGCCCGACTGCAAGCCTGCCAACGGTCGTGATCCGACAGACGCTGCCCTGGGTGGCGTGCAATTCTTTCCGCCGCGCTTTCGCTGGCAACCTGCGGCGTTGCTCGCGCTGAAGAACGACTACTGCCTCAACAATCGCTGAGGTGACATTCGCTGACAGCGCAGCTCATGGCGCTCGTGTTGCTTTATGGAGAGGCATGGACTCCTCTCCGAAGCTCGCACCGCTCTGGCTCCTCGGCTTGATTACCTTCAGCGGCACACTGGCCATGCATATTTTCGTGCCGGCTCTTCCCGCCGCTGCGCGAGACCTCCACGCCAGCAGCGCCGCCATTCAACTCACCATGAGCGTGTACATTCTCGGGCTCGCCGCCGGCCAGCTTGTCTATGGTCCGCTCGCCGATCACTTTGGACGGCGGCCCATACTAATGGTCGGCCTTGTGATTTATGCGGCGAGCGGATTGTGGGCGGCCTTCGCGCCGACCGTCGATACGCTGATCGGGTTGCGCCTCCTGCAGGCGCTCGGCGGCTGCTCGGGCATGGTGATCGGACGCGCCATGGTGCGCGACAATGCGCTGCCGGCGGATGCCGCACGCCGACTCGCGCTCATGAACCTTGTTGTTGTCCTGGGGCCGGGTGTGGCGCCGTTGATCGGCAGCGGTGTCACCGCCACCTTCGGCTGGCGCGCCCTCTTCTTCTTTCTCGCAGCACTGGGCGCCGTGAACTTCGCCTTCACCTGGACGTTGCTGCCCGAGACTCGGGCGCCTGGGCGCACCAGCCACTTCGGCTTGCTGATGCGCGACTATGGGCGGCTGCTGAAGTCGCCGCGCTTCCTCGGCTACGCGTTGGGCGGTGGCTGCGCTACGACGGCGATGTACGGTTTCGTCGCCGCGTCGCCCTTCATCTACAGTCATCAGTTGGGACGACCGGACTACGAGGTGGGAATCTACCTCGCCTGCCAGTTCTCCGGCGTCTGGCTGGGCAGCGTGACGGCGGCGCGCATCATCACGCGCTTTCCCATCGACCGCCTTGCGGTCGTCGCCAACCTGGTGAGCGTCACGGCAGCGCTGGCCTTCTTGATCGCCGTGCTGACGCATCATCTCTCTGTACCGGCCGTCGTGATCCCGATATTCTTCTTCGCCGCCGGCGCGGGCATTGCCTCACCCGCTGCCCTGACGCAGGCCATCAGCATCAATCCCAACGTCGTGGGATCGGCCTCCGGTCTCTATGGATTTTCGCAAATGGCCGTGGGCGCGATCTGTACCGCCGCCACCGGCCTCGGCCGAGATCCTGCGTTGGCCTCGGCCCTCGTCCTGGTGATCGCCGGTGCGATCGCCCAGGCCTCGTTCTTCGTGGCGATGCGCTACCGCGCGCCGCCGGCGGTACCGCCTACTGGCACCACTCGCTAGCGCCGTTCTTGCGAATCTGACGCTGCAAGGCCGTGAAGTAGTACTGGCCGTGCGTCGGCTCGGAACGGACCTTGCGCATGCGCTCCTTCGCCTTGTCGATCACGTACTGGTCGATTGCCACCGGCTCCTCGCCCATCTGGCGGGCGAGCAGTTCGAGTTCGCACGCACGCTCCATCATGTAGAGCTTGCGGAAGGCGCTCGGCACCGTGGCCGCGATCGACAGCAGGCCGTGGTTCAGCAGCACGATGTGATCGCCGTTCTGGCAGCTCACGCCCAGCGAATCGCACTCTTCCTGCGTCGTCGGCACGCCGTACTCGTGATAGACGAGGTCGTCATACACCGCGAGCGCGTCCTGGCTGATCGGACGAATGCCGTTGCGGATCAACGACACAGCGCCGCCGGCGCGGGTATGCGTGTGCATCGCGCAATTGACGTCGGGGCGCGCCTTGTAGATGCCGCTATGGATGGTGAAGCCCGCCGCGTTGAAGCGGCCCTGCTTGCCGTAGACCTTGCCGTCGAGGTCCATCTTGATCAGGCTCGACGCCGTGATCTCGTCGAAGTTCTCTTCGTAGTGGTTGATCAGGAAGCAGTTCGGTTCTCCGGGAACGCGCACCGACATGTGCGTGTCGAGAAGATCCGTCCATCCGAGATGATCGCAAATCCGATAAAGCGCTGCGAGATCGCACCGCGCCTGCCACTCGGCCTCGCTGACGCCCAAGCCGTTCTGCATCAAGCTGTCCATCGCCCGCTCCTATAACTGCGCAACGCCAAAAACCGTTCGAATAGTAGGACAAGTCCGGGCCGGGCGCGATAGGATCGTTGGCGCCCGCGTCGGCACAGTATTTGCGTCCCCGTAACCCCGAGTGGGCAATGGAGTGTGTCGTGAAGGCTAAGCCGTTTCATCTTGCGTGGTTTTTACAAGGCTCCAGTGCACAAGCGTGGGGGCACGCCTGGACGGGCCATATCGGCGACTCCTGGATGCAGCCCGAGCTGTTCCTGAACATGGCCCGCTCGCTGGAACGCGCCTGTTTCGACTACGTCCTGCTCGAGGATTCGTCCTACGTGGGCGAGAGCTTCAACGGCTCCACCGAGATCTACCTCAAGAACGCCATCGCCGTGCCGCGCCAGGATCCGTCCGTGGTCGCCGCCCTGATGACCCAGGTGACCTCGCGCATCGGCATCGTGCCGACCTTCGGCACCTACGCCTATCACCCCTATTTGCTGTCGCGCCTCATGGCGACGCTAGATCAGGTGTCGGAAGGCCGTGCGGGCTGGAATGCCGTCACCGGCAGCTCCGACTTCGCGGCAATGAACTTCGGCATGCAGGGCATGCCCGACCACGACCTGCGCTACGACATGGCCGACGAGTACATGGAAGTCTGCAAAGGCCTGTGGGGCTCGTGGGAACCCGGCGCGATCATCGCCGACCGCAAGAGCGGCGTGCTGGTCGACCACACCAAGGTCAAGCCGGTGAACTACCAGGGCAAATTCTACAGCACGCGCGGACCGCTGAACTCCGGCCCCGCGCCGCAGGGCCAGCCCGTGATCGCGCAGGCCGGCGGCTCGCCGCGCGGCCGCAAGTTTGCCGCGGCCCACGCCGACACCATCGTCGCGCACGTGAAAGGCACCGCGGGCATGAAGGCGTACCGCGACGACGTGCGCAAACATATGGTCGCACAAGGCCGCAATCCCGACGACTGCAAGGTGCTGTTCCTCATCAATCCGATCCTGGGAGAGACGATGGAGGATGCGCAGGAGCGCCGCCGGCGGCAGCTCGCACACGCACGCGAGCATATCGAGGAGCGCATGGCGCACTTCGGTAAGGTGACCAACATCGACTTCGGCAAGTTCGACGTCGACCAGCCCCTGCCCGACGACGTCACCACCAACGGCCACCAGCAGAACCTCGAGCAGTATCGCCAGATGGCCAAGGGCCGCTCGATCCGCGAGACCATGGCGGGCTTCAATAACGTCGATCTCTCGGTCGAACTCTGCGGCACGCCCGACGCGATCGCCGCGAAGATGGAAGAGACCATGCAGGAGGTGGGCGGCGACGGCTTCCTGTTCTCGATGGCCAACGTCAACCGCCGCACCCTGGCCGAGATCGAGGACGGGCTGGTGCCCGCGCTTCAGGACCGCGGCCTGGTCCGCAAGCAGTACGAGCACAAGCACTTCCGCGACAATCTTCTGGCGTACTAACCGGGACAAACCTTGGGGGCAGCATGAACAGGAAAAATATCACGCGCTTTGGCCGGCGCAGCGCGCTCGGCCTGATCGGCACCGGCCTGTCGGCCCCGTTCATCCTGCGCGACGGCTGGGGCCAGACCATGCCCGAGCTCACCAAGATTCCCGACAGCCTGAAGGGCGAAGGCGAAGTGCGCATCGCCACCTTTGGCGGCACCATGCAAGAGACCCAGCAGAAGGCCTATTTCGAGCCGTTCGAGAAGGCCACCGGCATCAAGGTCAAGGCGTTCGCCGGTTCCGATCCGACCAAGATCAAGGCGATGGTCGAGACCAAGAACATCGAATGGGACATGGCGCAGCTCAGCCGCGGCTCGATCATGAACCTGATGAAGACCGGCGATTACTTCGAGAAGATCGACTACTCGCTGGTCGATGACGGCGTCGACAAGGCCTATCGCTTCGAATACGGGCTCGAGATGCTGGTGTGGGCGCAGGTCATCGGCTACCGCTCCGATACGACCAAAGGCGTCGCGCCCAACGGCTGGGCCGATTTCTGGGACACCAAGAAATTCCCCGGGGACCGCGCACTGGTCGGCACCGGCAACGGCGGCTGGCCCGAGCTCGAGTTCGCGCTGATGGCGGCCGGCGTGCCGATGGACAAGATCTACCCGATCGACATCGACAAGGCCTTCGCCAGCTACGACAAGATCAAGAAGGACGTGATCAAGTGGTGGGACACCGGCGCCATGCCGGTCCAGCTGCTGACCGACCGCGAAGTGACCATGACCAGCGTGTGGAACGGCCGCATGGCCGCCCTCCAGGCCGCGGGCGTGAAGGCCGAGATCAGCTGGAACCAGGGCCTGCTGAAGCGCGATGCCTGGGGCATTCCCAAGGGCGCCAAGAACGCGACGAATGCCCAGAAGTTCGTGGCCTACTCGACCATGGCAATCCCGCAGGCGCGCATTTCGCTCGGCATCCCTTACGGCTCGGTCAACAACGGCTCGAACGAGTTCCTTTCCGAAGAACGCCTCAAGGTGCTGCCGAGCGCCCCCGCCATCAAGTCGCAGCTGCTCAGCTACAACTACGATTGGTGGATCGACAATCGCGCCAAGGTGGTCGAGCGCTTCAACAAGTGGCTCCTCGGGTGAGGGACACGGTCTCGTCCACCGGCCGCGGCGCCTCGGTGTCGCTGGCCGGCCTCGAGAAGAGTTACGAGCGCGTCGGCGCGGTGAACGGCGTGTCGCTCGACATCCGTTCGGGCGAGTTCCTGACGCTGCTTGGCCCCAGCGGTTCGGGCAAGACCACGACCCTGATGATGATCGCGGGCTTCGAACAGCCCACGAAAGGCGACATCGCGATCGACGGCATATCGGTCGTCGCCATGCCGCCGCACAAGCGCAACATCGGCATGGTGTTCCAGAACTACGCGCTGTTCCCGCACCTCACCGTGGCCGAGAACATCGGCTTCCCTCTGAAGCAGCGCGGCGTTCCCAAGGCCGAGCGCACCAAATTGGTCGGCGAGGCGCTCGAACTCGTGCACCTGCCCGGCTACGGCGGCCGCTACCCACGCCAGCTCTCGGGCGGCCAGCAACAGCGCGTGGCACTTGCCCGCGCGATCGTCTTCCAGCCCCGCTTGCTGCTAATGGATGAGCCGCTGGGCGCGCTCGACAAGCAACTGCGCGAGAACCTGCAGCTCGAGATGCGCCGCCTGCATGCCGATCTCGGCATCACCTTCATCTACGTCACGCACGACCAGGAAGAAGCGCTGACCATGTCTGACCGCATCGCCGTCATGAACGACGGGCTGGTGGCGCAGATCGGCAGTCCGGAGGATCTCTACGACCGGCCGTGCAATCGCTTCGTCGCGGGCTTCATCGGCGAATCCAATTTCCTGCCTGCCACCGTGCGCGGCATGGAAGGCGACATCGTCGTCGCCGACTGCCAGGGCGCCGTCGTGCGTGCGCTCTGCCCTGGTCGCCCCGGCAGCGGCGCCCAGGTGACCCTGACCACGCGGCCCGAGCGCCTGCGCTTCGCCAACGGCGCTCACGACTCTGCCACCGTGAACCGCATGAGCGTCACCGTCACCGAAGCCGTGTTCGCCGGCGAGCGCTGTCGCTACATGCTGCAGGCTGCCGACGGCACGTCGATGGTGCTGAAGGAACCGTCGAGTGCCGCGATCCGGCGCCGCACCGTGGGCGAACAGGCCGAGATCGCCTGGTCCGTCGCGGACACGATTCTTGTCTAGTTCCGCTTCGCTCAGGACGACAACGGGAATCCTGCTGGTCGCCCCACTCGTGATCTATATGGTCGTGCTCTACGCCCTGCCAGTCGCGTCGATGCTGCTGCGCTCGCTGAACGACCCGACCTGGTCGATCGATCGTTACAAGGAGCTGATGAGCGACACGGTGTTCTTCAACACCTTATCGAACACGCTCTACACCGCCGTCATCGTCACCCTGGGTTCGCTGGTGTTGGGCTACCCCGTGGCGCTGGCGCTCGTGCGGTCCAAGCGATTGGCGCCATTGATCCTCGTGGTCGTGCTGCTGCCGTTCTGGACCAGCGTCCTGGTGCGCTCCTACGCCTGGATGGTGCTGCTGGGTCGCCACGGGCTGATCAACGAGGCGCTGATGTCGAGCGGGCTGATCGACAGGCCGCTGCGCATCCTCAACACGCCGCTCGCCGTCTACATCGGCATGATCCATATCCTGCTGCCCTACATGATCCTGCCGATCGCCAATGCACTGCGGCAGATCGATCCCTCGCTGGCGCGCGCCGCCTCGGGCCTCGGCTCGCCGCCGTGGAAAACCTTCCTGCAGGTCACCTTGCCGCTCTCCGTGCCCGGCGTCGCGGCCGGCGGGCTGCTGGTGTTCGTGCTGTCGCTCGGCTTCTACATCACGCCCGCCATGCTGGGCGGCCCGCGCGATATCACGCTGTCCATGCTGATCGCCAACCAGGTCGACCAGCTCAACTGGGCCTATGCCGCCTGTCTTTCGACCGTGCTGCTGGCGACAGCGCTGATCATCATCGTCGTCTGCCGCCGCCTGCCCGGCATCGGCAGCGCCTTCAAGATGAGCGCGCGATGAGAGGGATTCTACCGAAGAGCTTTGTCGGGCTGATCCTCCTCTTCCTCGCCTTCCCGATCGTCGTCGTGTTCGCGGTCTCCTTCTCGTCGGCGAACTACCTCACTTTCCCGCCGCCGGCCCTCAGCCTGAAATGGTATCGCGTCTACTTCAGCGCCGAGAACTGGCTGGCCCCCACCTGGCTCAGCATCTGGGTCGCGGCCTGTACCGTGGTGCTGTCGACGTTCCTGGGAACGCTGGCGGCGCTCGGCCTAGCCAAGCTCCCGCGCCCGCTCAAGGTGCTGGTGTCGGGGCTGATCCTATCGCCGTTGATCGTGCCGGTGATCGTGGTCTCGATCGGCGTCTACTACGCCTTCTCGAAATATGGACTGGTCGGCAAGCCGATCGCGCTGGTACTCGCCCACACGTCGCTCGCCGTGCCTTTCGTCGTGACCAGCGTGACGGCGACCTTGGCCGGCATCGATCCGCGCCTCGAACAGGCAGCGCTCAGCCTTGGTGCCACGCCACGCGGCACGTTCTTCCAGGTGACCTTGCCGCTGATCCAGCCCGGCGTGATCGTGGGCGCGCTGTTCGCCTTCATCACCTCGTTCGACGAGCTGATCGTGGCGCTGTTCCTGTCAGGCCAGGGCGCCGTCACCCTGCCGCGCCGCATGTGGGAAGACCTGCGTTACGCGATCGATCCCACGATCGCAGCGGTCTCGACCTTGACGATCGTCTTCACCGCGATCCTTCTCGGCACCGCGCACTATCTCCGCAAGCGCGCCGAGCAGAACAGGACGGCTTCGCCCTAGTTCTTCTTGAGCGCCCTCACCGCCGCGAGCGTGTTCTCGACGTGCTTGTCGGGATCGCTGGCGGAATAGGCGTAGACGATCTTGCCGTCGGTGCCGATCACGTAGGAGATGCGGTCGGAGATACCGAGCGAGCCGATACGGATCATCGTCGAATCGTAGGCGCGGATGACCTTGAGGTCGGGGTCAGCAGCGACCGGGAACTTGGCCGAGCATTCCTGCGTCGAGAAGGTGTGCAGCGTCTCGATGCTGTCGGCCGACATGCCGATCAGAGTGGCGCCGGCCGCGGTATAGGAGGCTGCAGCCTCGGCGAACTCATGCGCCTCGGCGGTGCAGCCGGTGGTGAAGGCCTTCGGGAAGAAATAGAGCACCACCGGGCCCTTCTTGAGCGCGTTGGCGAGCGAGAAGGAGAACTCCTCGCCGCCCAGTGCCGCCTTGGCGGTGAAATCGGGCGCGGCATCGCCCGGCTTCAGCGCCGCGAAGGACGGTGTTGCGACGACGCAGCCGAACAGGAGAGCCAGAGCGGCTACGCGTTTCATATGAATATGCCTCTTCCTACTTCTTCAGCGCCTTGACGGCTGCCATCGTGTTCTCGACATGCTTGTCGGGGTCGCGATTGGTGTAGGCGTATACGATCTTGCCGTCGGTACCGATCACATAGGACGTGCGCTCCGACACGGTCATGCCGGGCTTCATCTCGAGCTTGGTGTCGTAGGCGTTGATGACCTTCAGGTCGGGATCGGCCGCGACCGGGAACTTGGCCGAGCATTCCTGCGTCGAGAAAGTATGGAGCGTGCCGATATCGTCGGCCGACATGCCGATCAAGGTGGCGCCGGCGGCGGTGTAGGACGCGGCGGCCTCGGCAAACTCATGCGCCTCAGCCGTGCAGCCCTTGGTGAAGGCCTTGGGGAAGAAGTAGAGGACGACCGGGCCCTTCTTCAGCGCACTGGCAAGCGAGAAAGTGAATTCGTCGCCACCCAGCGCCGCCTTGGCGGTGAAGTCAGGGGCGGCATCGCCGGGCTTGAGCGCCGCGAAAGACGGCGTCGCGAAAACGCAGCCAAGCAAGAGAGCGAGAGTGGCAGTCCGCTTCATGGTGATCTCCACCGGTTCGAGTTCGGCGGCGATCTTAGCCAGCGGCGGCCCAAAAGCCCGTCACAAGCTGTTGATGCCCTTCGCATAGGTCGACGGCACGACGCTCTTCACAGACTGTGCACGCTTGGACAGCCAATAGGACTGCGGCGGCGGCACCGAGCCGAAATTCTTGTCAACGCCGAGCTTTTGCGCTGCATCCATCGGCCAGTTGGGATTGTAGAGAAGCTCGCGTCCCAGCGCGATCAGGTCAGCCCTTCCCTCCTGCAGGATCTGCTCCGCCTGGTCGGCATGCACGATCAAGCCGACCGCCATGCTGAGGATGTCCGCGTCCTTGCGCAGCCGTTCGGCGTACGGGACCTGATAGCCATAGGTCACCGGCCCAGTGCTCACCACCGGCGCGCCGCGCATGCCGCCCGAACTGCAGTCGATCACGTCGACGCCCATTGGCTTGATGATCTTGGCCAGCGCCACGCTCTGGTCGGGCCCCCAGCCGGCATCGTCCTCGACCGAGAAGCGCACGAACAGCGGCTTCGAAGCCGGCCAATGCGCGCGCACGCTTTCCACCACCTCGATGGCGAAGCGCATGCGATTCTGCTCGCTGCCGCCGTACTCGTCGTTGCGCGTGTTGGAGAAGGGCGAGAGGAACTGATGGATCAGATATCCATGCGCCATGTGTAGGTCGAGCACTTCGAAGCCCGCCTCGTGCGCACGTCGCGCGCCCTGCCCCCAGCGCTCGACCATCTCGGGGATCTCCGCGCGCGTCCGCGCGCGCGGCATCGGATCGCTCGCGGGATTGTTCATCGCGCTCGACGACACGATATCCCAGCCGTCCCAATCCCAGACGTCGGGCGAATTGACCAGCGGCGCGCCGCCTTCCCACGGGCGGAAGCGCCGCGCCTTGCGGCCCGAGTGGCCAAGCTGGAGCCCGGGAACCGAGTTATGCAGTTTGATGAAGTCGACGCAGCGCTTGAGGCCGGGAATGTGCGCATCGTCCCAGATGCCGAGATCGCCGACCGTGCCGCAGCCGCGGCGCTCGACCTTGGTCGATTCCATGATCACCAGCCCCGCGCCGCCCGCCGCATAGCGGCCCGCGTTCATCAGGTGCCAGTCGGTCGTGAAGCCCTTTTCGGCTGCGTACTGGTGCATCGGGGCCACCACCACGCGGTTCTTGAAGATCACATCGCGGATGGAGATCGGTTCAAACAGCAGCGGCGCCATGTATAATGCTCCCATGTCTGCAATCGTTCACGATCGCTACGACGATTCTTATTTGCGCAAGATCCTGCGCGAGACCAAGTCTATCGCCATGGTCGGCCTGTCGGCCAACTGGAATCGGCCGAGCTTCTTCGCCGCGAAATACCTGCTAGACCGCGGCTACAAGGTGATCCCGGTCAATCCGGCCGCCAAGGGCCAGGAGATCCTGGGCCAGAAGGTCTATGGCTCGCTCGACGAGCTGCCACAGAAAGTCGACATGGTCGACATTTTCCGCAACTCCGAGGCCGCGGGCTCGATCACCGACGAGGCGATCAAGCACGGCGCCAAAATCGTCTGGATGCAGCTCGGCGTGGTCAACGATGCCGCCGCCAAACGCGCCGAGGATGCCGGCCTCAAGGTAGTGATGAACCGCTGCCCCAAGATCGAACACAGCCGCCTCTCCGGCACCATCGAATGGCACGGCATCGCCAGCGGCGTGATCACCTCGAAGAAACGCGCGCTGTAGGCCGACCATGAAATTCGGCGTCTTCGATCACATGGACCGCGCCGCCTCCACGCTCGGGCAGCAGTTCGAGGATCGGCTGAAGTTGATCGAGCTGTACGAGAAGAGCGGCTTCCACGCCTATCACCTGGCCGAGCATCACGCGACACCGCTGGGCATGGCGCCCTCGCCCAGCGTCTTCCTGGCAGCCGTCGCCCAGCGCACGAAGACGCTGCGCTTCGGCCCGCTCGTCTACACCGTGAACCTCTATCATCCGCTGCGGCTGATCGACGAGATCTGCATGCTCGACCAGATGAGCAACGGCCGCCTCGAGCTGGGTGTCGGTCGCGGCATCTCGCCGTACGAAGTGGGCTATTACGGCGTCGATCCCGCGACCGGACCCGAGCGCTTCGCCGAGGCGCTCGAGGTGATCCTGCAAGGCCTGACGCACAAGCAGCTCGATCATGCAGGCAAGTACTTCACCTTCAAGAACGTGCCGATGGAGATGCAGCCGGTGCAGCTTCCGTATCCGCCGCTGTGGTACGGCGCCAACTCACTGGAGAGTGCGGATCGCCTCGCCAAGCAGGGCTGCAACACGGTGGTCGGCATGAAGGCCGAGGGCGTCGGCCAGTTCTCCGCCCGCTTCCGCGCGGCGTGGAAGGCGCTGGGCAAGCCGGAGGCGGAGATGCCGTCGATCGGTCTCAGCCGCCATATCGTGGTCGGCGACACCGACAAGGAAGCCCAGAGCGCGGCCAGGCGCGCCTTCGCGCGATGGTACGACGCGCTGATCCATCTGTGGCGCGCCAACGGCGTCGGCCTGCCCCGCCAGATGATCCCCGCCGAGTTCGAAGCGGCCCTGGACGGCGGCTACATCGTCGCCGGCTCGCCCGCGACGGTCCGCGACCGACTGAAGCGTGACAATGATGTTGCAGGCATCAACTACTGCCTGTGCCGCATGGCTTTCGGCGACCTGTCGTTCGAGGAATCCAGGCGTTCGGTCGAACTGTTTGCCGCAGAGGTCATGCCCGCGCTTTGACATCAGCTATGCGTCAAAGCGTGCCCGATTGGTCCCGAAGTTGTGTATAATATTGACCAACAACCCCTCGCGAAAAAAGAACAATGAAATTCGGCATCTTCGACCACCTCGATCGCTCGGGGCCTGACGCCGAGCGCCAGTATGAAGAGCGCCTGCGCCTGATCGAACTCTACGAATGGGCCGGCTTCCACGCCTATCACGTGGCCGAGCATCACGGCACGCCGCTGGGCATCGCGCCCTCACCCGGCCTCTTCCTCTCTGCCGTCGCGCAGCGCACGACCACGCTCCGGTTCGGCCCGCTGGTCTATCCGCTCGGCCTCTATCATCCACTGCGCCTGGCCGAAGAGATCTGCATGCTCGACCAGATGAGCGGCGGCCGACTGGAGTTGGGTGTCGGCCGCGGCGCCTCGCCCTACGAGGCCGCCTTCTTCGGCGTCGATCCCAAGACCACGGCCGAGCGCTTCGACGAGGTGCTGGAGATCGTGCTGAAGGGCCTCGTTACCGGTCGGCTCAATCACAAGGGCCCGCACTTCAGCTTCGACAACGTGCCGCTCGAAGCCACGACCGTGCAGAAGCCGCATCCGCCGCTGTGGCATGCCTCACGCTCGCTCGAGAGCGCGCCGCGCCTGGCCGGCGAAGGCTGCAACGTGGCACTCAGCCTCCCGACGAAGGATGCCGCCGCCTACTGCGCGGCCTATCGCGCCGCCTGGACCCTGCTCGATCGCCCGCTCGAGGACATGCCGTTCCTCGCCAACACGCGCAACGTCGTGGTCGGCGACAACGATCGCGAGACAATCGCCATCGCCAAGCGCGCCTTCAAGGTCTGGTACGACTCGCTGGTCCATCTGTGGCGTGTGCACGACGTGGCGCTGCCGCAGCAGATCTTCCCCTCCGAGTTCGAGGACGCCGTCGCCCAAGGCTATGTAGTGGCAGGCTCGGTCGGCCGCGTGCTCGAACAGATGCGCGACGATATCGGCCGCACCGGCATCAACTACGCCCTCTGCCGCTTCGCCTATGGCGACCTGTCGTTCGAGGAGTCCGCTCGCTCGGTTCGCCTGTTCTCGCGCGAAGTGATGCCCGAACTCAGCCCCGGCGAGGGCAACACCGCCAACACCCGCATGCCGGCTTCGGTCGTCGATCGCATGGGCCAGTTCGGCAGCGAAGCCAGCGTCGACATCGCCTTCCCGTTCCGCTGATGCTGGGAGCGCGCCACTCCAGTGGCGCCTTGACAAATAATGCGCAATACGCAATATTAGGTTGCGGATACCCGGATTCTTAGCTACATGCCGAAGCGCGGGGGCCACGGGAGACGCTGCACGGCGGGGCAGATCGAGCGTGGTGAGGGAAGCTCGGTATTCGGGCGCAACCGCCACAGGGGCGGTTTCTGTGTTAAAAATCCGGCTGGGGGATAGGCCATGCTGGAAAGTTTGCTGGAGTGGCTCCGCGAGGAGCGCCACACCGTGAAACGCGCACCGGGCGTTTTCATCGTTGCTCTTTTGGCCGGATTTGGTGCGGGTTTTATTGTCACCGATCAGCTTTATTCGCACGAGGTGGCGGGGGTGAAGGCGGATAGGGATACTTGGAAATCGAGGGCGGAAGGCATGGCCCCCGAGGGTTGGCCAACCCTCTCTGCGGATCAGTTGTCGATCCTTTCCGACAAGATAGAACGGTCGCCAGCGTTAAGGGAATTGCCAGCGGGCTACCGCTCCGTGGTTATCCAGTGTGGATCGCCACGCATGTGCGGAAAGCTCACCGCCTCCTTACGGCAAGCATTTGAGAAAGCCCACTGGGAAGTGAGGCTTAACGAATACTCGATGCAGGCAGCGGGCATTTCGATATCGCCCGAAGATGCGGGGGCCAAGGTGTTGCAGGGAGCGCTAGCCATCGCTACGGGCGCTCAAGTTCGGCTTGATGAGATCAAGCGCGACCAAATATCGAGTCCTGGCTACTTCATTTTCGTTGGGGAAAGGACTCCCTAAAGGTCTTCCAGCCTCAAACCTTCCGATTCTAGTGCTGCCAGTGACGCCAGCAGGAATGTAGCAGCAAAGGTCCCGCGCTTTAGCTTGGCCTTGATTGAGTCGGTCGTTTCCCCTGCCAGCCCGTGTTTCTTGAGCCGCTTGGCTAGTTCCTCATAGGTTACATCGGCCTTCTTTAGTTCGGCCTTGAGATATGCAGACACACGTTCTGCAATCTCAGCCTCAGTCTTTGCCAGTCCCATAGTGTCACCTCCGACACGGATCATATCTGACACTTTATCGTTGACCAAGCTTTCTGAGCGTGTCACAAGTGACACCAAGATGGCTCAACACTTCCTCCTCTCACGCAGGGCAAAGTCGCTGAATTTGGCGACCGTGTTCCGCATGACCGATGCGGAAGCGGAGGAGTTCTTTCGCGATCTTCGTTGGCCTGAGACGGATGGCGCTCCGGTCTGCCCGCATTGCGGCGGTCTTGATGCGTATGAGGCTCGCAGGCCTAATGGATCCCTGCGGTTCCGCTGCAAGGCGTGCGCCAAGGATTTCAGCATTACATCGGGTACGCTGTTCGGCTCGCACAAGCTGCCGCTTCGGACCTATCTCGGCGCAATCGCGATTTTCTGCAATGAGGTCAAGGGCAAGTCCGCGCTCGCCATGTCGCGCGACCTTGGCCTGTCCTACAAGGCTGCGTTCGTCCTGCTGCACAAGCTGCGTGAAGCTATGTCCGAGGAATTGAAAGAGCGGCGTCTGGGTGGTGAAGGCCGCACCGTCGAGGTCGATGGCGGCTATTTCGGCGGCTACATCAAGCCTGCCAACTACAAGGAAAACCGCCGCGATCGTCGCTTGGCAAAGAACCAGAACGGCAAGCGCGAGGTCGTCGTGATCGTGCGCGAGCGTGGCGGCAATGGCGTGCCTGCCGTCTTCAAGACTGAGGCTGAGGCTACCGCATTCATCACCCGCCGCGTCCGTAAGGGCACCGTCATCAATGCCGACGAAGCCAGTTCATGGAATGCCTTGCACTCGCGGTTTGAGGTGCAGCGCATCAACCATGCCGAGGCGTATAGCCACGACGGCGCTTGCACGAATTGGGCTGAGGAATTCTTTAGCCGTATGCGCCGCGCTGAAATCGGCCACCATCATCATATCGCTGGCACCTACCTGCTGCGCTACGCTCAGGAGGCCACATGGCGCGAGGACAACCGCCGGATTGATAACGGTCGGCAGGTTGAATTGCTGGGCACGCTGGCATTGAAGCGCGGCAAGTCTGTGGATTTCACCGGCTATTGGCAGCGTCACGTCGAGCGCGCACAATAGAAAACGGCCCCTGCCTGCCAGCGGGAGCCGTTTGAAACTTGATTGAATGAAGCGTGCGCCGCTCCGATTGGAAATCTAATCGGAGCGCATGCGCATGTCTACGCAGTTCCCTTCGGCACGACTTTCTCACTGGCGGTTTTCAATCGATCAGAGATATCGAGTGCCACGGCCTGAGGCAGTGCAAACGTGTGAAGCACTCCCAGTTCTGTGCCAAGCCGAAGAATCACAGGGCCGCCAAATGCGTCCCGTTGGACGGTGTATTCTTTCACCGCCTCACCCGACACCATCTGCGGACGCGGTTGGCGAAGTCCCTTTGCCATCGTCGCTAGCGCGGAAATGATTTGCTCAATCACGCCGACTTCTCCGACGAAATCCGATGCTGGCCCATTCTTTACGCTGAGCGTGAAATGCACTTCGCGCTTCTGAGTATCGGTTGACCCGTCTTTCAGTCCGCGCAGCACGTATCGTAATGCCATTGGCTTTCCCCCTATAGTTGACGCCCAATCATTGCATGGGGGCGAGAATGACCAAGCTGGAATTGATCCTGGGGGCGCTGTTGGCCTGCTCTCTCCTGAGCGGCAGCGTGGCAACAGCTCAGAGCCCGTGCGATTCGGGGTCGGTCTACAAATACACCTACGAAACACCGTCACCCGCGCCTAAAGACCCAGTAGAAGCGCCGCAATGGGTGCCCGGCAATGGCCGCAATATTCCCGATCAGACGTGCCAAAAGGTCGGCGGCACGATCATGTGTTATTGAGCATCCATACGACGTGCGGTGCCTCGCCATGGCGTGTGACCTCGCCACGCTGCAACATGCTCCGCATGATGGTTAGAATGCGCTCTGTGACCTCTGAGCTTAGGTCTAGGCCCTTGGCCGCTGTGATGGCGTGCATCATGTCCTGAGCCGATATAGGCCCGTCAGAGGTTCGCAATTGATCGGCACACAGCCTTGGCAACTCGCCCTGTTTGAACAGCCCAGACCGATGACGGGGTGTCTTTGGTGCAATGGATGCAGGGTCTAAATCTGGCTGAAAGACACGGATTGTGTTATCAATTGAGTGCAGCATCACCCGCAGGCGGTGCAGCGTTTTCTCGATCTTCCGCACCTCGCCGCTGAGTTCCGCCCGCTTCGCTCGCAACGCTGAAACAACATGAGTCTCGGTCATGCCCAGCAAGATAGGCCACACCCCCAAGGATGCTTGTGGCGTTTGCGCCCTGATACCGGGGAAGCTACCGTTTAGCGCGCTCGGGCGTATCGCCAACTCTTTGAATTTACTCACTTCTAAAAATCAGCGCCGTTAAATTCCCGTTTATTTAACGGGAGCCCCCCCCCCGCCGGTAACCACCCTCGCCCCGGACACGAAAAAGCCGGCGGTGGTTGCGCCACCGCCGGCTCCGTCGAGAAGGCGAAGTTCAGGTTGCCCGGGGAGAAACAGCAACGAACCTCGTCATTCCCTCTCGAAACACTTTCATCAAGACCGGCTTGTTGGCCTTCTTCGCCTCGGCAAGCTGTGCCGCGGCGTCCTTCGGCGAGGTGACCTGCGCGTGGCCGACCTGCTGGAGCACGTCGCCGGCACGAAGGCCCTGGTCGTCGGCGGGGCTGCCCTGCTCGACGCCCGCGATCAGCGCGCCCTTGATCTCATCCTTGAGACCTAGCTGCTGGCGCGCTTCCGGCGACAGCGGCGCGAGGGAGACGCCGTAGGACGACGGCTCCTTGGCAGTATCGGACTTGGCCGTGTCGGCCTTGGCCTGCTCCACCTTCTTCGAGTCGCTGTCACCCAGCTTGGCCTGGACGGTCATGTCCTTGCCGTCGCGCATCAGGCTGACCTTCACCGTCGAGCCCGGCTCGGCCGCACCGATGGTCCGCGTGAGGTCGCGCACAGTGTCGATCGACTTGCCGTCGACGCTCTTGATCACGTCGCCCGACTGGATGCCGGCCTTCATCGCCGAGCTGTCCGGTTCGACCTGGGCCACGAGGGCGCCAGAGGCCGAGCCGAGCGACAGGCTGCTCGCGATCTCATCCGTTACCGGCTGGATCTGTACGCCGAGCAGTCCGCGCTCGACCCGCCCGTGTTCCTTGAGCTGGGCCACCACCGGCTTGGCGAGGCTGGACGGGATGGCGAAGCCAAGCCCGATGCTGCCGCCCGTCGGCGAGTAGATCGCGGTGTTGATGCCGATGACCTTGCCGTCCATGTCGAACAGCGGGCCGCCCGAGTTGCCGCGATTGATCGCGGCGTCGGTCTGGATGTAGTCGTCGAACGGACCCGACTGGATGTCACGGCCGCGCGCCGACACGATGCCGGTCGTCACGGTGCCGCCGAGGCCGAACGGGTTGCCGACCGCCATCACCGACTGGCCGACGCGCACCTTGGCGCCGTCCTCGAACTCGACGTACGGCAGCGGCTTGTCGGCCTGGACCTGCAGGACCGCGAGATCGGTCTTGGCGTCGGCACCCAGCAGCTTGGCCGGGAACTTGCGGCCATCCGCCAGGGTGACGGTGATCTTCTCCGCGCTGCCCGCCACGTGGTTGTTCGTGACGATGATGCCGGACGGATCGATGATGAAGCCCGTGCCCACGGCCTGCTGCTTGGGCTGCGCGCGCTTCTGGGCATGGCCCTGCTGGCCGAAGCGTTCGGCGAACTGGCGCATGAACTCTTCCATCTGCGACTGGCTCGAGCCCTGGCCCGACGGGTCGTCGCCGGACATCTTGGTCTCGTCTTCGCCCGCCCCCGCCTTCAGGGTGACGGCGACGTTCACGACCGCCGGAGTCACCTTGGCGGCGAGATCGGCGAAGTCATGGGTCGCTTCGCCCGCGATCGCGGGAGTCGTGACCAGCATCGGGGCAACGAGGGCTGGGGCCGTCAGTGCCGTGGTCAACGCCAGGGCGGATAGAAGCTTCTTGGTCTTGGTCATTGTTAACTCTCCTGTTCAACTCGCAGGAGGTATATGGGCCCCGCCCCATGGCGCCCCCATGGCCGGAACATTGAATGTTTGTATAGTTGGAAGGGTGGCCTGCTACCGTCGTCCCGACCGGAGCGAAGCGGAGTGGAGGGACCTATTTTGACTTCGATAAACGCTGTATTTCTGCTGGAATCGTCATGCGCCAACCAGTCGTCTACATCCTCGCGAGCAGAACCGGCCGCGCGCTCTATATTGGCGTAACCACCGACTTGCCGCGCCGGCTCGACGAACACCGGCGCGGGGAATCCATGCACACTGCCAAGTACAAGATTGATCGGCTCATCTACGTTGAATCCTTCGACACAGCGCCGGATGCGATCGAGCGGGAGAAGCAGATCAAGAGATGGCGACGAGACAAGAAGATCGCTCTTATCAATCGATCAAACCCCGAATGGCGAGACTTGAGTGACGAGATACATGATCTTGGTTGAACGATCTAGCGAAGAGAGGTCCCTCCACTCCGCTTCGCTCCGGTCGGGACGACGGTGGAGTGCGACGTGAAAATCCTTATCGTCGAAGACGACAAGCAGATCGCCGAATACGTGGCCAAGGGGCTGCGGGAGAAGAGCCATGTCGTCGACCATGCGGACAACGGGCGCGAGGGTCTTTATCTCGCGACGGGCGAACAACGTTACGACGTGATGATCGTGGACCGCATGCTGCCCAAGATGGACGGGCTGTCGCTGGTCAAGGCGGCGCGCGCGGCCGGCATGAAGACGCCGGTGCTGTTCTTGACGACGATGGGCGGCGTCGACGATCGCGTCGCGGGCCTCGAGGCCGGTGCCGACGATTATCTGGTGAAGCCCTTCGTCTTCGCCGAGTTGCTGGCGCGCGTGAGTGCGCTCGCCCGCCGGCCGCCGATTGTGGAGACGACGCACATCGCCGTGGGCGACCTCGACGTCGATCTTCTCACACGCAACGTCACGCGCGGCGGCAAGCGCATCGAGCTGCTGGCGCAGGAGTTCAAGATTCTCGAGTACCTGGTGCGCCACGCCGGCGAAATCGTGACGCGCACGATGCTGCTGGAGAAAGTCTGGGACTTCCACTTCGATCCCAAGACCAACATCGTCGAGACGCACATCAGCCGCCTGCGCGGCAAGATCGACAAGGGGTTCGACAAGCCGCTGCTCCACACCGTCCGGGGGGCTGGCTATGTCATCCGCGCGCCGGAGTAACATCCTCACCCGCATCCTGCGGTCGGCGAGCTTTCGCCTGACCTTGATCTATGCCGGGCTGTTCGTCGTCTCGGCCGTTGTACTGTTCGGCACCGTCTACGTGAAGGCGACTGACGCCATGCAGAGCGACATGCAGGCGGTGCTGCGCACCGAGGCCTATCAGTTGGCCGAGATCGACCGGCAGTCGGGCCTGCTCGGCGTCGCCCAACAGATCACGCGCCGCATGAACTTCCGCACGCGCGGTCCGATCTTCTACCTGCTGCAGGCGCCGACGCAGCAGGTCGTGGTCGGCAACCTGCCTGGCATGCCGCCGGTCAATGGCGTCGTCGACTTCGTGCGCAACGACGGCGACGAGCCGCTCAATCCGCGCAGCAAGCTCACCGGCTTTGGCCTCACCCTGGCCGACGGCTCGTTCATCCTGGTGGCGCAGGACGCGGGTCGCTTGGTCGACATGCAGCACGCGATCGAAAGCGCCTTCGCCTGGGCGGCGGCGCTGACCCTGATGCTCGCGATCGCCGGCGGGGCCGTGCTGGGCGGCAGCTTCCTGCGCCGCATCGACACGATCGGCCGCACGGCGCGCGCCATCATGGAAGGCGATCTCGCCGCCCGCGTGCCGGTGCGCGGCACCAACGACGAGATCGACCAGCTGGTTGGCAGCCTCAACGCCATGCTCGACCGCATCCAGCACCTGATGGAAGGCCTGCGCCAGGTTTCCAACGACATCGCGCACGACCTGCGCACGCCGCTCGGCCGGCTGCGCCAGCGCCTCGAGGATGCACGCGAGCATGCGACCAGCACGGCCGAGTATGCCGCCGCGACCGACGATGCGATCGGTGAAGCGGATGTCCTGCTCGAGACGTTCTCGGCCCTGCTGCGCATCGCCCAGATCGAGGCCGGCGCGCAGAAGAGCGGCTTTGCCGACGTCGATCTCTCGGCCGTGGCGCGCAGCGTCGGCGAAGCCTATCTGCCCGCAGCCGAAGACTCGCAGCACAGGCTAGAGCTTCGCATCGACAACGGCGTTGCTTTGCAGGGCGACCGCCAGTTGCTGGCGCAGATGCTGTCCAACCTGGTCGAGAACGCGCTGGCCCATACGCCGGCCGGCTCGACGGTATCGCTGACCCTGACCGCCGGGCCGCGGATCATCGTCGCCGACAATGGTCCGGGCATCCCGGCAGAGGAGCGCGACAGGGTGTTCGATCGCTTCTACCGGCTCGACCGCAGCCGCACGACGGCCGGCAGCGGCCTCGGGCTGGCACTCGTGAAGGCGACGGCGGGATTGCACGGCCTCTCGATCAGGATCGAGGACAATGCGCCCGGCCTGCGGATCATCTTGAGCAAATGATCGTTCCGCCCTGGCTCTGGATCCCGCTCACGCTCTTCGCTGCCGCCGCCCAGACCGTCCGCAATACGGCGCAGCGTCGGTTGATCGACGACATCGGCACCTTGGGCGCGACCTTCGTGCGCTTCCTCTACGGCATGCCGCTGCTGACGCTGTGGCTCTTGGGCCTGCTCGCCCTGCCCGCGTTCCAGGCGCCGCAGATCACCTGGACGTTCGCCGGCTGGGTGTTGATCGCAGCCCTCAGTCAAATGGTAGCGACCGCGCTGCTGCTGCGGGCGATGGCGGCGCGCAGCTTCGCGATCGGACTAGTCTACTCCAAGAGCGAGGTCATCCAGGTCGCGCTGTTCTCGGTGGTGTTCCTGGGCGAGCACCTGTCGCTGGTGACGGCGCTGGCAATCGTCGTGGCCACCTTGGGCGCAGTGCTCCTGTCGCCGCGCGGCAGGAACATGAGCAGTGGCTGGGCCGATCCGGCGGCGCTGTTCGGCTTAGCGGCCGGCACCGGCTTTGCGATCTCGGTGGTCGGCTATCGCGGGGCCAATCTTGCCCTCGGCGCACCGCCGTTCCTGGCAGCCGCGGAGACCTTGTTCTGGAGTCAGCTCTTGCAGGCGCTGCTGCTGGGCAGTTGGTTGCTGCTGCGCACGCCGTCGGTCGTACTTGGGGCGCTGCGCCAATGGCGTCTGTCGATGTTTGCCGGTGGTGCTGGCGCTGCCGCGTCGCTTGCGAACGTGACGGCACTAGCGCTCGAGCCGGCGTCGCATGTGCGCACGCTCATCCTGATCGAGGTGCTGTTCACCTACGCGGTCTCGATGCGTGTCTTCCGCGAAGCGATCAGCCGGCGCGAGCTGGCGGGAATTCTATTGGTGGTTTTGGGTGTCGGCGCGATTGTCGCCACATCGGGCTAGGGACAGGATAGCGACATGACACTCTTCGCATACGTCGGCAGCTACACCACGCCGGGCCGCAACGGCCACGGCAACGGCATCAACGCCTACAAGGTCGATCCGCGCAGCGGCGCCTTCAAGCACGTCCAGACTTTGGGCGGTCTCGAGAACCCGTCGTTCCTGACGGTCGATCCAACGGGGCGTTTCCTCTACTCGGTGCACGGCGATCGCAGCGAGGCCAGCGCCTTCGCGATCGATCCGCGCACCGGCCACCTGCGCTTCCTCAACCGGCAGTCGACCGGCGGCTACAACGTCATCCACCTCGCCCTAGACGCGACGGGCCGCTTCCTGTTCGTGAGCAACTACGGCACCGACTCGATCGCCGTGTTGCCAGTCGCGCGGGACGGCACGCTCGGCCCCTATTCGACGCTCACCACCGTGGCCGGCACGATCGGACCGCACCGGCGCGAACAAGGCAACATCCGGCCGCATCACAATCCGCTCGACCGCGAGGGCAAGTACTTCTTCCTGCCGTGCAAGGGCGGCGACGTCGTGCTGTCGTACCGCCTCGACAAGAAGAAGGGTATCGCCGTTGAGGCCGGACGCGTCGTCTCGCGACCTGGCGCCGGCCCGCGCCACATCGACTTCCATCCGACGCGCGCGCTGGCCTACGTGATCAACGAGCTCGACGCGACGATCACGACCTACGCCAAGGACGGCCCCAAGCTCACACCGATCCAGACCGTGCCCTCCTGCCCCGACTCGTTCACCGGCTACAGCACGGGCGCGGAGATCGCCGTCGATCGCGCCGGCCGCAACGTCTATGTCACCAACCGCGGCCACGACAGCGTTGGCGTGTTTGCGATCGGCAAGGCCAAGGGCACGCTCTCGCCGCGGCAATGGGTGCCGACCAAGGGCACCGTGCCGCGCTTCTTCGCCTTCGATCCAGCCGAACGCTTCCTTTACGTCGCCAACCAGGGCAGCGACACCATTGTGGGTTATCGCCGGGCCGCCGACGGCAAACTGTCACCGACGCCGATCAAGCTGCAGGTCGGCAGCCCCGCCTGCATCGTCTTCAACGGAGGATCGTCATGAGCAACAAGCAGTACGGCTTCGAGACCCTCTCGGTTCACGCCGGCGCCGCGCCCGATCCCGCGACCGGCGCCCGCGCGCTGCCGATCTACCAGACCACGGCCTACGTCTTCGACGATGCCGACCACGCCGCGGCACTGTTCAACCTGCAGACGGTCGGCTTCATCTATTCGCGGCTGACCAATCCCACGAATGCCGCACTCGAGACGCGGCTGGCCACCCTCGAAGGCGGCCGTGGTGCGACGGTGGCGTCGTCGGGCCACGCCGCGCAGGTATTAGCGCTGTTTCCGCTAATGACTCCAGGTGACGACATTGTCGCCTCGTCGCGCCTCTACGGCGGCTCGCTGCAGCAGATGAAGAATACCTATCCGAAGTTCGGATGGAAGGCGTCGATCGTCGATGCCGACACGCCGGACAATTTCAAGCGCGCGGTCACCGACAAGACCAAGGCCTTCTTCATCGAGAGCCTCGCCAATCCGGGCGGCGTGATCAGCGACATCGAAGCGATCGCGCGCATCGCCGAGGACGCGGGCGTGCCGCTGATCGTCGACAACACGCTGGCCACGCCCTATCTCTGCAAGCCGATCGACTTCGGCGCCACCCTGGTGATCCATTCGACCACCAAGTTCCTGAGCGGTACCGGCACCTCGATGGGCGGCGCGATCGTCGACAGCGGCAAGTTCGACTGGACGCGCGGCGGCAAATTCCCGAGCCTCGCCGGACCGGAGCCCGCCTATCACGGCCTCAACTTCTTCGAGACGTTCGGCGACATGGCCTACACCTTCCACAGCCATGCCGTGGGCCTGCGCGATCTCGGCCCCTCGCAGGCGCCGTTCAACGCCTGGCTCACGATGCTCGGCATCGAGACGCTCGGACTGCGCATGGAGCGGCACTGCGCCAATGCCCTCAAGGTCGCGCAGTATCTCGAGAAGCACAACGCGGTAGCCTGGGTGAACTACGCCGGGCTGGCCTCGAACAAGTACAACGCGTTGATGAAGAAGTACCTGCCCAAGGGCGCGGGCTCGGTCTTCACCTTCGGCGTGAAGGGCGGCTACGACGTTGGCGTGAAGATCGTCGACTCGGTCGAGCTGTTCAGCCACGTGGCCAACATCGGCGACGCCAAGAGCCTGATCATCCACCCCGCTTCCACGACGCATCGCCAACTCACCGACGAGCAGCGTGTCGCCGCCGGTGCGGGGCCGGACGTAATTCGCCTGTCGATAGGCCTCGAAACGGCTGACGACATCATCGCCGATCTGGAGCAAGCTCTGGAAAAGGCGACGGGCGCTTAGCCCGTCGTCCCGAGCGCAGTCGAGGGACCTCTCTTGTGCTCGCAATAAAAAAGCCCCCTCGACTACGCTCGGGGTGACGAATGAGGAGACGATGCTGAGCAAGGCCGACAACGAGTTTCTCACGCAGAGCAACGCGGGCACGCCGATGGGCGAGCTGCTGCGCCGCTTCTGGATGCCGGCCCTGCTCTCCGAGGAATTGCCCGAACGCGACGGGCCGCCGAAGAAGATCAAGGTGATGGGCGAGGATCTGCTCGCCTTCCGCGACAGCAACGGCCGGGTCGGCATCGTGGAGCCGCACTGCCCGCATCGCGGCGCGAATCTCTATCACGGTCGCAACGAGGAGTGCGGCCTGCGCTGCGCGTTCCATGGCTGGAAGTTCGACGTCGACGGCAACTGTGTCGACTTGCCGACCTCACCGCCCGAGTCGACTTACAAGGATACGATCAAGCTGCTCGCCTATCCGGTGCGCGAGTGGGCCGATCTGATCTGGGTCTACATGGGCCCAAGGGACAATGTGCCGGAGCTGCCGCAGATCGAGCTCGGCCTCGTGCCGGCCAGCCACCGCTTCGTCACCAAGAAGTGGCAGGACTGCAACTGGGTGCAAAGCCTCGAGGGCGGCATCGACACTGCGCACTTCTCGTTCCTGCACAAGGTGATGGCAACGAGCCCCGAAGAGATGCGCGCGGCGATGAGCAAGGCCGCCCTCTCCGATCAGTCGAAACCCGACGATCGCATTCGCTGGGTGCAGAACGACCCGCGGCCGAAGTTCGGCGTGCTGGGTCACGAGGTCGGCCTGGTGATCGGCGGCGGTCGCAAGACCGACGGTCCCGACCTCTACTGGCGCATCGCGCAATTCCTGATGCCCAACCACGCCTACACGCCCGCCGCCTTCCCCGGCGAGATCTACTACGGCCAGTGCTGGGTTCCAGTCGACGATGGATCGTGCTGGATCTACACCTACTGCTGGCAGCCCGAACGGCCGCTCAGCAATGCCGAGCGCACCAAGTTTGCCGGCGGCTTCAACGTCCACTCCGAGGTCGATGCCGACTACATGCCACTGCGCAACAAGCGCAACGGTTACCTGATGGACCGCACGGCGCAGAAGCACTCGACCTTCACCGGCATCACGGGTGTGAGCGAACAGGACTCCGCCATCCAGGACAGCCAGGGCCCGATCCAGGATCGCACGAACGAACATCTCGGGCCGACCGACATCGGCGTCGTCGAGTTCCGCAAGCTGATGGTCGGCGCCGCCCGCGCGTTGACCCGGGGCGAGGAGCCGCGCGCACCGAAGCTTGCCGAGCACTATGCGCGGCGATCGGGTGGCTGGGTCGCGTCACCCGACAAGGATCTCGCGGCGGTCATGACCGAACGCTTCGGCCACCGCACCGGCTATATCGGCGACACATACGGGTTCACGATCGATGCTGACGCGCGCTGACAATGAATTCCTGACGCAGAGCGGCCCGGCTGCGCCGATGGGCGACCTGCTCCGCCGTTTCTGGATGCCCGCCCTGCTCTCCGAGGAACTGCCCGAGCGCGACGGACCGCCGGAGAAGATCAAGGTGATGGGCGAAGAGTTGCTTGCCTTCCGCGACACCAACGGCAGAATCGGCATCGTCGAACCGCATTGCCCGCATCGCGGCGCCGACCTCTTCCACGGCCGCAACGAAGAATGCGGTCTGCGTTGTGCCTTCCACGGCTGGAAGTTCGACGTCGACGGCAACTGCATCGATCTCCCCACCTCGCCGCCCGAGTCGACCTACAAGGATACGATCAAGCTGCTCGCCTATCCGACGCGCGAATGGGGGGACGTGATCTGGGTCTACATGGGCCCGCGCGAGAAGATGCCGGAGCTGCCGCAGCTCGAGATGGGGCTGGTGCCGGCCAGCCATCGCTACGTCTCGAAGAAGTGGCAGGACTGCAACTGGGTGCAGAGCCTCGAGGGCGGCATCGATACGGCGCACTTCTCGTTCCTGCACGCCGTGCCGTCGAAGGACGAGGCCAAGAAGCTCGAGATCTACAGCCGCTCCGCCGCGCTCGGCGATCAGTCGAAGCCCGACGATCGCATCCGCTGGGTAACCGACGACCCCCGGCCGAAATTCAGCATCATCGGCCATGACGCGGGCCTCGTGATCGGCGGCGCGCGCAAGACGGATGGACCGGAACTCTACTGGCGCATTGCGCAGTTCCTGATGCCCAACCACGCCTTCGCGCCGGCCGCCTTCCCCGGCGAGATCCAGTACGGCCAGTGCTGGGTGCCGGTCGATGACACGAGTTGCTGGATCTACACCTACAGTTGGCTGGCCGAGCGGCCGCTCAGCAATGCCGAGCGCACCAAGTTCGCCGGCGGCTTCGGCGTGCACAGCCAGGTCGACGGCGATTACCGGCCGCTGCGCAACAAGAACAACAACTACCTGCTCGACCGCACCTTGCAGAAGGAGCTGAGCTTCACCGGCATCACCGGCGTGAGCGAGCAGGATTCGGCGATCCAGGACAGCCAGGGACCGATCCAGGATCGCACGAAGGAGCATCTCGGCCCGACCGACATCGGCATCGTCGAGTTCCGCAAGCTGGTGATGGGCGCTGCACGCGCCCTGCAGCGTGGTGACGAACCGAAGGCCCCGTCGGCGCCGACCAAGTACGCCGTTCGGGCCGGCGGTTGGGTCGCTGGTCCCGAGAAATCGCTGGCCACGGTGATGACCGAGCGCTTCGGTCACCCGCACGGCTATGTCGGCGCCGAGTATGGACTCGGCGATTGAGCCTGCTAACGTCGCCGCGCAATTCCCTGGGAGAGCTTCAGTGACGATCAAGATCTACGGTCCTGCCGCTTCGCGCGCCGCGCGCGCCCTCTGGATCGTCCATGAACTCGACATCCCCTTCGAACACGTCCCGATGGAGATGAAGGAGCTGAAGGGCGCCGAGTATCTCAAGGTCAATCCCAACGGCAAGGTGCCGACCCTGGTCGACGGCGACTTCAAGCTGTTCGAATCGATGGCGATCAACCTCTATCTCGCCGCCAAGCACGGCAAGGACGGCTTCTATCCGGCCTCTCTCGAGGACCAGGCAATCTGCCACCAGTGGAGCTTCTGGGGCATGACCGAAGTCGAGAAATCGCTGCTCACGGTGCTGATCGACATGTTCATGACCGCGCCGGACAAGCGTAAGCCAGAGACCGTGGCCGACGCGTTGAAGGCGCTGCCGCGGCCGTTCAACGTGCTGAACGGCGCGCTGCAGGGCCGCGATTACCTGATGGGCTCGCAGTTCACCGTGGCCGATCTCAACCTCGCCTCGATCTGCAGCTGGGCGCGGCCGATCAAGTTCGACTTCACGCCATTCCCGAATGTCGGCACCTGGCTCGACCGCTGCCTGTCGCGTCCGGCCTACAAGGCGGCGCGGGCAACTAAGTAAGCCTGTTGCGGCAACGCGGCCGAAGCGCTACACGCGCTTCTCCGGTCGGGGCGTAGCGCAGCCTGGTAGCGCATCAGTCTGGGGGACTGGGGGTCGCAGGTTCAAATCCTGTCGCCCCGACCAACTTCATCTTCCCCCGCGAAACAACGAACAATGACCCCCAAGCGGGCTCTCACCTTCATTTTCTGCACCGCCACGCTCGACGTGCTGGCGCTGGGCATGATGATCCCGGTGCTGCCGCGCCTGATCCTCGACTTCCAGGGCGGCGACGCCGCGACCGCGTCCGAGACGATCGGCCTGTTCATGACGGTCTGGGGGTTGATGCAGTTCATCTTCTCGCCCCTGCTCGGCGCCCTGTCCGACCGCTACGGCCGCCGGCCGATCATCCTGATCTCCTGCCTGGGCCTCGGTCTCGACTACGTCTTCATGGCGCTCGCCCCCTCGCTGGGCTGGCTGTTCGTGGGCCGTGTGATCTCGGGCATCACCTCGGCAACCTTGGGCACGACCTTCGCCTATATCGCCGACGTGACGCCGCCCGAGCGCCGGGGAAAGGCCTTTGGCCTCGTCGGCGGGGCGTTCGGCCTGGGATTCGTGATCGGCCCGGCGGTGGGTGGCCTGCTGGGCAGTGTCGATCCGCGCCTGCCGTTCTGGTGCTCGGCGGCTGCCTGCCTGGTCAACGCGGGTTTCGGCTGGTTCATCCTACCCGAGTCGCTGTCCCTGGACCGGCGCATGGCATTCTCTTGGAAACGAGCCAACCCTGTGGGCTCGCTCAGGCTGCTCAGCCGCCACGTCGAACTCTGGGGCTTGGCCACCGTGGGCTTCCTGGGCAATTTCGCCCATCAGGTCCTCCCGGCGGTGTTCGTCCTCTATGCTGGTTACCGGTACGGCTGGGGCCCCGGCATGGTCGGACTGACCCTGGCCATGGTTGGCGTCGCCTCTGCGATCGCCCAAGGCTTGCTGGTCGGTCGCATCATCGCCTGGCTAGGCGAGCGCCGGACGCTGATCGGCGGCATGACAGCGGGCTGCATCGGGATGCTGGTGTATGGGCTCGCGCCGACCGGCTGCCTGTTCTGGATCGGCGTGCCGATCATGGGTCTGTGGGGACTGGCGAGCCCCGCCTCGCAATCGCTCATGAGCCGCCGGGTCGGTCCCGACGAACAAGGCCAGCTCCAGGGGGCGAACACCTCGCTCCAGAGCATTGCCAATATCATCGGCCCCAGCATCTTCGCCGGGACCTTCGCCTACTTCCTGAAGGATACGCCCAGCGCCGCCTGGCTCCTGGCGGCTGCCTTCTTAGCGGCGGCCGCGATCGTCGCCAGCCTGACTACGAGGCCTCGGCCAGGTGCCGTCCCGCCGGTGTGAGCTTGCAGACGAGCCAGTCCGGCTTCAGCGGGTTCTTGAACCACGCCTCGGACCAGCCGCGGGCCATGCAGCGCCGGACGACATCCTCGGCCACGATCTGACCGTCGAGATCGAACAGCGGCAGCTTCCCGCCGGCCTGCGTCAGGCCGCGGCGCAGGTACAGCATCTCGACCATAGTCGGAAGATCTCCTTCCAACTCATTGTCATTCAATGGATAAATATCAACGGCGCGCGTCTTTAGACGCACGTTTTCACGATCAGCAAACACGGCGACGTCCCCCTATGACGATACCGGTGCAATAAGCCCCTCGCGGAGAGTATATATCTGATCGAGAGAAAGATAAAGAAAATCAGGTGGTTATCGACTTTTCCTGCGACAACCACCTGATTTTGTGGGCGAATACCCGGAAGCCGACCAGCCCTTGGGCCAATCGCTTCTTTACGTTGTCTAGTTCTGTGCCTTCAGCGTGCTGCGCAGCTGCGTCAGCGCCTGCTCAAGGTCCTCGAGCACGGTTTCGATCTCCCGGCGCTTGTGCAGGTCCAGCATGGCGGCCCGGGGCGTCGTTGTGGACGGCTGCGGGCCCGTGCGCGGCAGCGGCTGACGGCTGGGCGAAGTCATCGCCTCGGCACGCGCCGACACGATCCGCAGGCTCTCCAGGGCGCTCTCCGCCGCGATATCCATGCGCTGCGCCGGCAAGCGGCCACGGCCCTCCTTGAGGAGCCGCTGCACGCCCTTGATAGTGTAGCCATCGTCGTAGAGCAGCGTGCGGATGCGGCGCAGGAGGTCGATATCCTCCGGCCGGTAATAACGCCGGCCGCCGCCACGCTTCAGCGGGCGGACCTGCGTGAACTTGCTTTCCCAGAACCGCAGGACGTGCTGCGGAACATCCAATTCCGTCGCCACTTCGCTGATGGTGCGAAACGCCTGCGCGGACTTCTCGACCCGTCTTTCGACGGTCTGAACAGATACGGCCATGACTGACCCCCCAGTCTGTCTTCCCAACTACCCCTTAACGACTTCGCCTGACGCCCCATTGATCAAAGATTTAAGGACATTCGACGCCCGAAAGACGAGTACCCGACGCGGCAGGATTGGAACCTCCTGCCCTGTCTTCGGGTTGCGGCCGACGCGCTGACCTTTGTCGCGGACCGTGAAGCTCCCGAACGACGAGATCTTCACCGATTCGCCACGAGCCAAAGCCTCCACGACTTCGGCGAGAATCGTCTCGACGAGATCGCTGGACTCGTTGCGAGACAGTCCCACTTCTTGGAACACTGACTCGCTCAAATCGGCGCGCGTGATGGTACGGCCTTCCAACTCCGGTACCCTTCCTTTCCCCAGTTAATGCTTAACGTAAGGAGGGAAACCGGTCAATATCAGGAGGATAGCGGCAAGACTTGAATCGGCGTCTGTTCTCGCCCCGTTCAGGGCAATTTTGTATCAGATGCCCTTTGCTACCAGCGGATGAGTGAAGCGCCCCACGCCAGACCGCCGCCGATGCCTTCCAGAAGCGCCAGATCGCCCTTTTTGATGCGTCCGTCCTTTACGGCCGCATCCAGCGCCAGCGGAATCGAGGCCGCCGAGGTGTTGGCGTGGCGATCCACGGTAACCACCACCTTTTCAGGCGGCAGGCCGAGCTTGCGGCCGGTGCTATCGATGATCCGCTTGTTGGCCTGGTGGGGGACCAGCCAATCGATGTCCTTGGCCTCCAGACCCGCCTTTGCCAGCACCTCGCCTACCACCGCCGCCATGTTGACGACGGCATGTTTGAAGACTTCCTTGCCTTCCATGCGCAGGAAGCCCGTGGTGCGGGTCGAGGACGGCCCACCGTCGACGTAGAGGATGTCGTGCTGGCGGCCGTCGGAATGGAGGGCGTTTGCAAGGATGCCCCGGTCGGCCGAGGTGCCGTTGCCCTGCTCGCCTTTCAGCACGATCGCGCCGGCGCCATCGCCGAACAGCACGCAGGTGCCACGATCGTTCCAGTCAAGGATGCGGGAGAAAGTCTCCGCGCCGATCACCAGGGCAGTACCGGCGAGGCCGTTCTTGATCATGCTGTCGGCCACCGACACGCCGTACACGAAGCCCGCGCAGACGGCCTGCAGATCGAAGGCGGCGCCCTTGGTCATGCCAAGCGCCTTCTGCACGACCGTCGCCGTGGCCGGAAAGGTCTCGTCTGGCGTCGCCGTCGCCAGCACGATCAGGTCGAGATCGGCTCCACTGATGCCGGCATGCGCCAACGCACGTTCGGCTGCCTTGATCGCAAGATGCGAAGTGAACTCACCGTCAGCCGCGATGTGGCGCTGCTTGATGCCCGTGCGCTGCTGGATCCACTCGTCCGAGGTATCCATCGTCTTGGCCAGCTCGTCGTTGGTGACGAGTCGCTCCGGCAGATAAGAACCACATCCCTGAACGACTGACCGTATCACGTAGCCCCTCCGGTAGCCTCAAGGGCACCGGCTGCTTCGGCCGCCGAGGTGACCTGATGCAGCTTGGCCAGCCCTTCGACCAGTTTGCTCTTGTACTCGTATCGCACCATATCGACGGCGACGCCGATCGCGTAGGCAAATCCCAGATCGTCGGTGCCGCCGTGGCTCTTCACGCACACACCGTCGAGCCCCAGGAAGACGCCACCGTTGTAGCGCCGCGGATCGACCCGCTTGGCGAGCTTGGTCCAGGCGCCCGCGGCGAACAGGTAGCCGATCTTGGCGAAGGTCGAGGTCCGGAAGGCGTCGCGCACGAAACCATTCCGGCCCATCAGGAGCTTGGCCGTGCCTTCGATCGCCTTCAGCGCGACATTGCCGGTGAAGCCGTCGGTGACCACGACGTCGACGGCACCTGTGCCGATGTCGTTGCCCTCGACGAAGCCATGGAAATTGACCGGCGAGTTAACGTTGCGAAGCATCGAGGCGGCCAGCCGAATCTCCTCGTGACCCTTCAGCTCCTCTGAGCCCACGTTCAGCAGGCCGACCGTGGGCGCATCGAGACCCAACAGCACCTGCGCGAAGACGCTGCCCATCACGGCGAACTGGGCGAGATTGTCGGCATCGCATTCGATGTTGGCGCCGAGATCCAGCATCACCGTCTCGCCGCGGCTGCTCGGCAGGAAAGACGCGAGCGCCGGGCGGTCGACGCCTTCGACCATGCGCATGGCAAACATCGAGATCGCCAGCAGGGCACCGGTGTTGCCGGCCGAGACGACCGTATCGGCGCGGCCTTCGGCTGCCGCTTGGCAGGCCAGCCACATGCTCGACTTGCGTCGGCGGCGCAGGGCAAATGATGGCTTGTCGTCGGCCAGAACGGCATCTTCCGCAGGCACGATCTCGAGCGCCTGGGCCAGGCCCTTGCGCTTGTCGACCAGCGGCTTCAGCTTCGCCGGATCGCCGAACAACAGAAACGTCGTACCGGGATAGCGCTCACGCGCGATATCCGCGCCGTTCACGACGACATCGGGCGCCCGATCGCCGCCCATGCCGTCGAGCGCGAGAACGACCTTTCCCGCTCTCACCGACACGCTCCGTCGACTACTTCTCGGCCGATGCGCCGTCGGTCAAGACGGGCATGTCCTCACGGTAGTAGCCGCAATGCGAGCAAACCATGTGCGGGCGCTTCAGCTCGCCACAGTTCTTGCACTCGATATAGGCCATCGGCGCGATGGCGTGGTGCGAGCGGCGCATGTTGCGACGCGACTTGGAAACTTTCTTCTTCGGAACTGCCATGACACGATCTCCACGACGGGACGGCACCTGCGACTGGTCGGCGCCAACCCAAAAAAGCTACGGCCGCGCTTTATCGGCGCGGCGGGCCGACTTCTCTAGCCAAAACGTTCCGTCCCCGCAACAATTTAGCGTCCGCTGCGGGGTTTGTCTCTGAGCGCGGCCAAACCGGCGAACGGATGCCTGCGTTGGTCGGGCTTACCCTCTCGCTGGCCGCCTTTTCCAGCATTCCGGGGCTTTGGCAGCACGTCTTCGAGCTTTACCCCGGGGCGCCGCGGATACGGATCGGCCACTAACGAGAGCTGTTCAGCAATGATTTCGCCGACATCGAGCATATTTCCCGCGAGAGGTTCTGGCGCGTCGGCCTGGGCGTTGAGCACCGCCTCCCCGCTTTCCGGATCACGCTCCTCGGTCAAATCCTGCTGGAACACGACCCGGAAGGCGTCGTCGAGTTCCTGCGTGACAGGGTCGAGGCTGAGGATGCAGGCCTGCACGATCCGGCCGCGCAGCCGGCCTTCCACCACGACCTGAGCACCGGCGCGGCGATCGACGGTCACGCGCGCCGAAAAGGCCGGCAGCCCGAGGAAGCCGAAACGCTTGGCAAGGGCTGCCCGCTCGGTCTCGGTGGCGTTTATCTCCAGCGCCGTCGAGCCGCCCGCGCCCATGCGGTCGAGATCGACCATGCGCTCGATTTCGGATTTCTGCTGTTTTTCCGACGGTTGAACCATTTCACCAATCTACTTCGCCAAATCGCTTCGGGACATCCCGTCCAAGCGGGCCGCCAATTGCCGCGCGTAGGCCTCGAGCCGTGCCACGGTGGCCGCGTCGGCAGGCGGCGTACCGCCGTAGGCGTTCCGGCGCAAGGCCTCGCCCAGCAAGCCCTTGTCCTCGCTGGCCATCGCTTCACGGTAGGCGAGCGCCCGGCCGTGGAAGCCCTCGGCCATGATCTTGATCCGCCGTCCGACGCCCAGGTCCTGCACGCCGATCTCGCGCAGGGTGAGATCGAGGTGCTTGAACATGACGTCGAAGAAAGCCTGCGACAGCGCCTCACCGTCCTGCTCCCGCCGCAGCCGTTCAATCACCAGGGCGGCATGCAGTGCGAGAGAATCGAAGCGCCCGTCCAGCGTATCGGGAATGCCATATGATTCGTAGAGTTCCGGTGCGCGGGCCCATTCGCCCGCGCGCTTGTACACGGCGGCGGCAAATTCATCATCTGGCTTTTTGCGGCGAAACACGGCGTATCTCCTCTGCGGCCCTAGGCCGGTTGACCCCGGGACCTTGCCACGACATCTTGTGCACCCTCTTTCGCCAGAACCCAAGAAGCAGTCCATGCGTCGCACAGTCCCGTTCATCCTCACCGGAGTCTTCCTGGCTCCGCTTGCGCTCATGGGATGCGATAACATCGTCGATCAGCGCGGCTTTGCGGCCACGCCCGGCTCCGTAGAGAAGATCGAGATCGGCGCCCAGAGCCGCGAGGACATCGTGCGCCTGGTGGGTTCTCCGTCAGCCGTCGCGACCTTCAATCCGAACGTCTGGTACTACATCAGCCAGAAACAGGAGGCGTACGCCTTCCTGAAGCCGAAGATCACCGAGCAGAAGGTGATGCAGCTCACCTTCAGCGACACCGGCCGCCTGCAGGGCATCAAGAGGTACGACCTCGAGGACGCCGAGAAGATCACGATGGTCTCCCGCATCACGCCGACCGCCGGCAAGGAGCTGACCGTGCTCGAGCAGATCCTGGGCAACGTCGGCCGCTTCTCGGCACCCAACGGCGCGACCCAGGGCGGCCCGATCGGCGCGCCGACCAGCGGCGGCGGCCAGTAACGCCACCTGGCTTCAGGCCGTCAGTACTGCGGCGGCCAGTATTACCGTCGTGGGCCGTTCTCATAAGATCGGCGGCCTTGGGCGACGTCGGCTCCATGTAGACAAGCAGGCACCTTCGTCCGAAGAATGGCGATACTGGATGAAGTCGCGGCGCACCGCCGGGCCGCACCGTCGCGAGATAGGCTATGCGCCGTTCGAGGCGTTGGTGGCCCATCATCGCCATCTGCGGCGCCGCCAAACTGAAGTCCGCCCAGTCGACCGTCTCCGCAATCGGTCTTCCCCGCATGGCTTTCTCCGCAGAAGCAAAAAAAAGCCCCGGTGTTTCCACCGGGGCTTTTTCGTGTGTGGTTAGGGCTTCAGCCTTAGTGCGCGAGCACAGCGAGCAGCAGTAGTGCCACGATGTTGGTGATCTTGATCATCGGGTTGACGGCCGGGCCTGACGTATCCTTGTACGGGTCACCGACGGTGTCACCGGTCACCGCCGCCTTGTGGGCGTCGGATCCCTTGCCACCGAAGTGGCCTTCCTCGATGTACTTCTTGGCATTGTCCCAGGCACCGCCGCCCGCCGTCATCGAGATGGCGACGAAGATGCCGGTGACGATCACGCCGAGCAGCATGGCGCCGACCGCCGCGAAGGCGTCCGACTTGCCAGCGATCCACGAGATCACGAAGTACAGCACGATCGGCGACAGCACCGGCAGAAGCGACGGGATCATCATTTCCTTGATCGCGGCCTTGGTGAGCATGTCGACGGCGCGGCCGTAATCCGGACGATCCGTGCCCGCCATGATGCCGGGCTTTTCCTTGAACTGACGGCGGACTTCCTCGACCACCGACTGCGCGGCACGGCCGACAGCCAGCATCGACATGCCGCCGAACAGGTACGGCAGACCGCCGCCGATCAGCAGACCGACCACGATGTACGGGTTCTCGAGGGAGAAGTTCACCGACTTAATGCCGAGCTTGCCCTGCGAGATGAAGTACGAGAGGTCGGACGTGTAGGCTGCGAACAGCACCAGCGCACCGAGGCCGGCCGACGCGATGGCGTAGCCCTTGGTGACGGCCTTGGTGGTGTTGCCGACCGCGTCGAGCGCGTCGGTGTTCTTGCGCACTTCCTTCGGCAGGCCCGCCATTTCGGCGATGCCGCCGGCGTTGTCGGTGACCGGACCGTAGGCGTCGAGCGCCACCACCATGCCCGCGAGCGCCAGCATGGCAGTCGTGGCGATGGCGATGCCGAACAGGCCCGCGAGCACGTAGCAGATCACGATGCCGGCGCAGATCAGCAGCGCAGGCAGCGCGGTCGCTTCCATCGACATCGCCAGACCGGCGATGACGTTGGTGCCGTGACCGGTGACCGAGGCCTGCGCCACCGCCTTGACGGGGCGATAGTCGGTGCCGGTGTAATACTCGGTGATCCACACGATCAGGCCGGTGATGGCCAGGCCGACCAGCGAGCAATAGAACAGCGACATGCCGGTGAACGACTTGTCGCTCACGGTCATAACGGTGCCCATGCCGACCAGGCGGTCGGTGACGAGCCAGATGGCCGGGATCGACAGCACGGCTGCCACGATCACGCCCTTGTACATCGCCCACATGATGCCGCCGTCGGAACCCAGCTTCACGAAGTAGGTGCCGATGATGGAGGTGATGATGCAGGCGCCGCCGATAGCCAGCGGATAAAGCATCAAGGTCATGACGAGAGCCGGATTGGCCGCGAAGAAGATCGAGGCCAGGACCATCGTGGCGACGGTCGTCACCGCGTAGGTCTCGAACAGATCGGCCGCCATGCCGGCGCAGTCGCCGACGTTGTCGCCCACGTTGTC
>CAIKZO010000010.1 GCA_903832005.1 Enhydrobacter aerosaccus | reverse complement strand
CCGGCCGGTACCGGCATCATCGCCGGCGGCCCGATGCGCGCCGTCTTCGAGACGCTGGGCATCAAGGACATCGTCGCCAAGTCGGTCGGCACGTCCAACCCGCACAACATGATCAAGGCGACCTTCGTCGCCCTCGAGAAGCTCAACTCGCCGCGCATGGTCGCGACGCGCCGTGGCAAGAAGGTCGGTGACCTGCTCGGCCGCCGCGACGGCGACCAGTCGGCGGAAGCCGCCGCCTAACGGGGAATGACCATGGCTGAGAAGAAGACGATCAAGGTCGAACAGACCGGCAGCCCGATCGGCCGCACGGTTGATCAGCACGACACGCTGAAGGGCCTGGGACTGAACAAGCGCCACCGTACGTCGGTCCTCGAGGACACGCCGTCGGTGCGCGGCATGATCAACAAGGTGCAGCACCTGGTGCGCATCGTAGAGGAAAAGCGCTGAAGCCTTTTGGGGCCCAGGTGCAAAGGGAAGAACGATGAAGCTCAACCAGATCGCTGACAACGAAGGCGCCCGCAAGGGCCGCATGCGCGTGGGCCGCGGTATCGGCTCCGGCAAGGGCAAGACCGCCGGCCGTGGCGTCAAGGGTCAGAAGTCGCGCACGGGCGTGGCCATCAAGGGCTTCGAGGGCGGCCAGATGCCGCTCTATCGTCGTATCCCGAAGCGTGGCTTCCGTCCGCCGCACCAGAAGTCGTGGCAGGTGATCAACCTCGGCACGATCCAGAAGGCGATCGACGACAAGAAGCTCGACGCCGGCAAGACGATCGACGCGGCTGCTATGCTCGCGGCCGGCCTGTTCAAGAGTGCGTCAGATGGCGTGCGCCTCCTTGGCAAGGGCGAGATCAAGACCAAGATTGAAGTGAAGGTCGCGGGCGCCTCGGCGTCGGCGATCGCCGCGGTCGAGAAGGCCGGCGGCAAGGTCGAGCTTCCGCCGAAGCCAGTAGCCGAGGCGGCCTAAGTCCTTTCACCCGCGTTGAGGTCCCATGGCATCCGCCGCCGAGCAACTCGCTTCCAACCTGAACTGGGGCGCAATCGGTAAGGCGACCGAGCTCAAGAATCGCCTGTGGTTCACCATCGGCGCGCTCGTCGTTTTCCGCATCGGCGCCTACATTCCCGCTCCGGGCGTGGATCCCCAGGCCCTGGCCGAGGTTTTCCATCGCAACTCGGGCGGCATCGCCGGCATGCTCGACGTCTTCTCCGGCGGTTCGATCGGCCGTATGTCGATTCTGGCGCTGTCGATCATGCCGTACATCTCGGCCTCCATCATCATGCAGATCCTGACGACGGTCGTGCCGTCGCTCGAGGCGCTGAAGAAGGAGGGCGAGGCCGGCCGCAAGAAGATCAACCAGTACACGCGCTACGGCACAGTGTTCCTGGCCGCCTTCCAGGCCTACGGTATCTCCGCCGGCCTCGAGGGCCAGATCGCCTCGGGCGGCGTGCCCGTGGTGCATGACCCCGGCCTGTTCTTCCGCTTCGTCACCATCGTCACCCTGGTCGGCGGCACCTTGCTGCTGATGTGGATCGGCGAGCAGATCACGGCGCGCGGCGTCGGCAACGGCGTCTCGCTGATCATCTTCTCCGGCATCGTGGCGGCGCTCCCGAACGCCCTGGTGCAGACCCTCGAGCTCGGCCGCACCGGCGCGCTGTCGGCGCTGTTCATCATCGCCTTGGCTGTGGGCATTGTCGCGGTGGTGGCGATCGTCGTCTTCGTCGAGACGGCGCAGCGAAGAATCGTGGTCCAATATCCCAAGCGCCAGGTCGGTAACCGCATGTATGGCGGCGAAGCCTCGCACCTGCCGATCAAGATCAACACCTCGGGCGTCATTCCGCCGATCTTCGCCTCGTCGCTGCTGCTGTTCCCGGCGACCATCGCCTCGTTCCAGGCCGGCGGTGCGGAACCCGGCTGGGCGCAGTTCATCGCGACCTACCTCAGCCACGGCCAGCCGCTCTATCTCGTGGCCTATGTCGCGCTGATCGTCTTCTTCTGCTTCTTCTATACGACCGTCGTCTTCAACCCGACCGACACGGCCGATAACCTGAAGAAGAACGGCGGCTTCGTGCCCGGCATCCGTCCCGGCAAGAACACTGCCGAGTACCTCGAATACATCCTGAACCGGCTCACCCTGATCGGCGCGCTCTATCTGTCGCTGGTCTGCATCCTGCCGGAACTGCTGATCGCGCGCGGCGGCGTTCCGTTCTACTTCGGCGGCACCAGCCTGCTGATCGTCGTGTCCGTCACGCTCGACACGGTGACCCAGATCCAGGCGCACCTGCTCGCCCACCAATACGAGGGCCTCATCAAGAAGGCCCGGTTGAGGGGACGCGGCCGCTAGGCCGCGACCAATGGGGGAGACGGACATGAACATCATTCTTCTGGGGCCGCCGGGCGCCGGGAAAGGCACCCAGGCCCAAAAGCTGCAGAACGACGTCGGCATAATCCAGCTGTCGACCGGCGACATGCTGCGCGCCGCCGTGGCCTCGGGCAGCGACCTCGGCAAGAAAGCCAAGGCCGTCATGGAGCGGGGTGAACTGGTCTCGGACGAGCTGATGGTCGGGCTGATCAAGGACCGGATCTCCCAGCCGGACTGCGCCAAGGGCTTTATCCTGGACGGCTTCCCGCGCACCGAGGCCCAGGCCAAGGCGCTCGACAAGATGCTGGAAGAGGGCTCCCACCAGCTCGATGACGTGATCGAGATGGAAGTCGACGAAAAGGCTCTGACTGAGCGGGTTGTCGGTCGTTTCACGTGCGCCAAGTGTGGAACCGGCTACCACGAGAAATTCAAGCCGACCAAGGTTTCCGGTGTCTGCGACGTCTGCGGCTCGACCGAGTTCAGCCGCCGCAAGGATGACAATGCAGAGACCATGAAGACCCGGATGGCCGCTTACCGGGCCCAGACGGAGCCCCTGTTGCCCTACTACCGGGCCCGGGGGGTGTTGAAGAAAGTCGATGGCATGGCAGCCATGGACGAGGTTTATCGTCAGATTCGCGCTGTTTTGGCGGGGACTTGACAAATTCGAAGGGTCGTTGACTCAGGGGCGCCGATACATATAATCGCGCGCTTTTCCGGGGCCAGCGGAACGAAATCAGGCGCGCGCGTGCGCGCCGTAAGTCTTTGAAGGAGTTGGCATTTGGCTCGTATAGCCGGCGTGAACATTCCGACCGCGAAGCGCGTGGTCATTGGACTGCAGTACATCCACGGGATCGGCCTGGCGAAAGCCAAGGAGATTCTGACCAAGGTGGGGATCGACGAGTCGCGTCGCGTGAATACGTTGACCGACGACGAGGTGATCCGCATCCGTGAGACGATCGATCACGACTACACGGTCGAAGGCGACCTGCGTCGTGAAGTGGCGATGAACATCAAGCGTCTGATGGACCTCGCCTGCTATCGCGGCCTGCGTCATCGCCGCGGCCTGCCGGTCCATGGCCAGCGCACGCATACCAATGCGCGCACCCGCAAGGGTCCGGCCAAGCCGATCGCCGGCAAGAAAAAAGTCACGAAGTAAGTAGGGGAACCGATCATGGCCAAAGCAGCCGCTGCTGCCTCCGGCGCCACAGGCACCGCGCGTCCCCGTCGCAAGGAACGCAAGAATATCATCTCGGGCGTCGCTCACGTGAACGCCTCGTTCAACAACACGATCGTCACGATCACCGATGCCCAGGGCAACGCGATCGCATGGTCCTCGTCGGGAATGCAGGGCTTCAAGGGCTCGCGCAAGTCCACGCCGTTCGCCGCCCAGATGGCCGCCGAAGGCGCGGGTCGCAAGGCGATGGAGCACGGCATGCGCACGATCGAGATCCTGGTGCGCGGTCCCGGTTCGGGCCGCGAGTCGGCGCTGCGTGCGCTGCAGGCCGTCGGCCTCGCCGTGACCTCGATCCGCGACGTGACGCCGATCCCGCACAACGGCTGCCGTCCGCCGAAGCGTCGTCGCGTCTGAGTTTTCGCCGCGGTGCCTTCGGCATCGCCGGCTTTTTTGATTGTGCTGCGGGCTCGCGAGAGTTCGCGGCGCTCATCGACCTAGAGAGGTAGCCCCTGTGCTTCAGAAGAACTGGCAAGATCTCATCAAGCCGGAGAAGCTCGTAACCGAGGCTGGCGTCGACGCCGGCCGTACGGCGACGATCGTCGCCGAGCCGCTCGAGCGGGGCTTCGGCCTGACGCTCGGCAACGCGCTGCGCCGCGTGCTGCTGTCGTCGCTCCAGGGTGCGGCCGTCACGTCGATCAAGATCGACAACGTGCTGCACGAGTTCTCGTCGATCCCGGGCGTCCGTGAGGATGTGGTGGACATCGTCCTGAACATCAAGGCGATGGCCGTGAAGATGCAGGGCGATCGTCCGCAGCGTCTGTACCTGCGTGCCGTGGGGCCTGGCGAAGTCACCGCCGGCATGATCGAGCTGCCGGGCGACGTCCAGATCATGGACGCCAAGCACCTGATCTGCACGCTCGACGACGGCGCCTCGATCTCGATGGAGCTGATGGTCGCCACCGGCAAGGGTTACATCCCGGCCTCGGCCAACCGTCCGGAAGATGCGCCGATCGGCCTGATCCCGGTCGACTCGGTGTTCAGCCCGGTCAAGCGCGTCTCGTACAAGATCGAGAACAGCAGAGTCGGCCAGGTCACCGACTACGACAAGCTGTCGATGACGGTCGAGACCAACGGCACGACGGCTCCGGCTGACGCCGTGGCGCTCGCCGCCCGCATCCTGCAGGACCAGCTGCAGCTCTTCATCAACTTCGAAGAGCCGCGCGAAGTGCGCAAGGAAGAGCAGCAGGACGACTTCCCGTTCAACCGGAATCTCCTGCGCAAGGTCGACGAGCTCGAACTGTCGGTCCGCTCGGCGAACTGCCTGAAGAACGACAACATCATCTACATCGGCGATCTGGTTCAGAAGACCGAGGCGGAGATGCTGCGCACGCCGAACTTCGGCCGCAAGTCGCT
>CAIKZO010000009.1 GCA_903832005.1 Enhydrobacter aerosaccus | reverse complement strand
GCTTTCGCGCTGGACCGCCGGTTCGTCGATGTGGGGAGAATGGTGCCCAGGGGCGGAGTCGAACCACCGACACTGCGATTTTCAATCGCATGCTCTACCAGCTGAGCTACCTGGGCACATATCAGGCTGACGGCGGGCTGTATAAAGCCCGTCAGCGATCCTGTCCAGACACCCCGTTCCGGCCCGTTTCCCCTTCGGAATCGGCGTCCTCCGGCCCCTCCTCGGTCGGGACCCGGTAGCTCTCCTTCAGCCAGCGGCCGAGATCGATGTCGGCGCAGCGCTTGGAGCAGAACGGCCGGTATTGGGCGGTGCCGGGCTTGCTGCAGCCCGGGCACTTGGCCTCGATGCGGACGGCGCGGATCGGCGGGGCGGACTTGTCAGGCGGCGGCGTCATCGTCTTTCTCAAGCGCCTCGAGTTGGGCGGCCAGAGTCGCGCCGCGCCGGGCGCGCGTCAACTCGAACAGGCCAAGCCGCGTGAAGCCATAAATCTGCGTCGGCACCGGATCGTCCTTCAGCGCCTCGGCAAGGGCTGCCTGCACCTTGTCCCGGTCGTAGGCGCTGCGCATGGTGATGAAGTCGATCACCACGGCGCCCGCCATGTTGCGCAGCCGGAGCTGCTGGGCGATCGCGGGGGCTGCCTCGAGATTGACCTCGACCGGCCGGCGCGGCGCGCGACCCTGGCGGCTTCCGGCTTCGCCGCTGTCGACATCGACTGCGGTCAGTGTCTCGCCCGGCTCGAACAGCACCTCGACGCCGCTCGGCAGCACGATGCGATCGGCGAGTGCGGTGCCGACCTGCCCCTCCACATCATCGATCTCGAAGGCCGGCATCGGTCCCGCATGCCAGCGCACGCGAATGCGCTCGGCACGGCGGTCCATCTCGTCCTGGAGGTTCCGCGCCATCATGCGATCGTCGACGATCACCTCTTCCAGCGCCGCGCCATGGTCGCGCAACGCCTTGGCGATCGGATCACGCTCGCCTGGCAGGCGCGCCGTGAGATCGGCGGGGGGCGTCGACCCGAAGGCCTGACGCCGGATGTTCTCCCAGCGCTCCATCACCTGTGCCGCATCGTTCTGGAGCACCGCGGCCGTAGCGCCCGCGGCAGCGGTGCGCATCACGACACCGCCCTCGAGCAGCGGCGTCACATGGGCCGCGAGCCGCTCGCGCTCGGCCTCACCCTCGATGCGGCGCGAGAATGACACGCCTGTGCCCAGCGGATGATAGACGAGGTAGCGACCCGACACGGCCAGATCCATCGAGAGCCGCGGGCCCTTATCACTGCCCTCGTTCTCGGTGCGCATCTGCACCAGCAGCGGCGCGCCGGGCGGCGGCCAGTCGTCGAGCCCGGCACGATCTGCGGCACGCAGGAAGCCCGAGCGACCGGTGCCGATATCGACGAAGGCGGCGTCGAGCTCAGGCATCACCCGCTCCAGCCGCCCGAGAAAGATGCCTTCGACCTTCGATGGTTTGTCGCGCCGCGCGACCTGCAGTTCGACCAGCCGGCCGTCGCTCACCAGCGCCATCAGGAAGGCGCGGGGCATGACGTGGCAGATCAGCCGGTCGATGGCACTCACGACGACGCCTTGAGCAGTTGCACGGTCTCGAAGAGAGGCAGGCCCACCACATTGCTGTAGGAGCCCGAGAGGAAGGACACGAACGCGGCAGCCCGGCCCTGGATGGCGTAACCGCCTGCCTTGCCCTGCCACTCGCCGCTGGCGACATAGGCGTCGATGTCGGCCTCCAGCAGACGGCGGAAGCGCACGACCGTCTCAACCAGCCGTGTCCGCACCCGGCCATCGGGCGCACCGACGGCGACGCCGCCCAGCACACGATGCCGCCGGCCCGACATCAGCGCGAGGCAAGCGCGTGCGTCTTTCTCGGTCTCGGCCTTGGGCAGGATGCGCCGGCCGACCGCCACCACGCTGTCGGCGGCGAGCACGATCTTGCCGGGATGGCGCGGCACGACGGCGGCGAGCTTGGCCGCGGCCATGCGCTCGGCATAGGCCCGCGGCGCCTCGTCCGGAGCGGGCGTCTCGTCGATGTCGGCGGGATCGATGGCGTCAGGCTCGAAGCCGACCTGCCGCAGGAGATCCAGGCGGCGCGGCGACGCCGATGCCAGGATCAGGGCTGCCATGGACTCCGAAGCCAGCGGCGCCTACTTGAAGCGGAAGGTGATGCGGCCCTTGGACAGGTCGTACGGCGTCATCTCGACGGTGACGCGGTCGCCTGCCAGCACGCGGATGCGGTTCTTGCGCATCTTGCCCGACGTATGGGCCAGGATCGTGTGATCGTTGTCGAGCTTCACGCGGAACATCGCGTTCGGCAGCAACTCGTCGACCACGCCGTTGAACTCGATCAGGTCTTCCTTGGCCATCCGGCCTCCGGTTATAGAGAGGGTTTGGAACGAAGGGCCGGAAAATGGGCCGCGACCGGGGCATAGTCAACTCGTTCGCGACCGGCAAATAGAGGAAAAAGCGCCATGAAATCTGTTCGAATCCTGCTGCTTGCAGGAACCTTCCTCCTGCCGGCCGCCGTTACGTCGGCCCAGACCGCGCCCCCGGCTCCGGCCATCGGCCAACCCGCCGCCAAGCCTCCCGGCAAGAAGGCCGAGTCGCTGCTCGTCCTCAACGCCAAGGGCGCCAAGCTCGAGGGCAAGACCCTGACGCTCGACGCGCCGGCGAAGTCCGGCATCGTCTTCACCGACCGGCCCGCACGTCACGCAGGCTACCTGCCGCTCGGAGAGATCCTGGCCCTGTGGACGAACGGCAGCTTCGCCAAGGACCCGCCCAATGCGACGATCTCCGCCTTCGCCGAGGATGGCGGACAGATGGCCGATGCCGTGGTGACGCTGATGAACCCGCGCGTCAGCGGCGACAAGATCACCTTCGATGTCGCGGTGCTCGAAGGCAACATCGACAAGGCGAACGGACCGGCCGTGCTGTTCATCGACACGATCTGGTTCGGCATGGGCGGCGGCGACGGCATCCACTATCTCGGCAGCAGCAATACGACCGGCGGCACCACGCCGTCGATCGGCACCCAGACCGACAACGGCACGCCCCAGGGCTGGTCCAACCCCGCGCCCGACGGCACATCCCGCTCCACCACGCCGGCGTGGCCAGATCCGGCGCCACTTACCGTACCGCCCGGTAGTCGCTAGAGGGTAGCCGCTAGAGAGTCGGGCCCGACGGCGTCCCGAACCGCGCCTTCAGCCGCGCCAGGATGAGGTCGCGGGTCCGGCGATAGGCGTCGAGTCTCGCCTCCCGCGTGCCCTCGACCGCGCTGGGATCGGGCACCGGCCAATACTCCACCTCGGCGGCGGTACCGCGCGTGAATTCCAGCGCCTGATGATGCGCCTCGGGCGACAGGGTCACGATCAGGTCGAACGATGCCGGATCGATGTCGGCGAAGGTCTTGGCATGGTGCCTATGCACATCGACGTCGATCTCGTCGAGCACAGAGACCGCAAAGCCGTCGACGTCGCTTGCGCGCACGCCCACCGAGTCGATGTATGCCGTGTGACCGTACAGTCGCTTGGCCATCGCCTCGGCCATCGGCGAACGCACCGAGTTCTGGCTGCAGGCGAACAGCACGCTGCCGGGGAGAGAAGCGCTCATGCCTTGATGTGCAGCGCACAGATGAGAGTGAACAGCCGGCGCGCGGTGTCGTGATCGACCTCGATCTTGCCGGCGAGGCGCTCGCGCAGCACTTCCGAGCCCTCGTTGTGCAAACCGCGCCGGCCCATGTCGAGCGCCTCGATCTGCGACGTGCCGAGCTTCTTGATCGCGTCGTAGTAGCTTTCGCAGATCATGAAGTAGTCCTTCACGATCTTGCGGAACGGCGTCAGCGACAGGACGATGTCGCGCAGCTTCTTGTCGGCCTCGTCATGCACGCCGAACACCAGCCGCTGCTCGAACACGCCGAGATGCAGCCGGTAAGGCCCGGCATCGGCACCGACCAGTGCGAAGTCGTTCTCCTCCAGGAGATCGAAGATCGCGACCGTGCGCTCGTGTTCGACCTCCGGCGAGCGCCGGGCGACCGACTGCTCGTCCAGCACCAGATCGACGATGCGCCGTACGGTCGACATCCCTCAGCTGCGGCGGTTGAGCCGGCCCGCTTCGAGCCGAATCGAGATCGAGCGACCGTGCGCGCCCAGACCTTCGGCTTCAGCCAACGCGAGCGCCGCGGGACCGAGCTGGGCCAGCGCTTCCGGCGTGCACGACACGATCGAGGTGCGCTTCAGGAAGTCGGCGACGCTCAGACCGCCGGAGAAGCGTGCAGCCCGCGAGGTGGGCAACACGTGGTTGGTGCCGGCCACATAGTCGCCGATCGCCTCGGGCGTGTGGCGGCCGACGAAGATCGCCCCGGCATGCGCGATCTTCTCGGCCAACGCCTGCGCGGCTTCCGTGTCCATCGCCAGCTCGACATGCTCGGCGGCGATCCGGTCGACGATCGGCACGGCGTCGCCCAGCTCCTTCACCAGGATGATCGCGCCATTGTCGCGCCAGCTCGCGCCCGCGATTTCGCCGCGCGCCATCGTCTTCAGCTCGGCCTCGACAGCCGCCGCGACCGCATCGGCGAACGCTGCGTCGTCGGCGATCAGGATCGACTGCGAGGAGGCGTCGTGCTCGGCCTGCGAAAGCAGATCGGCCGCGATCCAGGCGGGATCGTTCTTGCTGTCAGCCACCACCAGGATCTCGGAAGGACCAGCGATGAGGTCGATGCCGACCTGGCCGAACACGCGGCGCTTGGCGGCGGCCACGAAGGCGTTGCCGGGGCCGGTGATCTTGTCGACCGGCTTGATCGACGCCGTTCCATAAGCGAGGGCTGCGACGGCCTGCGCACCACCGATACGCCAGACCTCGTCGGCGCCCGCGATCTCGGCCGCCAGCATGACCAACGGATTGACCACGCCGTCGGGCGTCGGCACGACCATCACGACGCGGGCCACGCCCGCCACCTTGGCCGGCACGATATTCATCAGCACCGACGACGGATACGCCGCCGTCCCGCCCGGTACATAGACGCCGACGGACTCGAGCGGCCGATAGCGTGCCCCGAGCCGCGTGCCGGTCGCGTCGGTGAAATCGACATCCTTGGGCAGCAGCGCGCGATGGAAGGCTTCGATGCGCGAGGCCGCGAACACCAGCGCCTCGCGCTGCGCCGCCGGCACCTTGGACGCGGCTGCCTTGATCTCCGTGAGAGAAATTCTGAGGCCCGCGATGTCGCTCTCGAAGCGATCGAATTTCTTGGTGTACTCGATCAGCGCCGCGTCGCCGCGCTTGCGCACATCGGCCACGATGTCGCCCGCGATGCGGTCGACATTCTCGTCGGTGTCCCGATTGCGCCCGAGGAAGGTGGAGAACGCTGTCTCGAAACCCGGCGCCGAAGCGTCGAGCTTAAGCGGCAACTGAAAGCTCGCGGAAGCGGTCGACCCAGCCGCCGACCCGCTCGGCCTGCGTCTTCAGCGCCGCGCGGTTGACGATCAGGCGCGACGTGACGTCGGCGATATGCTCGATCTCGACCAGGCCGTTCTCTTTCAGGGTGCGGCCCGAATCGACGAGATCGACGATGCGGTGGCTGAGGCCGAGCGACGGCGCCAGCTCCATCGCGCCGGAGAGTTTCACGCACTCCGCCTGCACGCCACGCGACGCGAAGTGCTTGCGCGTCACCTCGGGATACTTGGTGGCGATGCGCACGTGGCTCCAGCGCCGCGGATCGTCGCTGCCCGCCATCTCGACCGGTTCGGCCACAGCGAGACGGCATTTGCCGATGCCGAGGTCGATCGGCGCGTAGATTTCGGGATAGTCGAATTCCATCAGCACGTCGTAACCCGCGATGCCGAGGTGCGCGGCGCCAAAGGCCACGAAGGTCGCAACGTCGAACGAGCGCACGCGGATGATGTCGAGATCGGCGTGGTTGGTCTGGAAGCGCAGCAAACGCGAGTCAGGATCGCTGAACGCAGCCTCGGGCTGGATGCCCGCGCGCGCCAGCAGGGGCGCCGCTTCCTTCAGGATGCGACCCTTGGGCAGTGCCAGGATCAGCTTCTCGTTCTCCAAAACCATCGCTCCGTAACGCAAATGCCCGCCGCAGGTTCACTAGACCGGATGGGCGGGCTTCCACGGGGTGGGCCAAGGCTCCCCGACATCCCCCAAATGGCATGCAAGACGGCCGATTTCCAGCCGGATGGAGCGATCGGCGGCAAAGTGCAGGATCACCGAACCGTCTTTTTCCATGCCCATCGACAGCAGATCGAGCACCCTGTCCGGCTTGTCGAGCGGGATCTTGTGGTGGTGGACCTTCTTCACCTCGTTGAAAACAAGGGCGGAATGGGTCCGCCAGTACCTGGTCTCGATGCCCGGGTCGGCCTCCCAGCGGAAGCGGTTGAGCAGCAGCACGAACCGCTTCTCCTCGGGGAACCAGGCGCAATCGCGCACGGCCACCAAGGAATCCTGGACGGCGGCGGAGACCACGCCGAGGTCGTCGGCGTCCAGCGCCGAAAGCTGCAGTTTTTCTTCCATCGGCAGGCTTCTACGCGATCCCGTGTCCGGGCGGGAGACCATTAAACAAATGGAAAAATAATGGACGGGACCGCCGCAAGTGCTTCATTGCGGATTTATAGCGTATTTCGCAATATCCGTCAAGCCGGCAGACGGAAGGTGAAGCGTGTCCTGGCCCCGGAGGTGGCGGTGAGCGTGCCGCCATGCGCCTTGGCGATCTCCGAGGCGATGTAGAGGCCGAGACCCAGCCCCTGTTGCCCGGGTTTCCGAGCGCCGCGCTCGAACGGCTTGAACAGGCGGGGAAGTGCCTCCGCCGGGATCGGCTCGCCGCCGTTCGTGACCGCCAGTTCGAAGCCGCCGGCGTCCTTCCTCGCGGTGACCTCGATGGGGCTGGACCCGTCGCCATGGACCACGGCATTGCTCAGCAGGTTCGACAGGAGCTGGCCAATCCGCGGCGGATCGCAGGAAATATCACCGAGGTCGGACAGGTCGACGACGAATTCCCGATTCGGATGGCTGAGCTGCACCTCGCGGGTCACCAGGCTCAACATCGGCGCGAGATCGACCTTCTGGCGCGACACCGAGAAGCCGCCGCCCAACCGGCCGCGCGCGAAATCCAGCACGCTGGTCACGAGATCGGACATGCGCGTCAGGCTGGAGCTCATGTGCTTCAGCACTTCCGCCGTGCCGCGCGCATCGAACGTGTTGCGCTGAAGCACCTGCACGCCCGACTGCAGCGCCATCAACGGATTGCGCAGATCGTGCCCCAGAATGGCGATGAACTTCTCGCGCAGCTCCGCATCCTGCCGCTCATTCACCAGTATGGCCTCGCTCGCCGTCAAGCGCCGGCGGCTGTCGACATGCAGCGCGATGAGATCGGCGAACATCCGGAACATGCCGATGATGGTTGGTGTGTCGACCTTCGCGGGCTTCGGATCGATGGCGCAGAGCGTCCCGAACATCGAGCCGTCGGCCAGGAGGATCGGCAGCGAGATGTAGCTCTCGAAGCCGTACATGGCGGGCGTGTGATGGCTGCGGAAATGGGGATGGGCCGAGACGCGGTCGATGATCACGCCCTGTCGCGTATCGCGGATTTCGTTGCAGATCGTCGTCTCGACCTTGAGATCGCCGCCCGCCGCCAGGCCAAACCCGATCTGATCCTTGGACGCGCAGCAGATCCAGCGATCCTCAGTGACTCGCGCGACGGCGGAGAAGCCCATGCCCGTCATCTCGCATACGATGTCGAGGATCGTGCGAACGGCCGGGATGGCGGCAATGATGTCGAGATCCTGCTGGAAGTCGTGCGCGTCGATGGGTGGCGTGTTCGAGCGCGCGGCCACGGGCAGGCGCGGCGCCGTCGGAATCACCAGGTCATGCCGCGCCATCACCTCCGCCTGCAGGCCGCTGCCCTTCAACTGGTCGGCGTGATAGCTGCACATGCAGATCATGCGGCGGCCCTGGACGGCGTCGTGCACCAGCGCCTCGTAACGCTGGAAGTCTTCCCACTGCGACGGGGCCACCCAGGCGCAATTGCCGTTGGTCCGCAGGCCCGAATAGCCGCGTTCCCGCGCCAGGCGCTCGCGTTCGATCAGGTCGTTGACCAGATCGTCGGGACGCAACTTGTCTTCCGGTGAATAGAAATCCTCGGCATCGCAGATCTCGATCTGCTTCGTGCGTTCGAAATGATCGAGCTCGGGAACCACTTCACGCAACGCGGCGCGCGCCTGCGCCGCGGAAAAATTCTTGCTGGTCACCCAGAAGCAGGCTTCGTTGTTGCCCAGTCCCGCCTTGAAGTACGGCACCAACAGGTCGCGCAATTCATCGCCCGCTTCGAAGAAGTGCGTGAGATGGCTGCCCCAGCTGATATGGGGAATAGCGCGTACGCCCGAAGGTGAAATGTCGCTCATAACTGCCGCCAGCGTAGCAGGTTCATCAGCGCAATCATGTTCGGAACCGTACCTTGAAATCAAGGAACCGATCGACCGCCGGGCGGCTGGATTTCGGCGGCCCGCCAGGCGTTGAGAGTCTTCACGCGACCGAACCATGATTGCAGATTTGCGTACCGCTTGACCGGCAGCTGAGCCGCGACCGTATGCATGAGGGGTGCCGCAATGGCCACATCGGCCAGCGTGAGCCTCCCCTGGGCGATCCACTCCTTCCCCGCCAGATGATCATCGAGCAGTTGTGCGGCTTTGACGAGTTCCGCCTCACCCCGCTCGATCTCCACGGGATCGGGGCCACCCGCCCCGCCGACCATCTTCTTGCTGATCCTTTCCCGGCTGATCCGCCCCACCGACGGTGTGAAATGATAGGCGGACCAGAACAGCCACCGGTTCACGTCGGCGCGCTCTTGGACGCCGAGGGGATAGAGCGCGTCATTCGGATACCTGTCCGCCAAGTACTGCATGATCGCATGCGACTCCCACAGACGGAATCCATCGTCGTCCAGCAACGGGACCTTGCCGTTGGGGTTCATCCGCAGGTAATCGGCGGCCCGGTGCTCTCCCTTAAGAAGATCGACAGGGACCAGGTCGATCTTCAAGCCAAGGAGCAACGACGTCACGACGACCCGTCGCGAGTTCGACGACATTGGATGATAGTAAAGACGCATGATGCGGGAATAGACCTGGCGAGAGCAGGCCTCTATCCGCCAGCGGCGTTCAATTCACTCTCCTCGTTAGACGACGGGTCACTTACTCCGGTTTGATGCCGGCCTCGCGGATCACCTTGCCCCAGCGCTCGCGGTCGTTGCCGACGATGGTCGCGACATCCTTGGGCGGACCGATCAGCGCCTCGGCCCCAATCTCCGCCAGGCGCTTGGCTGTCGTCTGCTCGACCAGCACCTTGTTGATCGCCGCATTCAGACGCTAGACGACGGCGTCCGGCACGCCGGCCGGTCCCAGCACGACGAACCAGCCCTCGATCTCGACTTCCGGCAGGCCGAGTTCGCGCATGGTCGGTACGTCGGGCAGGAAGGGGGTGCGCTTCGGGCTGGTGACCGCCAGCGCCAGAAGCTCCTTGCGCTGCACGTAGGGCAGCATCACCGCGACATTGTCGAACATGGTCTGGACGCGGCCGGCCAGAAGATCGCCACGCACCGCGCCGCTGCCCTTGTAGGGAACGTGCAGGATGTCGACGTTGGCCGCGCGGCGCAGCGCCTCGCCCGCGAGATGCTGGGCGGTGCCCATGCCGGTCGAGGCGTAGGCGATCGTCCCCGGCTTGGCGCGCGCGATGTCGAGCAATTCCTTCAGGTTCTTGGCGCCCACGTCGGGATGCACGACGTAGATGTAGGCCGTGCGCGCCACCGTCGCGATCGGCGTGAAGTCCTTCAGCGGATCGAACGAGAGGTTGGGATAGAGCTCCTTGAGCGTGGCGTGCGACGACGGCGCGAACAGCAGCGTGTAGCCATCGGCGGGTGCCTTCGCGACCGCTTCGGAGCCGATGATGCCGCTGGCGCCGCCCTTGTTGTCGACCAGGACCGTTTGCTTCAGCTCGTCCGTCAGCCCCTGCGCCAGCACACGCGCGATGACATCGGTGGCGCCACCCGGCGGGAAGGCGACGACCAGGCGGATCGCGTGGTCCGGGAACGCCTGTGCCTGAACAGCCGTCGACGCTGCGAACGCGCCGAGAGCGCAGGCAAGCGCGAGCGCGCGCCTCTTGATCGTGATCATATTTCTCTCCCTCCCCCAACCTCACCCTGAGGAGCGGCCTGAAAGGCAGCGTCTCGAAGGGTGGGAACGAGCACCTTGTTTGTTGCCCATCCTTCGAGACGCGCTACGCGCTCCTCAGGATGAGGTTATTAATTTACGAAACCGCGGCCACCGCCTGCAGCATGGACTGACGATCCGCGCCGCCGCCGTCGTTGGCGATGCGGCCACTCTCGACCTCGCCTTCCAGCGAGCAGCGGAACATCACGCGGGGCTTGGTCTGGTCGAAGTCGCTCAGCGCCACGTGGCAGCTGCAACGATTGTCCCACATCACGACGTCGCCCAGGCTCCAGCGGTGCCGGTACACGAACTCGGGCGAGGTCGCGTGCGCGTTCAGCATCGCGAGCAGGCTCTGGCTCTCCTCGTCGGACATGCCGACGAAGCGGCGAATGCGCTGGTTGACCAGCAGCGACTTGCGGCCGGTCTCCGGATGGGTGCGCACCACGGGATGGATGACGGCCGGATTGCGCTTCTTCATCTCGGCCACGACCTCGGGGGCGCGCAGCTCGATGCCGCGCACCAGGGTGACATCGTGCACGGCTTCCAGATCGTCGATCAGCCTGCGGATGCTGGGCGACAGCGTCTCGAGAGCGAGATAGAGGTTCGCCCACATCGTGTCACCGCCGACCGGCGGCTTTTCCTTGCAATGGATGACCGCGCCCTTGGCCGGCCGCGGCGTGTAGCTGAGATCGGTGTGCCAGTTGCGGCCCGAATTGTAGGTGCCGGATTTCTTGCCGTTCACCACCTTGTTCGAGAGCACGAGGATCTCGCGATGCTCGGGATGCAGGGTCGTCGGCGCCTGCGAGCCGTGCTGGTCGAGTGTGCCGAAGCTGCCGGTGAAGGCGATCTGCTGCGCCGGTGTCAGCTCCTGGTCCGGGAAGACGAGCACGATGTGCTCGAGCCACGCCTTGTTGATCTGGCGTTGCTGCAGCTCGGTGAGCGGCTTGCCGAGATCGATGCCCGTGATCTCCGCGCCGGCGGCGAACCCCAATGGCTTTACCGTGATCGTGCTCATCCGTCGGATTCCTCTTCGGCCTGTTTTCCGGGAGTAATTTCTAATATATTGTCTTTTGTCTGACAAGAATGGAGGGCCGATGGCCCGGATCGCTCCTTCGCCCGAAATCCCGCTCGGCCGGCAAGTCAGGCCGTTGTCCGAACAGCTGGCCGACCGGATTCTGGAAGAGGTGAAGGCCGGCCGCCTGCCGCCGGGCGAGCGCCTGAAAGAAGAAGAGCTGGCACAGACGCATGCGGTAAGCCGCGCCACCGTGCGCGAGGCGCTGATCGCGTTGGCGCGCCAGGGCCATGTCGTGCGCACGCCGCGCTTCGGCGCGCGCATCGCCGAATTCTCGCGCAGCGACCTCGACGACCTCTTCGAACTGCGCGCGGCGCTTCTCGCGACGGCGGCCGGACGATTTGCGCGCACGGCCGATCCCAGCGCTCGGCAGACGTTGGAAGATCTCGTTCGCAACATCGAAGCGGCGGCGGCCGGCAAGACGACGCCCCAAGCCTTTGCCGCCCTGTCGATCCGCCTGCAGGCGCTGCTCACCGAGCAGTGCGGCAACGCGCACCTGCCCGAGATCTATGGACGCTTGGCGCAGATGGGCACGTGGCAATTGATCCGCGGCCAGGCCAGCAGCTTTTTGAACATCGAGGATCGCCGCGAGTCGGCGGCCGACTGGCGAAGCGTGGCGAATTGTATCGCGCGATCAGATGTCGACGGTGCCGAGCACGCGGCGCGGCGGCTGCTCGAGCACTCGGGGACGCGAGTCCGCCAGCGCTACGACGAGCGTTAGTCGACGAGAGCTAGTCGGCGGCGTCCGAGACCGCCCAGTCGTCGACGATCGCCATGGCGTCTGCCAACGCCTTCTGCGCCGACGGACAAGCGACGGTGACCTTGTCGCCGCCTGTCGCCAGACGAATGCGTGCTGTGTAGCCCCATTCGAAGCGTTCGATCTCGATCCGGTGTCCGCGATGGGTCGTGGTAAGCGTGGAAACGGAAGCCATCCATTATAAACGCATGGCTTCCGTTTTTGTTGCGATACAGCAAAATCTGCTCAAGCAGCCTTGCGCCAGGGAATAAGCGCCCCCACCCGCGCGCGATAGCGGGCATAATCTTCGCCGAAGAGGTCCATGAGATCGCGCTCCTCGAGCAGGATGCCGATCACGATGTAGGCCGTGGTGGCGGCGGCAAACAGGAGATGCCCCACGGTCATCGACGGCGTGATCCAGAAGGCGATGACGAAGCCGAGATAGATCGGATGGCGCACGAACTTGTAGAAGAACGGCGTGCGGAAGACCGGCGCCGCCGCTTCCTTGTTCCGAAGATTGTCCATCACCTGCTGCAGGCCGAACAACTCGAAGTGGTTGATCAGGTACGAGCTGGTCAGCACGACCAGGAAGCCGAACAGCGACACGCCGATGAGCGCCATCGCGGCGATGGGATGGGCCGTGCTCCACAGCACCTCCGGCATCGGCCGCCACTGCCAGCACAGCAGCGCGAGTGCCAGGCTCGCGAACAGCACGTAGGTGCTGCGCTCGACCGACTTCGGCACGAAGCGCGTCCACCACTCCTTGAAGGCCGGCCGGGCCATGACGCTGTGCTGGACGGCGAACACCGCCAGCAGTCCGAGATTGACGATCAGCGACTCGGCCAGCGGCGCCGTTGCGCCCGAATCGATCGTCTTCGGCACCACCAAACCTTCGACGAAGCCGATCGCATAAAGGAAGGTGACGAAGAAGAACGCGTAGGACGCGACGCCGTAGAGTAGTGCGAATATCCGGCTCATTGCCCCTGTCTCCTGTTGGCTGAGGGAGACGGGACATATGTTTCGATCGGAGAGCGATGGGTATAGGGAGGTGTTCCCTATTTTACGGACGCTCTATCCCTTGAGGCGCTCGATATCCGCGCCGCAGGCCGCGAGCTTCTCCTCGAGACGCTCGTAGCCGCGGTCGAGGTGGTAGACGCGGTGCAGGGTCGTGTCGCCTTCGGCGGCGAGGCCGGCGATGGCGAGCGAGACCGAGGCGCGCAGGTCGGTCGCCATCACGTCGGCACCGCGCAGCCGCGGCACGCCGCGCACCAGGGCCGATTCGTGATGGATGGTGACGTTGGCGCCCATGCGCGCCAGTTCCGGCACGTGCATGAAGCGGCTCTCGAAGATCGTCTCGGTGATCATCGAGGCACCCTCGGCGCGCGTCATCAGTGCCATCATCTGCGCCTGCAGATCGGTCGGAAAACCGGGATAGGGCTCGGTCATCACGTCGACGCCGGTGAGTTGGCCGTTGGTGCGTCGGACGCGGAAGCCCTTCTCCGTCGCCTCGAGCGAGACGCCGGCCGAGCGCAGGGTCTGCGCCGCCGCTTCGAGCAATTCGAGGCGGCCGCCGACCAATTCGACATCGCCCGCCGTCATCGCCACGGCCATCGCGTAGGTGCCGATCTCGATGCGGTCGGGAATGACCGAGTGGGTCGCTTCCTTCATGCGATCGACGCCCTGGATGGTGAGCGTCTCCGTGCCGACGCCTTCGATCGATACGCCCATCGCGCCGAGGCACTGGGCGAGATCGCTGATCTCGGGCTCGCGTGCGGCATTGGCCAGCACCGTCGTGCCCTTGGCGAGGGACGCGGCCATCATCAGGTTCTCGGTCGCGCCGACCGAGACCTTCGGGAACGTATAGCGCGCGCCCTTCAGGCCCTTCGGCGCCTTGGCGATCATGTAGCCGCCGTCGATGTCGATCTCCGCGCCCATCGCCTTCAAGCCCGCAATGTGCAGGTCCACGGGGCGCGCGCCGATCGCGCAGCCGCCGGGCAGCGACACCTTGGCCACGCCCTCGCGCGCCAACAGCGGGCCCAGCACCAGCACCGAGGCGCGCATCTTGCGCACGATGTCGTAGGGCGCCGTGGTCGAGGTGATCTTCTTCGTCTGCAAGGTGAGCGTGGTGCCGTGGCTGTGGCCGTTCTCGCCCGGCGCGGCGCTGATCTCCACGCCATGCTGCTGCAGCAGTTGGATCATGGTCGTGATGTCGGCCAGGCGCGGCACGTTGTGCAGGGTGAACTTCTGGTCGGTGAGCAGCGCTGTCGCCATCAGCGGCAGCGAGGCGTTCTTGGAGCCCGAGATATGGATGGCGCCCTTGAGCTGGCGGCCGCCGCGGATACGGATGCGATCCATGGTCGTGGTCCTCCGTTCTAGATCTTGGGAAGCGTGACGCCGCGCTGGCCCTGGTACTTGCCCGCCTTGTCGAGATACGACGTCTCGCACGGCTCGTTGCCCTGCAGGAACAGGAACTGGCACGCGCCTTCGTTGGCGTAGATCTTCGCCGGCAGCGGCGTGGTGTTGGAAAACTCCAGCGTCACGTGGCCCTCCCACTCGGGCTCGAGCGGGGTCACGTTCACGATGATGCCGCAGCGCGCGTAGGTCGACTTGCCGACGCAGATCACCAGCACGTCGCGGGGGATGCGGAAATATTCGACCGTACGTGCCAACGCAAAGGAGTTCGGCGGGATGATGCAGACGTCGGCCGTGCGGTCGACGAAAGAATTGGCCGCGAAGTTCTTCGGATCGACCACCGCCGAATCGACGTTGGTGAAGATCTTGAAGTCGGTGCCGACGCGGGCGTCGTAGCCATAGGACGAGAGGCCGTAGGAGATGACGCCTTCGCGCTTCTGGCCATCGACGAAGGGCTCGATCATGCCCTTTTCCTGCGCCATGCGGCGGATCCAGCGATCTGAAAGAATGCTCATTGCGGGGGGCTTTTAGACGGTTCTGAAGGGGACTGTTTGTTTTTTTCCTGCAGGGTGTCTGCCTGGGATCGGGCCTGCGCCTTGCGCCGCTTCAGGTTTTCCCGCAAAGCGGCCGCCAGCCGTTCGGCACGATCTTCCTTTTTCGGGTCGGGCTTCATTGCGGGAAGGATACACCATTGAGCGACGTTCTGCGCACGCCGGCCGAACTTCTCGTGGGATTGCCCGATTTTCCCTACACGCCCCGCCGCCATACCCGCACCGACGGGTTGGTCGTCCAGTACATCGACGCCGGGCCTCGGGATGCCACCAAAACCTGGCTTTGCCTGCATGGCCAGCCGACCTGGAGCTACCTCTACAGGCGCATGATCCCGGTCTTCGTGGCGGCCGGCCACCGGGTGATCGCGCCCGATTTCCTGGGCTTCGGCGGCTCTGACAAGCCCATGGACGAGGCCGCCTACACCTTCGATTTCCACCGCGACACGCTGCTCGAGCTGATCGCGGCGCTCGACCTCAGGAACATCGCGCTGGTCGTGCAGGATTGGGGCGGCCTGATCGGCCTCACCCTGCCGATGGCGGCGCCCGAGCGCTACGCCAGCCTGCTGGTGATGAACACGACCCTGGCCACCGGCGATGCACCCTTGGGGGACGGCTTCCTGCAATGGCGCGCCTTCTCCAACCGCAGTCCCGACATGGACGTCGCCAAGCTGATGCAGCGGGCCTGCCCGCACCTCACGCCGGCCGAGGCGGCGGCCTATGGCGCGCCCTACCCCGACGCTTCCCATAAAGCGGGCGTGCGGCGCTTTCCCAACCTCGTGGCCGACCGGCCCGACGCGGGCGGTGCAGCCCTCGCCCGTCAGGCCCGCGATTTCTGGTCCCGCGACTGGACGGGCCGCAGCCTGATGGCCATCGGCATGAAGGATCCCGTGCTGGGGCCGCCGGTGATGCGCGCCCTGCACGCCAGCATTCGCAACTGCCCGCCGCCCATGGAGATCGCCGACGGCGGTCATTTCCTCCAGGAATGGGGTCAGCCGATCGCGCAAGCGGCGCTCCGGGTGCTTTAGAAGGGAACGACTCCCGGGGATCAGCGTTCACACCGCCATGGAACTCTCAGCGCACAGCCTGATCGTCATCCTCGTCATCGGTATCGTCGCGGGCTGGCTCGCCGGCAAAGTCGTTCGCGGCGGCGGCTTCGGCCTGCTGGGCGACCTCGTGGTCGGCATCGCCGGCGCCTTCATCGCCAGCTGGCTGTTCCCCAAGTTCGGCGTCCATATCGGCACCGGCATCGGCGAAGAGATTGTCTACGCCATGCTGGGCGCGATCATTCTCCTCCTCGTCGTGCGCCTGATTCGGCGCGTTTGAACCGCCTTAGGCGCGTCTGATCCGCCGCCTTATTCGGCGGGCTCGATGCCGGCTTCAGCGTCCTCGTGCGCCTTGGAGTGGTCGCCGGCGATAATGACGTACACGGCTGGCACCACGAACAGGGTGAACAGCGTGCCGATCGAGATGCCGCTGGCGATCACGAGACCCATCGAGAAGCGCGACAGCGCGCCGGCGCCGCTCGCCAGGATCAGCGGGATGACGCCCAGCACCATCGCCGCCGTGGTCATCAGGATGGGACGCAGCCGGATGCCGGCGGCTTCCTCGACGGCCTCGCGCTTGGTCTTGCCCTCGCGTTGCAGCTCGTTGGCGACCTCGACGATCAGGATGCCGTGCTTGCTGATCAGGCCCATCAGGGTGACGAGACCGACCTGGGTGTAGATGTTCAGCGACGCACCCGGCACGTTCATCGTCGACAGCACGCTGATGAAGATCAGCGCGCCGGCGATCGACATCGGCACCGAGAACAGGATGATCAGCGGATCG
>CAIKZO010000008.1 GCA_903832005.1 Enhydrobacter aerosaccus | reverse complement strand
GCGCGGGCGGGGCGGCCCGCGGTCCCAAAGATCAGAGTGCGGCCTTCAGCTTTTTGTAGACCGCCTCGATCTCTTTCATGTCGCCAGGCTTGGGCTCCCAGTTGAGCGCCACCTGATCGCCGGCGCGGCGGGGCATGATGTGGATGTGGAGATGGGGCACGGTCTGGCCCGCGCCGGCACCGTTGGCCTGGAGCAGGTTGACGCCGTTGGGCTTCAGCTCCGCCACCACGGCCTTCGCCACTTTCTGCGCAGTCTGCGCGACGGCGGCGATCACATCCGGCGGGATCACGTCGACCGTCGGCCAGTGACCCTTGGCCACCGCCAGCGCATGACCCGGGTTCACCGGGTTGATGTCCATGAAGGCGATCGTCTTGTCGTCTTCCAGCAGCTTGAAGCACGGCACCTGGCCCGCGACGATCTTGCAGAAGATGCAGCCGTCGTCCTTGGGATCAGTCACGGCGTCACTCCGTCTTGAGCGGGCCGCCCAGCGCCGCCTGCGCCGCCGCCAGCCGCGCGATCGGCACGCGGTAGGGCGAGCACGACACATAGTCGAGGCCGATCTTGTGGCAGAAGAACACCGAGGCCGGGTCGCCGCCATGCTCGCCGCAGATACCGAGCTTCAGGCCGTTCTTGACCTTGCGGCCGCGCGTGGTCGCGATCTCGATCAGCTCGCCCACGCCCTCGACGTCGAGCGAGGCGAACGGGTCGTGCTCCAGGATGCCGCGCTGCTGGTACTTCTCTAGGAACGAGCCCGAGTCGTCGCGGCTGAGCCCCCAGGTCGTCTGCGTGAGATCGTTGGTGCCGAAGGAGAAGAAGTCCGCGCTTTCGGCGATGTCGCCGGCGCGCAGCGCGGCGCGCGGCAGCTCGATCATGGTGCCGACCAGATACTCGAACTTCTCGCCCGACATCTGGCTCACTTCCGCCGCGACCTGGTCGACCACGGCCTTCATCAGGTCGAGTTCCTTCTTGGTCGCGATCAGCGGGATCATGATCTCGGGGATCACGGTCTTGCCCGCCTTCTTCTGGACCTCGGCAACCGCCTCGAAGATGGCGCGGGCCTGCATCTCGTAGATCTCCGGATAGGAGATGCCCAGACGCACGCCGCGATGGCCGAGCATCGGGTTGAACTCGTGCAGCTTGTGGGCGCGTGCTTCGATCTCGCTCACGTCGACGCCGAGATCCTTGGCCACGACTTCCATGTCGGCCTGCGTCTTGGGCAGGAACTCGTGCAGCGGCGGGTCGAGCAGGCGGATCGTGACCGGCAATCCCGCCATGATCTCGAACAGCCCGACGAAGTCCTGGCGCTGCATCGGCTGGATCTTGGCCAGCGCGGTGCGGCGGCCCTTCTCGTCGTCGGCCAGGATCATCTGGCGGACGGCCACGATGCGGTCGCCCTCGAAGAACATGTGCTCGGTGCGACAGAGGCCGATGCCCTCGGCGCCGAACTTGCGCGCCTGGGCCGCGTCCGCCGGCGTTTCGGCGTTGGTGCGGATGCCCAAGGTGCGGACCTCGTCGGCCCACGCCATCAGCTCGGCGAAGTCGCCCGACATCTCGGGCTGCACCGTCGGCACGATGCCGAGGATGATCTCGCCGGTCGAGCCGTCGAGCGTGATCGTCTCGCCGGTCTTCACCGTGACGCCGCGCACCGTCAGCGTGCCCGCCTTGCCGTCGATGCGGCAGTCGCCCGCGCCCGCGACGCAGGGCTTGCCCATGCCGCGCGCCACGACGGCGGCGTGGCTGGTCATGCCGCCGGTCGAGGTCAGAATGCCCTCGGCCGCATGCATGCCGTGGATGTCTTCCGGCGACGTCTCACGGCGGACCAGGATGACCTTCTCGCCGTTCTTCGCCTGCCGCTCGGCGGCGTCGGCCGAGAACACGACCTTGCCCGAGGCAGCACCCGGCGACGCGGGCAAGCCCTTGGCGATTACCTTGCGCGGGGCCTTGGGATCGAGCGTGGGATGCAGCAGCTGGTCGAGCGAGGCCGGAATGATGCGGGCGATCGCCTCTTTCTTGGTGATCAGTCCCTCGCGCACCATGTCGACGGCGATCTTGAGCGCGGCCTTCGCGGTGCGCTTGCCGTTGCGAGTCTGCAGCATGTAGAGCTTGCCGCTCTGCACGGTGAACTCGATGTCCTGCATGTCGGAGTAGTGCTTCTCGAGCGTCTGGCGGACACCGACGAGCTGCTTGAACACCTCCGGCATCACCTCTTCCATCGCCGGCGCATCGGACTTCTGCGCGTTCTTGCCCTCGATGGTGAGATGCTGCGGCGTGCGGATGCCGGCCACGACATCCTCGCCCTGCGCGTTCACGAGATACTCGCCGTAGAACAGGTTGGTGCCGGTCGAGGGATCGCGCGTGAAGGCCACGCCGGTCGCGCAATCCTCGCCCATGTTGCCGAACACCATCGCCTGCACGTTGACGGCGGTGCCCCAGCTCTCGGGGATCGAGTGCAGGCGGCGGTAGGTGATGGCGCGCTGGTTCATCCACGAGCCGAACACCGCGCCGATCGCACCCCACAGCTGCTTGCGCGGCTCCTGCGGGAACGGCTTGCCGAGGCGCTTCTCGACGATCTTCTTGTACTCGCTCACGATCGCGCGCCAGTCGTCGGCCTTGAGGTCGGTGTCCATGTGGACATCGAGATCCTCTTTCTTGCGCTCCAGCGCTTCCTCGAAATAGTGGTGCGCGATGTCGAGCACGACGTTGGAGAACATCTGGATGAAGCGGCGGTAGCTGTCCCAGGCAAAGCGCTCGTCACCCGACGACTTGGCGAGGCCAAGCACCGTCTTGTCGTTGAGGCCAAGGTTCAGCACCGTGTCCATCATGCCCGGCATCGAGGCGCGCGCGCCCGAGCGGACCGAGACCAGCAGCGGATTGTTGGCGTCGCCGAACTTCAGCCCAACGATCTTCTCGACCGAGGCCAGCGCCGTCTCGACCTCGTCGTTGAGCTCGGCCGGATAGGTTTCCTTGTGCGCGTAGTAGTAGGTGCAGAGCTCGGTCGTCACCGTGAAGCCCGGCGGCACCGGCAGCCCGAGGCTCGACATTTCCGCCAGGTTGGCGCCCTTGCCCCCCAGGAGATTGCGCATCTCGGAGCGGCCTTCGGCCGTCCCATTACCGAAACTGTAAACCCACTTGGCCATCTCTTAGCCCTCGATCTTCGAGAAGTCGGCGACACGATCCATGGTCGCACGAATCTGGTTGAGTAACTTCAGTCTGTTCAGTCGCAAATCAGGCTTCTCGGTGACGTTGACGGTCACCTTGTCGAAAAAGGCGTCCAGCGGCCCGCGCAGCCCCGCAAAGGCAGCCATTGCCCCTGCGAAATCCTCGCGCGCCAGCGCCGGCGTCACGGCCTGCTCGGCCGTCGAAAGCGCGGTAGCAACGGCCTTTTCTTCGTCTTGTTCCAGCAGTGCGGCATCAGGCGCAGCGGCGATCCTCGCGGCGAGGCCCTTGTCCTTCTTCTCTTCGGCACGGACGATATTTGCAGCGCGTCCATAGGCTGTGAGCAGGTTCTTGCCGGCCTCGCTGCCGACGAAGCCCTGCACCGCCTCGACCTTGGCCAGCAGGCGCACCAGATCGTCCTCGCTTCCGGCCGCGAGCACGGCATCGACGACGTCATGCCGCACGCCCTTTTCGCGCATCTGCACCTTCAGGCGCTCGGCGAAGAAGGCCATCAGGTCGGGTGCCTTGAAGAAGGTGCTGAGTGGCAGCCGGAGCTTATTCTCGACGATGATGCGGATGACGCCCAGCGCCGCGCGCCGGAGCGCAAACGGATCGCGCGAACCGGTGGGCTTCTCGTTGATCGACCAAAAGGAGATCAGCGTCTGCAGCTTGTCGGCCAGCGCCACCGCGATCGAGACCGGCGCGCTGGGGCAGCGGTCGTTCGGACCGACCGGCGCATAGTGATCGCCGATCGCATTGGCGACCGCTTCCGGCAGCTTCTCCTCGAGGGCGTAATAGCGGCCCATGATGCCCTGCACTTCGGGGAACTCGCCCACCACGCCGGACACGAGGTCCGCCTTGCAGAGGCGGGCCGCCTGCGCGACTTGCGCGACGTCAGCGCCCGGCACCAGCTTGGCAATCTCCACCGCGAGCTCGGTGATGTGCTCGACCCTCTCGGCCTGGGTTCCGAGCTTGGCGTGGAACACGATGCCCTGCAGCGCCGGCAGGCGGCTTTCGAGCGTCTGCTTGCGGTCCTGGTCCCAGAAGAACTTGGCGTCGGAGAGTCGCGGCCGCAGCACACGCTCGTTGCCGTCGACGATCACGGCCCCGCCGTCGCGCGCCAGGTTGTTGGCGACCACGACGAACTTGTTGGCGAGCGCGCCGTCGGCCTTGGTGGTGACGAAATAGCGAAGGTGCGTCTTGACCGTGACGATCAGCACCTCGGCCGGCAGGCTCATGTACTGCGCGTCGATCGTGCCCATCAGCGGCACCGGCCATTCGACCAGGCCCGCGACCTCGTCGAGCAAACCATCGTCGGGCTTCAGGGTGACACTGGCATCGGCGCAAAGCTTCTGCGCGCCATCCAGGATGATCTTCTTGCGCTCGGCCGGATCCAGCACGACGTGCGCCGCCTTGAGCTTGGCCACGTAATCGCTGAAGCCCGTGACCGCGAACGCGCCCTTGCTCAGGAAGCGATGGCCGCGCGTGGTGTCGCCAAACTTGATCGGCAGCATCTCGCCGCCGGGCGAGACTTCGCCGCTCAGCACCTTGCCGTCGAACAGCGCCACGATGCCCTGCAGCGGGCGCACCCACTGCATGGTGCCGCTGCCCCACTTCATCGACTTGGGCCACGGCAGCGCCTTCATCGCGGCGTCGACGATGCCGGGCAACGCGTCGGCGGTCGGGCCGCCCTTCTTGTTGATCACGGCGAACCAGAACTCGCCCTTGCCGGTGTCGCGCTTCTCGGCCTGGTCGAGCGAGGCGAGACCCGCGCCCTTCAGGAAGCCCTGCACAGCCTGGTCGGGCGCCCCCACGCGAGGGCCGCGCTTCTCTTCGCTCACGTCGGCGCGTGCCGCCGGCACGCCATCGACAACCAGCGCCAGCCGGCGCGGCGTCGCGAACGCCTTGGCCTCCGTGAACGAAAGACCGGCAGCCTTCAGCCCGTCGCACACCAGTCGCTTGAAATCGTCGGCCGCCCGCGCCTGCATGCGCGCCGGGATCTCTTCGCTCAACAACTCGAGAAGAAGCTCGGCCATCTCAGGCGACCCCTTCGGCTACGCTCAGGGCAGGCTTCTTCTGTGTGGCCAGCCACTCTTCGCAGCACGCCTTCGCCAAGGTGCGCACGCGCAGGATATAGCTCTGCCGCTCGGTCACGCTGATCACGCCGCGCGCGTCGAGCAGGTTGAAGGCGTGGCTCGCCTTGATGCATTGCTCGTAGGCCGGCAGCGGCAGCTTCTTCTCGATCATGCGGCCGCATTCCTTCTCGGCGTCCACGAAGTGCCGGAACAGCATCTCGATGTCGGCATGCTCGAAATTGTAGGCCGACTGCTCCTGCTCGTTCTGCAGGAAGACGTCGCCGTAGGTCAGTGGCACATTCGACGACGGCGAGTTGAACGGCAGCTCGTAGACCGTCTTCTTGTCGAACAGGTACATCGCCAGCCGCTCGAGACCGTAGGTGACCTCGCCCGACACCAGCTCGACCTCGATGCCGCCCACCTGCTGGAAGTAGGTGAACTGCGAGACTTCCATGCCGTCGCACCAGACTTCCCAGCCGAGGCCCCACGCGCCCAGGGTCGGGCTCTCCCAGTCGTCCTCGACGAAGCGGATGTCGTGCAGGGTGGAATCGATGCCGATCGCCTCGAGCGAGCCCAGGTACAGTTCCTGGAAGTCGGCCGGCGACGGCTTCATGATCACCTGGAACTGGTAGTAGTGCTGCATCCGGTTGGGATTCTCGCCGTAGCGGCCATCCTTCGGCCGGCGCGAGGGCTGCACATAGGCTGCGTACCAGGGCTTCGGCCCCAGCGCGCGCAAGGTGGTGGCGGTATGGAAGGTGCCCGCGCCCATTTCCATGTCGTAGGGCTGCAGGATCACGCAGCCTTGGCGGGCCCAATAGTCCTGCAGGGTCAGGATGAGTTCCTGAAAGCACTGCGGCTTTGCGGAGGTGGACACCGAAATCCCTTGTCTTTCCTACACTTAAGGCCGGTTTGTGCGGCGCGGCAAAATAGGTGCCACCTTACCCCCGGTCAAGGGTTACAGGACTATGTCTGGGGGCAGTCCGGGCGGCCGCATTTTGCCGCGCTGACGGAGATATACGTCCCGCAGCCGGGGCACGGATGGGTGTCCTCGACGCGCGATCCCTGCATCGGCCGGACCGGCGGGGGCGGCGGCGCTGCCGCGGTGGGCGGCCGATTGCCGCCCAGCAGGTTGAACCAGCGGTTCGCCGTCTTCCAGATGGTATAAGCCGCCACCCCGAAGATGACGATCTTGAGGATAAATCCCATGCCGCCTTGTGCGGTGCGCGCACAGGCCGGTCAAGCGCGGTATATGTCAGTCCTATGAATGACCTCAGCAATGGATAAGGAAATCCGGCCGCTCGACCTGTTCGTCGTCGGTGGCGGCATCAACGGGGCGGGAATCGCCTGCGACGCGGCCGGCCGCACCCTCAAGGTCGGGCTGTGCGAAATGAACGATTTCGCCAGCGCCACCTCGTCCAAGGCGACCAAGCTGATCCATGGCGGCCTGCGCTACCTGGAGCACTACGAGTTCCGCCTGGTCCGCGAGGCACTGATGGAGCGCGAGGTGTTGCTGGCCAAGGCGCCGCACATTTCCTGGCCGCTGCGTTTCGTGTTGCCGCATGAGCCGCACCTGCGTCCGCGCTGGATGCTGCGGCTCGGCCTCTTCCTCTACGACCATCTCGACTGGCGCATGACCCTGCCGAAGTCACAGGCGGTCGACCTGCCGACCTCGAAGTTCGGCCGCGGCCTCAAGAAATCCTTCAAGAAGGGCTTCGTCTATTCCGACGCCTGGGTCGACGACGCGCGCATGGTGATCTCCAACCTGAAATCGGCGCGCGACATGGGGGCGGAGATCTACGCCCGTCACCGCTGCGTCTCGGCGCGGCGCACGGAAGACGGCAAGCTGTGGCAGATCGAGCTCGAAGGACCGAACGGCACGAAGAAATCGCTGACCGCTCGCGGGCTGGTCAACGCCGCGGGCCCCTGGGTGAAGCATTTCCTCGACGAGCAGACGCAGGTGAAGACGCCCAAGCGGGTGCGGCTGATCAAGGGCAGCCACATCATTGTGCCCAAGCTGCACGACGGCGATCACGCCTTCATCCTGCAGCACAGCGACACCCGCATCGCCTTTGTCATCCCCTACGAGCGCGACTTCTCGCTGATCGGCACGACCGACATTCCGGTGGAGCAGAGCGCGAACCCGCAGTGCACGCCGGAGGAAATCGATTATCTCTGCGAGCTGGTGAACCACTATCTCGAGAAGCCGGTGACGCCGGCCGATGTCGTCTGGACCTACTCCGGCGTGCGGCCGCTGTTCGACGACGGCGACGACAATCCGTCGGCGGTGACGCGCGACTATCACCTCGAGGTCGATGCGCCTTCAACGCCATCGGGCAACGCGGCGCCACTGCTCTCGGTGTTCGGCGGCAAGATCACGACCTATCGCAAGCTGGCCGAGCACGCGCTGGAGGACCTGCGCAAATTCTATCCGCGGATGGGCGGTCCCTGGACCGCGCACCAGCCGGTGGCCGACGGCGAGCTGGCCGATGCACCGAGCTTCGAGGCGGCCTTCGATCGCTTCGTCGAAGGTGCACAGGCGGCCAAGCCCGGCCTGCCGCCAGACTTCGTGCGCATCCTCGCCCGCCGGCATGGTGCTGCCCTCGACGAGCTTCTGGAACACGTGAAGACCCCCGCGGACCTCGGCCGGCACTTCGGCGGGCACCTCTATGAGGTCGAGGCGCGCTACGTGATCCGCGAAGAATGGGCCGTCGATGCAGACGACGTGCTGTGGCGGCGGACCAAGGAAGGCCTGCACATGACCGCCGACCAGCGGATCGCGTTTGCACAGTGGCTAAGCTTACAACTTCCTAACAAATAAATTCGCGGCTTCGGGCACGTTTCCGAAACCGGCTCCGTAATGGATGGCAGGGAGAATTATTCCAGCCCCTTCAGGAGCTTTCACTATGTCGTCCCGTAACAAGATCTTGGCCGTCACCACTGCCCTCGTGGCAGTTGGCGGCCTTGCCTGGCTGACCTCGGCGCTTGCTTTCGACGGTGGGTTTGAAGGCGCGCCACAGGTTGCCCAGGCAGCCCCGCCGGCCGCCATGCCCCCGGCGGCCGGCGGTGGCGCTGCCAACGGCGAGATGCGGCCGCCGCGCCCGGCGTTCAACCCGCGCAACATGTGCTTCGAGCGCGTGGCGCACCGGGTTGGCCAGCGTGCCTATCTCAAGGCCCGTCTCGACCTGAAGCCCGAGCAGACGACCGCCTGGAACGCCTTCGAGAAGGCCTCCGACGACGTCAGCGCCAAGGCCAAGGAGCGCTGCGCCTCACTGCCGACCGAGGTCAAGGAGCGGCCGAAGTTCAACGAGCGCATGACCATGCGCGAGACCATGATGAAGACGCGTCTCGATGCGTTCGAGGCCGTGAAGCCATCGCTCACGACCCTCTATGCCGCGCTCACGCCGGACCAGCAGGCGATCTTCGATCGCCCGCCGATGGGCGGCCATCGCCAGCGCTGGCACGGCCGCGGCTAATCAGCGGTTAATTACCAATCACCGGCGATTGGATTACCAATCGCTTGAGCGGACGATCTTCATGAGATCGTCCGCCATGGTGAGCGCGGTCAACACACCGGTCTTGGGATTGTCGGGCATCGAGCGGCCCAACCTTTCGAGCTTGAGTTCACCGGAATCCGCCACGACCTCGAGCTTGCTGGCATTGCAGCCGGCCGGCAGCGTCGGATCGGCGACCAGTTCAATCTCCGTGCGCTCCAGCCCCGCGCCGCACAGCGCCACGGTGACCGCCAGATTGGCGTTCTTCGGATAGAGCCGGCCCGCATCGGCAGGCGTGCCTTTGAAGATCACGGTCGGCACCTTGATCGATGGCAAGTCGAACTGGGTCTCGGCCGGCGTGCCGGTCCAGGCGTGCGGCGGCTTGATCGAGATATATTTCACCTTTTCCAGCTTCCCGAGACGCATCGCCAGAAGCCCATCGAGGCCCGCGATCGCACCGGCCGGCAGACGCAGCCGCGCGCCGCTCTTGGTCGCCGTGTCCCGGTGTTTCTTCCACAGCTTGGGATCGCCGTAGGCGCCGGTGGCGATCACCATGAAGTCGACGCCCTTCTTCAGGATGGTCTCGCCCCAATCGCGCACTGCCTGCTGGCTCGCCGCCTCGACCACGATATCGGGCTTCAGCTTCAGGAGGGCCTTCAGGCTGTCGACGGCCACGACCTTGCGGCCGACCGCCTTTTGCGTCGCCTTGACCCGCCCTTCGCGCACCAGGACGCCCACGATATCGATCGGCGGCTTCTTTTCCTTGAAGACGTCGAACAGCATCTGGCTGATCGCGCCATAGCCGATCAGTGCGATTTTCAGCCGCTTTTGCTTCGCCATCACCGTCCCCTGGGTCAAAATCGGCGCGACTATAGCGGCTGGGCTCGGGCCTTGCGACCGCTGGGGGTCACCGCTATAAACCCGCCTCCCAACGGGCCGGAGTCCGTACACTGACGGAGCGTAGCTCAGCCTGGTAGAGCACTAGCTTCGGGAGCTAGGGGCCGGAGGTTCGAATCCTCTCGCTCCGACCAATGGGATGCGACGGCGGACCTCACGGTCCGCCGTTTGCGTTTTAGGGCCTAACCTCTGTTTCGGGCATCCGTCACATAAGCGGCGGCGCGGTGGGCGGCATCGGCCCGGAAGCGCTCGGCTTCGTCCGTGGAAATATGCGGGACCGCGTAGGCAGAGAGCGTGTCGGTCTGGTCCCTGCACGCCGCGGCGATGTTCTTCCCCAGCTCCGAAGGATCGCCATCCTTGCCGTTGAAATAGCCGGCGTTCGTTCGCAAGCAGATTTCCTGATCCTGGCGCAACGTATCGATATGCTTCAGGGCAACGTTGCTCGGCAGGGTACATCCCCCGAGTGCAAGCAGCACGGCCAGGGCCGGAATACCGTAATTCAAGAACAACCTCCGAATACAAAGCTCCGGTCGACGAATCCGCACAGTCGCCGGAAGACGCACCTCTCGGGCGCGGTGATAGATAGCGAAATTCTGTCCAGCCTAAGGCAGAGACCGCCTCAGCGCGCGTACCCTAGCAGCTCCATCGCCTCGCGATTCTCGCCACGCGACCAGAAGAGCTCTTCCAGGTCCTCGGGAAGTTCGTCGCGATGCGAGCCGACGATGCCGCGGCGGAAGAAAAGCGGATCGATCTTCTGAAGCTCTTCGAACGACGGGATTTCCGGGTCGCCGTTCGACGACAGATGCGGGGCGACCGCATCCACGGCGTGCCGGGCGACGGCAACCGGATGGGCGATCAGCTCCTCGTAGCGTATCTGCACCGTTTGAGCAGGAAGCTCTCCGCTCCAGCTCAGCACGTTGCGGCCCCAGCTTCCGGTCCCTGTCGCGCTTGGAACGCCGATCATGCCCTGTAGGACGGAGCGATATTGCGGCGGATCGATCTCGCACCGCTGCCGCGCCCAGGACACCAGCGCGTCGCGGCCATCGCGCATCAGGCAGATCGCCCGATCGCCGCGATCGACCAGCGCATCGCGCTGCCAGTGCGTCTTTACGAAGTGGACTGTGTCGGAGCGACGCATCGCGTCGTAGCTCGCCGGGCGATCCTCGTAACCAACCAGCGCCTCACCCACCCGACGCGCAACGCCATCGACGTCGAATACGACCGATGAGCGGATGCCGTAGAGCCGATGCAGCAAAATCCTCAAGAAAGTGTTTCCCGATCGCGGAAACGACGCCAACCACACGATCATCTTCCCATCACCGAACACCAACCCGTTACCAGACTAGCGTATTTGCGGGGTCTGGGTTGTGACTACACATGCCACACCACCGTGCTACACACCGCCTGCAATCGGAGTGCGGCGCAATGACCACGCGATGCAAAAATCATTTCGGGGATACGCTCACCAATCCTTACGTAAGCGTGACGAGGCTGGATCACCGCAGCCGCCATCAGAAACAACGAGGACCTTCACACCCTGTGCCACCAAACGACGGACGGCGGGATGTACGCCGTCGCGTGCCTATTGCGCCAAATGAGGGACGGTACATGTCTGCACCGCCCGCTCTGCGAGCTAGAGTGACGTCCGCCAAAGAAGAAAGAGTACAATGAAATACAACATCGTCGTCGCCACCCACCACAAGACGGGCACCGTCTGGATGGATGGCGTCTTCAAGAAGATCGCCGACGATCTTGGCGCCGCGTATGTAGACTTCCGGTCGGAATATGGCCGGCTCGAGCGGACGCTCGAGGAGCCCTTCGTCCTCTTCAACTACGATTCCGACTTCCGCGACTATGCCCATGTCCTCGACCGCAGCGACGTGCGCGTCCTGCACCTGATCCGCGATCCGCGCGACGTGCTGATCTCGGCGATGCACTATCACAAGAAGTCGGCCGAGAGCTGGCTGCATACGCCCGTGCCCGGCTACAACAACGTCACCTGCCAGCGCCGCCTCAAGGAACTGCGCACCCGGCTCGACCAGTATGTCTTCGAGATGGAGCATTCGACCGCGGGCACGCTGCGCGGCATGCTCGATTGGAAGTACGGTCGCCCCAATTGCTTCGAGGCGCGCTACGAGCGCCTGCGCAAGGACATCGACCTAACCTACTGGAACGAGATCGCCGACTTCCTGGGCTTCAGCGAGGCCGAGCAGAAATCGAGCAGCAAGCGCTTCTGGCAGAACAGCCTGTTCGGCGGCCTGTCGCGCTTCGGCAACAAGCACGTGCGCTCGGGCGACGTCGCGCAGTGGCGCCGCGAGTTCAATCCGCAACTGGCTTATGCCTTCCTCGACCGCTTCCCGACGGCGCTACAGTCGCTGGGCTACGAGAAAGACGACAAGTGGGTCGTCGAACTCCAGGGCACGGAGACCGCCGAGTTTGGCTCTCTGCTGAAGCGGTTCGTCTCCAACCCGCTCGAGCCGATCAAGGGTCTCTTGCGGACCTGATACTTGCGAACCGGATGGCGCGCGCACAGGATGGGCACAAAGGAGAATCCCATGATCAGGGTCTCGATCTTGCTGCTCGGCCTGGCGCTCGCCGCCTGCGCCGCCCCGACCCAGGAAATGGCGGACCATCCCAATCCGGCGGGCGCCACCGCCTATCACACGGCCAACGGCGCGCTGATCGGCTGCACAAAGACGGGCTTCGATACGATCTGCAAGGCAAACTAGCCCCGGCATAGTTTCAGTGCGGGACATTTTGTTGCAGAAGACCTGACAGTCCGGTCACGAAAAGAATTGCCAACGCGACGTTGCGGTGCAGCCGCTCGTTCGTCACGCCGCGGAAGAGGTGAGACCCCGCCCAGGTGCCCGCCAACATCACCGGCAACAGAACGATTGCCCGGATCAGCGCGTCGATTCCCGCGACGCCGGCGGCCAGCACGATCACGATCAGCACGAACTGCGTGAGGAAGAAGAAGGTGACGATGTTCGCCCGGTTGATCGTAGGCGAATCGCCGCTCGACATCAGGAAGAGCACGACCGGCGGCCCACCGATTCCCGTCGACGCCATCATCGCGCCCGACACGGCGCCGACCGTTGCCGTGACCGCAGCCGAGCGGCGGCCGGTATATTTCCAGCCACTCCACATCAGCACGACGAAGCCCACGATGATCGCCGACACCGCCGTCACGATCGTGTTCTTGTCGACCGACGCCAGCAGCCAGACGCCGAGCGGCATGGCGATGCAGGCAGCGACACTCATCGGCGTCAGGATCGTCCAGTCGGCCTGGCGCCGGACCTGCGGAAAGAGCTGCAGCGACACGACCAGCTCGATGGCGACGATGGTCACCACCATCTCGGCCGAGCCGAACAGGAGGGCGAAGATCGGCGACATCAGCATGGCCGAGCCGAAGCCCGAAAAGCCGCGCATCAACCCCGCCACGATCGTGACGCCGATCGCGGTCCACAGGCCGAAGTCGGCGAACAGATGCTGGATGTAGGAGATCATCGGAGGAGAGACGACAGGCTAGGCCTGTCGCTTGCCCTGCCCCTCTCCCGTCTTGTCGCGCAGCCGCCGCATACCGCGCAGCCAGCGATCGCGATCGTGCTTGCGCTGCATGTACTCGGTGACCTCGGGATGCGGCAGGATCAGGAAGGTCTCGGCGTCCATCGCCTCGATCACCGTCTGCGCGACGGCATCGGTGTTGATCACACCGTCGACCGAGGCCGCCGTCGCGCCCGCCATGCGCAGCATGTTGGTGTCGACCGCCTGGGGACAGAGCACAGAGACGCGGATACCGCGGTCGCCGTACTGGATCGACAGATGCTCGGCCAGCGCCACGCCCGCCGCCTTGGTCACGCCGTACGGCGCCGAACCCATCGAGGCGAGCAGGCCGGCGGCACTCGCGGTGTTGAGCAGATAGCCCTCGCCGCGCTTCAGCATCTGCGGCACCAGCAGGCGGGCGGCATAGACATGCGCCATCACATGGATCGCCCAGCTGTCGGCCCAGTCCTTGTCCGTCGCGTCTTCGTGCCCGCCACGGCCGATGCCGGCATTCGAGAAGAAAATATCGACCGGGCCGTACTTCTTCTCGGCCTCCGCAATCAGGTGCTGCACGCCTGCTTCCTTGCCGATGTCGCCCGCGACCGCGAGGCCGCCGATGTCGCGCGCGACGGCGCCGACCCGGTCCGCATCGATGTCCGACACGACGACGCCTTTGGCGCCTTCCTTGGCAAAACACCGCGCGATCGCCGCGCCGATGCCGCCCGCCGCGCCGGTGACGACGCAGACTTTGCCCCTAACTTTCATAAGACACCTTCATGAGACGTTCCCCCTTCTGCTTTGCTACAAGCCTATTGCATGAACGACACTGTTGTCCTGCGCGCCGCGACGCCATCCGACGCACCCGCGATCGCCGCCACCATCGCCGCAGCCTTCGAGCAATATCGCGGCAAGCTCGTGCCCGAGTCCGGCGCCTTCCGCGAGACCGCCGAGGGCATCGCGCGAGAACTCTCCAAAGGGGCCGGCGCCATCGTCGCGGAACGGAACGGTTCGGTAGTCGGCTGCGCGATGACCAAGCTGGAGGAAGGCGACCTCTATTTCGGCCGCCTGTCGGTGCTGCCGGCCGCACGCGGCCTGGGACTTGCCGGCAAATTGATCGCCGCCGTCGAACAAGAGGCCCGCACGCGCGGCTTGCCCGGCGTGCGGCTCGGAGTCAGGATTGCCCTCCCTGACAACCAGAGACTCTTTAATTCGCTGGGGTACCGGGAGATTTCGCGCGAGGCCCATCCCGGCTTCGCCCACCCGACCTCGATCAACATGCGCAAGAAACTCGACTGAGGAAACCAGGACATGAGCACCACGACCGCCACCAAACACGCCCCGATCACCGGAGCCTGCGTCTGGATCGGCAAGGACATCGAGAAGTCCAACCGCTGGATCCGCGACCTCACGCCCGCGCACGTGGCCGAGCTCGACAAGGCGTTGCAGGGCGTGAAGGCCAAGGGCCTCGACTGGAGCCAGGTCACCAAGGAGAACTTCCCGCTTAGCAGCGCCTTCGACGAGCTGCTCGACAGCGTGCGCGAGGAGTTGGAGAACGGCTCGGGCATCATGAAGCTGCGCGGCTGGCCGGTGACCAAGTACGACGAGGCCGACCTCCGCCGCATGTACAACGGTTTCGCCAAGCACCTCGCCACGCCGGTGTTCCAGAACCGCTCGGGCGAGATGATGCGCGCCATCCGCGACGAGGGCGCCCATGTCGGCAAGACCTACGGCGAGACCAAGGACCAGAAGGGCGGCACCTTCCTCTCCTCCTACGCCCGCACGCTGTCGAGCGGTGAGCTGCGCTTCCACACCGACCGCACCGACGTGGTCGGCCTCCTCTGCGTGCGCCAGGCGCGCGCCGGCGGCGTCAGCAAGCTCGCCTCCTCGCCCGCCATCCACAACGCCATGCTGGCGACGCGGCCCGACCTGGTCGACGCGCTGTATGAAGACGTCTGGCGCAGCCGCTTCGGCGAGGAAGGCACGACCAAGGAGACCGCCTATCCGCTGCCGATCTTCGGCGTGCGCGACGGCAAGTTCACCTCGCACTATTCGCAGACCTTCGTCGATGCGGCCCAGCTCAGCACCAACGGCCCCAAGCTCACACCCAAGCAGGACGAGGCGCTCACCCTGCTGCGCAAGCTCGCCCAGGACCTCTGCATGGAGATGGTGCTCGATCCGGGCGATCTTCAGCTGATCAACAGCCACGTCACCTATCACGGCCGCACCGCCTTCGAGGACAATGCCGCGACCGGCAACGACCGGCTGCTGCTGCGCCTGTGGCTCTGCATGCCCAACAACCGCGCCCTGCCCGAAGGCCAGGAAATCCTCTGGCAGAGCGTCGACGCCGGCAAGATCCGCGGCGGCATCCAGCAGATCACGCTCTGAGCGGCGGACGGTTTCAGCGGTTTTCACGGTTTTAGAACCGTGTTCCGAAACCGTGCGCGCGCTGTGGCCGCGCGCGAGAAAAAATCGCCGCCTCGCGAGGATTGCCGGAAAATGCCGGCCTGACTGCATCGGAGCCGATTCCTCGCGAGGCTCGCGAGCCCCTCGCGAGCGGGTGCACGCACGGTAGTTACATGCATCTTCACGGGAATCACTGTGAACCTCATCCTGAAGAGCGCGAAGCGCGTCAGAGTATTTCGAGCGACGCTCGAAATACTTAGAAGGATGGGCCACAGGGACGGTGCTCGTTCCCATCCTTCGAGACGCCACGCTTCGCGCGGCTCCTCAGGATAAGGTGGGTGGGAAGTGTCAGTCTTCATGGACACGATTATAAGCGCGTTCGTCGAAACCCCGACTTATGGTCGTTACTGAGGCCGCTCAGCCGCCCGTCGTGAATCCCGGATAGAGCGTCATGCCGCCGTCGACGTAGAGCGTGGCGCCGGTCACGTAGTCCGAGGCATCGGAGGCGAGCCAGACCGCCGCCTGCGCCACGTCCTCGGGCTCGCCGATCCGCTTGTAGGGCACCAAGGTCATCAGGTCGGCATAGGCCTCGGGCGTCTCCCAGGCGCTGGTGTTGATCGGCGTGCGGATCGCGCCGGGGGCGATGCTGTTCACGCGAATGAAGTGCGGCGCCAGCTCCTGGGCGATGCTCTTCATCATCATGGCGACCCCGCCCTTCGAGGCGGCGTAGTTCGCATGACCGGCCCACGGGATGAGCTGATGCACCGAGCTCATGCAGATGATCTTGCCGGCCGCCTGCGATACCGATGAGACCACGCCGCGCCGCTTGAACTCGCGGGTGGCGGCGCGCGTGCACAGGAACTGGCCGGTGAGATTGACGCCGATCACGGTGTTCCACGCCTCGAGCGTCATCTCGTCGAACGGATGATCGCGCTGGAGGCCCGCATTGCTGACGGCGATGTGCAGGGTGCCGAAGTGGGCGATAGCTCGGGCGTACATGCGCTCGACATCGGCCTCCTCGCTCACGTCGGCCTTCAAGGTGATCGCCTTGCGCCCCATCGCCTCGATCTCGTGCGCGACCTCGTCGGCGGCCTCGGGATGCGTGACGTAGTTCACGGCAACATCGGCACCCGCGCGCGCCAGGCCCATGGCCACTGCGCGACCGATCCCCGAATTCGCGCCGGTCACCAGCGCAGGCTGACCGCGCAGCACCTCGTGATACTCACGCCGGGGCAACCGCCCGGCAGCGGGCAACGCGGGCGCGACCGGTGCGGTGGGAGTAGCGGAACGCGACAGTCGCTTGGGATCACCATCCATGCGGCGATAACGCGTGCGGGCAGCGCCTGTTGCCGGCGCAACACCGCTCCCCTCCGCAACGTTGGCTTCTCGTAGAACAGCCCCCCAGGAGGAAGCCATGAAAAAAGCCATGATGATGACTGCCGTTGCGGTCGCCCTGACCGCTCTTGCGACCGCCAGCGCGTCGGCGGCAGGTGGCGGCGGCGCTAACGGCACGACGGCCTCGCCCGGCGTCGGCATCAATGGCGCCGGTGGTGCGTCGATGGGCAGCGGTTCTGCAGGCGCGGCGATGAACGGCGGTACGACGACGAACAATCCGGCGATGCCCGCCTCGCCGACCCCGCCCAACTCTGTCGTACCGAATACGGCGAACCTGCCGCCCACGACCTGCGCGGTCCCGCCCTGCCCACCGACAAAGCAGCAGCAATAAAACGGCCCCCCCTTCCACACGACCCGCGGAGACGTCGATGGCCAAAAACACTTCCAACACACCCGAGAAAGAATACGAGCGCCTGAACCCGGGCGGTGGCCCGCCCGGTCAGCAGGAAGAGCGTGGCAAGCCCAATCCCAGGACGACGCGCGACGATGGCGGCGCCAACATTCCCGGCGGCTCCAACGACGACCTCAAGGGCCCGAAGCCGGATCGCGGCCCGCGCGGCGGCAGCACCTGACCCTCAGCTATAGGCAACCTTCTGGGCGCACAGGCGTTCTCCGCGAACACCGGAGAACAAATTCATGCGTTTGGGGTTGAACGAAATCGAGATCCTGCGGTCGCTCGCTCGTGGAGAAGCCTCCACCGCGGATTCAGGCCAGCGGCTGCGCCTGGAAATGCTGGGACTGGTCACCGACCGGACCAAAGGCCTGACCCTCACGGCGGCCGGCCGAGTGGCCGCCGAGACGGCAACACCGATCGCACACGAAACCATCGATCGCCCCGAACGGCCGCTCGATAGCGCGGGCCGCCGGCGCATGGGCCAACGGGCGATCCCGCAGGCTTAGCGCTCCGTTTCCGAAGCGCTACCTTATCTGCTGGATGCCGGCCTCGAAGCCGCCGAGCGGGAGGTCCATCGGACCGATCGTCTTGCCGTCGGTTTGCGTCACCTCGACCAGCACCATCGAGCCGGTCCGCAGCTGCCTCAGTACGGAGGATGTGAGGTTGCCGGGGACGAAGCAGGATTGAGCGACGCACTGCGTCATGACAATCGCGTTGCCGCCGTCCACCCTGAGGCGCGCCCGGCGGAGCGGCCCGCTGCCGGAGAGGGTCAGGGTGTTGTTCTCGAAATTGACGGTGATCGGCTCGAGGGTCACCGTGTCGGTGGCCTGACCGCTCAGCGCGCAGCGCGTCTTTTCGGTCATCTTGTCGACCTTGCACTCGGTCTTCCACGGCGACTGCGCCTGGGCCGACGATGCGAAGAGCGTGCTGACCATCGCGGCGAGCAGCGGAAGCCAGATCTGGCGGAGCCAAGGAAGGGTCATGGGTATCCGGAAAGGTTGTAATCTTTATATCTGAACCGCTTTTCGACCGGTAGCGCACCTGGGGGCGCGGATTGAAGCAGGCGCGCACAACCTGGCTAGCGCCGCCTGAGCCGCCCCACGATCCCGGTCGGGAAGAAGTAGACACAGAGGATGAAGGCGACGCCGAGCCACAGCAGCCAGCGGTCGCCCAGCAAGGCCTGCAAATAGTTTTGCGCCAGCACCAGCACGACCGCGCCGATCGCCGGGCCGTAGATCGTGCCCATGCCGCCGATCACCACCATCAGCAGGATGTCGACCATGATGTCGAAGCTGAGCGTTGTGTCGGGGCTGGCCTGCGCCGACCACAACGCCAGCAACGCACCGGCCAGGGCCGCGGCCGCGGCGGCGATGCAGCTCGCCAGGGTGCGATAGACCACGGTGCGATAGCCTATGGCTTCGGCGCGGAACGGGTTCTCGCGGATCGCCATCAGCACCGAGCCGAACGGCGAGTTCACGATCCGCAGCAGGCCCAACACGAGGGCCAGCGAGACGCCATAGACGATGTAGTAGTCGATCAGACGGCCGGTCATGCCCTCCCAGGGACGGAACGACGGGCGCAGGAGTTCAGGCAGCCGGTAGTTCAGCCCGTCCTCGCCGCCGGTGATGTCGGAGAGCTGCGAGGCCAGGATCGCGAAGGCGCTGGCCACCGCCAAGGTGATCATGGCGAAGAAGATCGTGCGCAGACGGAGGCTGAACAGGCCGATCAGCACGGCGAGCACGATGGCCAACGCGAGCCCTGACCCGACGCCGATCGCGACGGAGGTCCAGCTGGCGCCGAGCTTGGTGAGCGCGATCGCCACCCCATAGGCGCCGATGCCGAAGAACATCGTGTGCGCGAAGGAGACGATGCCGGTGTAGCCCAGCAGCAGGTCGAAGCTGGCCGCCAGCACGATGAAGACGCAGATGCGCGCCGCCACGTTCAGCGACTTGGCGCCCGGGAAGGCGAACGGCGCCACCGCGAGGCCGATCAGGATCGCCAGCAGCACGAGCGTGAGCCAGCGGCTGCGCGGCAGATCGTCGGAGAGGATCGAGCGCAGGATTTTCACCGTGGGCCCCTCACCTCTTCGCCACGGGATAGAGGCCCTGCGGCCGCCACAGCAGGATCAGCGCCATCAGCAGGATGTTCGAACCGAGCGCTACCTTCGGAGCAAGAAAGCCGATGTAGTTCGCCGTCAGCCCGACCAGGATCGCGCCGACGAAGCAGCCGCCGACCGAGCCCAACCCGCCGATGATGATGACGATGAACACCAGCACGATCACCTGCGCGCCGATCGCCGCCGTGATCGTCTCCTGATAGAGGCCCCACATCGCGCCGCCGAGGCCTGCCAGCGCCGAACCCACGACAAACACGCCGACGAACAGGCGGCGGATGCGATAGCCCAGCGATTCGACCATCTCGCCGTTCTCGACGCCGGCGCGGATCAGCAGACCGATGCGCGTGCGGGCGAGCGTGAGGGTCAAGGCTGCAAACACCACCAGCCCGACGGCCATGGCGAGCAGCCGGTACTTCTCGATGGCGACATCGCCCAGCAGGATCGCGCCACGCAAGGCCGCCGGCCGCGTAAGCGTGATCTGGTCGGGGGCCCAGATCAGCTTCAGGAGCTGCTCCGCCACGATCAGGCCGCCGGTCGTGACCAGGATCTGCTTCAGGTGCTGGCCATAGACCGGCCGCACGATGACCCTCTCGAAGGCAAGCCCCAGCCCGCCGCTCACCGCCATCGCGGCCAGGATCGCCAGCCCAATGGCGGCGAGATTGAGCCACAGCGAGTCCGCGCCCATCCAGGTGCCGAGCGCCAGCATCACCGAGGCCGCGACGAACGCACCAATCGCGATGAAGGCGCCATGGCCGAAGTTCAGCACGTCCATCAGGCCGAAGGTAAGCGTGAGACCCGAAGCCATGATGAAGATCATCAGCCCCATCGCCAGCCCCGCGACCGAGAGCGTGACCCAGCTCGACCACGATCCCACCAGCGGGAATGCCGCCGCGGCGAGGGCGGGGATGAGGAGGAGAGGGAGATAATCGCGCTTCATGCTGGGACCGCGGGCTTCCCGGCCCGCCTCATCTTCGGAATCATGAGCGGGCCGGGAGGCCCGCGGTCCCAGAAGATCATTGATGTTCCCCCATGCCCAGGCCGAGCAGGTGCTGCTGCAGCGCCGCGTCTCCGGCGAAGGCGTCCATCGGGCCGGTGTGCGCGACCTTGCCGTCGTCCATCACTGCGACCGCGTCGCCCAGCTGTCGCGCGAAAGCAAAGTTCTGCTCGACCACCAGCAGGGTCGCCTCGCCGTCCTTCAACTCGCGGAAGGCGGTGATCATGTGGGCGACGATGGCGGGCGCCAGGCCCTTGGTCGGCTCGTCGATCAGCAGCAACCGGCGCGGCTCGATAATAGCACGGGCAACGGCCAGCATCTGCTTCTGCCCGCCCGACAGGTTGCCCGCCGGCAGGGTCCAGAAGCGCTTCAGCGCCTCGAAGCGCGAGAAGATCCAGTCGAGCCGCTTGGGATCGATCGCGCCCGAGCGCGCAGCGAGGATCAGGTTCTCCTGCACCGTGAGGTCGGCGAAGATCGCCATGCTCTCGGGCACATAGGCGATGCCCAGCCGCGCGATGTCGGGCGTCTCGAGGCGAGAGATGTCTCTCCCGGCGAATCTTATCTCGCCGGCGTTGGCGCGCCACAAGCCCATGATGGTGCGCAGGGTCGTGGTCTTGCCCGCACCGTTACGGCCCAGCAGCATCGTGAGCCCGCCCTCGGCCACGTCGAACTCGACGCCGTGCAGGATGTGGTAACGGCCGATATTGGTCTTCACGCCACGCAGCGAGAGCAAGGCGTTCATGCGGACCGCGCGCATCCTGCGCGCCTC
>CAIKZO010000007.1 GCA_903832005.1 Enhydrobacter aerosaccus | reverse complement strand
CGCGCCCGCACCGGGCGAGTTAATCGCGTCCGAGAGCGGTGCGTAACCAACCCACCCGAAGTTCGCGGCGCCGCCGGCGGTAAAAAAGCCGAGCAACATCGTGATGGAGCCCGACAGGTAGAGCCAGTACGACAGGGCGTTCAGTCGCGGGAAGGCCATGTCCGGTGCGCCGATCATCAAGGGCACGAACCAATTGCCGAACCCGCCGATCAACGCCGGCATGACGACGAAGAACACCATGATCAGGCCGTGTGCCGTGACGACGGTGTTCCACAGATGCCCGTTCACCGTGCCGTCCGCGTTGTTGAAGTACTGCACGCCCGGCTGCAGCAGCTCGAGGCGCATCACCACCGAGAACGTGGCGCCGATGAAGGCCGCCAGGATCGCGAAGATCAGGTACAGCGTCCCGATATCCTTGTGGTTGGTGCTGTACACCCAACGCTTGAAGCCCGTTGGCGTGTGGTGATCGTGACTATCGTGGCTGTGAGAGGCGCCGTAGCCGGCCATGGATGTCTCCTGCGGAGCGCTTTAGCGGTTAGCGGGGGTGGTGGCGGAGGCGAAGCTGGTGGAAGGCGCGAGACCCGCGGCCTTCTTCTTGGCTTCGACCCACTTGTCGAATTCCGCCTTGGAAACGACGTTCACGGCGATCGGCATGTAGGCGTGGTTGTTGCCGCAGATCTGCGAGCACTGGCCGAAGTAGAGGCCTTCCTTCTCGACGTTGATCCAGCCCTCGTTGAGGCGGCCGGGGATCACGGTTTTCTTGATGCCGAAGCCCCACACGGTCCAGCCGTGCATCGTGTCGGCGCCGGTGCCGATGATGCGGATCGTCGTATTGACCGGGATAACCATGTCCTCGTCGACGGCCAGCATGCGCGGCTCGTTCGGCTTCAGCTTGGCGCGGTCGGCTTCCGTCAGGATACGGCTCTCGATCGAGAAGTTGCCCTGGTCGGGATATTCGTACTGCCAGTACCACTGGTGACCGGTCACCTTGACCGTCATCGCGGCATCGACCGCCTTGTCACCGTAATAGAGGAGGCGGAAGGACGGGATCGCGATCACCACCAGGATCAGGATCGGAATGATCGTCCAGGCGATCTCGAGCACGGTGTTATGCGTCGTGATGCTCGGCACCGGGTTGCGCGTGGCATGGAAGCGCCAGACGACATAGAGGAGCAGCGCGAGAACGAAGACCGAGATCAGCGTGATGATGACCAGCAGCAGGTTATGCAGCCATGCCACCTTTTCCATCACCGGCGTGAACGACGGCGGGAAGCCCATCTGCCAGTCGTGCGGCTGACCGACGACCGTCTGCGCATGGGCGCCGGTCACCAGGCCGAGGCCCAGCACCAACGTCAAAATTCCGAGAACACCCCAAACGCGCTTTACGAGCATGCAATCGTCCCCTCGCGAACCGGCCCCCGAAGGTTCCGATCCGCAAAATCCTCCGCTAATTCCAAGCGGTTAGTACCAGATATGGGAGTGCGTGGTAACGGCTTTTCGTCGCTCGTCGGGATGTGGCGGCCCGTCGCAGTGCTCAGCGAAAAATGCCCGAAAATGCTTCGCCGTAGCCAGCTTCGCGCACCCGCCCTGCGAAGGCAGGCGTCGCGGCGGAGCGATGAAACCCACCGCGGTCGTGGACAAATATTGCCGTCCCCGTCGTGTCCTGCACCGAAACCACACGGAACACGCCGTCAGCCGACCGTCCGAGACAGATGACGAGGTCCATGGAGCGCGCCAGAACGGCAGCCACCGCGTCGGATCGCAAGGCGACCAGCGTGCCGCGCGCGCCCCGCGCCACGCGCGCCGCGAGTGCCGGAACATCGCCGGCCGGCGGCGAATCCATCACCAGCATATCGGGCTGCAGCCGGGCGCCGGCCACCATCAATTCACCGAAGGAAGGCCCGTCCGCCTGGGCGACCAGTTCGACCTTGGCAGCGGACGGCCAACGAAATTCCCGGTGCTGCGCTAAAGTGACGACACGGAACTCTGCCAGGTCGCGCGCAATCGCGGCCAGCAGTGCGGTCTTGCCCGCCCCTTCCGGCCCCACGACCAGGATGTTCAGGCGCGCGCGGGCCGCGATGCGCAGCAGAGCCGCGATCCGCCGGTCGAGCATTTGCGCGGCGATCAGGCGATCGAGCGTGGCATTGCCCGGCTCGCCACGGCGCAAGGTCAGCACCGGACCGGCCGGTGCAGCCGGCGGGAAGATCACGAGGCCGCTGCCGCCGTCGCGCAACTGGAACTCGGCCACGCCTGTCGAGCGCGGCCGGGCCAGCCGCTGGGCCAGATCGAGCAGATGGGCAGCGCTGCGGAACGTCTGCGGTGCGCGCTCGCGCACGCCGTTGCGCTCGACATGGACCTGCTCGGGCCCATCGACATAGACGGCGCGGATCGAACGATCAGCCCACAGCCGGTCGATCAGGCCGAGCCCGCAGATCTCGCTTAGCGCCGCAAGCGCCAGGCGTTCGCGCAGGTCGGTCGGCAGCTTGCCCTGCTGGTCGCGCAACGTGGCGGCAATCGCGGCATCGATGGCGACGCGCGCACGGTCGCGGTCGACGGCGCCACCCGAGCCCTTGGCGATCTCGACGACCTGCTCCAGCAACCGATCGAACGATGCGGCCTCACGGCCGATCACGTTCACCAATGTCGACGGCGGCACAGCAAGAGCAGCTTCGGCCACTGCAGGTGCCGGCTTGACCGAATCCTCGCCCGCCCACGCACGTGCGCGTTCTTCTTCCTTACCGACGAACGACACGAGTTCGCCGCCGTTCGCCTGGGCTTCTTGAATCACTGGCTCCGGAACCGGTGACGGAGGTTCTTCGATCTCGGGAGCCGGCGGCTGCGGCGGCGGTGCTTCGGGAACGACGAGTTCAAGCGGCGCCCGCTGGTCCATCAATTCGGCGGCGAGCGCGCGCAGTTCGTAGGTCGTGAGCGGAATGCCGTGCGTGCGGAAGTAATTGTGCAGGACGACGCCCACACCGTAGGTCATCTCCGCGGGCGAGCGGCTGCTCTCGAGTATCGCGCGCACCTGACCGCTCATCTCGCCGCCGAAGGCGAGCCAGGTCTCCTGCATCCGGGGAAAGCGCGGATCCTCGTCCTCGAAGGCCAGGATTTGGGCAAGCGGACGCGGCGCGGAAAGACGGCCGTTCACGGCAGCGTCCGATTGATCGAGCACGGAACTCATGCGGGGCCACGAGACATAAATGTCAGGCCCCCGCCGCACACGGCGGTCATCCCAAAATCCGCTTTAAATAATGACTTCCCAAAATCCGTGACCGGAACCCGGCAAAAGCCGCCGAGCCCCAACCCGATCACCCCGAGAGTTTAACGCGCCGTCATCCAAATGCCACGCTATTCCATGCCTTTAGAGGCCGAATCCGCTCTTTTAGCGTAGCAAATGAAGTCATCCACGGGAGGCTTGTGTTTCAAACATTGCACATTATGGTCGCCGGCCATGCGCACCCTCATCGCCTTTCTCTTCCTCGCCGTTCTCGGCCTCTCGGGCAACGCCTTCGCCCTCGACAAGGAGAACACCCTTTACATCGATCTCAAGGACGGCCGCGTCGTCATCGAGATGCTGCCCAAGGTGGCGCCCAAGCACGTCGAGCAGATCAAGAAGCTCGCCCGCGAAGGCAAATACGACGGCCTCGTCTTCCATCGCGTGATCGACGGCTTCATGGCCCAGACCGGCGACCCGCAGGGCACCGGCCGCGGCGGCATGGGAAGCCTCCTGCAGGCCGAGTTCTCGAAGGAGCCGTTCAAACGCGGCGCCGTCGGCATGGCGCGCACCCAGGACCCGAACAGCGCCCAGAGCCAGTTCTTCATCGTGCTGAAGGATTCGAACTTCCTCGACGGCCAGTACACGGTCTGGGGCCGGGTGACGTCGGGCATGGAGTTCGTCGACAAGATCAAGAAGGGCGAGCCGCCCGCCAATCCCGACAAGATGATCAAGGTCCGCGTCGCTGCGGACGTTAAGGAGTAGTCATGGACAAGGAAAACACCCTCTACATCGACCTCAAGGACGGCCGCGTCGTCATCGAGATGCGCCCCGACCTCGCGCCCAAGCATGTGGCGCAGATCAAGAAGCTCGCCCGCGAAGGCAAGTACGACGGCGTCGTCTTCCATCGCGTGATCGACGGCTTCATGGCGCAGACCGGCGATCCCGACGGCAACGGCATGGGCGGCATGGGCGATCGCCTGCCGGCCGAGTTCAGCAAGGAGCCGCACGGCCGCGGCGTGACGTCGATGGCCCGCTCCAGCGATCCGGGCAGCGCGCGCAGCCAGTTCTTCATCTGCTTCAAGGACGCCAACTTCCTCGACGGCCAGTACACCGTTTGGGGCAAGGTGACGTCCGGCATGGAATTCGTCGACAAGATCAAGAAGGGCGAGCCGCCCTCCAATCCCGACAAGATGATCAAGGTCCAAGTCGCGGCCGACGCGAAGGACTAACGCCGGAAAGCACGACACCTTTCATCCTCCTCTCCCCCGCTAGGGGGAGAGGTTGGGTGAGGGGGTTACGCACCTACCGTACGATCGAGAAGTCCCGCGCTGCTTCCTCCTCGGATATCTTCAAGAACACAGGCGGCCCCCCCACCATGAAGATGCGAGTTCGGATAGGTTTCTATCCAGAATTCGCCTGTCTGCTTGTTACGATGAAGGCTGGTCCAGCCAGACACGTCGACTGCTACTTTTACTAAATTCTTCGCGGCGAATTCCCGGCCGGCCGTGTCCTCTATCACTGCCACCCGCAGCCACTCGTAGAGATGGTGCTGTAGCTGATGAGCCCAGAAGTACTGCCAAATGATCGTGAAATCTGACGCAGCTTGTTCTTCCAACTTCGCGCCGGCAAGCACAGGTTCGATGTAACCCGAAACTCGGTGCACGAGTTCATTCGCGTCCCGAAGGGCTATGACACCACTCGGTGAGGCCCAATCCTTCTGATAGGATTCGCGAGCTGCGATTGTCGCCAGGCGGCAGACACGCGCCAGGAATGTTGCTCTCTCCGTCACCGCAAGACGGTTGAATGCAGCGACAAGCTCCCTCATTGGCAGTCCGATTGCCCCCTCACCTAGCCTCTCCCCCTAGCGGGGGAGAGGAACATGAGCAGCTACTCCTTCGTCACCGTGTGATAGGCCTTGGCGATCACCTGCCAGCGGCCGTCGGCCTTCAGGAGCGTGAGATAGTCCGTGAAGTAGCGTGGCGGGATCTGGCACTCGACCTTGGCGAAGGCGGTCTGCGGGCCGGAGAAGTCGATCGACACGATACGATCGCGGCGTTCGCTGCTCTTGGACTTGGCCGACGGGCGGCTCTCGACCATCTTGAACCAGTCGGCGCGCGGCATGTCGGCCGCCTTGCCGTCGGGCCCGGCGCTATAAAGGTGCGAGGCCGGATGGAAAGCCTCACCCAGCTTCTTGGTGTCGCCCTCGTACAGGCCGTCGAAATAGACCTGCAGCACCTTCTCGATTTCCGCGACGTCTGAACTCATCTCGTCTCTCCCGGTTCAAATGGCCCCGTTTGGGCTGACCAAAATCTTGCCGTTGCGCCCACCCTTGTCGGCGTGCGCCAGCGCGTCCTTTATCTTGTCGATCGGATAGACCGTGTCCACAGGTGCCGAGAGCCGGCCGTCCATCACCTGCTGGCCGAGGTCGGCGTAGATCGCCCGTATCTGCTCGGCGCTCCGTCGCGCGAGGAACCGACCCAGCATGAAGCCGGTCAACTTGACCCCGCGATAGACGAAGTTGGTACGGCCGACCTGCGGATCGACGCCGCTCATCGAGCCGTAGTGGACGACCGTGCCGTCCGTCGCCACGCAGTTGACGATGCGGCCCGTCGCGGCGGCGCCGATCGCCTCGACGCCCAGCTTGATCGGCGCGTCGCCGGTCTCGCGCGCCACCCGCTCGGGCAGGTCGTCGCCGTCGACGATCACGAGGTCGGCGCCCAGCCCCTTCAGCTCTGTCGCCAGTTCCGGCCGGCGCACGACGTTCACCGTGCGCAGGCCGCGCTGGTGCGCGAGCACGATCAGCAGGCGGCCGACGGCGGAGTTGGCGACGTTCTGGATCACCCAGTCCCCGCCCTTCAAATCGACGAAGTCCGACAGCATGAGCTGCGCCGTCGGCGGATTGATTCGCACCATCGCGGCCTGCTTGAGGTCGATGCCGGCGGGCAGCGGGATCGCGTCGTCACCCTTTACCTTGCGTCTCTGGGTCCAGTTCTCGCGCTGCAAATTGATGACGAGGTCCCCCGCCTTCACGTGCTTCACGTTCGCACCCACTGCAGTCACGCGGCCCACGCACTCGGCGCCCGGCGTCGCGGGCAACGGCGGCCGCAGGCGATAGCTGCCGCGGCAGAAGCCCATGTCGGCGGGATTGATCGGGAAGGCCAGCACGTCGAACACGACCTCGTCGGCCGCGGGCGCGCCGACGTCCGCCACCTCGGCGCAGCGCGCCACTTCCCAGGGCGTGCCGTACTGCTCGATGAGCACCTGTTTCATGCGCGCCTCCCAACGGGCATTTTTCATTGGCCCATTGATTGCTTATATTGGGATTCGACAAGGGGTGGAATGCCGGATGGCGGCCAAGACATTCGACGAGATGCGCTCCGGCGCCGACGGCTCGATCAGAGCCCCGTACCAGGGCGTTTCGCGCTGGCTGGACAGCACTTCGCCCGAACGGCTGGCGGCGACCCGGCACGAGGTCGACCAGTTCTACCGCCGCCACGGCATCACCTTCGGCGCCTATGGCGCGGCCGAGGGCGCGGAGACCACCATCCCCTTCGACATCATCCCGCGAGTCATCGCCTGGGATGAATGGGAGTATCTGCACAAGGGCCTGGTCCAGCGGGTGCGCGCGCTCAACGCCTTCCTCGCGGACGCCTATGGCGAGCGCGAGATTTGCCGCGCCGGTGTCATTCCTGAACAGCAGCTGCTGATGAACGCCGAGTTCGTGTCGATGGCGCAAGGGCTGAAGCTGCCGGGCGGCGTGCATGCCCACATCGCGGGCATCGATCTCGTGCGCGTGGGCGAGAAGGATTTCTACGTCCTCGAAGACAATGTGCGCACGCCATCGGGCGTGTCGTATGTGCTGGAGAACCGCGAAGTGATGATGCGGCTTGCGCCGGAGCTGTTCTCGGCACGACGCGTGCTGCCCGTCGCCAACTACACCGAAGAACTGCTGGCGACGCTGCGTTCGGTCTCATTCAGCGACAGCCACGAGCCCAACGTCGTCTTGCTGACGCCCGGTCACTACAACAGCGCCTATTTCGAGCACGCCTTCCTGGCCGACGAAATGGGCATCGAACTCGCCAAAGGCTCCGATCTTTTCGTCGATGAAGGCCGCGTCTTCATGCGCACGCCGCGCGGGCCGCAACGGGTCGACGTGATCTACCGCCGCATCGACGATGCCTTCCTCGATCCGCTGGCGATGCGGCCGGACTCCTTTCTCGGTGTCGCGGGGCTGCTCGGTGCCGTGCGCGCCGGCCGCGTGAACATCGTGAACGCGTTGGGCAACGGAGTGGCCGACGACAAGTCGACCTATACTTATGTACCAGAGATGATCCGCTTCTATCTCGGCGAGACGCCGATCCTGCAGAACGTGCCGACCTGGCGCTGTGACAAGGCCGACGACTACAAGTACGTGTCCGAGCACCTGGCCGAGTTGGTGGTGAAGGAAGTCCACGGCTCCGGCGGCAAGGGCATGCTGGTCGGCCCGACGTCGAGCAAGGCGGAGATCGAGGAATTCACGCTGTTGCTGAAAGCCCGGCCCGACAATTACATAGCCCAGCCGACGCTGGCGCTCTCCACCTGCCCGACCTTCGTGGCGCAAGGCGTGGCGCCGCGCCATGTCGACCTGCGCCCGTTCGTGCTGTCGGGCAAGAAGATCACCATCGTCCCGGGTGGCCTCACCCGCGTCGCGCTGAAAGAAGGCTCGCTGGTCGTGAATTCGAGCCAGGGCGGCGGCACGAAGGACACCTGGGTGTTGGCTCCCGATGCTCAGTAGCACCGCCAAGAACCTGTACTGGATGGGCCGCTACCTGCAGCGCGCCAAGACGACGGCGCGTCTGATCGAGGCGACGCAGCGCATGGCGCTTCAGTCGCGCGGCAAGGAAGCCGAGGGCGTCGTCGCCATCTTCGGCATGGACGACGAGTTCCGGCAGCGTCAGAGCCAGGACGGCCGCCTGTCCGACCTGATCGACTTCCTGGCTTTCGACGAGAACAACCCCTCCTCGATCGTGAGCTCGATCGGCTCGGCGCGACGCAACGCACGCGAGGAGCGCAACAACATCACCGTCGATGTGTGGGAGAGCTTGAACGGACTGTGGCTCGAGCTCACCGCCAAGCTGCGTGGCAATCGTGCGACGCTCGACCGCGGCGCGCTGATCGAGACGGTGAAGAAGCAGTCGGTGATGGTCTTTGGTGCGGCCCAGGTGACCCTGCTGCGCGATGAGGCCTACAATTTCTTCCAGATCGGCGCCTTCCTCGAACGTGGCGACAACACCGCCCGTATTCTCGACGTGAAGTTCCATCGGCTGCGGCCGGACGGCGACCCGCACACCGAGGAGATGGACTATTTCGCCTGGTCGGAACTGCTGGCCTGCATCGGCGCGGTGCGCACCTACCGCCGCATTTATCGCAGCTCGCTCGATCCGAAGAGGGTCGCCGAGTTGATGATGCTGCGCCGCGACGTGCCGCGCTCGGTACACCATTGCCTCTGGATGGTCGATCTGGCCATGCGCGAACTGGCCGACGCCTACGGCACCCGCGGCGAGGCCGATCGGCTGGCGGGCGAGTTGCACGCGCGTCTGCGCTATGCCCGCATCGACCAGATCTTCGATACCGGACTGCACGAGTTCCTGGGCGACCTGCGCACTGACGTGGCGACGCTCAGCACCGAAATCGGCCGCCAGTTCCTGCTGGATTGAGAATCATGCGCCTCTCCGTCCACCACATCACCCGCTTCGAATTCGACCAGCCCTCGGGCCACTCGATCCACGACGTGCGACTGACGCCCAAGCCCGCGACCGGCCAGCGCCTCGTGTCGTGGCGCATCGACGGCCCCGGCAAGCGCTCCGACTGGGTCGACGGTCACGGCAACAGCGTCACGACTTTTTCCGTGGCGCAGGAACACGACCAGGTCGAGATCGCCGTCGCGGGAATTTATGAGTTCAGCGGCGCCGACCAATGGCTGCGCTATGGCGATGTGCCCACCCTTCCCGCGTCCTTCTGGCTGCGGAACTCCGTGCTGAGCAAACACGACGAGAGCTTCGACGGGCTGATCGAGGGGCTGGCCGCGCGCGCCGCCGATCCGACGCAGAGCGTGGTCGCTCTCCATGAACTCATGGACCGGGTCGGCAAGCGCGTCGTCTACAAGACCGGCGTGTCGACGGTCGACACCACGGCGGCCGAGGCGCTGAAACGCGGCGCGGGCGTGGCGCAGGATTCGGCGCATGTCTTCATCGCCTGCTGCCGGCGGCTGGGCGTGCCGGCGCGCTATGTCAGCGGCTACCTGCGTAACGACGACCCCGAGTTGCACGTGGGGCGCACCAGCCATTCCTGGGCCGAGGCCTGGGTGCCGGGCCTCGAGTGGGTGGGCTTCGATCCCACCAACGGCATCTCCCCGCGCGGCGACTCGCTCCGCGTGGCGGTCGGGCTCGATTATCGCGACGCGGCGCCCGTGAGTGGCCGGCGCACCGGCTTCGGCGACGCCAAGATGAGCGTCGAGGCCGAGATCAAGGTCGTGGACTAAAGGCCGCGGGTCGGCCCCGGATTAGCACCGGTACGGCGTCGCCCGACGATAAATACCCCCGGCTTGCCTTGCGGGATAATTGCCTTGGCCGTAGTTTCGCGCCGCAACAAAACCTGCCCAAAGGAGGCGTCTGCGTTATGGCGTTCATTGCCGACCGTCTTGGCCGTATCAAGCCCTCTCCCACGAATGCCGCTCAGGGCAAATTCCTGGAGATGAAAGCGGCGGGCAAGGACGTCATCGGTCTCGCTGCCGGCGAGCCCGACATGCCGACGCCGGACCACATCAAGGAAGCCGCGATCGCGGCCATCCGCAACAACGACACAAAGTACACCGCGGTCCCCGGCACGCCGGCGCTGCGTGAGGCAATCTGCGCCAAGATGAAGCGCGATCACGGCCTCGAGTACAAGCCGAACCAGGCCGTCGTCACCTCGGGCGGCAAGCAGATCATCTTCAACGCGATGCTCGCGACGCTCAACCCGGGCGACGAGGTCATCATTCCGGCGCCGTACTGGGTGTCTTATCCGGAGATGGTGATGTTCGGCGACGGCACGCCCGTCATCGTGAACTGCCCGGAAGAGACCGGCTTCAAGCTGACGCCGGAAGCGCTCGACCGCGCGATTACGCCCAAGACCAAGTGGCTGATCCTGAACTCGCCGTCGAACCCGACGGGTGCCGCCTACACGCACGCCGACCTGCGCGGCCTGTGCGACGTGCTGCTTAAGCATCCGCACGTCTACGTCCTGACCGACGACATGTACGAGAAGCTCGTCTACGACGACTTCAAGTTCGCGACGCCGGCCCAGGTCGAGCCGCGCCTCTACGACCGCACGCTCACCATGAACGGCGTGTCCAAGGCTTACAGCATGACCGGCTGGCGCATCGGCTATGCCTGCGGCCCGCAGAACCTGATCAGCGCGATGACGACGGTGCAGAGCCAGAGCACCTCGAACGCCTCGTCGATCAGCCAGGCGGCGTCGGTGGCGGCGCTGAACGGCCCGACCGACTTCATTGCGAAGAACGTCGCAATCTTCAAGCAGCGCCGCGATCTCATCGTGTCGATGCTGAACCAGACCAAGGGCATCAAGTGCCCGCGTCCCGAAGGCGCCTTCTACGTCTATCCGTCGGTTGCCGGCACGATCGGCAAGAAGACGCCGGACGGCAAGGTGATCAAGGACGACACCGACTTCGTGAATTACCTGCTCGAGGCCGAGGGTCTTTCGGTTGTGCAGGGCTCGGCCTTCGGCCAGGGCCCGGCATTCCGCATCTCCTATGCGACCAATACCGAGCTGCTCGAAGAGGCCGGCCGCCGCATCCAGCGCGCCTGCGCCGCACTGACTTAAGAGCCAAAACCGTCGACACAACACGGCCGGTCCCTCACAGGACCGGCCGATTTGCTTTTAAGGACTACGCGTATGAGTACCGCCGACACGAAGCCGATCGCCACGTCGATCGCCGAGACCGAAGGCCTGCCGACGCCCCAGCGCTACTGGGTGTTGGCCTGCGTGCTGTGCGGCGTAGCGCTGATGAGCCTCGACGGCGCGATTGCCAACATCGCGCTGCCCACCATGGCGCGTGACCTCGGCGCGAGCGCCGCGGGCACCGTCTGGGTGGTGAATATCTATCAGCTGGGTTCGGTGATCTGCCTGCTGCCGGCGGCGGCATTGGGCGAGATCCTCGGCTTGAAGCGCATCTACGCCACAGGCTTGATCATCTTCACCCTGTCCTCGCTGGCCTGCGCTCTCTCGCCCACCTTGCCCATCTTGATCATGGCGCGCTTCGCCCAGGGCATGGGCTGCGCCTGCATCGCCGCAATCGGGCCGGCGGTGGTGCGCGGCATCTATCCGCGCCATCTGCTCGGCAGCGGTCTCGCCATGATCGCGCTCTGCGTCGCGGGCGGCGGCGCGCTCGGCCCCACCATCGCCTCGCTGATCCTCTCGGTCGCGACCTGGCCTTGGCTGTTCCTCGTGAACGTGCCGATCGGCATCGTCGCCGTCCCGCTGTTCCTCACGCTCGCCCGCCCCGGCAAGCCGCGGCCGCGCCCGTTCGATTATGTTGCCACGGTACTGAGTGCCGCCACGCTCGGCCTGCTGCTGTTCGGCGTCGACACACTCGCCACCGGCTCGCGCCCGCTCGCGATCGGCGAGATGGCGGCTGGCCTCGCCTGCGGCGCACTGCTGGTCTGGCACCAGAGCGGCCGCACCAACGCGATGCTGCCGCTCGACCTGCTCAAGATCCCGCTGATGTCGCTGTCGCTCGCCACGGCGACCTGCGCTTACACCGCGCAGATCCTGGCCTATGTCTCGCTGCCGTTCCTGTTCGAGACGGTGATGCAGCGCTCGCAGACCGCGACAGGGTTCCTGGTGACGCCGTGGCCCGCGATGATCTTCATCGCGGCCCCTCTCGCCGGCCGGCTGATCCGGCGCTATCCGGCGGCCCTGCTCAGCAGCATCGGCCTCAGCTGCCTCGCCACCGGCCTACTGCTGCTCGCGACGATGCCGGCGGCACCGTCCGACCTCAACATCGCCTGGCGCATGGCGCTCTGCGGCATCGGCTTCGGTCTCTACCAGACGCCGAACAACACCACCGTCATGACCGCCGGCCCCGTGGCACGCTCCGGTGCGGCGGGCGGTATGCTGGCCGTCGCACGCACCCTCGGCTGGTGCCTGGGCTCGGCGCTGGTGACGCTGATCTTCTCGCTGGCCCACGGCAACGCCACCATCCGCTGTCTCGAACTGGGCTCGGGCATTGCCGCCGTGGGCGCCGTGTTCAGTGTCTCGCGCTTCTCCGCGCGGCGCTAGCCTGTCGTCAGGCCGCCCACGTAGCGCGCAACCCTGTTCTTGTAACGCAGGTAGTCGGCCGCGAACTTCCTCTCGAGATAGTACTCTTCGCGCCGGATCACGCCGACGTGCATCACCACGAGCGTGGGCACGAGCAGCGCCAGTCCCCACCAACAGTTGAGCGCCAGCGTGATGCCGAGATAGAGTATGGTGAAGCCGACGTAGATCGGGTTGCGCGTGAACCGGAACGGCCCCACCGTCACCATCGCCGTGCTGGTCTTGCGTGGATCGACGTTGGTGCCGGCCATGCGCAGAGCCAGCACCGCCCAGAAACCGAGGGCGAGCGCTGCAATGCCCAGGAGGACGCCTGCATAAAGCGCAAACGTCGATACGGAGAAGATCGGCGCGGGCCAGAACCAGCGCAGTACGACGAGGGCAATTACCGCGGCGAGATATAGAACCGGCGGGGGCAGGATCACGCCGGCATTGTCCTGGGAAGTCGTCGTCACATCGGTCTCCATAGGTGCACACTACGTGGTCACCGGAATGTGGCCGTCAAAATATGGAAGTTCGACGGCAACCGACGGGTGTCGATAAGCGCTTTACGCACACTGTCACTGAGGTTTTTCAAAGGAGAAGGCGATGCGCCAAGGCTTGGTCCTGCTCGGATTTGTCGCCCTCTGCCTGGCACTTGGCGTGCTCGGCGCCGAAGTAACCGCGCCCGCGATTCCGAGCTGGTATGCGGGGCTTGCCAAGCCGTCGTTCAATCCACCGAACTGGATCTTCGCGCCCGTATGGACCGCGCTTTATGTCCTGATGGCGATCGCGGCGTGGCTCGTCTGGCGACGCGGCAATGCCCGCGTCCCGCTCACGCTGTTCGCCCTCCAACTCGTGCTGAACAGCGCCTGGTCGCTGCTCTTCTTCGGCCTGCATCGCGTCGACCTTGCACTGATCGATATCGTACTGCTGGCAGCGGCGATCGTGGCCACCGCGCTCGCCTTTCGCCGCCGCAGCGCGATCGCGGCGCTGCTGCTGGTGCCCTATCTCGCTTGGGTCTCGTTCGCGACTGTGCTCAATTTCGCCATCTGGCGGCTCAACTAGCACAGCGAGGAAAAGCACGGATGCGCAAGGCGATGATGCACCTGGCGCAGTTCCTGTGCCACGGGCCGACTTATCATAGCGTGGCGATGTGGCGGCATCCGCGCACGCGCGCCGCGGGCTACGACTGGTCGCGGCCCGAACTCTACCAGCACATCGCCCGGACCTGCGAGCGCGGACGCTTCGACATGGTCTTCTTTGCCGACCTCAACTACATCTCCGATACGTTCACCGGCTCGATGGCACCCGCCCTGCGTAATGCCACGCAGGCGCCCGAGCACGATCCCATCCCGTTGATCTCTTTCATGGCCGCCGTCACCGAAAAGATCGGGCTGGGCGCAACCTACTCCGTGAGCCACCAGCACCCGTTCCATGCGGCGCGCCTGTGGGCCACGCTCGATCACCTGACGCGCGGCCGCGCCGCGTGGAACGTCGTCACCTCGCTCAATCACAACCAGGCCGCCAATTACGGCGAGGAGTATAAGCCGACCGACGACCGCTACGACCGCGCCCACGAATTCATCCAGGTCTGCCGCAAGCTCTGGGACTCGTGGGACGAGGACGCCGTGGTGATGGACCATGAAGCCGGCATCTTCGCCGATCCCGACAAGGTCCATCGCATCGAACACGACGGTCAATGGTTCAAGTCGCGCGGACCGCTGAACGTCGTGCGCTCGCCGCAGAACGGCCCGGCCATCCTGCAGGCCGGCACTTCCGGCAAAGGCAAGGACTTTGCCGCGCGCTATGCCGATGCCGTGTTCGCCATCCAACCCAATCTCGCGGGCGCCAAGGCGCTGTACGACGATATCAAGAGCGGCGTGGTCAACGCCGGCCGCCCACCCGAAGCCTGCAAGATCCTCTGCGGCATGCAGCCGATCGTGGGTTCCTCACGCGCCGAGGCCGAGGACCGGCAGGCAGAGCACAATGCGCTGGTGCCGCTCGAAGGAGGCCTCGCGATCCTGTCGGGCCATCTCGACTTCGATCTCTCGACCCTGCCCCTCGACACGATCATGGCGCACCGCACCGAGCCCAAGCTGCAGCGCATGCAGACGCGCTACCGCTCCCTCACTGGCGAGCTGCTGACCTTGCAGCAGGTGGCACAGAACCATGGCCAGAGTGTCGGCCTGCCTCAGATGGTGGGCACTGCCGCCGACATCGCCGACCAGATGGAGGCCTATTTCGATGCGGTCGGCGGCGACGGCTTCATGCTCTCGTCGATCCATTCACCGGGCGCGATCGAGGAATTCGTCGACCTCGTGGTGCCCGAGCTGCAGCGCCGCGGCCGCTTCCGCCGCGAATACAGCGGCGCCACCCAACGCGATCACCTCGCGCAGGACAGCTGACGCGTCTCGCGGAGAACAATCGCCAATTCATCCCCTGCCCGCATTGACTCGGCCTCTGCCGGGTGAAAGCATTTCCGTCGACACAGCTTCGCTTCGGCCGACGAGTCCGAGTGCGACCATCGTCCGGGGTTCTACGCGCTTTCATCCGCGAAGAAGGAGGACGTTGTCATGACCGATCCCAGGACGGAGACCATCACCGGCGGCAGACCAGGCAGCGGCGCGCATCGCGTGGTGGCGCTATGCGGGCCGTATCTCTCGGGCAAGACCAGCCTGCTCGAAAGCCTGCTCTATGCGACGGGAGCCATCGGCCGGCGCGGCTCGACGCGCGCGGGCACTTCCATCGGCGACGGTGCGGTCGAGGCGCGCAAGCGCAGCATGGGCACCGAACTCAACATCGCGTCCGTCGATTATCTCGGCGACCAGTGGACCTTCATCGATGCGCCCGGTTCGATCGAGTTCCAGCACGATGCCTTCGCGGCCCTCTCCGTCTGCGACACCGCCGTCGTGGTGTGCGAGCCGTCACCCGAGCGCGTGGTGGCGCTGGCGCCGTTGCTGAAATACATCGAAGACCATCACATCCCGCACCTCTTCTTCGTCAACAAGATCGATTCCGCCGAGGCGCGCGTGCGCGACATGCTGGCGGCGCTGCAGACTGTATCGACACGCAAGCTGGTGCTGCGCCAGGTGCCGATTCGCCGGCCGACCAGCGACGGTGGCGAGGAATGTATCGGCTACGTCGATCTGGTGAGCGAGCGCGCCTATCGCTACAAGTCGAGCGGCGCCTCCGATCTGATCGAGATGCCGGCCGAGATCCTGCCGCGCGAATCGGAAGCGCGGCGCGAGATGCTGGAGACGTTGTCGGAATTCGACGATGCGCTGCTCGAGCAGCTGATCGAGGATGTGGCGCCGGAGAAGTCGTTGATCTACCGCGACCTGCACGACGAGTTCGGCGCCGACCGGATCGCGCCGGTGCTGGTGGGTGCGGGCGACCGTGAGAATGGCGTGCGGCGCCTGCTGAAGGCGCTGCGCCATGACGCGCCTGTCGTTTCGGTGACGGCAGAACGACGCGACCTGGCATTGAACGGCGGCGTGACGGCGGAATGCTTCAAGGTCCTGCACCAGGCGCATGCCGGCAAACTCTCGCTCTGCCGCGTCTGGTCGGGCACCGTGAGCGAGGGCCAGAGCGTCGGCGGCCAGCGGGTGGGCACGCTCTACCGGCCGTTCGGCGCGCGGCTCGACAAGATAGCGGAGGCCAAGGCGGGCGAGATCGTGGCCTTTGCCAAGGTCGATGCGCTCGCGTCCGGCCAAGCACTCACCAGTTCCGGCATCAAGCCGGTCGCGGACGCAGTGACGGCCGACGCCTCCGTGTTCGCACTCGCGCTGAAGGCGCGCAACCGCAACGACGAGGTGAAGCTCTCGGGCGCGTTGCAGAAGATCGTCGAGGAGGATCCCTCGCTCTCCTTCGAGGTGCGCGCCGAGACCCACGAGCTGCTGTTGCGCGGCCAGGGCGAGATGCATCTCAAGGTCGCGGTCGACAAGCTCGCCGGACGCTACAACATCGCCATCGACACCGAGATACCGCGCGTGGCCTATCGCGAGACCATCCAGGCCGGCGCCACGCAGCATGCGCGCTACAAGCGCCAGACCGGCGGCCATGGCCAGTTCGCCGACATCACCGTGGAGATCCGGCCGATGCCGCGCGGGCAAGGCTTCCGTTTCGTCGACAAGATCGTGGGCGGCGTGGTGCCGCGCAACTTCATCCCCGCGGTCGAAGAAGGCCTGCGCGACTATCTGAAGGAAGGCCCGCTTGGCCAAACCCTCGTCGACCTCGAAGTGACGCTGGTCGATGGTCAATATCACGCCGTCGACAGTTCGGAGATGTCGTTCAAGATGGCCGCACGCATTGCGCTCGCCGAAGCGTTGCCCAAGTGCAAGCCCGTGCTGCTCGAGCCGATTGTGAAGGTGACAGTGGCGGCGCCCAGCGATTCGACCTCGCGCATCCAGCGCCTGATCTCCGGCCGGCGCGGCCAGCTCCTGGGCTACGACACGCGCCCCGGCTGGCTCGGCTGGGACGAGGTCTCTGCGCTCATGCCCGAAGCCGAAGTCGCCGACATGATCGTGGAAATCCGCTCGGTGACCCAGGGCGTCGGTACCTTACGCACCGAGTTCGACCACCTCCAGGAACTCACCGGCCGCACCGCCGACCACATCGTCGAGGAAGCCAAGAAGCGCGCGGCTTAACTCGGACGGGCCGCGCGCCTCTTGCGCGCGGCTCTCGATGCTACTTCACCTGGAAGATCGCCTCGACGGAGCAGGTGAAGTCCATCGGGCCGATCGTTCCCACGGCGAAGCGGGCGTGGCGGCCGGCGTCGCCCATGACAGCGTACATCAGGTCCGAGGCGCCGTTGGCGGCCATCGGCTGGCCGGTGAAGCCCGGCATCGAGTTCACGAAGACGCCGAGCTTCACGCAGCGCACGATGCGGTCGAGATCGCCGCCGAGTGCCGCCTTCATCTGGGCGATCACGCACAGCGCGGAGAGCTGCGTGGCTTTCTTGCCCTTCTCGATATCGGCCTCGGTCGCGAGCGGGCCGAGGAAGGGCCGCTCGGCCCCGATCATCGGCGCCTGGCCCGCCACGAAGGCGAGTTCACCCACGATCACCACGTTCTGATAGGCGTTGAGCGGCTGGGCGGCCGGCGGCAGCGTCAACCCCAACTCGGCAAGCTTCGCCTCGATCTTCGACGTCATGCGGATTCTCCCCCAAAAGCGGCATGACCGTAGCATGCTCACAAGACGGTGATGCCGCTTTCGGGGAAGGCCGGGACGCTTCATATTGGTCGCATGCTCACCAGACGCTCCGTGGCGCTCGGCGCCCTCGCCTCGCCTTTCCTTTCCCGCATCGCCTCCGCCGATGCCGCCAAGCCGCTCGTGGTATTTCTCGGAAACGACCAGTGCGGCTTCTGTAAAATGTGGCGCGCGCAATCCGAGCCGGGCTTCAAGGCGTCCGAAGCTTTCAAGAAGGTCGAGTATCGGGTCGTCCATCCCGCGACCTTCGAGGCGATGCTGCAGGAGGCAAGCTGGCCGGAGGACCTGCGCTGGCTGCTGACCGACTTCGAGATGAGCGACGAGGGCGCACAGCGCGGCCTGTGGACGCCGCGCTTCTTCCTGGCCCAGGACAAGAAAGTCGTCCTCACCGTCACCGGCAACGACGCGTGGAAGCAGAAGATGCTGCCCGCCATCGACCAGGCGACCGGAACGAAGGCCTAGCGGCGGCGTTTCGAATCGGGAGGAGTCGCCATGGCCACCGCGTTCTTTCGCAGTCACCTCGCCCGCTATGCCGCCGTGCATCGCGACGCGCGCAACAAGGCGACACACTTCATCGGTATCCCGCTGATCGTCTATTCGACGCTCCTGGCGCTCACCCAGTGGCCGGTCGAGATCGCCGGACACACCACGTCCGCCGCCGCGATCCTCGCAGTGCTGGGCGTCCTGGGCTGGATATCGCTCGACGTCGGCACCGGCCTCATCCTGGCGCTGATCACGCTGATGATGTGGTACGCGCCGAAGCGCTGGCTGGCGCCCTTGGCCCGACCTCGGTCTGGGTCGGCTTCGCGGCCCTGTTCACTGGCGGGTGGGTGCTGCAGCTCGTCGGCCATCATTACGAGGGCAAGCGCCCCGCCCTGCTCGACAATATCTTCCAGGCCTACATCGCGCCGATGTTCCTGGTGGTCGAGGTCCTGGTCGTGACCGGCCATCGGCCCGATCTTGCTGCAGCCATCGAGCAAGGCGACGTCACCACACTCTGAAGTAACGCGCCTTTGAGGCCCGGTGAATTGCAGGCGCGGCCCATCTGTTGCATGACGTTATCCGTATAAGGGACAACGCCCTTCAGGAGTAACGGCCATGCTGATCAAGCGTACCCGCGGCTGGGAACTGCCCGAGAGTCAGGTCACGTCGGAGAGCGCCTATCTCAACCGCCGCGCGCTGGTGAAGGCGATGGGCCTGGGCGCGATCGCGGCGTCCATTCCAGGCTTCGCTCGAGCCGACGACGATCCCTCGGCCAAGCTCTATCCCGCCAAGCCCAACGCGACCTACGGCGCGCCCTCGCCGGTCACGCCGGAGAAGCTCTCGACGACCTACAACAATTTCTACGAATTCGACGACGGCAAGAACCTCTGGAAGATGGCGCAGAAGATGCCGCTGCGTCCGTGGACCATCAAGGTCTCGGGCATGGTCGACAAGCCGTTCGAGATCGACATCGACAGCCTGCTTGCCAAGATGCCGATGGAGGAGCGCGTCTACCGCCATCGCTGCGTCGAGACGTGGTCGATGGTCGTGCCGTGGAGCGGCTTCGCCATGAAGTCGCTGGTCGATCTCTGCAAGCCCACGAGCAACGCCAAGTACATGGTGATGACGACGCTCTCCAACCCCGCTGTCTTCCCGGGGCAGAAGGACGATACCTATCCGTGGCCCTACGTCGAAGGGCTGGCGATGGACGAGGCGACCAACGATCTCTGCTTCGTCGCCACCGGCCTCTACGGCAAGCCGATGCCCCGGCAGAACGGCGCACCGATCCGGCTCGTGGCGCCGTGGAAGTACGGCTTCAAGAACGTGAAATCGATCGCCAGCATCGAGTTCACCGACAAGCGCCCGGTCTCGTTCTGGGAAAAGCTCAATGCCGACGAATACGGCTTCTGGGCGAACGTAAACCCGCAGGTGCCGCATCCGCGCTGGAGCCAGGCGACCGAGAAGCCGCTGGGCTCGAGCGACCGCGTGCCGACGCAGCTTTACAACGGATACGCCGAGTTCGTTGCCGGCCTTTATGAAGGCCGCAAGGCGGAAAAGTTGTTCAGGTAAGCCAGCGCCGCCTCCTTTGCCTTGGGGCGCCGGACCGCTAAAACGGACGGCGACCGCCAAGGTCTCGGGAGGATAAGTGAAAATCAACCGTCGCGCCGCGCTTGCCGGCGCCGCTGCCCTGTCCGTTGCGCCCTCCGTCGCGCGCGCAGACGACTTTCCCTCCAAACCGATCAAAATCGTCGTGCCGTTCGCGCCCGGCAGCGCCACCGACATCGCCGCGCGCGGGCTTGCCGCCAAGCTGCAGGAGATCCTAAAGCAACCGGTGCTGGTCGACGACAAGCCCGGCGCCTCGGGCCAGCTCGGTGCACAGATCACCGCGACCGCGCCGCCAGACGGCTACACGATCATGATGGGCACCAACAGCACCAACGCCGCCAACGGCGCGCTGTTCAAGAAGCTCTCGTACGATCCCGACAAGGACTTCGCGCCGATTATCCGCGTCGTGCTGGGCGTCAACGTGCTGGTCGTGAACAACGACCTGCCGATCAAGACGGTGGCCGAGCTGGTCGACTACGCAAAGAAGAACCCGGGCAAGCTCAACTACTCCGAAGCCAGCTCCTCGCAGCGCCTGTCGGGCGAGATGTTCAACCAGCTGGCCGGCGTGAAGATCGAGCGCGTGCCCTACAAGTCGAGCCCGCAGGCGCTGGGCGACGTGAACTCGGGCCAGGTCCAGCTGATGTTTCCTGACTTGCCGCAGGGCCTGACCCAGATCGAGGCCGGCCGCGTGCGCGGCCTCGCCGTCACCGGCCCCAAGCGCACCACCGTCGTCGACCTGCCGGCCATTGCTGAGACCGTGCCGGGCTACTCACTGGTCTTCTGGCAGGCCATGTTCGCGCCGGCGGGAACGCCTAAGCCGATCCTGCAGAAGCTGCATGACGCCATCGCCGAAGCGATCAAGGATCCCGTCACCGCCAAGGCGATGACGCAGGGCCGTACCGAGATCTCTCCCCTCGGCCTCGACGAGTTCGCAAAGTACGTGAAGGAAGAGACTGCCTGGTGGACCAAGGCGGTCAAAGACGCAGGCATTGAACCCGAATAAATCGCCGGAGTGAGCAGCATGAGCGGCAAGGTCATCATCGAGAAGAACGGCCCGGTCAAAACGGTTTGGATGAACCGGCCGGAGAAGCGCAACGCGCTCGACAGCGAGCTGCTGGGCGACATGATCGAGGCGCTGCAGGCGCCGGTCGCGGCCGACGACCGCGTGGTCGTGATCCGCGGCAAGGGCGATGTGTTCTGCGCCGGCCTCGATATGGCCGAACGCAGCAAAACCGCGGGCGCCGGCAAGGCGAGCGGCATCGAGATCATGCTGCGCGCCGTCGAGCTCTGCCCGTTGCCCGTGGTCGCTGTCGTACAGGGCGACGCGATCGCCGGCGGCAACGAGCTGGCGCTGCATTGCGACCTCGTGGTCGCCAGCCAGAAGGCGAGCTTCGGCATGTCGTTGGCGCAGGTCGGGCTCGCGCCCAATTGGTTCCTCGGCAAGAAGCTGATGGAAGTGCTGGGTCCGGTGACGACGCGCGAGATGCTGCTACTGGGCGATCCGCTGCCGTCGACCAAGCTCCATGCACTGGGCCTGATTGCGCGCTGCGTGCCGCACGAGGCGCTCGAGGCCGAGGCCGACAAGGTGATCGGCCGCCTCGCCGCCAATGCGCCGCTGTCGCTCAAGGCGATGAAGGCGCTGACCGTGCGCCAGCTCGAGGTCCGCGATCACCTGAAGCACGACGATGTCGATGCGCTGGTGGTCGCCGCCATGCAGAGCAGCGACGCGCAGGAAGGCATGAAGGCTCGCCTCGAGAAGCGCACCGCGAAATTCACTGGTAAATAACGAGGGCAAATAGATGTCTATGCGCCTTCGCCTCGACAAGCCCTGGAAGCCGCTCACGGCCGAGGAGGCAGAGCGCCTGCCGGGCCAGCTCGGCATCTACCAGATCGCCGATGCCACGGGCACCGTCCTCTATATCGGCGAAGCGGGCGCCCGCTCGCCGTTTGGCCTGCGCTCGGAACTGCAGAGCCAGCTCGCCGAACGCGGCGCAGGCTGCCAGTTCCGTGTCGAAGTGAACCAGCAATACCGCTCGCGCTGGTTCGAGCTCCTGATGGTGCATCAGCACGATCACGGCGCCCTGCCGCCCGACAACGCCAAGAACCCGCCGCCCGTGCTGGGCCGATTGAGTCCGGCTTAGAGGAATCAAACTCCTCTCCCCCGCTAGGAGGAGAGGAACTTGAGATCTGAAGAGGAAAGTACGCCATGGATTTCGAGCCGAGCGAAGAACAGCAGATGCTGATCGACCAGGTCCGCCGCTTTGTGCGGGAAGAGATCATTCCGCTCGAGGCGAAGCTGGATCCCGACGCGTCCGAGCTCGAACCTGCCGATCACAAGCGGCTGGTCGAGAAGACCAAAGCGATGGGCCTGTTCGGCATCGACATCCCGAAGGAATATGGCGGGCCCGACATCGACATCGTGACGCGCGTGTTGCTCGCCATCGAGATGGCGCAGCATCGCGCCGGCCTCTACGTCCCCTGCTACGGCACTTTTGGCGGCGCGGGCCTGGCGCAGATCTTCGAGGCCAACGACGACCAGAAGGAGCGCTACCTCTATCCGACCCTGCGCGGCGAGAAGAAGACGTTCTTCGGTCTGACCGAACCGTCGGGCGGCAGCGACCCCGCCCGGGCCATCCAGACCAAGGCCGAACGCAAAGACAATGGCTGGGTGCTGAACGGCGCCAAGATCTTCATCTCCAACGCCGACCGCGCGCAGTACGGCATCGTCTTTGCGCGCACCGACGCCTCCAAGGGTCGTGCCGGCATCACCTGCTTCATCATCGACACCGACACGCCGGGCTTCCACGTGCGCCGCGTCGTGCACACGCTGCGCTCCTCCCACTACGCCACCGAACTCGAGTTCAAGGATTGCTGGGTGTCGGATCACCAGGTGTTGGGCGAGGTGAACAAGGGCTTCGCCGTGGCCAACGACCGGCTGACGCGCCAGCGCATCCCCTACGCGGCGGGCTGCATCGGCGTCGCGATCGCCGCGCACGAGATGGCGATCGAATGGGCCAAGATGCGCTCGACCTTCGGCGAGAAGCTCGCCAACCGCCAGGCCGTGCAATGGATGCTTGTCGATAACGAGATCGACATTCGCACCGCCAAGCACTTCACCCTGGAGGCGGCCGAAAAAGCGCGACGCGGCCTGCCGTTCCGCGTGGAAGCCGGGATCGCCAAGCTCACCGCGTCGGAAGGCGGCGGCCGGGTGGTCGACCGCTCGATGCAGATCCACGGCGGCATGGGCATGACCAAGGACCTGCCGCTCGAGCGCTGGTATCGCGAGATGCGCATCCGCCGGGTCGGTGAAGGCCCGAGCGAAGTGCAGCGCATGGTGATCGCGCGCGAGATCCTGGGCAGCAACCTGCGATGAGCGTGAAGCCTCTCCCCCAGAAACCGTTGAGCGGCATCAAGGTTGTCGAGTTCGGCCAGAACCTTGCGGGCCCCTATGCTGGCCAGATCCTGGCCTTTCTCGGTGCCGAGGTGGTGAAGGTCGAGCGGCCCGAAGGCGACGATGCCCGCAAGTGGGGTCCTCCCTTCGTCGAAGGCGACGGCACGGGCTTCATCGCCCTCAATCGCGGCAAGAAGTCGATCACGTGCGATCTTGCCGACAAGGCGCAGCGCGATTCGCTGGTCGAGCGCATCGGCGCGGCCGATGTCTTCGTGCATAACCTGCGCGCCGACGTACCAGCCAAGTTCGGTATCGATGGGCCGATGCTCACGAAGAAATTTCCCAAGCTGATCTACGCCGACCTCGGCGCCTTCGGACATGAAGGCCCGTGGAAGGAGCGACCGGGCTATGAGCCGATCATCCAGGCCGTCGCGGGCCTGATCTCGCTCAACGGCGATCCGTCGGGCCCCGAGTCGCGCGTCGGCGTGTCGATCATCGACCTCTCGACCGGCATGTGGACGGCGATCGGCATCCTGGCCGCACTCAACAAGCGCAACGCCACCGGCGAAGGTAGCCTGATCAACACGTCGCTCTTCGAGTCGGGGCTGATGTGGGCGTCGAACCACGTCGCGCAGTATTCGGTGACGGGCGCGATGCCGCCGCGCCAGGGCACCGGGCATCCCACGCTCACGCCCTACCAGGCGTTCGAGTGCAGCGATGGCCCGTTGATGATCTGCCCAGGCAACGACCGCCTGTGGCGCAAGTTCGCCGAGGTGTTGGGTCACCCCGAATGGCCGGACGAGGCGCGATTCAAGACCAACGTCGACCGTTTCCAGCGCCGCGACATGCTTCTCGGCATGGTTGCCGAGATCATGGCCAAGGAGAGCCGCGCGCACTGGTCCGCGAAGCTCGACGCGCTGGGTGTCCCGAACGGGCCGCTCAACTCCGTGCCCCAGGTGCTGGAACTGGCACAGACGGCGGCGCTCGGCATGTTCGCCAAGCCCTATGCCGGCAGTGACGCCCTGTTCCACGGCCTGCCCCTCAGCATCGACGGCGAGCGCGCCGGCGGGCTGGAACGCGCGCCCAAGATCGGCGAGCACAACAGGAAGACATGAGCCGGTTCCTGCTGCCCGTCGTCTGGATCGGCTGGGGCATCGCTTATCCGTTCATGAGCTGGTCGCTGCACGCGGCCGACCTCTTCTCGACCCGACTGATCATCCTGCCGCTCTCCGGGCTGGTGCTGCTGACGGCCGGCGCGGTGCGCGGCGTGCCGCTCTGGCCCGAACGGTCGATGTGGTGGCCGCTCGCCATCACCGGCCTGTTCAACATGGGCCTGTTCCAGATCTTCCTGATCTCCGGCATTGCCCTGCTGGGCCCGAGCCGCACGCCGATCATCATCTACACCATGCCGGCCTGGTCATCGCTGTTCGCCGCCTTGATGCTGAAGGAGCGCATCACCGTCCGCATCGCGCTTTCGCTGATCCTGAGCCTCATCGCCGTCGCGCTGATCATCAGCCAGGAGGCCGCCGTGCGGCGCGCACCGATCGGCACTCTCCTGACCCTGCTCGCCGCCATCTCCTTTGGTTACGGCACTGTGCTGACCAAGCGCTATTCGCTGCGGGGCGATCCCGGGGTCAATGCGGCCTGGCAGCTGCTGCTGGGGACCTTGCCCGTGCTGCTCGTCTGGCTGGTCAATCTGCCCAACGCTTATTTTCATCCCGAGGAGACGCGCGGCCTGCTGGCGCTGGCCTTCCTCATCCTGATCTCGAATGCGCTGGCTTACTTCTGCTGGTTCCGCATCATTCAGATCCTGCCCGCGTCAATCGCATCGCTCACGACCCTGGTCGTGCCCTGCGTCGGCTTCGCCAGCAGCGCGCTGCTGATTGGCGGCACCATCTCCTGGCTCGACGTCATAGCTCTCGGCCTGATCGTCTCTGCCGTGACGTTGGTCTTGGCGCGGCCTCAGGCCGCGAAGGAAAGGCAGTAGTCGCGCACCTGCTCGAGCGGGATGCGCGCATGGCTCTGCACGATGATGAACTTGCCGCGGGGATCGGTGCCGCGCGGCAGCTTCGTCAGCCGCTCGAAATCGGTGATCGCCCAGACCGACGAATGCTCGGAGAAGAGCTGCGTGTCGTGGAAATAACAGGGATCCCAGTGGATGTGATAGTCGAACAGGTTGCCGCGCCGTTCAGCCACCGAGGTGTAGAGCGAATATTCCGTCCACGGGATCACGCCGATCTTGCGCAGCACGCGGAAGGCAAGCGCCAGCTTGGGATCGATCACACCCAGCCGGAAGAACTCGAGCACCTGGCGCGTCAGGTCGCCGTGCAGGATGTTGGGTGTCACCGAAAGGCCGTGCGTCGTGGGATCGTAAGGCGTGCCGACCAGGTCTGCCGCCTGCTGCCACCAGTCATGATGGCGTTTGGGTTCCCAACGCGACAGGGCGCGGCCTTCATGCACGAAGGTGCGTGAATCGAAGTCGCCCACACAGCATACGTCCGAATCGAGCGTGAGGAAGCCGCCGAAGCCCAGCGTCGCCGGCACCGCGAGCTTCACCAGTTGCTGACGGTACCAGCTGGTCATCAGGTAGAAGGAACTGAAGCGCGGGAAGAAGTCGCTCTCGGCCTTCACCGTGATCTCGATCTTGGGAAGGCGCGGCAATCCCTCGCGCACCGCCGCCACGTCGACAGCGGGCGTCACGATCAGGAGTTCGAAGGGCTTGCTGTCGCGCCAGTGCTTGGCCAGCGACTCGACCAGCAGCCCCGCGCGCTCCAGGTCGCCTCGGCGCTTCAGGTTGCGCAATGCGACCGGCAGGATTGCTTGGCGTACTTCAGAGAACATCGTGACGCTATGTAGTGTGAAACAGGCACTTTGCCCGCAAAAAAATACGCAAAAAAAACGCCGGGCCCAAAGGCCCGGCGAGTCAAACAGGGAGGCTTCACGTCTGGGAGACGTGGGATCAAGAGGATCCCGAGTTCCGAGCAGGGACGACAAAAAGCTGTCCGCGTCAGAGACCTGAAGCCAAATTACGCCCCGGTGGCTGTATTGTTAGGGTCGAAGATTCGGACGCTGGCATGCGGGTGGCGCATGTCTCTCACCGTCTATGCAATACTAAAGCTCGGGGCTGCTAGAACCTTGTGTCGGCCACCTTGCGCAGAAGGAAATCGCGGAACACCGCGATGCGCTTGGAATGGCGCAATTCCTCGGGGTAGGTGAAGTAAACGTCCGTGGTGCGGACATTGAGGTCCGGGAGCAGGATCTCGAGCTTGGTCGATTCACGCGCCAGGTAGTCCGGCAGCGAGGCGATGCCGAGGCCCGATTCGACCGCACGGAAGATACCGTAGGTATTGTTCACCCGCAGGACGACCAGCCGGTTGGCGCTGTCGGAGCTGCCTTCGCGCAGGAGCCAGTTCACGTCCTGCACCGGCGCGCGCGCATCTTCGCCGAAGATGATCATGCGGTGCTGGTCGAGTTCCTCGACGGTCTTCGGCTTGCCGTACTTCTGCACGTAGGTGTGCGAGGCATAGACGTGGCTGCGCACAGTGAGCAGGTGGCGCTGCACCAGGCCCGGCTGGCGAGGCATGACCATGCGGATGGCGACATCCGCCTCGCGCATACCGAGATCGAGCTCGTTGTCCGACAACACCAGGCTGACGTCGATCTCCGGATACATGGCGATGAACTCATGCATCTGCGTGGTGAGCCAGGTCGACCCGAAGCCCACCGTCGCATGGATCTTGAGCCGGCCCGCCGGCTTGTCCTGGTTGGCGCGCAGCAGCGCCTCGGCGGTGTTGACCTTGGCCGCCATATCGCGCGCCGTGCGGTAGAGCAGCTCGCCCTGCTCCGTCAGAATCAGGCCGCGCGCATGGCGATGGAACAGCATGACGCCCAGCTGTTCCTCGAGCGCGCCGATTTGGCGCGAGATTGCCGACTGGCTGAGCTTCAGACCTTCGCCGGCATGGGTGAACGAGCCTGCATCCGCCACAGCCTGGAAGATGCGCAGCTTGTCCCAGTCCATGCCCTCGCCGCGTTCGCCGGTCATTCGGCCGCCTTCGCGACATGCGCGTCCTGGGCCGCGATCCAGCGCTCGGCTTCGAGCGCTGCCATGCAGCCGGTGCCCGCAGCCGTGACGGCCTGGCGGAAGATCTTGTCCTGCACGTCGCCCGCCGCGTAGACGCCTTCGATGTCGGTGGCCGTGGAATCCGGCCGCGTCACCAGATAACCCTCCGAGTCCATGGCGAGCTTGCCCTTGAACAGCTCGGTGTTCGGCGAGTGGCCGATCGCGATGAACACGCCGTCGGTCTTGAGCGACTGCTCCACGCCGGTCTTCACATTCTTGACCCGCACGCCGGTGACCAGCGGCGCCGGCGTCTTCTCGCCGGTGATCTCCTGCAGCGCGTGATCCCACAGCACCGAGACCTTGGGGTTCTTGAACAGGCGGTCCTGCAGGATCTTCTCCGCGCGGAAGGAATCGCGGCGATGGACCAGTGTCACCTTCGACGCGTGATGCGTGAGATAGAGTGCTTCTTCGACCGCGGTGTTGCCGCCGCCGACCACCACGACTTCCCGGTTGCGGAAGAAGAAGCCGTCGCAGGTCGCACAGGCCGAGACGCCGCCGCCGCGAAAGCTCTCCTCGGTGGGCAGCCCCAGCCACTTGGCGGTGGCGCCGGTGGCGATGATCAACGCGTCCGATTCATAACGGTCGCCGGAGTCGCCGATGCAGACGAACGGCCGGCGGTCGAGCTGGACCTCGACGATCGTGTCGAAGAAGAGCTGCGTGCCGACATGCTCCGCCTGCTTCTGCATCTGCTCCATGAGCCAGGGGCCCTGGATGACGTCGGCGAAGCCCGGATAATTCTCGACATCCGTGGTGATGGTGAGCTGGCCGCCCGGCTGGATGCCCTGCACCAGCATGGGCTTGAGGTTTGCCCGGGCGGCATAGATCGCCGCCGTGTAGCCGGCCGGACCGGACCCGAGGATCATCACCTTGCTTCGATGTGTTGCTGCCATGACCTACCCGCATCCCGTTTGCCGCATATCTACGCACATATATGCAAAGCTGCGGTGTATTGCACGGCTGATCTGTGAATCGCGCGCAATTGTTCAAGGGGTGGGGGCTATTTCTCGCAACTTTATTGCGTCCATGGCATGGTTCTGGCATAGAGCGCCGCCAATGGAGGAAACCTGAATGGCTCGCGCAAAGCTCGACCGAATCGACCGGCGCATTCTCAGTGATCTACAAGCCAACGGCCGGATGACCAACGTCGAATTGGCCGAACGGGCCGGCATTTCAGCCCCGCCTTGCCTGCGCCGCGTACGGGCGCTCGAGCGAGCCGGCATCATCAAGGGCTACCACGCCGATCTAAGTCCCGAGCAGCTGGGCTACAGCGTGTCTGTGTTCGCCCTCGTGGGCCTCAACAGCCAGGCCGAAGCCGATCTCAAGTCGTTCGAGGAGCTGATCGCCAACTGGGCCGAGGTGCGCGAGTGCCACATGCTGGCCGGCGAAGCCGACTTCCTGCTGAAGATCGTGGCCGAGACCTGGGACGAATATCAGAAATTCCTGACCACCCGCCTCACCTCCGCCCCCAACGTCAGCCACGTGAAATCGATGATGGTGTTCCGCACCGCCAAGGCGACGCCGGGCGTGCCGATCACGGTGGAATAAGCACCCAGGCTCTTGCGGGAAACGGTGTGTATTGATACCGTCCGTACGGTACACAGCGTTACCGTCATGAGGCCGCCATGAAGAACCTGCTCGAAGCCAGCCGCGTCCTGCTGCTCGATCTCGCATCGACACTGCTGTTCCTGGCGATCTATCTGATCTCCGACAATCTCCTGCTGTCGGTCGGCATCGGCATGGCGCTGGGCGTCGTGCAGATCGTCTGGGCCCTCGCGCGTGGCAAAACGATCGGTACCATGCAGTGGCTGAGCGTCATCCTGGTGCTGGCCTCGGGCACGGCGACGTTCTTCACCCGCGATCCGCACTTCGTGATGATCAAGCCTTCCGTCATCTACGTCGTCGTAGGCATCGTGATGCTGAAGCGCGGCTGGATGAACCGCTACCTGCCGCCGCGCGCCAAGCCAGTCGAGGATGTCGCCACCGCCTTCGGCTATGCCTGGGCCGGCCTGATGTTCTTCTCGGCAGCGCTCAACCTGGCGCTCGCCTTCAACCTCGATGCCAAGACCTGGGCAGCCGTGATGTCGGGCTGGGGCATCGCCAGCAAGATCGGCCTGTTCCTGGTTCAGTACGCCGTCATGACGGCGATCGGAAAGCGCCGCCGGGCGAATGCCGCACGCACGGCAGCGCTTGCGTGACGGCGACGCTCCATCTGCTGTGCGGCAAGATCGCCGCGGGAAAATCGACGCTCGCGGCTGAACTCTCGCGGCAACCCGGCACCGTGACCATCGCCGAGGATGCTTGGCTGGCGCGTCTTTATCCCGGCGAAATCCTCACCATCGACGACCAGGTGAAATGCTCGGAGCGCCTGTGCGAAGCCATGGCGCCGCATATCGTGCAGCTGCTGAAGAGCGGCCTCTCCGTCGTGCTCGATTTCCACGCCAACACCGTCCGACGCCGGGCGTGGATGCGCGGGATCGTCGACAGCTCAGGCGCCGCGCACCAGCTTCACTATTTCGACGTGCCGGACGAGGTCTGTCTCGAGCGCCTGCACCGGCGCAATGACGCCGGCACGCACGAGTACAAGGTCACCGATGGCGAGTTCGCGCTGTTCACGCGCTACTTCGTGCCGCCGACCCCGGACGAGGGGTTCGACGTGGTCGTCCATCGGCCGATGACTTGAGGGCCGTTACTTGAACGCGACGCCCATGATCTCGTAGGACTTGCCGCCGCGTGGCGTCTGGACCTCGACCTTGTCGCCGACGGTCTTGCCGATCAGGGCGCGACCGATCGGAGAGGTCACCGAGATGCTGCCTTTGGACAGGTCGGCCTCGTACGGGCCGATGATCTGGTACTTCACCTTCTCGTCGGTGTCTTCGTCGGCCAGCCGCACGATGGCGCCGAATTTCACGACTTTGCCGGAGAATTTCGAGAAGTCGATCACCTCGGCACGCGAGACGATGCTCTCGATCTCGATGATGCGGCCCTCGATGAAGCCCTGCTTCTCGCGCGCCGACGTGTATTCGGCGTTCTCGGACAGGTCGCCGTGCTCACGCGCGGTCGCGATCGCCTTGATGATGGCGGGACTCACGACGCTCTTCAGGAGCATCAGCTCGACTTCGCG
>CAIKZO010000006.1 GCA_903832005.1 Enhydrobacter aerosaccus | reverse complement strand
GTACCTCGGCTTCCCGCAGCATCCCGATCGCCTGCTCAGGCGTGTAGTCCTTCCGCGCCATTCAAAGCTCCTTTCAAAGCCCAAAATAACCGGAACTCTAACTTTCACATCGGTACCGTTTCAGGGGGGCAGACCAACATCGTGACGACATCGTATCCGGATGATTCGCTCAACTTCAGCCGCAGCGGCCACGTCGCCAAGGACGAGCGCTACGAGCGCGCCAATGAATTCGTCGAGATCTGCAAGGGCTTGTGGGACAGCTGGGCCGAGGACGCCTTCGTCCAGAACAGGGCGACCGGCCAGTTCCTCGATCCGACGCGCGTGCGCGCGCTCAACCACAAGGGCAAGCACTTCCAGATCAAGGGCCCGCTCAATGTCGCGCGCATGCCGCAGGGCTATCCGGTGCTGTTCACCGCCGGCCAGTCGGAAGACGGCCGTGAGCTGGCGGCCAAGCACGCCGACTGCCTCTTCGCTGTCAGCAACACGATCGACATCGGCAAGAAGTTCTATGCCGACGTGAAGGGCCGTCTCGACAAATACGGCCGCACGCCCGATTCGATGCGGATCGTGCCGGGCTGCGCGGTCTATGTCGGGCGCACTGCGGAGGAGGCTGATGAATTCTATGACGAGCTGCAGTCGCTGATCTCGCCCGAGCTCGGCGTGCCGTATCTCTCCAAGCTCTGCGAGACCGACATGTCGAAGTATCCGCTGGACGGGCCGATGCCGGAACTCGGCGACCAGGTGCTGGGCATCGCCAGCTTCCGCAACGAGATCGTCGCCATGGCCAAGCGCGACAAGCTCACGGTGCGCCAGACCTACGAACGCATCCTGCCCTCGATGGGCCATGTCACCATGAAGGGCTCGGTCAAGCAGGTCTGCGACGAGATCGAGGCCTGGTACACCGAGAAGGCGTGCGACGGCTTCAACATCAACACGCCGGTGATGCCGCGCAGCCTGAACGATTTCGTCGATCTGGTGATCCCGGAACTGCAGCGCCGCGGCCTGTTCCGCAAGCAGTACGAGGGTGCCACCTTGCGCGAACGCATGGGGCTGCCGTTGCCGCGCAATCCCTGGGCTGACAAGTCGCGCCCCGATTCAAGCATGGCAGCCGAGTGATGCCGTTCATCAGCCGCCGCCAGGCGCTCGCTGGCCTCGCTCTTGCTCCTCTCGCCAACCGTGTCGCCCGCGCTGCCGAGCCGAAGCGGCTGATCGGCGTCATCGAGGAGGATCCGCCGTTCTTCAACCTGGCCGTGAGCTCGGGCATCTCGAGCTTCGTGGCCAGTGCGCCGTGCTACAGCGCGCTGCTGCGCATGTCGGTCGGCGGCGAAATGTCCGGCGATCTGGCCGAAAAGTACGAGATCTCACCCGATGGCATGACCTACACGTTCCATCTCCATAAGGGCGTGGAATGGCACGACGGCCATCCGTTCTCGGCCGAGGACGTGAAGTTCTCGCTGGAGCAGGTCAACTCGAAGCTGCACCCGTATCATGGGGCGATGAACGCGATCGACAAGTTCGAGGTCGCCGATCCCGACACCTTCGTGCTGCGGCTGAAGCATCCGCAGGTCTCGCTGATCTACTCGCTCAGCAATTTCTCCGGCGCCATCCTGCCCAAGCACATCTGGGAGGGCAAAGACGCCGCGCGCGATCCGCATAACCGTCAGCCGATCGGCACCGGCCCGTACAAGTTCGTGGAATACGTCTCGGGCGACCACATCCTCTACAAGAAGAACGAGAAGTACTTCCTGCCCGGCAAGCCGGTGTTCGACGAGCTGATGTTCCGCATCATGCCCGATCCGTCGTCGCGCATCGCCGCCTTGCAGAAGGGCGAGGTCGACATGCTTTACGCCAACGCCATTCCGGCAACGGAAGTGGCGCGTATCCGCAAGTTCAAGAACATCGAGCTGCGGTTTGGCAAGATCCAGACGTCGGGCTACCAGGCCTATATCAACATGCGCAATGCGCCGTTCAGCGACCGCCGCGTGCGCCAGGCGATCGCCCATACGATCGACCGCGCCTTCATCCGCAACACGGTGTTCCCCGGCTTGTCGGAAAATATGGTCGGGCCGGTGCCGCCGACCTCGCCGCTCTACAACAAGAACCTGGTCGACTATGCGCTCGATCCGGCCAAGGCCAACCAGCTGCTCGATGCGGCAGGCTTCCCGAAGAAGGCCGACGGCACGCGCTTCGAACTGCGCTTCGTGTTCGGCGCGCAGGACCTGCCGGCGGCCAAGATTTCGGACATCATGACCCGCAACCTGGCAGGCGTCGGCATCAAGGTGATCCCGCGCCCGCTCGATCGTGGCGCCTGGATCCAGGTCGCCTTCACCAATAACGAGTTCGACATGACGACGGCGTCGTTCTCGCTCGGTCCTGATCCGGACATCGGCATCGAGCGCTTCTACAATTCGAACAACATCTTCAACATCGTCGGCGTCAACAACAGCAAGTACATCAATCCCGAGGTCGACAAGCTGTTCGACGAGCAGCGCGTGCAGACCGATCCGGCCAAGCGCAAGGCGATCTACGACAAGATCCAGGAGATCGTCTGGAACGACGTGCCGATCCTGCCGTTCAGCACCTACAGCCTGCCCGGTGCCTTCAATGGTTCGGCCGTCACCGACATCTACAACGGTGAATCGTCCGCCCGCGAGGATTTCACCTTCGCCAAACCGGGCAAAGGTTGAACCCTTCGGGTCAGCCCGCGGCCTGCTGATCGAGCCACTCGGCGAAGAGACGAGTCTCGCGGCCGACGCCCGGTGCGCAGCCGTAGTACATCGGGGGCAAGGGCATGCGCAGGTCGGGCAGCGGACAGACCAGCCGCCCTTGCGCCACGTCGGTGCCGAGCAGCGATGCCGCCGTGATCGCGAAGCCCAGCCCATCCACTGCGGCCTGCAGCACGATGTGACTGTGATCGAGTTGTAGCCGCCGCGCTGGCCTGAGCCGCGGTAGGCCGACATGCGCCTTCCAATCGTCCCAGTCCTCCTTGCGCGTCTTGCAGACGAGTAGCGCGTGTTGGCCGAGCGCCCTGGCATCGGCGATCGGCCTGGTCTTCAGCAGGGACGGGGCCGCGACGACCACCAATTCGTCCTCGAAGAAGGGCTGCGCCTCGACCGCGGAGGGCCAGCCTTTGACGCCGCGGCGGATCGCGATGTCGAACGGCTCGGGGGCTTTTTCCGGCGGTAGGAGCGTGGTGAAGAGCTGCGGCTCGATGCCGGGATGATGTGCCACGAAATCCGGCAGGCGTGGGATCAGCCAGCGCACGGTGAACGACGGCCGCGCATTGACCCGCACCGCGCGCGTCGGTGCCCGCACCATGAGCGATCGGGCGGCAGCGCCAATCTGCTCCATGGCAGGGTTGGTCTCGGCGAAGAGCTGCTGGCCGTCAGCGGTCAGCACCACTTTGCGGACCTGCCGCTCGAAGAGCGCCACGCCCAGGAACTCCTCCAGCCCGCGCACCTGCCGGCTGACCGCGCCGTGCGTGACGTTCAGCTCCACCGCCGCGCGCGAAAAGCTCTGGTGCCGGGCGGCGACCAGGAAAGCGCGCAGTGCGTTGAGGGGCGGGAGTTTGACCGAAACCATGTGTGAGTTTTTATCACACGCTTGCCGAAATCACATCGTTTGTCACCAAACCGTAACAAGACCAAGGATGCCGCCGTCATGAGCGTTGCGTCCCCATCACCGGCCGATCTCGCCGCCCGTCATTCGGCGATTGCGCTGGCGGTGACGCTGCCCTCCGACACCTGCCTCTATCTCCTGCTGCCGATGTTCGCGCCGCAGTTCGGCGTCAGCCTCTTCGAGGTCGGCCTGCTGCTGGCGGCCAACCGGCTGGTGCGCATCGTGGGCTACGGCTTCGTGGCACGCTTCTATTCCCGCCGTGGCGACCGGCCGATCGACACGCTGGCGGTGATCGCCTCGGCGATCGCGTCGCTGGGCTATGCCACGCTCTCGGGAGTCTGGCTGCTGTTGCCCATGCGGCTCCTGTGGGGCCTAGCGTTCGCCGCCCTCAATCTCTCGACGCTCGCGATGGCGACGGCGGAGGCGCAGGGCGCGGCACGTCGCAACGGCCGCTCGCGCGCCATCATTGCGCTGGGCCCGACCGTGGCGCTACCGCTCGGCGCCCTGTTGGCTGAGCAGCTTCAGCTCGGACCGCGCGCGATCTTCTTGGTGCTGACAGCGGTGGCGCTGCTGGGCCTGCTGGCGACCCGTCGCCTGCCAGCCGTACCCCACGTCGTCGTGAACTCGCGCAAGCTGCAACTGCCCACCAGCCTCGACGTCTGGTCGTTCCTCGAGGGCTTCACGCTGGATGGGCTATTCGTGGTCGGGCTTGGCTATCTCGGCAAGGACCTGATGCCGGGCGGCGCGGTGATGGCGGCGGCCCTGCTGATGGCGCTGCGCTATTTCTGCGAGATCGTGCTGTCGCCGATGGGCGGCCACATGGCTGAGCGGCTGGGCGCGGAACGGTTGCTGGTCATGCTGTCGCTCATGACCACCGTCGTGTTGGTGGGTTTCGGTGCGGGCTGGATCTTCGGCGGCGCCGCCGCGATCGTGGTCCTGCGGGCGCTGCAGCTCCCGCTGATTGCGCCGATCGTCGTCCGGCGCACGCCAGGGCCCGGCCGTGTCCAGGCGCTCGCCGCGCGCGCGGTCTGGCGCGACATCGGCGCGGGCACGGGGCCGATGGCGGCCGGCTTGCTCCTGCCGATCGTGCCGTCTTTCTGGATCTACGCGGTGTCGGCGGCCTGTCTTGCCGTCGCGGCGATCGCCTGCGTAAGGAAGTAGTCTCCCGCTCCGGCGATGCTATGGTTGCCTGTCGTCGATGCAAACGAAAGGCCGATCATGAGTTCCGAGACACTTGCTGCGCGACGTGACCGAGCTTTCGGCGCCGGTGCGCCGTTGTTCTACAACACGCCCCTGCACATCGTGCGGGGCGAAGGCGTGGAATTGTTCGATGTCGACGGCCGTCGTTACGTCGACATGTACAACAACGTGCCCTGCGTCGGTCATGCTAATCCCCACGTGGTGGAGGCGATGGCGCGCCAGCAGGGCACGCTCAACGTCCACAGCCGCTATCTTCACGAGGGCATCGTTGCCTTTGCCGAGCGCCTGGCGGCGCTGCATGGGCCGCAGATCGAAAGCGTGATCTTCAGCTGCTCCGGTACGGAGGCCAATGAGGTCGCTCTGCGTATGGCGCGGCTGGCGACGGGCAAGAGCGGCATCGTCTGCACCAATGCGACTTACCACGGCAATAGTGCTGCGATCGGCAAGCTGACGCGCATTGGCGACATCAGCAACGCCAAGGGTGACGTCCGCGCCATCCCGTTCCCCGAGAAGCTCCGTCCGCTCGTGCCGGGCGCCAGCGAAGCTGATCTCGCCGAAGCCTATCTCGCCCGCCTGCGCGGGGCGATTCGCGGCCTGGAAGAAGACGGCACGGGATTCGCCGGGCTGATCGTGTGCTCGATCTTCGCCAACGAAGGACTGCCGGACGTGCCGCACGGCTTCATGGCGCGCGCCGCCGAGATCGTGCACGCCGCCGGTGGCTTGGTGATTGCCGACGAGGTCCAGGCCGGCTACTGCCGCACCGGCCGCTGGTGGGGCTACGACGTCCTGGGCTTCACGCCCGACATCGTCGTGACCGGCAAGCCGATGGGTAACGGTCTGCCGCTGGCGGCGACCGCCGCGAGCCGCAAGCTGGTCGAGGGCTTCCGCGCCACGACACGCTATTTCAATACTTTTGCCTCAAGTCCTCTTCAGGCGGCGGTCGGCATGGCCGTGGTCGATGTCATCGAGCGCGAAGGTCTGGCCGCCAACGTGGCCACGGTGGGCGCGTTCCTGAAATCGGCGCTGGCTGAGCGTAAGGGGCGGTTCGTCTCGATCGCCGACGTGCGCGGCCACGGACTTTTCATCGGCGTCGAGATCGTCAAGACCGATGCCGCGCGCACACCCGATGCCGATCGGGCTGTCGAGATCATCAACCGGCTGAAGGACAAGGGCTTCCTGACCAGCAATGCCGGCGCTTACCGGAATGTCGTGAAGATCCGGCCGCCGCTGGTCTTCGCGAAGAGCCACGCCGAGGAGTTCCTCGTGGCCTTCGACGCTACGATGGTCGAACTGGATGGATAACGAGACGGTCGATCGGACATTCGCGCCGGCCGCCCGGGCCGCGCTGAAAGACTTTCCGATCGAGCCCGAGAACCTCAGCCTGGTATCGCTCTCTGAGAACGTCACGTTCAAGGTGACCGACGGTCGCGACGGTCAGGCCTATGTCTTGCGCCTGCATCGGCCGGGCTATCACACGCTCGAAGAGCTGGACTCCGAACGCGTATGGATCCGCGCTCTGGCCGATGTCGGTGTCGATGTGCCCACAGCAGTGGCGGCGTGCGATGGCCGGTACTACGTGCCCGTGGCGATTCCAGACATGGGCGAGCAAAGGTTCGTGGGCCTCGCACGTTGGACCGAAGGCCGCCTTCTCTCTGGCGTCCTCGCCGAAGCAGCCGATCAGAACGTGGTCGAGAACTACTTCGGGCAACTCGGCGCCATCACGGCCTCGATGCACAATCAATCAAGTGCCTGGCGCCCGCCGGCAGGATTCACACGTCACGCGCTCGACGCCGACGGCTTGATGGGCGACGCGCCGCATTGGGGCCCGTTCTGGGAACATCGCGTGCTGTCGGCTGCCGAGCGCCAGCTGTTGCACGACGTCCGCGGACGCATGTACGAGACGTTGAGCGGGCTCAGTCACGACGCTTCCACCTACAGTCTGATCCATGCCGACATGCACCCGGGCAATATCCTGGTCGATGGCAACCGGCTGACCGTTATCGACTTCGATGACACCGGTTATGGCTGGCATCAATACGACATCGCCACCGCTCTCACGGGCTGGCAGACCAAGCCGAACGCGGCGGAGATCGAGCAAGCCTTTCTCAAGGGGTATCGCGCTACGCGGCCGGTTCCCGACGAGGCGCTGAACTTGATCCCGACGTTTCGATTGATCCGGTGGATGGCGACCATCGGCTGGTTCCACCAGCGCCCCGAACTCAACCGTCCGGCGTCGGTGTTCGATGAGAGGAAGGCCTGGGTGCTCGAACAATGCGCCGTGCTTCAGCGCGGCGGGTCGCTCTAGGCGAAGTGGCAGGCGACCAGATGGTCGCTGGCCTTGGCCGACAATTCAGGCGCCTTGTCCGAGCAGGTCGGGAATTTCGCCATCGGGCAGCGCGCGGCGAAGGGGCAGCCGTTATCGGTCGCTTCGGCATTCGTCACTTCGGCGCCGGTCACGTTGCGTCGGCGTTCGATCTCGGCCTTCGGATCGGGCACTGGGACTGAGCGTAGCAAGAGCTGCGTATAGGGATGGCGCGGCGTGGCATAGAGCGTCGCGGCCGGCGCCGTCTCCACCAGCTTGCCGCGATACATGACGGCGACCCGGTCGGAGACATGGCGGATCACGGCTAGGTCGTGGGCGATGAAGAGGTAGGTGAGGCCAAACTCGCTCTTGAGGTCCTGCAGCAGGTTGATGATTTGCGCCTGGATCGAGACATCGAGCGCCGAGACCGGCTCGTCGGCGACAATGAAGTTCGGCCGCACGATCAGCGCGCGGGCGATGCCGATGCGCTGGCGCTGGCCGCCCGAGAATTCGCGCGGATAACGGGGCAGCGCACTGGCCGGCAGGCCGCAAGCCTCGATCGTCTCGCGGATCAACTTGTCGGCTTCCGCGCCGCGCGCGATGCCGAAGTTGCGCAGCGGCTCGGCCAGCGCATCGCGCACGGTCATCTTGGGATTGAGCGACGAATAGGGATCCTGGAACACCATCTGGGCGTGACGCCACAGCGCCTTGCGCGCGCTGCCGCGCAGCGTGCCGACATTCTGGCCATCGACGATGCTCTCGCCCGAGGTGGCGGGCAGCAGTCCGACGACGGCGCGGCCCAGGGTCGATTTGCCGGAACCCGATTCGCCCACCAATCCCAAGGTTTCACCGGGCGCGATGTCGAAGCTCACCCCGTCGACGGCGCGCGTCTTGGCGAACTGCTTGGTGAGCTGCGTCACCCGGACCAACGGTGTCATAGCGCAGGCCGTACCCAGCAGCGCACGCCGTCTTCGAGCGGTGGCTCGTCGCGCGTGCAGCGCTCCTCGACCCAGGGGCAGCGCGGATGGAACTTGCAGCCCGCCAACGGCTCGGCGGGATCGGGCGGCTGGCCCTTGATGGCGACCAGCCGTCCCGTCGCGCGATCGAGCCGCGGCACCGATTGCAGCAGCGACCAGGTGTAGGGGTGGCGCGGTGCGGTCAGCACCTCGTCGGTCGGCCCGTCTTCGACGACGCGGCCGGCATACATCACGATCAGCCGCCGACAGAGGCTCGCGACGACGGCGATGTTGTGGGTGATCAGCAGGATCGCGGTGCCCGACGTCGCATTGAGGTCGCGCATCAGCTGCAGGATCTGATCCTGCACGGTGACATCGAGCGCGGTCGTGGGCTCATCGGCGATCAGGAGAGCGGGGCCGTTGGCCACGGCCATGGCGGTGAGCGCGCGCTGGCGCATGCCGCCGGAGAATTCGTGCGGATAGGCGCGTGCCCGCGCCTTCGGATTGCCGATGCCGACGGAGGCCAGCAGCGACGCCACGCGGTCGCTCAAAGTCTTGCGGTCCTTCTGGCCGTGCAAGGTCATGGCTTCGGCGATCTGGTCGCCGATGCGCAGCACTGGATTGAACGACGTCATCGGATCCTGGAACACCATCGAGACCAGCGCGCCGCGCATCGCGCGAATATCGGCAGGCGACATGTCGAGCACTTCCTGGCCGCGAAAGCGGATGCTGCCGCCCAGCCGCGCGCTCTTGGGCAGGAGCCGCAACACCGAACGGGCTGTCATCGACTTGCCTGAACCCGATTCGCCCACGACGCCCACGATCTCGCCCGGCATCACGTCGAAACTCACCCCCTGCACGACGGTCGCGGTCGGGAAGGAGACGTGCAGGTCGCGTATCGACAGTACTGGCTCGCTCATCGGCGTGAACTCATCGACGCGATCCGGCAACGATGCGGCTGCCGCTCACGCCATCGCCCAACAGGTTGAGCCCCAGGATCGTCATGGCCAGCGCGATGCCGGGGAAGGTCGTGAGCCACCACGCATCGCTCAGGAAAAGCTGGCCCTGTTGCAGTAGAAGGCCCCAGCTCGGATGCGCGGGATCGCCGAGCCCGAGAAAACTCAGGAACGACTCAGACATGATTGCCGAAGCGACCTGCAGAGAGGCGCTGACCAGCAGGAAAGAAACGACATTGGGGGCCACGTGACGCACGAGCACGCGTAGCCACGAGGCGCCGGACATCTCCGCCGCGGCAATGAACTCCTCATGCCGGATCACCTGCACCCTGCCGCGGATCACGCGCGCGGTCGCGGGCCAGCTCAGGAGCCCGATCACCAGCACCTCGTTGGTGAGGCCGCTGCCGATCAGCGACACCACGACCACGGCGACCAGCAGCTTGGGCAGGATCTGGAACGCTTCGGTGATGCGCATCAACGTCTCGTCGATCGCGCCGCCGAAGAAGCCCGCGACCATGCCGATGGTCATGCCGAGGATGACGCTGAGTAGGGCGCTGAACAGGCCGATCACCAGCGAGGCGCGGCCGCCGTAGAGCACGCGCGCCAGCTCGTCGCGGCCGAGATCGTCGGTGCCCATCGGATGTGCCCATGCGGGTTCCAGCAAGGTGTCGGAGCTGAGTGCCATCGGATCGGCGTGCGTGATCAGGGGCGCCAGGATCACGCCCGCGACGACCACGAGAACCAGCAGGCTGCCCACGACTGTTGAGATCGGCGAGCGCAGAAAGCGCACGAGCCAGGCCGGCGCGAACCAGGGGGTGGGAAGCGTTGCCGCGGTCTTCATCGCCGGATCCGCGGATCGAGCAGGGCGCAGGCCACGTCCGACACCATGTTCACCCCGATCACGATCAGCGAGGAGAACATGAAGGCGCCGGTGAGCAGCGGAAAGTCGCGTCGGTAGATCGCGTCGTAGAACAGGCGGCCCAGGCCAGGCCAGCCGAACACGATCTCGACCACGACGGCGCCGGCCAGCACCGCGCCGAACTCCAGGCCGATCACGGTGATCGTCGTCACGCAGGCGTTGCGGAAGGCGTGGTGCCAGAGGATGCGGTTGCGCGACGCGCCCTTGGCTTCAGCTACCAGTACATAGTCCTGGTCGAGTGCGTCGATCATCGCGGCGCGGGTGAAGCGCGCGATCATGGTCAGCAGGAAGAGGGCCAAGGTCGTCACCGGCAGCACCATGTGCCAGGCGACGTCCTGGATATGGCGCCAGCCCGTGTAGCTGGCGCGCGCGGCCTCCATGCCGGTGGCGGGAAACCAGTCGAGCGAGACCGAGAACAGCAGCACCAGCAACTGGCCGACCCAGAAGCCCGGCATCGAATAGCCCAACAGCGAGGCGCTGCTTATCAATGTGTCGGCGTGCGAGCCGGCGCGCTTGGCCGAGGCGACGCCGACCAGGATGCCGACGATCGAGGCCACGATCATCGCCGTGCCGGTCATTAGCACGGTCGCGGGAAAGCGCTCGAGGATGACGGCAAACACCGGCTGCTTGGAATAGAGCGAGGTGCCGAAGTCGCCGGTGAGCGCCTTGGCCAGGAAGGCGAGGAACTGCGTCCACACGGGTTGGTCGAGCCCGTACTCGGCGCGGACCTGCGCCAGGAACTCCGGCGTCGGAGCGTCGCCTGCCAGAATTTGCGCCGGATCGCCGGGCGCCAGCCGGATGAAGAAGAACGTCAACGCCACGACGGCGAAGACGAGCGGCACCGCCAACAGGGCGCGGCGCAGCAGCAGGCGGGAGGCAACGGCTATCACCACAGGAGAGTAGCAAATTGCATGCTAGCGAGCGTGTGGCGAAGAAGCCGCGAAGCGCTATTATCCCCGCCGAAAACATCCTGGAGGAACCGTCTAATGAACGCCCCCGAGCGCCTGCGTGCCCATCTGAAAGAACCCGGTCTTGTCGTGATGCCGGCGGTTTGGGACGGGCTGACCGCCAAACTGACGGCGGCAGCGGGCTTCAAGACGGCCTTCCTCTCGGGTTCCTGTGTCGCGGCCAGCCGACTGGGCGGTCCCGATCTCGATCTCATCTCGTTCGGCGAAATGTTCGATTCCTTCAACATGGTCCATGCCGCGGCGCCCGACCTTCTGGTGCTGGCCGACGGCGATCACGGCTATGGCAATGCGATGAACGTCCAGCGCACCGTGCGCGCCTATGGCCGCGCCGGCGCTGCCGCCGTGCTGATCGAGGACAAGATCACGCCGCGCGCGCTCACCGCTGCCGGCAAGCCCTGCCTGTCGCGCGACGAGGCGCAGATGAAGATCCGCGCTGCCGTCGAGGCCGCCAAGGAATCCGGCATCTGCGTGCTGGCGCGCACCGACTGCCGCCCGACTCAGGGCATCGACGAGGCCGTCGCGCGTATCGAGATGTATGTGAAAGAAGGCGCCGACATCCTGTTCCTCGATTCGCCCGCCGACGATGACGAAGTGAAGCGCGCCGTTGCCGCCGCCGGTGGCCGGCCGTCGTTTGCCGTGCTGTCGCCGGGCGCGCCGCGCGCCTGCCCATCGCAGACCGAGGCGCTGAAGCTCGGCTTCAAGATCGGCACCTATCCCACGGGCATGCTCTCGCCGGTCGCGGCCGGCATCAAGGCAGGCCTCGCGGCGCTGAAGGCCGGTGACGCGGAAGCCAAGACCGCCCTGCCGCCGCCGGAACTGCGCGCAACCCTAGGCTATGCCGAGTACGACGCGCAGGCCAAGCCGTTCATCGTGAAGGCCTAACCGAGAGGATCCCCGACATGTCGCGCCATATCGTCTGTCTCACCTTCGATCATGACCACATGTCGGGCTTCATCGCCCGCGGCCTTACTTCGCCGACGGTGATCTCGCGCGGGGAATACGACACGATCGTGATCCCGCGCTTGGTCGCCCTGATGAAGAAGTACGACATCAAGGGCACTTTCTTCACGCCTGGCCACACGATCGACACGACGCCGGAAGCGGTGATGCCCTACGTCGAAGCCGGTCATGAGCTTGCCCATCACGGCTGGACGCACCGCCTGCCGGTGACGATGGAACGCGACGAGGAGGAAGAAGAGATCGTGCGCGGCAACGAATCGATCAAGCGCATCAGCGGCAGACTGGCGCGTGGCTATCGCTCGCCGGCCTGGGATCTCTCGCCCAATTCGATCGAGCTGCTGCTGAAGCACGGCATCAAGTACGACAGCTCACTGATGGGCCATGACTACGATTGCTACTATGCCCGCCAGGGCGACGTCGTCGAACTGATGAAGCCGATGGTGCGCGGCCGCACGACGCCGCTGCTCGAAATGCCGATCAGCTGGTCGCTCGACGATTTCCCGCACTTCGAATACATGCGCAATCCGAACGGCTCGATCCAGGCTGGCCTGATGAACGCGACGGCCGTGCTCGAGAACTTCGTCGACGACTATACCTACATGACGCGCGTGCAGCCGGACTTCGGCATCCTGACCTACACTTTCCATCCGCACGTGATCGGCCGCGGCCATCGCATGATGATGCTGGAGCGACTGATCCAGAAGCTGATGGAGGATGGCGCGGTGTTCATGACCATGGAGCAGGCCATGGGTGAATGGCTGGCGCGCAACCAGGTTCATCAGGGGGCCGGCCGCAAGGCTGCGGCTGAGTAGGCCTCAGGCGTTCTCGGCCGCGAGCAGGTCGTACGTGCGCTTCTGATAGAGCGCCATGTAGTCGGTGTACCAGGTCGTCGGATATTTCGGCGGCTTGTCCGGGCCGACGGTGGTCGGCACAGCGGCGACCGGCCAGTCGATGTTGCAGTCGCAGAAGAAAGCCAGCGCATAGCGCTCGCCGCCGGTGCGGTTGACCGCGCGATGCGGTGTCGCGAGGAACCGGTCGTTGGTCCAGCGCAGCAGCATCTGGCCGCCATTCACGACGAAGGCGTCCGGAATCGCCGGTGCATCCATCCAGTTTCCGTCACGTAGCCGGATCGAGAGGCCGGGCACGTCATTGGGCGCCAGCACCGTCAAAAAGCTGGTATCTGTATGGGGTGCGATGCCGAATTCGTCGTCGGCGCGTACTTCCTGAGGCGGATAGTGCGTTGCGCGCAGCTTGTACTGCATGTCGCGAAACGGCACCTCGAAGTAGCGCGGCGGCAGTTCGAGAGCACCGGCATAGACAGGCATGAGCCGCTGCACCAGCCGTTCCATCGTGTCGCAATAGGCGACGATGGCCTCGCGAAAGCCCGGCAGGTCGGTCGGCCACTGGTTGGCGCTGCGAAAGCGCCGGTCGGCTGTGACGTCCGGATGATCGCCCGGCAGGTCGCGCGCAATGAACAGCGCTTCGTTGAAGTTGGGCTTGGTGACAGTCTGCACGACCGAGGTGCGCAAGGTGTCGCCCTTCATCGGCAGGTAACCGACATTGTGGCGATCGATGCGGACCTGCATCTTGCGCTCGAGTGGCATCGCGTGGAACCGCGCCACTTCGGCGTAGGTATTGCGCACCAGCTCCGCTGGCACGCCGTGGTTGATCACGTAGTAGAAGCCGACTTCCGTGAGGGCCGCCCGCAACTCGCGGGCCGTCTGTTCCGGCGGCCCCGCGAGATCGATGATCGGGATGGTCGGCGTGCCGGCCACCGGCGCTAGCGCTTCTTCTTCGAACCGCCCAGCACTTCGGCATGGCTGGCCGCGCCCACGGCCTTGACCATCTCGAAGACGCGCTGGCGCACGCGGTTCTCGCGGATCTTGTAGTAGGCGCGCACCAGTTCGAGCGTCTCGCGCTTCACCAGCGGATCCTTCTCCTGCTCGAACGGCGTGGCGGCTTCGCCGAAGCCCTTCTTGCCGCGGCCCGACATCGGACGGCCGGCCAGCGCGTTCGACGGCATCTCGTCGAAGAAGTAGGACACCGGCACGTCGAGCACTTTCGCGAACTCGAACAGCCGGCTCGAGCCGATGCGGTTGGAGCCGCGCTCGTATTTCTGAATCTGCTGGAATGTAAGACCGACAGCGGTGCCGAGATTGGTCTGACTCATGCCGAGCAGCGAACGTCGCTGACGCATGCGGGCACCGACGTGAACATCAACAGGATGCGACCTCGCCATTTGCGTATTCTTTCCTGAATTGCCGGGCTGATCGCCCAAAGAAAAGCAGAGTTCGGCTTTCAGCGCTAGGGCAACGCATCGGGCGCGAATCCCGCAGGGGGTTTGAGGTCGAGACGTGATCGAAACTGCCGCGACCATGCAACCCGGGCGACATACTGCGCTTGAGCGAGTAATGCAATCTCATCCAGCACCAACACCTTGCAGTCACGCATCAACCATTTCCCATCGACCATTACCGCTTCGATATCGCGCGCCTGCCCGTTATGTACAAAATTAGACAGCGCGCGCAGCACCGGAATCAAATGCGCCCGCTGCAGGTCAACCACGATCAAATCGGCTTTGTTGCCCGGTGCAAGCCAGCCGCCGTCTGGAATACCAAGCGCACGATAGCCGTTGCGTGTGGCCCAGCGCATCGCCTGTTCGGGCGTCGGATGGCGCCCGTCTTCACGCCTGACACGCTCCATGAAGAGGCCGGTGCGCATCACTTCGACCATATCCTCGGCCATATTGTCGCTGCCCATCGCGATGGTGCAGCCATAGTCCTCGAGGTCGGAGATGCGCGGACTGAGACCGCGACGTGCCGCAATTGCTGAATTGAACGACACCGTGGCTTTCGACTGCCCGAGGATTTTTTCTTCGCGTGGGTTCATGCATCGGCAATGCGCACAAATCAGTCGCTCGTTGAGAAAGCCGAGCTCTGCAAGATATTCGGTCGGCAACACATTGCGGTGGGCCTGAATCGCCGCGACTTCACCCCAGATTTGATTGAGGTGAATGGTGGCCCAGGTATCGAGCTTTTCTTGCAGTGCCCGCAGGTCCCGCAGCAACTCCGGCGAGCACATGTCGGGTGCCCACGCCGAGACGGCGATCCGCATGCGCCCTTCCGACGTATTATTCCACTTGTGGTAGGTGTCCTCGATAATACCAAGGTGTCGTTGACCTAACGCACGATCGAGCTGGTACGGCGCGGGATCGCCGATCTCAGTGCCGATGCGATCGTAGGCCCGCACCCCGAGCAGAAAGCGCATACCAGTATCGGCGAGGGCGCCGGCATAATCGCCGGTGTTGGCGCCATCCTCGAGGACCAGGGTCGTGCCGCTGCGTAGCGCCTCCAGCGCGCCGAGTTGCGCCATGGTGCGCTGCTCCTCGGGCGTGACCTTCGGCAGGGGAATGGGCGAAAGACCGCCGGAGAAGGGCGGCTTGTGCGATGGCGAGAGATCCTCGAAGACGCCGCGCGCGAGCGTCATCGTGAGATGCGTGTGCACATTGGCGAAGCCCGGCATCACCATCTTGTTCGTGCCGTCGACCATCTCCGCGTTCGGATAGCGAACCAGAATGTCCTTCGTGGGACCGATGGCGGCGATGCGCTTGCCGTCGATGGCGATCGCGGCGTCGTAGTGCACCGTGTCGTGGTCGTCGACCGTGACGATGGCGGCATTATGAATGACAGTGACCAAGAGCTCCCCCACAATGAATGCCCGATGGTAATCCCTTTTTCTCCTCGTCGTAGATCATTCGTGCAGGCAGCGCTGACGCTGCCGGCGATGACCTTGTTCGGTACACGTACCGAGGCGGCGACCCTGCCGGCCGCCAACTGGGAAAAAACGTCACTGCAGCAAGCCGGCCTGAAAGCCGCGGCGATCGAAGCGCTCGAGCTCAAGCTCTGCACCCTGCCCACGACCTCGTTCATGATCGTGTCGGGCGGCAAGATCTCCTACAGCTACGGCGACATCGCGGAAGTGAGTTACCTCGCCTCGGCGCGCAAGAGCATCCTGTCGATGATGTTCGGCAAGTATGTCGCCAACGGCACGATCAACCTCGATCGCACCATGGGCGAGCTCGGCATCGACGAGCCCGACGGACTCCTGCCGATCGAGAAGACGGCGAAAATCCGCGACCTGTTGATCGCGAGCTCCGGCGTCTATCACGCCGCCGGCAGCCCGGGCGACGACCCCAACAAGATCGAGCGCGGCTCCAAGCAGCCCGGCACGTTCTTCCACTACAATAATTGGGACTTCAACGTCATCGGCGCGATCTTCGAGAAGCTCACGCACAAGACCGTGTTCAATGCGCTGGCGCAGGATCTCGCCAAGCCGCTGCAGCTTCAGGACTATACGGTCGGTCGCCAGCGCATGATGGGCTTCGAGAACCAGTCGAAATATCTCGCCTATCACCTGTTCCTGTCGGCGCGTGACATGGCGCGGCTCGGCTTGCTGATGGCACGCGGCGGCAACTGGAACGGCCAGCAGATCGTGCCGGCCAACTGGGTCAAGGAGAGCACGGCGCAGCATGTGAAGCCCGAGAGCGTCGGTCGCGGCGGCGAGCTGGGCTACGGCTATCTCTGGTGGGTGCCGGCAACGCGCGCCGGCCCGGAATGGAAGGGCTCGTACATGATGAGCGGCCAGTTCGGCCAGTTCGTGCTGGTGATGCCCGCGATCGACACGGTGATCGTGCACCGCCGCGCGGTGACGGACGAGTACGCGGTGCAGCGCAATCTCGGCAAGACCACGTTCGAGCCCACCCGCGTGGAGAGCCCGGCGTTCCTGCAACTCGCCGACATGGTCGTTGCGGCACGCTCCTAAGGCTTGCGCCTCAGGGCTTTGCCTCAGGGTTTCTAGGGCACGTTCTTGTTCAGCCACGCGACCAGCCAGGCCGCGATCTCCAGGCTGTTCTTGTCCTGCATCAGCATGTGCGAATTGCCCTTGATGCCGAGGTCGGGCAGCAGGACCAGCTCGGTCTTGCCGCCGGCCTTCTTCACCGCGTCGGCGAACTCGCGGCACTGTTTGAGGCGCGGCGCCCAGCGCGGCGACAGATCGACGTAGTCCCCGAACAGCACGAGGATCGGCATCTTCAGGTAGGGGACGAGATCGCCCGTCGCGAGCGGGCAGGCGCCCGGCTCGATCGAGACGATACCCGCGATGTCCTGCGTATTGAGCGCCGCCGTCTGGAAGGGATAGAAGCCCGACTGCGAGTGGCTGATCAGCACCGTGCCCTTGAGCTTGATCGCGAGCTCCGACAGTGCCGGCACCGTCGGATTGGGAACGGGCAGGCCGCCGGCCCAGTCCGCCACCATCTGCTTCCAGAATTCGTCCTGCGCCTCGAGCGGGAACTGCATGCCCGGGAAGACCTTGGGATACTCAGGCCCGAAGCGGAAGATCGCCCACGCCGCCTCGTGTCCCGCCGAGAACACCGCCGGTATCTGGTCGGCTGGCGTCTTGCCGAGCTTGGCGGCATTGAGCGGCGCCGGATCGACCGCCGAGCGGCCGCGCGACACCTGGTCGATTACGTAGGTCGGGAAGCCCTGGCGCACGAAGTATTCGTCCCAGCCCATGCGGCCGTCGGGCGTCGTTTCCCAGGTCTTGCCGGTCAGGCAGCAGCCATGGATGAAGGTCACCGGCAGGTGTTTGGCCGCGACCGGGATCTGGTAGTGCACGTACATCTGGCCGACAGTGATGGTGCCCGAGGGCGCGTAGGCCGGGAGCGTCGAGAGCGTGTCGGACTTGATGTCGTGGCCGCCGATGAAGAAGCTGCCCTGGCTCTCGATGCTGAGCGGCTCGGCCGCAGCCGGTACGCTCACGAGCAGGGCGAGCAGGGCCAAGCGCATCTTTTTGATGATCATCATTTCCCCCGGATGAAGGTGAGCACGGCTTCGTTGAAGGCGGCCGGCTGTTCCCATTGGATATTGTGGCCGGCTTCCCGCACGACGACGAGCTGGCTGCCGGGAAATTTCGGCGCCACCTGGCGCAGCATGTAGGGCGGGAGCCAGAGGTCGGCGTCGCCGGTCATCAGCAGGATCGGCGTCTTGATCTTGCCGAGCGCCTCCCAGGTGAACTTGTTGTGCAGGCGCGCGGGCGCCCGCTTGGTCGCGCGCTCGTGCCGCGCGTTCCACTCGGTCAGGCCCGCCGGATTGGCGGCGCGGTAGGAGGGGCCGATCTCCTGCACGTCGAGCGGCAGTTCCTCGAACGTCTTGGGGCGGAGCGCGGCCATGGCCTTGGTGTAGTCGGGCTCGACGATGCCCATCATGCTGGAGGCCAGCACGAGGCTGCGCAGCCGTTCGGGATGGGAGATTGCGACGTCGAGGCCGAAGTAGCCGCCCAGCGCATTGCCGACGGCGTGGAACTTGTCGATCTTCAGGAAGTCCATGAGATGGAGCAAGTCGTCGGCGGCGAAGAAGGTGTCGCTGTCATTGCCGGCCTCGGACTTGTACTGGCTGCGGCGTGAATAGGAGATCACGCGGTAGCCGGCCTTGGCGAAGACCGGTTGCTGGTAGGGATAGAACTCGCTGCTGCCCGAGCCCGCGTGCAGGAAGACCACGACCTCGCCCGGGCCGCCGGTGTCCCAATACCAGAGCTTCACGTTGCCGAGATCGGCCAGCCCTTCGGACATGGCCACGGGGGCGGGGAACGGCACCTTCAGCGCCGCATCGGGATCGGCGGCGAAGGCGGCGGGTCCGGCGAAGAGGGCCCAGCAAGCGGCGATCAGCCGGAAGAATTTGAGGAGCATGGCCGGGATGAGAGCAGCCTGCGCCGGTACCGTCCAGACGTGCCGCCTTGCCGCGCGGAACGCGTAAACCTAAGCTTGGCGCATGCCCAAGATCCTCTCGGATGACGCCATCGCGACGTACCGGCGCGACGGCTACCATTTCCCGATCGACGTCCTGTCCCCGGCCGAGACGCTGGCGATCCGCGCCAGGCTCGAGGCCTATGAGCGCGCCAACGGTGGCCCGATCCAGGGCGACAAGCGCCACAAGGCGCATCTTTACCTGACGTGGCTGAACGACCTGATCCGCAGTCGGAAGATCCTGGACGCGGTCGAGGATGTGCTGGGATCGAACCTGCTGTGCTGGAGCACCAGCTTCTTCATCAAGGAAGCCTCCGACCCGGGCTTCGTGTCGTGGCACCAGGATGCAACCTATTGGGGCCTCAGCACGCCCGACGTCATGACGGTCTGGGTCGCCTTCACGCCGGCCAATCTCCTGAACGGCTGCATGAAGTTCGCGCCGGGCACGCACACGATGCAGCTCGAGCACCAGGACACGTTCGACAAGAACAATCTCCTGAGCCGCGGTCAGGAGATCGCGGTGAAGGTCGATGAGGCAAGCTGTGTCGATGTCCTCCTCGATCCGGGCCAGGCCTCACTACATCATGTGTTGCTGGCGCATGGGTCGGAGCCTAACAAGTCGAACGACCGGCGCATCGGCTTTGCGATCCGCTATATCCCGACGCACGTGAAACAAGCGGTCGGTGTGCGGGACAGCGCCACCCTGGTACGCGGCGTCGATGCCTTCCATCACTTCGATCACGAGCCGCGCCCGACGGCGGATTGCACGCCGGAGTCACTCGCGGCGCATGAGGCCATCGTCGGCCGGCAGGTCCAGGTGCTCTACCGCGGCACCGGGCAGGAACACTTCCGGCCGTAGCAGCCTCACGCCGCCGCAGCCTGCGCCCGCACTGGGTGGATCGAGCGGAAGCTGACGGCGAAGCGGTTCCACGCATTGATGGTCGTGATCAGCAAGGTGAGCTTCACCAGTTCCTCGGGCTCGAATTCGGCGCGCACGTCGTCGTAGACCGCGTCGGGCACGTGGGTCTCAGACACCAAGGTCACGGCTTCGGTCCAGGCCAGTGCGGCGCGCTCATGCGCCGTATAGAGCGGCGACTCGCGCCAGGCGTTCAGGAGATAGAGTCGCTCCTCGCTCTCGCCCTTGGACCGGGCGTCGTGCGTGTGCATGTTGAGGCAGAAGGCGCAGCCGTTGATCTGCGAGGCTCGGACCTTGACCAGCTCCGCGAGCCTGGGATCGAGGCCGCTGCCGGCGACCTGGGCTTCCAGCGTGGCCAGCGCCTTCATGGCGTTGGGCGCTGCCTGATACGGGTTCAGTCTGGGTTTCATGGTCGTCTCCTACGCTGGAACTAGTGGGCGCCACCGGCGGATATTTGAGCCGGCTTCTTGAGCAGCAGGGCCGCGACCAGCGCCACCACCATCGCAGCGCCCAGCACGAAGAACGTGTCGCCGAAGGCCATGGTGTAGGCCTGCAGGTGGATGCGGCTGCCGATCGCCAGCAACGCCTTGTTGGTCGCGGTCGCCGTATCGGTGACGCCGTGCTGCAGGAAATACTGCACGAGCTGGTAGAGGCGCACGCGCGTCGCCTCGTCGAACAGCGAGACCGATTGGTTGAGAACGTTCGAGTGGAACTGTTCGCGCTTGGTCAGGAAGGTCTGCAAGCCGGCGATTCCGATCGCGCCGCCAAGGTTGCGCATCATGTTGAACAGCGCCGAGGCCGAGCCCGCGTTCTCCCGCTCGATGCCGGCGGCGGCCACGGCGGAAAGCGGCGCCAGCACCAGGGCCTGGCCGATCGCGCGCACGACGTTGGGCCAGAGGAGCTGGTCGGCCGCCGTGTCGGTGGTCATGTAGATGTTCATGAAGTTCGAGAGCGCGAACAGCGCGAAACCCACGCCGATCACGAGGCGCGCATCGAACTTCTTCATGAGCCGTGGCACCAGCGGGATCAACATGAGCTGCGGCAGGCCGGTCCAGGCCAGCACCATGCCGATCTGCTCGGAATTGTAGCCCTGCACCCGCGACAGGTAGAGCGGCAGGATGAACACCGAGCCGTAGAGCGCGACGCCCAGCAGGAAGGCCGCCAAGGTGCCGAGGCCGAAGTTGCGGCGCAGCAGCAGGTGCAGGTTGATCAAGGGATGGCTGCTCTTGAGCTCGATCCAGATGAAGAGCACGAGGGCAACCGCCGCCACGATCGACAGCTTCACGATGAAGGGTGAGCCGAACCAGTCGTCCTTGTTGCCTTCCTCGAGCACCGTCTGCAGGGCGCTGAGGCCGATCGCCATCGTGGCGATGCCGGGCCAGTCGCCGGTGCGCAGCAGGCCAAGCTGCATCGGCTTCTCCTCGAGCGAGAACCACAGCATCGCCAGCATCACCGAGCCGGGCACGAGGTTGACGTAGAAGATGTACTCCCAGCCCCAGTTCTCGGTGAGATAGCCGCCGATGGTGGGCCCGATCGCGGGCGCAAAGGTCGCCGAGACGGCGAACAGCGCGAGGCCCACCGGCTGCTTGGCCGCGGGCAGTAGCGTGATGATCAGGGTGAAGGCGAGCGGGATCAGCACGCCGCCCGAGAAGCCCTGGATCGCGCGCAGCACGATCATCTGGCCCAGGTTCTGTGCCAGCGCGCAGGCGGCGGAGAAGACCAGGAAGAGGGCGGCATTCACCAGCAGGTAGCGCCGCACCGAGAACACGCGGGCGAGCCAGCCGGTCAGCGGGATAACGACGATCTCGGCGACCAGATAGGCCGTCGATATCCAGCCGCCATCGTCGATGCCGGCGCCGATCGCGCCCTGCACGTTGGCGAGCGAGGCGTTGACGATCTGGATGTTCAGGATCGCCATGAAGGCGCCGAGGTTGGCGCCGATCACGGCGATCCAGGTCTTGGTCGATACGGTTTCAGTTTGCGTGGTCATGGCCGTCTTCCCTGGTACGGGGCGATGTAACTAATGGGCCTTGGTGTCGATGGTCGGTTCGACCGACATGCCGGGGCGCAGCAGACCGCCAAGCTTCTGGTCGTCGAGCACGATCTTGACCGGCACGCGCTGCACGATCTTGGTGAAGTTGCCGGTCGCGTTGTCGGGCGGCAGCAGCGCGAACTCGAGGCCGCTGGCCGGCGACAGGCTGTCGACATGGCCCTTGAGCTTCACGCCCGGGAAAGTGTCGATCTCGATGGTGGCCTTCTGGCCCGCGCGCACGTCGGTGAGCTGCGTCTCCTTGTAGTTGGCGACGATGTAGACGGCCTGCAGCGGCACCACCGCCATCAGTGGCGTGCCGGCCTGCACAAACTGGCCGACGCGCAGCGCCCGCGAGCCCACGCTGCCATCCACCGGCGCGGTGATGACCGTGTAGGAGAGGTTCAGCTCGGCCTGGTGCTGGACGGCGCTCGCGTGATCGCGCTGGGCTTCGGCCTTGGTGTGTTCGGTCGTCAACACGTCGATCTTGCGCTGCGCGACCAACAGGCCGGCACGGCTCTTGGAGAGCAGCGCGGTACGCTCGCGCAACGCCGTGTCGGCCTGCTGCGCACGCTGGACCGTGCCGTAGCCAGTCTTCATCAGCTGGTCGTAGCGGGCATTGTCGGCCTTGGCATAGGAGAGCGATGCCTCGCCCTGGGCGATGTCCGCCTGCTCCTGCTCAATCACCGACAGCTGCTGCGTGAGCTGCGCGTCGATGTTGCCGAGCTCGGCCTGGGCGGTGCGGAAGTCGGCAGCCGCCTGGTCGAGCGCGACCTTGAAGTCGCGGTCGTCGATGCGCGCCAGCACCTGGCCGGCGGTGACCTTCTGGTTGTCCTGCACCAGGACTTCGCCGATGTAGCCCGAGACCTTGGGCGCGACCGTCGTGTAGTCGGCCTGGACATAGGCATTGTCGGTCGAAACCAGGAACTGGCCGACCTTCCAGTAGTCGTAACCAAAGTCGGCGGCCAGGCCGAGGCCGGCCAGCAGGGCGATGCCGACCGCGCTGCGCTTGAGGGCAGTCTTGGACGGCATATGGACCAGGCCGGAGCGGCTGAGGCCAACGGCAGCGGCATAGGAAAGGACGGACATGGAGAAACTCCCGCGTTCAATGACGGGGAACGTAGGGCCTCCCGATTTGATTGATAATTCGGGGATTTATGAAATAATTATCCCAAATTAGAGGATAATATGGACCGCCTGACCGGCCTCTCCGTCTTCGCCAAGGTCGCCGAAACCGGCGGTTTTTCCTTGGCGGCCAAGCGCCTGGGCATGTCCACGACCATGGTCAGTAACCATGTCCAGGCCTTGGAAGACCGGCTGGGCGCCCGGCTTTTGAATCGGACGACCCGCAAGGTGAGCCTGACCGACGTGGGCCGCGCCTACTACGAGCGCTGCACCCGGATCCTCGAGGAGCTGCGCGAGGCCGACGATGCGGCGGGGCTCCTTCAGACGACGGTGCGTGGCGAGTTGCGCCTGTTCGTCGGCACGCACCTGATCCCCTTCATCGCACCGGTCGTCGTCGACTATCTCCGTCGGCATCCCGAGGCGTCGATCGACCTCAACGCAGCCGAACGCTCGATCGACATGGTGGAGGAGGGCTTCGATCTCGCCATCCGCGCGGTCCAGCCGCCCGACTCGAGCGTGATCGTGCGGCGGCTCGCCGAATGGCATCACATCCTGTGCTGTGCGCCGTCCTACCTCCAGAAGCATGAGGCGCCGCAGCGGCTCGAAGATTTGAAGCAGCACAATTGCATGCGCTTCTCGCTCTATCCGTTCGGCGACGAGTGGCATTTCATCGGGCCAGGCGAGGAACAGCTGTCGGTGAAGATCTCCGGCAACCTGATCGCCAACAACGCGCCCGTGATCCGCGCCATGGGTCTGGCGGGCGAGGCCATCGTCATGGCGCCGACGTTCGTGGGCGCGGCCGATCTCGCGGCGGGAGCCCTGGTGCGGCTGCTGCCCGACCATCACGCGGTCGGCTTCGCGATCAACGCGACCTACCCGACGCGGCATCACCTCTCGAGCAAGGTGCGCGTCTTTCTCGACCTCGCGGCCGAGCATTTCGAGCGCCATCGCGCCGAACTCAATCCGGACGTGCACGCAATCTAGAGCACGTCGTGGGCGAAGGTGCCGTGCAAGGGAAGGCACATGGTGTGCGATCTGTGCCGTGAAAAGCGGCCTCCCGGTGAGGTCGGCAGCATCCAGGCCGACGATGGAGGATCGTTCCATCGTCGCGCCGAAGACCAGCGTGATCACGACGCCATCGTTCTCAGCGGCACGCGGCCGGCCGGATCGATCCTGAGCCGGTCAGTCGCGCCATGCCGTCGGCAGGCCACTCCGATTTCCAATAAGACCGCAGCGCCTCGCCGATCGTCGCATAGTCGGGATCGCGCGCGATGTCTGATCCGCCGATCATGTTCCGCGGAGCGCGAGCTGAAGCCGCCGCTCCAGGGAGGCGAGGGCATCAGTACTCGATGTGGACCGGCCACACCGAACTGCCGCCGGCGTATTTATAGGCCGCGGCATCGAAGCTCGGTGGCCCGAAGCCGCTCTTGGCGTCGCGCGAGAAGCCGTAGCCCTGCTTGGGCTTGCCGAACATGCCCGTTTCGAGTTGGGTCTCGTTATTCTCGGCATGGAAGACCGCGACGGCGTAGGAGCCGGGCGGCAAGTCGTTGAACACGCAAGTCGCTTTCCCGCCGGAGATCGCCGCGGCCACGCCCTTCATTTCCTTGCCGGGATCGCGGAAGCCGACAGCGGAGGCATAGAGGCCGCAGCGGACCACGCCCTTATTGTTGCGCAGGCCGTCGACCGCGACGGAGATGTCGTTACCGCTTTGCGCAGCCGCGTCACCGATCGTTGCTGCGGCGTGAAGGAGTGCCAGGCTTGTCCCGATGATCGCGCGCATGTCGTTTCTCCCTCAGGGAACACCGAACTTGTAGGCGAAGCCGGCACGCACCGACTGTGTGGACGGCTGGATCGTCGCGCCGCCGCCCAGCATCGTATGCGTCTCGTATTGGCTGTAGCGATATTCGATCTTGGTCGACCAGCCGCCGGACAGCGCGGTCTCGATGCCCGGTCCGATCGTCCAGCCACTCAGCGTATCGTTGCTCTGAAAGAGCGCGGTGCCACCACCGCCACTTGCGATCGCCGTCGTGCCGACGGTCTCGGCGGTATAGCCTGCCACGGCATAGATCAGCGTGGATGGCGTGGGCAGGAAACCCGCACGGCCCAACACGCTCCACGACATGCTGGGACTGACCGTCACCGAAGCCGTCGCGCCACCGCCCGACAGGGTCATCGTCGACTGGGGATTGGACCAGCTGGCGTCGACCATGATGCCGATCACCGCCTGGTCGGCGACCTGGTAATCGAAGCCACCATAGACCGAACCCAGCAGGTTCTGGCCGCCGCCATCGATCGAGGCATTGGCGCCGCCGAAGGTTGCCGTGGTGCGCGTGACCGCGGAGCTCGCGCCGCCTGCCACCCCGAGATAGGGACCGGTCCAGTTGGCCTTGGCGATCGGGGCTGCTTCTTCGTCGTGCGCCGTGCCCGCGCCGAACTTGTAGCTGAGGCCCGCGCGGATCGCGTGCTCGTAGGGCTGCACCGTGAAGGTAGAGCCCGGCAGGTTGCGACTTTCGAACTGGGTGAAGCGATATTCGAGTTTAGCCGACCAGCCGTGACTCAGCATCGTCTCGACGCCGCTGCCGATCGTCCACCCGTTGAAGAAATCGTCGCGCGAGAACGACGCGAAGGCGCCGCCGGCGGATGCCGTGCCGCTCGAATGGATGTTCTGTCCGCTATAGCCGCCGATCAGATAGAGCAGCGTTCCCGGCGTCGGCAGGACGCCGGCGCGGATCAGCGCACTGAAGCCGAGGTTGGGCTGCGTCGAGATGCTGGCAGTGGCACCCGGCACTTGAGCCGACGCATTAGACTGGAGGTTCGACCACGTGCCCTCGACCAGCACGCCGACCAGCGCGCGCGGCATCACCTGGAAATCGTAGCCGCCATAGACCGATGCCAGCACGCCCTGGCCGCCGGTGTCCTCGGTCAGCGTGGCGCCGCCAGTCGACGAGACTTGCCGCTCGACCAAGGCGCCACCGCCGACGGCGGCGCCGACATAGAAGCCGGTCCAGGCCCGGGAATCATAGGGCGGAAGGTCGGCGACGCGGCGGTCCTGCGCCTGCGCCAAACTCGATGCCGCCAGCACGCCCGCTAAGGACACCGAAATTCGGTAAATCATCGCCCCCGTCTCATCAGCCGTTCGACGACGAACATATCACATAAGGTGTGTATTTGCATTAGTGTCATGCGACTGGTAATCAATCGCAATATTGGAGGATTTGCCGATGTATCGCCCGACGTTTCGAAGCTTGGCCGCCGCCGCGCTGCTGTCGCTCGCAGTTGTGGCGCCGGCCTCCGCGCACTTCCTGTGGCTGGAGCCCGAAGCCGATGGCGCGCGGATCTACTACGGCGAGTTCGAAGAGAACCTGCGCGAAGCCTCGCCCGGCCTGCTCGACCGACTGACGCCGCTACCGGAGGGCAAGGTGGTCGCGTCGTCGGGCACGACGCCGGTCAAAGTCGAGAAATCGCCGACCTCGTTCGTGGTCACCGGCAAGCATGGCGATGGCGACAGCATCGTCATCGAGCAGGCTCGCGTGAACGAGCGCAAGCAGGGGGAGAAGGTGACGCGCACCCTCGGCCGCCTGTCGGCGCGCTGGGTGCCCGACTTCGGCGAGCGCACGCCGGCGTTGCCGCTCGACATCGTCCCGACGGGCAAGCCCGGGGCCATCAAGGTCTTCTACAAGGACAAGCCGCTGGCGAAGGCGAAGCTCGAACTGATCTCCGAATCGGGCTGGAAGCGCGAGCTGCGTACCGACGAGAATGGCGCGCTTACCGTCGCCATCCCGTGGAAGGGCAGCTACGTGATCACGGTCGAGCATCTCGATCCGACCGCCGGTACACTGGGCAGCGACGCCTACGACTCGATGCGTCTTGTCAGCACCTTGTCGTTCAAGGTCGCCGACGGCGACACCGCGCCGCCCACGCCGGCGGTGTTTACGCCGAAGCGCTGATCAACGCGCCTTCTTGTTGAGCACCCCGAAGCGGTCCTTCGGGTTTTTCTCGCGTGCTGCGGGGCCGTAGGTGCCCATCTCCATGCGGTGCGGGATCGTCAGCATGTAGTTCTTGAAGGCGCCTTCCATCGCCTCGCGCCAGCCCTGGGCGTTCAGCGTTTCGTTGACCGAGGCTTTTGCGAGTTTGAGGGCAAACGAATCCTTGGTCGCAATCTTCTGCGCGAGCGCCATCGTCTCGGCCTCGAGCTTGTCGCGCGTCACCACGCGGTTCACCAGGCCGAGCTTCTCGGCTTCGGCCGCGCTGATGAATTCACCGGTGAAGAGATATTCCTTGGCCTTGCGCGGGCCCAAGTCCCACGGCATCGAGAAATACTGCACGTGGCCGCCACCCCAGCCGACGGCGCGGTCGGCGAACTGGGCGTCTTCGCTGGCGATGACGAGGTCGCAGGCCGAGGCGATCATCATGCCGCCCATGATGCAGTAGCCCTGGACCTGCGCGATGGTGGGCTTGGGCAGGTCGCGCCAGCGCATCGTGTTCTCGAAGAAGCGCTCCCAGAGGCGTCGATACTCGCCCTTGAAGCCGGGCTCGAGCGGCGTCTTCTTCTGGTCTTCCATTTCCTGCGGACTGCCAAGATCGTGGCCGGCGGAGAAATGCTTGCCTGCGCCGGCGAGGATGATGACTTTCACATCGTTGTCGTCGACGGCGGCATTGAAGGCGTCGTCGAGTTCTTCCAGCAGGATGCGGCTCTGTGCATTCAGCACTTCTGGCCGGTTGGTGGTGATCTTGAGGACGGGGCCGGTGCGCTCGGTGAGCAGGGTCGTGTAGGTCACAGTGATAATCCTCTGCCCATGAGATCGACGAAATTGTCGCAATAGAAGCGCTGCTTCTGCGCCTCGGTCATGCCGGCGGCTTCCATCGACGCTTCGAAGCGCTTGATCGGATTGCGCCCGCCTTCGACATGCGGATAGTCCGACGAGAAGAGGCAGACCTCATCGCCCGAGTTGGCTATGATCCAGCCCGCATCCTCGTGCGGGTAGGGCGTGACCCGCACTTGCCGCTTCACGAATTCGCTGGGCTTGAGCGACATCTTCTGCAGCCGCTCCTCGTTCTTGTAGAAGGCGGTGTGGGCGCTATCCATGTTGCGCATCCAGCCCGGCACCCAGGAGGCGCCCTGCTCGATGCAGCCGAACATCAGCTTGGGGAAGCGGTCGAGCACACGATCGACGATCAGCGCCGTGAGTGCCTTCATCGGCGGATAGGCGATCGCCATGTAATCGATCGACTTGAAATTGTCGTCGCCGCCGTGGAAGTCGGGCACCGGCGGCAGGCCGTTGTTGAAATAGGCCTTCTCCAGCAGCACGCCGCCGCCGCCGACATGGAACAGGATCGGGATGCCGGCTTCCTCGGCCATCGCCCACAGCGGATCGAGGCCGATGTGGCTCGGCGAATGGCCGTCGGGGCAGCGCGACGGGATCATCAGTCCCTTGGCGCCCATGTCGATCGCCTCGCGTGCAGCGACCTTGGTGCGCTCGAAGTCCGCGAGCGGCACATAGCCGGTCGCCAGCAAGCGTTTGTCGACCGAGCAGAACTCGACCATGTGGCGCGTATGGGCGCGGGCCACGGCATAGATTGCGTCGATGTCGCCTTTGCCTTCGAGGAGGGCAGAGAAATTCAGCAGCTGCGTCGTGAACATCAACTGGCTGGCAAAGCCCAGCAGGTCGATCGAGCGCGGCCGGTCTTCCTTGGTGAAGGAGCCCAGCGCGTCCCAGTTCTTGTGCAGCATGATCTGGGATTCATCCTGGTCGACGGCTGCGCGTCCGGCCTCGGGCTTCATCAGCTTGTGCAGGCCGCGGCCTCGATCGCGCGGGAACAGGACGTCGTCGGTGATCGTGTCGCGGTACTTCGCCTCGAGATGCTCGCCGAGGAAGCCCGGCACCTCCATGATGTGCGCATCGGCGTCGTGAATGACGCGGCCGCTGGCGTAGGGCATGTTCCCTCCGGAACCGTTTATCGTTTTGCGGAGCTTAGCATGAGCCAGGATGTCGCCAACGCCGTGCAGGGGCTGCTCGAGGCCCGCCGCAGGGGCAAGCAGATGCCGGTCCCGTTCGCGCTGCGGGACCGCGCCATGGTCTATGCCATCCAGGACGGCGTGGCGCAGGCCACCGGGCCGGTCTCGGGCTGGAAAGTGGGCGCCCGCACACCGACTGCCGACCCCAATTGCGCGCCGCTGCTGGCCGGCACTTTGGTGCCGTCGCCCGGCACTTTCGACGGCAAGGCCATGCACATGATCGGCGTGGAGGTCGAAATCTCCTTCCACATCGTGCGCGATATTCCACCGCGGCAGGAAACCGTTGGCCGGGAGGAAGCGTTAGGGGCCGTCGGCGATGCCTTCGTCGGCATGGAAGTGGTCGACACGCGGCTGGCCGATTTCAAGTCGGCCGACCCGGAATGGCTGCTGGCCGACAACCAGATGAACCAGGCGCTGGTGATCGGTTCGTCGATCAAGGATTGGAAGGGACTAGATTGGGCCAATCTGCAGGTACGCCAGATCATCGACGGCAAGGTCGAGGTGGATCAGAAGGGTGGGCTCGGTTCGATCGATCCGACGCGTCCGCTCGCCTGGATGATCGATCATGCGGTGCGCCAGCGCGGCGGCATTCGGAAGGGCCAGGCGATCACGACCGGCTCGTGGACCGGCCTGCGCTATTACCCGCCCGGCACGAAGGCGCGCGGCGAGTTCGTGGGCCTTGGCAGCGTCGAGGCAAGCTTCTGATCCGCAGCGTGCTCGCGCTGCTGCTGGCCCTGTGTGCCGGCGCGGCGTGGGCGCAGACGCCGAATGACGCCTACTTCGACGTGCGCAATAGCGCCAGCGCCGAGTTGAAGCAGATGGGGCAGGACCCCGAGTACAATCCGTCCAAGGACCTCGGCAAAGCCGAGCTGTTCACCCCGGCATTCCGCAAGGAGTACGAGCGGCGTCGCCATGATGTCGAAGTCCAATTGACCGACCTGCTGGCGCCGTTGCCGGCGCTGCCGGGCTATGTGCGCGTGGGCGTGCTCAATCCAGCGCTCTGCTGCTATGGCCGGTTCGGCGCGCTCGACGGATTGTCGTTCGAAGGCACCGGTGCCAGCGCAGGTAATCGCATTATCGTCTCGTCGGAAGGCCTGTTGCGCCACTGGCTGAACGAGAGCACGGACTTCTGGCCGATCGACAAGAAGCCGTCGAACGACCTGCCGACGTTGTTCGCGACGCCGAGCTTCTACCTCTGGAGCCGCGCGTCGGACTGGCCGGTGCAGAAGCTGGTCGACCTGCCGATCGGCCTGGTCGACAACGCCACCGCCATCAACGCCTTCCTCGCGTCGGCCCAGCCGGACGCGACGTGGCTTGCGCTCTCGGTCGCCAAAGGTGGCCTGATCTATGTCACCTTCTTCAAGATGAAGACCAGGACCGCGCCGATCGCGGCCTGCGAAGGTGCCGCGCCTGCGGCCTATCACGAGTGCTGGTCGAAAGAGGCGCGCCGTCAGCCGTGGTACGACGATCTCCTGCTCGAAGCCGTGGCCTTCGCCGACGCGCTTCCCGGCTGACGCCGGTCAGTAGTTGTAGATCGAATCGACGTAAGGCCAACCGACCGGATAGCCGACGGACCAAGCGTTCCAGCTCCAGCCGTCCATGTAGTAGACGGCGTTCGCGGTCGTTGCCTGTTCGTCGGCCAGCTGCTTGTCGAAGACGCGCGCGCGATAGGCGCCATAGGCCTTCTGGCCGCCGACATAGAGGCAGACGCAGATCGTCGGGTCAGCATAGACGTAGACCACCTTGTCGCCCTGGACCTGGCGCATGAACTTGTGCGGCGGCAGCTTGGTGAAGGCCGCCTGCCGCTCCGGCGTGTTGGCCGGCACGAACTTGAAGCCGGATGCGGCCAGCATGTCTTCCTTGTTCATGATCTGCTGTGAGGGATTGCCACAGGCCGCCGTGACCAGGCACAGGCCGAGCGCGCTCGCTATCGATCCAAATCGTGCCATCTCGTTCCCTCCGTGAAGGCCGCATCCTACCAGACATTTCGGCGCGCGCCGTAACGTCGGCCGGCGTGTCGCCCTCATGGTCCTCGCCATGAAACAGGATTTCTTCGGCTGGCGTGTCGTTGCCGGCGCCTTCGTGCTCGCGACCTTCGGTTGGGGGCTGGGCTTCTACGGACCGCCGGTCTACCTGCACCAGGTGCAGGAACAGCGCGGCTGGTCGACGGTGCTCGTCTCGACGGCGGTCACGGTGCATTTCCTCGTGGGCGCGATCGTCGTCGCCAACCTGCCAGTGCTCTATCGCCGTTTCGGCTTGCCCACGATCACGCGCACCGGCGCGCTGGCGCTGGCGATCGGCGTGCTGGGTTGGGCGCTCGCCCGTGAGCCGTGGCAGCTCCTGCTGGCGACGCTGCTGAGCGGTGCAGGCTGGGTCACGATGGCGGCGGCGGCGATCAACGCGATCGTGGCGCCGTGGTTCGCGGTCAAGCGGCCGGCGGCGCTTGCCATGGCCTACAACGGCGCCAGCATCGGCGGCGTCGTGTTCTCGCCGCTGTGGGTCATAGCGATCGATGGACTGGGCTTTCCGGCGGCGGCACTCGTGATCGGCGGCGGCATGGTCGTGATCACGTGGCTGCTGTCGAGCCTGGTGTTTTCGAAGACACCAGAGATGCTGGGCCAGTCCGTCGACGGCGAGCGGGTGTCGGCCGCCACTGCTGCCGCGCTCGCGCCCTCACGGCCCATCGCGGCGGGTGGCCTGGGGCGCGACCTGCGCTTCGTCACGCTCGCGGCCGGCATGGCGCTCGGCCTGTTTGCGCAGATCGGGTTGATCGCGCATCTCTTCTCGCTGCTGGTGCCGGCGTTGGGCGAGCAACTCTCGGGCGTATTGATGGGCGCGGCCACCGCAGCGGCAATCGGCGGGCGCACCTTGGTCGGGTGGCTGATGCCGCCCGGCAGCGACCGTCGGCTGATCGCCTGCGCCAGCCATGTCGTGCAGATCGCGGGCTCATTGGCGTTGGTGTTCGCCGGCGGCCATGTCGTGGCTTTGCTGGTCGTGGGTGTGCTGCTGTTCGGCGCGGGCATCGGCAACACCACGTCGCTGCCGCCGCTGATCGCCCAGGCCGAGTTCGACAAGGCCGATGTGGCCCGCGTCGTGCCGTTGATCGTGGCGATCGGCCAGGGCTTCTATGCCTTCGCACCTGCTGTCTTTGGCGCGATCCGCGCTCTGTCGGCCGGGGATGCGGCGCTGGTCTTCGTTGCGGCCGCGGTCCTGCAGGCGCTGGCGATGGCAGCCTTCGGCGTCGGTCGTCGCCGCTAGGTCCCCGTCCATTTCGGCGGCCGCTTGCCTAAAAACGCGCTCATGCCCTCGCGGAAGTCGGCGCTGGCATAGGTGTGGCGGATCAGGTCGTCGATGTTCTCGTCGCCCATCTTCGCCTGCAGCCGGCGCAGCGCTTCCTTGGTGGTCTGCATCGTGATCGGCGCGTGGCTGGCCAGGGTCGTCGCCAGCTCTTCGGCGCGCGCATGCAGGCTCGCCATGTCGGGCAGCAGCTCGCTCATCAGGCCGATCGACAAAGCCGTCTTCGCGTCGACCAGCTTGGCGAGCAAGATCATCTCCTTCACCCGCTGCGGCCCGACCAGGGCCGCGAGCCGCGCGTAGTTGCCCATCGAGAGACAGTTTCCGAGGGTGCGCGCGATCGGGAAGCCGAATTGCGCCGTGGCGCTGCCGATCCGGAAGTCGCAGACCGCCGCGATGGCGGCCCCACCGCCGGTGCAGAAACCGTGCACGGCGGCCACCGTTGGAACGGCGCAGCGCTCGATCGTATCGAGGATGCGGTCCATCTTGCGCTCGTAGGCGACGCCGTCCTCGCCGTCCTTGAAGGAGTGGAACTGGGCGATGTCGGTGCCGGCGGCAAAGGCCTTGTCGCCGCCGCCGGTGATGACCAGCGCTCTCACGTCGCGGGAATCGGCCAATTTGCCGCAAATCTCGGCCACGCCCTCATACATGGCGAAAGTCAGCGCATTGCGCTGCTGGGGGCGGTTGAAAGTGATCCAGCCGATATCGCCGCGCTTGTCGTAGAGCAATTCTTGCGTCATTCACTCACCCGTAACGGTTATGGGCGACACATTATGGCGTTGGATCGTCTTCTCAAAGGCTTTGCGGATTTCCGCCTCGGCTATTATCGCGAGCATCTCGACCTGTTCGAGAAGCTTGCCAAGGAAGGTCAGTCGCCCAAGATCCTGATCGTGGGCTGCGCCGACGCGCGTGTCGATCCCGGCATCCTGACGCAAACCAAGCCCGGCGACATCTTCACCGTGCGCAACATCGGCGCCATCGTGCCGCCGGCGCAGATCCCGCCCGACGAGCGCCAGCACGGAACCTCGGCCGCCATCGAGTTTGCCGTGCGCGGCCTCGAGGTCGAGCATGTGGTCATCCTGGGCCATGCGCTGTGCGGCGGCATCGCCGCCCTGGTCGACGGCGACAAGAGCGCCTTCGCCGACTACGACTATCTCTCGACCTGGACGGCGGTGGCGCAGAGCGTGCGCGACCATGCGCTGGCCGAGCTCAAGGGCCGCTCGCGCGCCGAGATCCTCCGCGCCGTCGAGCAGGCCTCGGTGGTGAACAGCGTCGGCAACCTGATGGGCTTTCCGTGGATCGCCGAGAGGGTCGCGGCGGGCAAGCTCGTGCTGCACGCCTGGTGGTTCAACTTCGCCGAAGGCCAGCTCTACGCCTTCAATCCGGAGACCGCGGCCTTCGACAAGGTGCTGGGGCTGGACGTGCGCCCGACCATCGACCGCTCGACCGCCTTCTCGGCGGTCCGGCCCGAGCGGCTGATCGCCACGATCGCGGGCCGCCCGCCTGCCTTCTGACGCCCTCTCGGCGATGAGACGCATCGTCGTTGTCGGCAGCCAGGGCAGCGGCAAGACACACCTGTCGCTGGCGCTCGGTGCGAAGCTCGGCCTGCCGATCATTCATCTCGATACGCTCTACTGGCGCCCGGGCTGGAAGCCGTCGCAGCGCGACGACTTCCGCGCGCGCGTGGCGCAGGCCATTTCCACTGACGGCTGGATCGTCGACGGCAGCTACTCCGGCCTCTGCCTCGATCTTACCGTGGCGCGCGCCGATCTCTTCGTGTCGCTCGAGCGCCCACGCTGGTTCTGTGTATGGCGTGTGCTGAAACGCTCGGCGTTCCAGCGGCGCGGCCTGCGCACGGATCTGCCCGCAGGCTGCCCCGAACAATTCGATTGGGACCTCGTCGGCCAGACCTGGCGCTGGCCCACCGAACGCCGCCCGCAGATCGAGGTGGAGCGGCTGAAATATGGAGCATCCATCCCGGTCGTGCGCCTGCGCACCGACCGGCAGGTCGCTGATTTCCTCTCGAAGAATCTCTGATCCCTCCGACTGCGGCCGCTTCCCCCGAAAGCGGGAAGGTGATGATTCTCCTCATAACCCTCCCCCGTCTTCGGGGGAGGTGCCCGCAGGGCGGAGGGGGTCATGCGGGATGCTCGCGTAAGTAGCATGATGCGTCATATATGCGCCTCTTTCTTGGGCGCAAATACAGGCATGAACCGTTTCGCTCGCGCGCTGCGCAAGAACGCCACCGATGCGGAACAACACCTCTGGAACGAGCTGCGTGGCCGTCGCTTGGCCGGTTTCAAGTTCCGACGCCAGCGTCCGTTCGGTCCCTATGTTTGTGACTTCATCTGCCTCGAAGCGTCGATCGTCGTCGAGCTCGATGGCAGCCAGCATCTCGAGCGATCGGATTACGACGCCCGACGCGACGCCTTCATCCGGTCGTATGGTTATCGCGTCCTGAGATTCTGGAATGGGGACGTATTGGACAGGACGGAGAGTGTCATGGAGACGATCTTTGCGGCGCTGCACGATCGCCGGCTGGACGGGCGGTTTGATTGAGGAGGTCGGCTTGACCCTCTCCGGCCTACGGCCACCTCCCCCGAAGACGGGGGAGGGGAAGAAATCAAAGACCTCCCCCGCGGACGGGGAAGAAAGATTTACGCCGCCAGCGACTTGATCGCGGCGTCGACGCCGCCGGCCGAGAAAGGCACGCCGGCGACCTTCATCGCCAGTTCGGTCGTGCCGAGGCAGCCCAGCAGCATCGGCTCGTTGAGGTCGCCTAGATGGCCGATGCGGAAGACCTTGCCGGTCAGCGGGCCGAGGCCGCCGCCCAGCGACAGGTTGAAGCGGTCGAGCGCGATCTTGCGCATGGCGTCGGAGGTATGGCCCTCCGGCATCAGGATCGTGGTGACGGAGTCCGACAGGCGTTCCTTGGTCTGGCCGTACAGGGTCGGGCCCTTGCCGTCCTTGCTCCACGCGCGGACGCACTCGCGCGTGGCTTCGGCGAGGCGGGTGTGACGCGCGAAGATCGCGTCGAGACCTTCCTCTTCGATCATCTTGATCGACTCGTGCAGACCGAAGAACTGGTGCACCGGCACGGTGCCGATGAACTTCTGCGGCATGCGCGCCGCCATCAGCGCCCAGTTGAAGTAGTACTTCGGCATCTTCGAGTGCTGCGACGCCGCCATTGCCTTCTTGCTGACGCCGGTGATGGCAAGACCGGTCGGCATCATCAGGCCCTTCTGGCTGCCGGCAACGGTGACGTCGACGCCCCAGGCGTCCATCTTGTAGTCGATGCTGACCAGCGAGGAGATCGTGTCGCTCAGCAGCAGCGCGGGATGCTTCGCCGTGTCGAGGGCGCGGCGCACCTCGGCCAGCGGCAGCACCATGCCGGTCGCGGTCTCGTTGTGGACGGTGAAGACGCCCTTGATCTCGTGGTTCGTGTCCTGGGCCAGGCGCTCCTTGAGCGTCTCGAAGTCGACGCCCTTGCGCCAGTCGGCCTTCAGCATCTCGACCTTGAGGCCGAGCGCTTCGCCCATCTCCTGCCAGCCGTTGGAAAAGTGGCCGGTCTCGATCACCAGCACCAGCTCGCCCGGCGAGAAGACGTTGGCGACTGCGGCCTCCCAGGCGCCGTGACCGGTCGAGGCGTGGACAAAGATCTCGCCGTCGGTCTTCAGAATGCGCTTCAGGCCCGAGAAGCAGGCGCGATGAATTTCAAGGAATTCGGGGGCCAGGAAGTCCACCACGGGACGGTCCATTGCCCGCAGGATGCGGTCGGGAATGTTCGTGGGGCCCGGATTATTGAAGAATTGGCGGCCACGCGGCTTGGTATTGGCTTGGGCGGTCACTGCAGAGCTCCCGTGTGCAAAAACGTGCCGCTGATTAGCCTCCGGGGCTTGGCGAAGCAAGCGAGGCTTGCGATGCTGCGGCATTAGCTAAAGTGAGGGCAAATGAGCACCGCGGCACCGACCAATTCGGCCACAAACTCGGCAATCGTCACCGATTACAAGGCCAAGACCCCGGGCTCCGGCGCGCTTTACGAGCGCGCGCGCAAGGTTTTGCCGAGCGGCATTACGCACGATGCGCGCTATCTCGACCCTTATTCCATTCATGTCGCCAAGGCCAAAGGGCCGCGCAAGTGGGACGTCGATGGCAACGAATATGTGGACTATTTCGGTGGCCATGGCGCGATGCTGCTGGGCCACTCCCATCCCGCCATCATCGAGGCGGTGAAGAAGCAGATGGAGCTTGGCACGCACTATGGCTCGAGCCACGAGCTGGAGGTGCGCTGGGCCGAACTCGTGTGCGAGCTGACACCGTGTGCCGAGAAGGTGCGCTTCACCGCGTCGGGCACCGAGGCCTCGCACATGGCGATCCGTCTCGCGCGCGCCCACACGGGCAAGGACAAGATCGTGCGCTTCATCGGCCACTTCCACGGCTGGCACGACAATGTGACGGCGGGCGCCGGCGCCACCTATGACGGCGGCACCACGCCGGGCGTGCCGCAGGATGTGAGCTCGCTCTCGATCCTGATGCCGCAAGGCGACGTCGCCGCCGTCGTGAAGCTGATCGAGGAGCGCGACGATATCGCTGCCGTGATGTTCGAGCCGTCGGGCGCGTCGTGGGGCCAAGCGCCGCTGCCGCCGGGCTTCATCCAGGCAGTGCGCGACGCCACGGCGAAGAAGGGCGTTATCATGCTGATGGACGAGGTCATCACCGGCTATCGCTGGTCCTCGGGCGGTGCGCAGAAAGCCTACGGCATCACGCCGGACCTCAGCATCCAGGCCAAGATCGTGGCCGGCGGCCTGCCGGGTGGCGCGGTCGTGGGCAAGCGCGAGATCCTCGACCAGATCGACCACGAGGCCACCGCGGCAAAGAAGGTCGAGCGCATCCTCCATCCCGGCACCTACAACGCCAACCCGTTGTCGGCCGCCGCGGCGGTGACGGCGCTCACGCTGCTGCGTGATGAAGACCTCGCGGAGAAGGCCAACAAGACGGCGGCCGAACTGCGCAAGGCGCTGACCGAGGTGCTGGTGAAGGAAAGCATGCCGTGGGGCATCTACGGCCAATCCTCGACCTTCCTGATCTATCCGAACCCGTTCAACGATCCGATCGATCCCGCGACCTTCGATCCGCTCAAGGTGCCGTTCGCCAAACTGAAGGGTGCACGCGGCGCGGGTCCGCTCGTCGGCAAGATCCGCATGGGCCTGATGACCCACGGCGTCGACGTCATGGGCTCGCCCGGCGGCTTCGTGTCGGCGACGCATGGGGGTGCCGAGATCGAGAAGACGGTCCACGCGCTGCGTGAAACGGTGCGGGCGCTCAAGAACGAACGCGAAGTGAAGGCGGCCTAACCACTTTCATTTCCTCCCCGTCATACGGGGGAGGGTAGGGAAGGGGGAAAGCAACGGGAGAGGATTTATGTGGGGCCTGACCAAACCCGTTCCCGCGACCGAATGGTCGCGGATGCCGGAAAAGTTTCGCAACAAGCGCAAGTCGACCTGGGCTGACGCAAACGCCGCTGGACAGGAATTGGAATCCTTCCTCGAAGGACCGAGCTTCGATCGCGCGGGCAATCTCTACGTCACCGACATTCCGTTCGGCCGCGTGTTCCGCATCAGCCCGGCGGGCGAGTGGACGTTGGTCACCGAATACGACGGCTGGCCGAACGGTCTGAAGATCCACAAGGACGGCCGCATCTTCATCACCGACTACAAGCGCGGCATCGTCCTGCTCGATCCCGCCGACGGCAAGATCACGCCGGTGATCGAGACGCGCTCGTCGGAGAGCTTCAAGGGCGTGAACGATCTGTTCTTCGCGCAGAACGGCGATCTCTATTTCACCGACCAGGGCCAAAGCGGCCTGCATGACCCGACGGGGCGCGTCTATCGCTACGACACGACCGGCAAACTCACGATGCTGGTCGGCACGGTGCCTAGTCCCAACGGCCTCGTCATGAACAAGGCCGAGAACGTGCTCTACGTCGGCGTGACACGCGACAACGCGGTCTGGCGCCTGCCGCTGATGCCCGACGGCACGGCGAGCAAGGTCGGCCGGTTCATCCAGATGACCGGCGGCCACTCGGGCCCGGACGGTCTCGCGCTAGATGAGACGGGTGGCGTCGTTATCGCCCATCCCAGCACGACGGTCTGGCATTTCGATTCGCTCGGCCGGCCGGCGCATCATATCGATGTCGGCGACGACATCTTCTGCACCAACATCGCCTTCAGCGGAAACGACCTCTACATGGTCGTGTCCCGCCCCAGCGCGAAGGTGAACGGCGGCACGATTCTCAAGGCCACGATGCCGGTCGCCGGAAAGAAGATGTACAGCCACGCATGAGGAAGGAGTCGGTGGCGCTCTGACTGAGTTCATCTGGACTGCGAACCAGAGGCTCGAGGTCCGCGAGACTTGACGTCCGTACCGACGATGGGGCCGACTGGGAGGAGATCGGCCGGGGCGTGAACCATGGATGATTGGAGGCCAAATCGAGCGGCCAAGAAAGCGGCAATGCCCGCTTCTTCCATCCTTCTCGCCAGCACATTTCACGCTTCGATCATTTTTGCTCTTCTGTGGCTCCCGCTCGCAAAACCTCCCGCGTCAGTGCCGGATGACGCCGTTGAACTCACAATCGAGCCGCAGCCAGTGGCGATGGCCGAACCTCCCGTTGTCAGCCCTCCGGTTCAACCCCCCGAACCTGTTCCAGAGCCATCGGCACCCCAAGCGGAGCCGGCACAGGTTCCCACTTTGGAGAGCGCAGTCCCCGAACCGGAGCCTGCACCGCAGTTAACTCTTCGCGACTTCCCGAAGACGGAACCCGTTATCGCCAAGACGGAACAGAAGAAGCCAATTCCCAAGGCTGATCCCAAACCTCAGTCGAACAAGGCTCCTGTGCCGCCGGCGGAGGGCAAACCACAAACCGCTTCGCCGCCAACTCCTGCCGAACCAAGCGGATGTCCCCGACCCCAGCAAAAAAAACGAACGCGCAGCGCGGCTGTGGGGCACAAAGTACTTTGAGCGGATGGGCATAAGGCCTTCGCATCAAGCGACGCTGACAGGGGCATCAGGACGTGCCTGCCCATTGGACCCTGAACCCTACAAATTGGAGATAGCCGACAACAAATTCACGGCGACAAACGACTACGGAATAATGTTCAGCATCGCCGTTCCGGCAGACGGAGAAATCTATCAGCTCTACAAGCGTCCTCCGATGGCCGGGGATCACATCGCGCCAGGGAAATGGATGGAGTATAAAATGATAGGGAATGTGAAAACGGGAAAGCTGGTCATTTGGGCCGCTAACTGCGTCTACACGCTCAACCTATATTGAGAGGTAGCGCCCTTATCGCGGCCCTTTGCCGATGTGAGCGATGGCTTCGATTTCGACCAAGGTTTCGGGCGTCGCGAGCGCACTCACCTCGACCAGGGTCGAGGCCGGGAAGTTGCCCTTGAAGAACTCGGCACGCGCCTTCCAGACCTTGGTGTTGTTCTTGATGTCGGTCACGTAGATCGTGACCTTGACCACGTCGGCCATCGCGCCGCCCGCAGCTTCGAGCATTCCCTTGATCTTGCCGAAGATGACCTTGCCCTGTTCGTATTCGTCCAGCTTGGCCAGGGCTTCTTTGCCAAGGCTGGTCGCGGTCATGCCCGATACATAGGCGATGCCGTCGCAGACGAGGCAGTTGGACCACCTTTCGGGAGGCGGCTCGGGAACGTCAGGAGAGGTCACGCGGCGGATGGTCATGCGGCTATAGTGCACCCATGACCGAACTCTTCAACGCCCTTTTCCAGCCCATATTCGAACCTCGGCGCCTCGCCCTGATCGGGGCTTCCGCCGACGAAAAGAAGACGACCTCGCGGCCGCAGCGGTTCCTCAATAAGCACGGTTTCACCGGTGAAATCCTGCCGGTCAATCCCGGTCGCGCCGAGATCATGGGCGCCAAGTCCTACAAGAGCCTCGACGCGATCGAGGGCGAGATCGATCACGCCTATATCCTGCTGAACGGCAAGGATGCAGTCGACGCACTCGCGGCCTGCGCGCGGCGCGGCGTCAAGGTCGCCTCGATCCTGGCCGGCGGTTTTGCCGATGGCGGGGCGGCCGGCGCCTCGATGCAGGACGAGCTGGTGCGGATCGTGAAGGAGACCGGCATCCGCCTGGTCGGACCCAACAGCATAGGCACGGTGAGCACCGATCCGCCGATGGCGCTGACGGCGAACGCCGCGTTCGCGGTCGAGAAGCTGCGCACGGGCTCGTGGGGCCTGGTCAGCCAGAGCGGCAGCCTGATCGGCGCGCTGCTTTCACGCGCGGATGCGCGCGGCATCGGCTTCTCGCGCCTGATCTCGGTCGGCAACGAAGTCGATCTCGCCGTCGGTGAGATCGCCGATCTGATGGTCGACGATCCCAAGACCAAGGCGATCCTCCTGTTCATGGAGACCCTGCGCGACGGCGATCGACTGGCCCACGCTGCCCGGCGGGCACATGCCGCGGGCAAGCCGGTGATCGCCTACAAGCTCGGCCGGTCCGACATCGGCCAGGAACTGGCCAAGTCGCACACCGGCGCGATCGCGGGATCGGACGCGACGTTCGATGCCTTCTGTCGCCGCCACGGTATCGCACGCGTGTCGATGTTCGAGTCGTTGGTCGACGTGCCGGCGCTCCTCATCGACCGGCCGCCGCCGACCGGCAGGCGCGTCGCTGTCGCCACGACGACCGGCGGCGGTGCCGCCATGGTGGTCGACAGCATGGCGATGGCGGGTCTCGACATCGCCGACCCGCCCCAGGTGCTGGTCGACTGGTTGAAGCCGCTCGGCATTGCGGCCGGCGAGGGCAAGCTGGTCGATCTCACTCTGGCCGGTGCCAAGCCCGAGATCGTGGCGGGCACGATCGAGCGGCTGTTGGCCGATCCGAACAACGATGCCGCGATCTTCGTCGTCGGCTCCTCGGCGCAGTTCAATCCCGAGCTTGCGGTCGAGCCGTTGCTGAAGTTCGCCACGTCGGAAAAGCCGTTCGCCGTGTCGCTGACGCCGGCAGCGGAGAAGTCGCTGGCATTGCTGACGGCGGCCGGCGTGCCGGCCTTTCGTCATCCCGAATCCTGCGCCGAAGCGATGGCGCTCTGCCTGTTGCGGCCGACGCCTCAGCCGGTGCCCAAGCTCGATCCTCCCGCGAAGGCGGCACTCGAGGCGCTCGAGGCTGGGCGGGCGTCGGGCTTCGACGAGCGTCGTGCGTCATCGCTGTTCGCGGCCCTGGGCGTGTCGATGGCCAAGGCGGCCACCGTGCCCGATGCGCGCCGTGTCGCGGCGGCCGTTGCTGAAGTAGGCGCGCCCGTGGCGCTGAAAATCCTGTCGGCCGACATCGCCCACAAGACCGAAGCAGGCGGCGTGGCGCTGGGGCTGATGGACGGCCAGACCGCTGCCGTCGCCGCGCGCGAGATCGAGACGCGGGTGAAAGCGCACAGCCCCACCGCGAAGCTCGACGGATTCCTGGTGCAGAAGATGGAGAAGGGTCTGGCCGAGGTGATCTTGGGCTTCCGGCGCGATCCGCTGGTGGGACCGACGATCACCGTGGGCCTGGGCGGCGTGCTGGCGGAAATCTACAAGGACGCGTCGACGCGTCTCGCACCGGTCGACGAAGCCGAGGCGACGCAGATGATCGAGGAGGTGAAGGGCCTCGCCACGATCCGCGGCTACCGCAACCTGCCCAAGGGCGATGTGGCCGCGCTGGCGAAGACGATCGCCGCCTTCTCGTCGCTGGCGCACGAAAGCTTCGGCGAGGTCTCGGAAGCCGAGATCAACCCGCTCCTGATCAAGCGGGAGGGTGAAGGCGTGGTCGCGGTCGACGGGCTGGTCGTGCTGAAGGGCTGAGCTAATTCAGACTGTCATATAGTAGGGCTACACGAGGCGCTTTCCACGCAAGGGGAGTAGCCGACATGAACCCGGAAGACAGTGCGGACGACCTTCAGCTCAGCCGTCGCAGGTTGCTCGCGGCGGCGGGCGTTTTCGGCGCCGTCACGACGGCGACCTCCGTCCTGCCGGTCGGATCGGCCGAGGCCGCGCCCGCTTCGAACGCAGCCTTCGATCCAGTCGCGACGCCGCCAGTGTCGGGCCTGCACCTTCAATTCGGCGCGGATGCTTCTTCCGAGGTGGTCGTGTCGTGGCACACGCTGCAGCCCGTTCAAAATCCGCGCGTCGTCCTTGGCGGGCTCGACGGCAAGCTCGAGCAGACGATCACGGCCAAGCCGGTGACCTATACCGACGGCAAGTCGAAACAGACCGTCTACGCCTATCACGCCAAGATCGGCGGCCTGAAGGAGGACCAGTCGTTTCTCTACAGCGCCCTGCACGATGGCGCCGAGCCGGAGTTCGGAATCTTCAAGACCTCGCCGCGCGGACGTGTGCCTTTCACGTTCACTAGCTTCGGCGACCAGGGCACGCCCACGCTCGGCAAGAAGTTCGTCCTGCCGCCCAACCTGAAGATGGCCAACCCGCCGCTCTTCGTGAACGACAATCTGGGCGGCCCGGCGGGCAGCGACACGACGCTGGGCGTGGAGCGGCTGAAGCCGCTGTTCCACCTGTTCAACGGCGATCTCTGCTACGCCAATATCGCCGAAGATCGCGTGCGGACCTGGTGGGATTTCTGGTCCAACAACAGCCGCAGCGCGCGCAACCGCCCCTGGATGCCGTCTCCCGGCAATCATGAGAACGAGCTGGGCAACGGGCCGATCGGCTATCAGGCCTATCAGACCTATTTCTCGGTGCCGGAAGCAGCCGGCCAAACTGACGTCACCAAGGGTCTCTGGTACGCCTTCACCGCGGGCTCGGTGCGCGTGGTGAGCATCGCGAACGACGATATCTGCTATCAAGATGGCGGCAACTCCTACGTCCGGGGGTATTCCTCCGGCGCGCAGAAGGCGTGGCTCGAAAAGGAACTGGCCGCCGCCCGCGCCGACAAGAACATCGACTGGCTGGTGGTCTGCATGCACCAGGTCGCGATCTCGACGGTCGACAAGTTCAACGGCGCCGATCTCGGCATTCGCCAGGAGTGGTTGCCGCTGTTCGACAAGTATGAGGTCGATCTCGTGGTCTGCGGGCACGAACATCATTACGAGCGTTCGCATCCGCTCCGTGGCTCCGAGACCAACGAGACCCTGACGCCGATTCCCGTCGCGACGGCGACCGATGTCATCGATACCACCAAGGGCACAGTGCATATGGTGATCGGCGGTGGCGGCACGTCCCTGCCGTCGAACCAGCTCTTCTTCAATCCGTTGCAGTGCCGGGTGATTACTTCTGTCGGCGCCCCCGATGCCACGACGGGCAAGCGGGCCCCGGTCTATGTAACCGAGCGGGCGCCGTGGTCGGCGGTGCGGAATGCGGCGAACGCCTACGGCTTTGCCGCATTCAAGGTCGATCCGGGTGCTCGTTCCGGCGACATGACCACGATCGAGGTGACCTACTACGATGTGGTGGGCCTGAACGGCCAGATCACGCCCTTCGAGACCTTCACCCTACGCCGCCCGCGTCGCGACTGAACCGCGCAATTTTATTGCGCGGAGGGGGTGGCGGAATCCGAGACAAATCGCGAGAAACCCTTATGTCATAAGCATCGGAGGTGTCTCAGGATTTGGAGACATTGTCTCAGGCGATGCGGGTCTCGGCCGCCTCGAACAGCTGGCGGAAGTCGTCGAGCACGAAGTAGGTGTTCTGGAGCCTGTCGATCTCGTAGGGGCGGCGCATCACCTTCGCCGCCTCGAACGGCAGGCGCTCGACAGAGGCGTCTTCGATCGCGTGCGCCACTTCCCGGGCGGAAGAGATAATGCCAGCGCCGTAGGTCTTGAGGCCGGCAGGCGTACGGATCAGGCCGAACTCGACCGTGTACCAGTAGAGACGCGCCAGCAGATCGATGGAAGCGCCCGCCTCCATCGCGCGCTGGCCATAGCGCTGGATGTAGTCGGCGAAGACCTTGTTCGAGAGCAACGGCACATGGCCGAAGAAATCGTGGAACAGGTCGGGCTCGACCAGATAGTCGAGTTCGGCGCGCGTGCGGATCCACACGGTCACCGGGAAGCGGCGGTGAGCAAGATGATCGTAGAAGGCGGCGTCGGGGATGAGGCCGGGCACGCCGACGATGCGCCAGCCGGTCAGCGCCTCGAGCTTCTCGTTCACCGCGGCGAAGTCGGGGATGGTGTCGCCGATGCCAAGGGTGCGAAGCCCGTCGAGGAACTCCGCGCAAGCGTGCTTCTCGGCGAGCGCACTCTGCCGCTCGACCAATAGCCGCCACACCGCCTGGTCTTCGGCGCTGTAGACATCGGCGTGCTGCGGCACGGTCCAGTCGGCCGCCATCTGGCCGTAGTCGCCGCGCAAGGTGTCGAGGGGAGCGAGGGCGTTCATCCCTTGAATATGGGGGCGCATCCCGGAGGGAATCCCGGCGAAGGTGGGCTGCCCGCGGGGCGTCTTTGGTGATATTCTCCAGGAACAACGTTCTTTTGGGTGGAAATCACCATGATCGAGCTGGATGACATCGACAGACGCATTGTGGTGGCCCTGCAGGGTGATGGCCGACTGCCGATGGTCGACCTCGCGGACAAGGTCGGCCTCTCGCCCACGCCCTGCCAGCGCCGGGTGAAGCGGCTGGAGGAAGAGGGCGTGATCGCACGCTACGCCGCGCTCGTGACGCCGACGGCGCTGGGCTTCGAGTTGCGGGCGATGGTGCAGGTCACGCTCGACGATCATTCCGAGAAGACGGTCGAGGCTTTCGAAGCGGCGATCCGCGCACGGCCTGAGGTCGTGGCCTGTTATGCGATGACCGGCGACATGGATTTCCTGCTGCATGTGCAGGCCACCAATCTGGCGAGCTTCAGCGAGTTCGCGATGAAGGCGCTGCTGCGCATGCCTGGCGTCCGCGGCTCGCGCTCCTCCTTCATCGTGCAGGAGGTAAAGAACGACCTCGCCTGGGCCCCTCAGCCGCCGCCGGCGAGAGCGCGCAAGTAGACTGGCTTGTCGATATTGCCGCCGCTCAGGATCAGGCCGACCCGCTTGCCCTTCATCTGGTCGCGCTCCTGCATCAACGCGGCGAGTGAGGCCGCACCGGCGCCCTCGGTGATCTGGTGCGTGTCGCTGTAGTAGGCGCGCATCGCTTCCATGATCTCTTCGTCGCTCACCTGAACGATGCGGTCGCAGCCTTTCAGGATCACGTCGAGCGCCTCGGCATCGGGCCCGCGCACCGCCATGCCGTCGGCCATTGTGTCAGCGCTGTTGGTCGGCACGACTTTCTTTGCGGCAAAGGACAGCGCGTAGGCGGGCGCTTCCGTGGAGACCACGCCCACCACCTTCGTGGTGAGGCCGAGCGCATCGCGTGCGGCGATGGTGCCGCACAGGCCCGAGCCCAGGCCGATCGGCACATAGATCGTGTCGAGCGGCGGCGCGGCGCGGAACAGTTCGAGCGCGTAGGTCGCCACGCCCGCCACGAGGTCGCGATGGAAAGACGGCACCATGCTGAGGCCGCGCTCGTTCGCCAACCGCACGGCGGCGTCTTTCGCGGCGTCGAAATCGTGCCCGGCTTCGACCAGTTCGGCACCGAACGCCCGCATCGCAGCGTTCTTTTCGACCGAGTTGCCTTGCGGTACGACGATGGTGGCGGCGATGCCGTTGCGGGCCGCCGCGAGCGCGATGCTCTGGCCGTGGTTGCCGCGAGTGGCGCTCGCCACGCCTTTCAGGGCGGGCTCCCGGCGCTTCAGCCGATCCATGTAGACCAGCCCGCCGCGCACCTTGAAGGCGCCGACCGGCGTGTGGTTCTCGTGCTTCACCCAGACCTCGCAGCCTGTGCGTTTGGCCAGCAGCGGCCATGCATATTGAGCTGTCGGCGGCATGGCCGCGTAGACGATGGATGCGGCGTTTTCGATCTCGGAAAGGGACAACATCCCGCCAGTTTGGGCTAAGATGGCCCCAGATTCGATAGGCCAAGTTTCCAACCGGAGTATCCCATGCCCGTTCTGCCGCGTTCGCTCGAGATCCAAGGCGAGATCACCGCCATCCGCCGCGACATCCACGCCCATCCCGAGCTCGCCTACGAGGAGAACCGCACCTCCGACATCGTGGCCACGAAGCTCAAGGAGTGGGGCATCGAAGTGACGCGCGGTCTCGGCAAGACCGGCCTGGTCGGAACCCTGCGTAGAGGCAATGCGGTGCGCTCGATCGGGCTGCGCGCCGACATGGATTGCCTGCCGATGGACGAGTTCAACGAGTTCGAGCATCGCTCGACCAACCCGGGCCGCATGCATGCCTGCGGCCATGACGGCCATACCGCGATGCTGCTGGGCGCGGCCAAGCTGCTGGCCGAGACCAAGAGCTTCGAGGGCGCCGTGCACTTCATCTTCCAGCCGGCCGAAGAGGGCGGCGGCGGCGCCAAGGCGATGATCGAGGACGGGCTGTTCGAGAAGTTCCCGTGCGATGCCGTGTTCGCGATCCACAACAAGCCGGGCATTCCGCTCGGCCACATCGTGACGCGCGGCGGCCCGCTGCTGGCCGCGGCCGATCGTTGGGACATCCGCATCACCGGCAAGGGCGGTCATGCCGCGCACCCGCACATGTCCGTCGATCCGATGGTGGTGGGTGCCAACGTGGTCCTGTCGCTGCAGAGCATCGTCAGCCGCAACATCGATCCGATCGATTCGGCCGTGGTGACCGTCGGCTTCTTCAAGGCGGGCTCGGCCTACAACGTGATCCCGGGCGAGGTGCATATCGGCGGCACGACGCGTACCCAGACGCCAGCCAACCGCGAGCTGGTGAAGCGACGCATTGCCGAGATCTGCGAGGGCGCCGCGAAAATGTACGGCGTGAAGATCGAGGTCGATCACAAGCCGGGCTATCCGCCGACGATCAACGACGTCGACCAGGCAAAGTTTGCCATCGGCGTGGCGGCCGACGTGTGCGGCGACGACCACGTGAATGGCAATTCGCGACCGGGCATGGGCGCCGAGGATTTCTCCTACATGCTGGAGAAGGTGCCGGGCGCCATGGTGCAGCTGGGCAACGGCGGCGGTCCCGACGCGGTCAGCCTCCACAACTCGCGCTACGACTTCAACGACATGGCGATCCCGTTCGGCATCAGCTTCTTCGTGAAGACCGTCGAGCGCTTTCTCGGGGAACCGGGTCGGGCCTGATAGCGTTCACCCGGCCGAAGATGGAATTTATCCGCGTCTACGGCCGGGTTCTGGGACTGCTGCGCGGTGAGCGGAAGCTGGCGATCATGCTGGCTTTCGCCAACATCGCGGTGGCGGCCCTGCAGTTCTACGAGCCGGTCCTGTTCGGCCGGGTTGTCGACCTCCTGTCGAACGCCAAGACCGAAAGCACCGACCAGCTCTGGGCCGACGCGCGCAAGCTGCTGGTGATCTGGGCCGCCGTCGGCTTCAGCGGCATCGCGGCTAATATCGTCGTCTCGCTGCAGGCCGATCGTCTCGCGCACCGCCGGCGGCTGGGCGCGATGGCGCATTATTTCGAGCATGTGCTCGATCTTCCGTTCTCCTTTCACAATTCCCAGCATTCCGGCCGCCTGCTGAAGGTGATGCTGACCGGCATCGACAACCTGTTCGGCATCTGGCTCTCGTTCTTCCGCGAGAACCTCGCGACCTTCGCGGCACTGTTCATCATGCTGCCGCTCAGTCTGCTGATGAACTGGCGGCTGGGCTGTCTGCTGATCGTGCTGATCTTCTTCTTCGCCATTGCCAACGCCTGGGTGGTGAGCCGCACCGACCTGCTGCAGAAGGACGTCGAGGACTACCACAGCCAACTTGCCAGCCGGGCGAGCGACGCGCTGGGCAATATCCATCTGATCCAGAGCTTCGTGCGGCTGGCCGTTGAGACCAGCGAGATGCATCGCATCATCGGCCGCACCTTGGCGGCGCAATATCCGGTGCTGAACTGGTGGGCGCTGCTGTCGGTGATGACGCGTGCGGCCTCGACCGTCACCGTGATCATGATCTTCGTGCTGGGCACCTGGCTCTACACCCGGGGCGAGGCGACGGTCGGCCAGATCGTAAGCTTCATGGGATTTGCGGCCATGCTGATCAGCCGCATGGACCAGGCTTCGGGCTTCGTCAGCCGCATCTTCTTCCAGATGCCGTCGCTGGCCGATTTCTTTCGCGTGATCGACCATCAGTCGACCGTCATCGACCGGCCGGACGGGATCGACATCGGCCGCGCCAAGGGCGAGGTCGACTTCGAGGACCTGAACTTCTCCTACGACGGCCTGCGTCCGGCGCTGCAGCACTTCAGCCTGCACGTTCCTGCCGGCACGACGGTCGCCTTCGTGGGCGCGACCGGCGCGGGCAAGAGCACGGCGCTGTCGCTGCTGCACCGCATGTGGGATGCGCAGTCCGGTGTGATCAAGGTCGACGGCGTCGATCACCGCACGATCAAGCTCGAGTCGCTGCGCCGGAACATCGGCGTGGTGTTCCAGGATTCGACGATGTTCTACCGCTCGATCGCCGACAACCTGCGCGTCGGCAAGCCCGAGGCGACCCAGGCCGAGATCGAGGAGGCCGCCAAGCTCGCCGAGGCGCACGACTTCATCCTGCGTCAGCCGCAGGGCTACGAGACCCTGGTCGGCGAGCGCGGCGCGACCTTGTCGGGGGGCGAGCGGCAGCGCCTGGCGATCGCCCGCGCGCTCCTCAAGAATCCGCCGATCCTGATCCTCGACGAGGCGACCAGCGCACTCGACGCGGTTACCGAGGCGCGTATCCAGAAGGCGCTCAAGGTGCTGATGCAGGGCCGTACGACCTTCGTGATTGCTCATCGCCTGTCGACCATTCGCGACGCCAGCCAGGTCGTGGTGCTGGAGCGCGGCCAGATGGTCGAGCACGGCGGCTATGCCGAGCTGATGGCGCGCGACGGCGCCTTCGCCAAGCTGGTGGCCACGCAACAGGGTGGCATAGAAACTGCCTGATATCCCCTTGGCGGAACGATGCGGTCCGCCTAAGAGTCGCCGACAGGTCTTCGAGCGAGGGGAAGTAGATGAACCGCAAAATCTTTGCGCTGGCCGCCGCGGCGCTTGCGCTGGCGAGCCTGCCGGCATCGGCGCAGACACCGATCAAATTCACCCTCGACTGGGTCTTCCAGGGCCCGACCTCGCCGTTCCAGGTCGCGCTCGAGAAGGGTTATTACAAGGCCGAAGGGCTCGACGTGACGATGGACCCGGGCCAGGGCTCGGCCGGTGCCGTGCAGCGGGTCGCCACCGGCGCCTACCAGATCGGCTTTGCCGACGTAAACTCGACCATCGAGTACAACGCCAAGAACCCGGGCAAGGAAGTGCTCTGCGTGTTCATGGCTTACGACTTCGCGCCGTTCGGCGTCTACGCGCTGCGCAAGAGCGGCATCAAGGTGCCGAAGGACCTCGAAGGCAAGAAGCTGGGTGCGCCGGTATTCGACGCTTCGTTTCGTCTGTTCCCGGCCTTCGCCAAGAAGAACGGCATCACCAAATGGGATCACGTGAACCTGACGCCGCAGCTGCGCGAGCAGAGCCTGGTGCAGGGCACGGTCGACTTCATCTCCGGCCACTACTTCTCGTCGATGCTCGACCTCAAGGCGCGCGGCGTTAAGTTCGACGACATCGTGGCCATGCGCTACGTCGACTTCGGTCTCGACGTCTACGGCAACGGCATCGTGATCTCGCCCGAGATGGCCAAGAACGAGAAGGCGGTGAAGGGCTTCATCGCGGCCACCGTCAAGGGCTGGAAGGATGTGATCGCCGACAACAAGGTGGGCATCGCCGCAGCCAAGAAAAAGGATCCGCTGATCGACGACGCGCTCGAGACCGAGCGCCTGCAGATCTCGCTCCAGACCAACATCTTCACGCCCTACGTGAAGGCCAACGGCATGGGCGACGTCGATCCGGCGCGCTTCGCGCGTTCGGTCGCGCTGGTGTCGGAGGCGTTTGGCCTCAGTCCCGCGCCGGCGCCGGACAAGATATTCACCAACAAATACCTGCCGCCCAGGGCGGATCGGATGGTCGCCAAGTAGTGGCCTTCGTCGAGCTCAACGGCGCAAGCCTCACCTATCGGCTCGGCAAGGACACGACTCTCGCGCTGGCCGATGCCACGTTCGGCATCGAGAAGGGCGAGTTCATCGCCGTTGTCGGGCCGTCGGGCTGCGGCAAGTCGACGATCATGAAGCTGGTGACCGGGCTCATGCCGGCGTCGAGCGGCGAAGTCCGAGTCGCGGGGGCGAAGGTGACGGCGCCGATCAAAGGCGTCGGCATGGCGTTCCAGAACCCGACCCTGATGCCGTGGCGCACCACGCTCGACAACGTGCTGCTGCCGATGGAAGTGGTCGAGCCGCACAAGCGCCGCTTCCGCAAGCATCGCGCCGAGTATGTCGAGCAGGCGATGGCGCTTTTGCGCACGGTGGGACTGGCCGACTTCGCGCTGAAATACCCGTGGCAGCTCTCCGGCGGCATGCAGCAGCGCTCCAACCTCTGCCGCGCCCTGATCCACCAGCCCGAACTCCTGATGCTCGACGAGCCGTTCGGCGCGCTCGACGCCTTCACCCGCGAGGAGCTGTGGGGCGTGATGCAGGCGCTGTGGCTGGAGAAGCGTTTCACCGGCGTGCTGGTGACGCACGATCTTCGTGAAGCTGTTTATCTTGCAGATACAGTCTATGTGATGAGCCGCCGCCCCGGCCGCATCGTCATGACCAAGCACATCGACATCCCGCGGCCGCGCACGCTCGCCACGACCTTCGAGCCGCATTTCGTCGACATTGTCCACGAGCTGCGCGATCGCATCCATCAGGAGCATGGCGCGTGAACCGGCGGGAAGCCCTGCGGATCGCGATGCCGTGGCTGGTGATCGCCGTGCTGATGGTGGTCTGGGAGATCGCGTGCGTCGCCTTCAACGTGCCGGAGATCCTGCTGCCGCGCCCGAGCCGGATCTTCACCGTCTTCGTGGCCCGCTTCGACATCTTGCTGGCCTTCTGCTGGGACACGTTGTGGACGACGCTGATCGGCTTCTTCCTGGCGATCGCCGGCGGCCTGCTGCTGGGGTTGGCAGTCGGCGCCTCGCCGTTTGTCTATTCCGGTCTCTATCCGCTGCTGATCGCCTTCAACGCCGTGCCGAAGGTGGCACTGGTGCCGATCCTGATGATCTGGGTCGGCGTGGGCGCGACGCCCGCCATCGTGACGGCCTTCGTGATCAGCTTCTTCCCTATCGTCGTTAATGTGGCTACCGGCCTCGCCACCATCGAGCCCGAGATGCGCGACGTGCTGCGCTCGCTCGGCGCCTCGCGGACCGAGATCCTGGTCAAGGTCGGCATCCCGCGCGCCATGCCCTACCTGTTCGCCAGCCTCAAGGTGGCGATCACCTTGGCGTTCATCGGCTCGGTGATCTCCGAGACCGTGGGCGGCAACCGAGGCATCGGCTTCCTGATGTTGTCGGCCGGTGCACGCAACGATGCGCCCACTACGTTCGCTGGCCTGTTCGCGATCGCCATCATGGGCGTGCTGATGTACGCGGTCTGCGCCTTGGTGGAGAAACGCATGACCCGTTGGGCGTTCCGCGGCGAGATCGTGGCCTGAGAGCCGCGATCGTCGGGAACTTTTAACCTCCGGCGGCGCTTTCTTATGGAAAGCCCTTGGAGGCAATGCATGCATCGGTCCGTTCCTGCGCTCCTCGTAGCCGGAGCGCTTTTGAGTTCAGCCAGCGCCGCCTGGGCGCAATCGGCGTCACCCCCGCCGCCGACGCAGGCGACGGTCCCTGTGCCGGGTTTCTCAACCAACGATCCGCGACCGGGCGTCCCCGGCGGCAGCCCCGCGAGCAGTGGCAGCAATGTCGGCTCAAACGTCGGCGCGGGTGCCACGGCGGCGCCCGTCGGCAACGACGTCAATCCGCCCGGTGCGTCGCCGCCCGATGTCGCGCAGGCGCCGCGCACCCGTCCGCTGCTGGGCCTGTCGCGCGACCTGCCTTAGGTCTGGGCGACGAAGAAGGCGTCCGGATCGCCGATCTCGACCAGCCGGCCCTTGCGGATCTCGACGAAGCGCGTCGCCACGGTGCGCGTGAAGAAGCGGTCGTGGCTCACGAACAAGCACGACACGTCGCTCTTCTCGAGTTGCTCCTCCAGGTCTTCCTGGCCCTCGATGTCGAGATGGTTGGTCGGCTCGTCGAGCAGGTACATGTTGGGCCGCAGCAGCTTCATCTTCAGGAACACCAGCCGCGCCCGTTCGCCGTGGCTCAACACGGAGATCGGCTCGGCAATGCGCGCGAAGGCAAAGCCTGCGCCCGCAAGCTGGCGCACGGCATCTTTCTCAGTAATGCCGTCGGCCGCTACGACATAGTCCACGATCGACATCTTGGTCGGCAGGTCGCGCATGGTCTGGTCGAAGTAGACCAATCGGCAGGCCGGATTGAAGCGCACGGGCGAGACGCTGTCGTAGTGCTCGCGTGCGGGATCATAGGCCGCCGCGAGCGCCGACAGCAGCGTCGACTTGCCGGCGCCGTTGGCGCCCAGGATCGCGACCCGGTCGCCTGCGGCGATCACCAGCCTGTCGATGCCGATCAGCTTGCGGCCGTCGGGTGTCTTCACGTCGAGGCCGGCCAGCCGCAACGCCACGCGCGCGTCGATGTCACCCTCGGCCAGCTCCAGCCGCCGCTCGCGCGCGACATAGGTCTGGGTGCGCTCCTTCTCGATTCGCGCGATGCGGCTCTCGACGGCATTCTTGCGCTTGTTGAGGTCGGGGTTCTTGACGGCCCAGACCTTGTAGCGTGCCGCCGCCGCCTCCAACCGCTTGATCTCCTTGTCCTCGAGCCGGGCTCGCGCTGCAGCCGTCGCGTCGCGGCGCAGCAGCTCTTCGCGCGCGGCGGTGAAGCGCGTCTTGAAGGCGTGCACGCCGTCGGAGCGCAGGAAGAGCGTGCGCTCGGTCACCCGGTCGAGGAACTCGCGGTCGTGGCTCACGATCAGCATGGGCACGGTGAAGTCGGTCGTCAGCCAGCGCTCGAGCGTGTTGATGTTGCCGAGGTCGAGATGGTTGGTCGGCTCGTCGAGGATCAGCATGTCCGGCTCTTCGAGTCGTGCCGCGCCCGCGATCAGCATCAGCCGCTGCCAGCCGCCTGAAAGCGCGCCGAACGGCTTGTCGAGGATGTCCTGGGCGACGCCGATCTCGTCGATCAGCACATCGATGCGCCAGAGATCGTCGCCGAGGCCGCCGCGGGCCAGCGCATCGCCTAGCACGTCGCGAACCGGCCGGTTGGCGAGTTCTTCGGGCGTGTCCTGCGGCAGGGTGCCGACCCGCAGGCCGCGCGAGCGGATCACCTGGCCGCCGTTCAGTTCGAGCGCGCCACCCAGGCACTTCAGCAGGGTCGACTTGCCCGCGCCGTTCTCGCCGACCAGCGCCGTGCGCGCGTCATCCAGCAGGAACGACACGTTCTCGAAGACACGGCTGGAGCCGTAGAAGAAGGAGGCTTGCTCCATGCCGAGCACGGCCTGACGCGACGCCATTGGTCGATTTCCCGAATTCGGGCGACCCCATACGCCATCTGCGCAGCGGAAGCGAGGCCCGCTTGCGGGCGCGGGCGGGCCGTGAAAGCATTTCCGTCAAATATAAGAACGGAGGATGCGCGATGGATGTCGGCATGATGATGGTGTTCGCCAGCTACGGTTGGGAGAACTGCTCCGATCAGCGCGTGTGGGACGAGGAGATCCGGCTGGCCCGGATCGCGGCCGACTCAGGGTTCGATTGCCTGTGGTCGGCGGAGCATCACTTCAACGACTACTCCTTCGTGCCCGACAATCTGGCGCTGATGACCCATCTCACCGCGCTCTGCCCGAACATCGATGTCGGCACGGCAGCTGTGATCATCCCCTGGCACGACCCGTTGCGCGTCGCCGAGAACGCCGCTGTGCTCGACATGCTGAGCAAGGGGCGGCTGCGGCTCGGCATGGGGCGCGGCCTGGCGCGGCGCGAGTTCAATGCCTTCCGCCTCAGCATGGACGAATCGCGCGGCCGCTTCGACGAAGCCGCCCCCATGATCGTCAATGCACTGAAGACCGGCTTCATGGAAGGCGACGGCACCTTTTACAAGCAGCCGCGCATCGAGATCCGGCCACGGCCGCAGCATTCCTTCGACGGCCGCATCTACGCCGTGGCCTCGAGCGAGGATTCGATCGACTCGGCGGCGAAGCTCGGCGCCCACATGGTGATGTTCGCCGACCGGCCGTGGGAGATGCGCGCGCCGATGATCGAGCGCGGCCGTGCCTTGCATCGCCAGTACCACGGCACGGCGGCGCCGACGGTGATGCTGACCGAGTTCTGCGTTTGCGGGCCCGACGCTGCCACCATCGAGGACGAGGCGCGCCGTTACCAAGGCAAGTTCGTGGAGAGCAATTTCTACCACTACGAATTCCTGGGCGAGCACTTCAAGTCGGTGAAGGGCTACGACTCCTATCAGCAGAAGGCCGATCTCGCGCGCAAGGGCGGCGGCATCGAGGGCGCGATCACCGGCTTCATGCAGGCCGCCTCCTGGGGCACGCCGGACAAGATCCTGCGCAACCTCGAGGCGCGGCGGAAGCTGCTGGGCGACTTCGAGATGAATGTTGCTTTCCGCTTCGGCGGCACGCCCTACGAAGTCTCCGAGCGCGGCCTGAAGCTCTTCGCGAAGGAAGTGCTGCCGGTGCTGAAATCATGGGGACCGGTGACAGCGGCCAAGGCAGCCTGATCATACGAGCACGCCGTCGCGCGCGACGATCTTGCCGGTCTTCATCACCAGCTTGCGACGCGGGCGCGTGGCCACCGCCTCAGGCACGTTGCTGGCCTCGACCACGACGAGATCGGCGGGCCCGCCGACCTTGAGGCCATAATCCTTCAGCTTGAGCACGCGCGCCGGGGCGGCGGTCACCATCTCGAACGCTAGCTCAAGCTCGTGGTCGTGCCGGAAGTTGGCGCGGTAGCCCACCATCATGGCGCGCTCCAGCATGTCGCCGTTGCCGAAGGGCGACCAGGCATCGCGGATATTGTCGGAGCCACTGAACACCTCGACGCCGTGCTCCTTCAGGAGTTTCACAGGCGGCATGGTACCGGCACCGGGGCCGTGGCTCATGATCGCGACGCCTGCGTTGGCCAGCAGGTCGGCCGTGCTCTTGGTGAGCTCGGGCGAGACCGAGCCCAGCGCGAAAGCGTGGCTGATGGCGACGCGGCCCTTGAGGCCAAGCGCCTTGGTACGCTGGGCGATAGCCACGACTTGCGCGAGGCCGCCTTCGCCGCCGTCATGCAGGTGGATGTCGAGGCCGACGCCGCGGCGGCTGGCGATGCCGAAGATCGTGCCAAGGTGGCCGTCCAGGTCACCGTCGATGCCGACGGGATCGAGACCGCCCACCAGGTCGGCGCCTTGGGCGATCGCTTCCTCGAGCAGCTTGGCCGTGCCGGGCGAACGGGCGATGCCGCTTTGCGGGAAGGCCACGATCTCGATGGTGACGAGATCGCGGAAGCGCTCGCGCACCTCGAGGATGGCCTGCAGGTTGCGCAGGCGGAGCTGATTGTCGATGTCGACATGGCAGCGCATGTGCAGGGTGCCGCTGGCCACGATCTGCCGCACCAGGTTGGACCCCGTCTCCACTTCCGACACGGTCCGCTCGGCGCGGACCTGGCGCTCGGCCTCGATACGGTCGGCGACCTTGTTGCCCTCGGCCTGGTTGGGCACCCACGGCAGGCCCAACAGCGTCTTATCAAGATGGATGTGACCGTCGATCAGCGGAGGCAGGACCAGACCTGTCGCTTCGCCGGGCGAGGGCGGCAGGAAGGCGGCGATGCGGCCGTCGGCGATCTCGATGTCGTGCCGGGCGCCGTCCGGCAGGGTGGCGTTGCGGAGGATCATCAGCCGATCTTCGAGCGGACGTCTTTGGTCGCGTCGAGGATCGACGTCGCGATCACGTCGTCGAGCCTGGGCGCGCCCGCCGTAAACTGCTTCAGGTCGTCGTAGAGCTTGATCTGGTCGGCCCACACGGTGGTATCGAAGGCGCCCCAGCCGTTGGCCTTGGTGCTGGCGTTGAAGCCGAACGGCAGCAGGGCCTTCACGCCCTCGATCTCGTCGTCGCGCTTGAAGTTCGGATACTCCTTGATCAGGAAATCGACGGATTTCTCCGGCTCGGCGCGCGCCGCGGCCCAGCCCCGCGCGGTGGCCCGCAGGAAGCCGGCCAGCATCGCCGGCTTTTTCTCGATCGTGTCCTTGGTCGCATAGAGCGGCAGCGCATAGAGCTGCACGCCGGCATCCCACAGGCGGAGGTCGACGCGGTCGGCGCCGAGCGGCTTTAGCGCCGACGTATTCGTGACCCAACCGGCCACCGCATCGGCTTGGCCGGTCAGCAGCGGCGTCATCTCCGAGCCGATGATCAGGACCTCGACATCCTTCTCGGCGATGCCGTTCTTCTTGAGCAGTGCCGAGAGCAGGATCTTGCCGGTCGCCTGGATGCCGATCTTCTTGCCGATCATGTCTTTGGCCGAGCGGATCGGCTTCTTGGCCAGCGAGAAGAAGGCGTAGGGATGCTGCTGCAGTTCGGTGGCGAAGCACTTCACGGGGATCTTCTGCGATGCCGCCAACATCAGCGAGGGGCTGGACGAGATCTGGCCGACCTCGCAGCGGCCGGAGGCCACGATCGCCACGCCGTCGATGCTGGGCCCGCCCGGCTGGATCACGACGTTGAGCTTCTCCTCCTCGTAGTAGCCCATGTGCTTGGCCATCACCTCGCCGATATTGTTGTTGGAGGCGAGCCAGCCGAGCTGGAGGTTCACGGTCTGGGTCTTGGCCTGGGCGAAGCCGCCCGCCGGCAGGAGATTTGCGGCGGCGGCCGCGGTGGCAGCAGCCCCTGTGAGCAACGTGCGGCGGCGCATTTCCCGTCCTCCCCGATTGTGTGGCCCGCGACGACCACGATAGAGTGCAGCAAGACACGGACCAAATCGAGGCTCCAATGGTACAGGCTTTCGACGTTCAACCGGTCGACGCTTCCTTCGGTGCTGTCGTCACTGGCCTCAAGCTCGCCGGGATCGACGACGCCACGTGGAAGGCCCTGCACGACACCTGGCTCGAGTACGCGTTGCTGATCTTTCCCGGCCAGTATCTGAAGAAGGACGAGCAGATCGCCTTCGCCAAGCGCTTCGGCGCGCTCGAATTCGAGATGGGGCCGGTTAGCAATGTGCGCGAGGACGGCACGCTGCGCCTGGAGGCCGATGCCGGCGACGACGTGGTCAAGATCCTGAAGGGCAACGAGGGCTGGCACGCCGACAGCACCTTCAAGCCGATCCAGGCCAAGGGCGCGGTGTTCAGCGCCGAGGTCGTGCCGACGATCGGCGGCCATACCGGCTGGGCCGACATGCGCGCGGCCTACGATGCGCTCGACGCGGCGACGCAGACCAGGATCGCATCGCTCAAGGCCTATCACTCGCTGCACTACAGCCAGGCGAAGATCGGCCACCAGCCGAAGAAGGACACCGAGGATTACCGCAAGCTGGGCTTCGCGGGGGACGAGGATGTGCTGCGGCCGCTGGTCAAGGTGCATCCCGATACCGGTCGCAAGTCGCTGCTGATCGGCCGCCATGCGCACGACGTCCCGGGGCTGACGGCGGCGGAGTCGGGCGACCTGCTGCAGGAGTTGATCGACTTCGCCTGCCAGGCGCCGCGCGTCTATCATCACGACTGGCGGCCGGGCGACGCGGTGATCTGGGACAATCGCTGCCTGCTGCACCAGGCGACGCCGTTCGATATGACCCAGCCGCGCGTGATGTGGCACACGCGTATTGCCGGCGACCCGGTGAGTGAAGCAGCCATTGCCTGAAGCAGCCGTCTTTTGTGAAGGAGTAGGCGTCCGCTTCACCACGGAGCGCGGCACGGTCACGGCGCTCGAGAATATCGACCTCACGATTCCGCGCGGCAGTTTCCTCACCTTGCTGGGGCCGTCGGGTTGCGGGAAATCGACCCTGCTGCGCGTCATGGCCGACCTGATCGCGCCCACCGGCGGCCGCATCACCGTGCTGGGCGGCACACCGGCGGCGGCGCGGCTCAAGCGCGAGATCGGTTTCGTCTTCCAGGATCCGGCGCTGCTGCCGTGGCGCACGGTGCTCGACAACGTCACCCTGCCGCTCGAAGTAGGCGGCGGCAAAGCCCTGCCTGGGGCGCGCGCCCCGAAGGAGTTGCTGGAACTGGTCGGTCTCGCCGGCTGGGAAAACGCCTTTCCGCATGAACTGTCGGGCGGCATGCGCCAGCGGGTGGCGATCGCGCGGGCACTGGTCTCGGGGCCGCGGCTCCTGTTGATGGACGAGCCGTTCGGCGCGCTCGACGAGATCACGCGCGACCGGCTGAACGAGGAGTTGCTGCAGCTCTGGGAGACGACCGGCACGACAATCGTGTTCGTGACCCACTCGATCTACGAGGCTGCCTTCCTTGGCCAGCAGGTCCTGCTGTTGGCGGCGCGGCCGGGCCGGGTGCGCGAGTTGGTGCCCGTGACCCTGCCCATGCCGCGTCATCTCAGTCAGCGCGAGACGCCTGAATTCACCACGCTCGCCGGCCACCTGCGGCGCGTGCTGGAGACCTGCTGATGGCCGCTCAGGTTCCGGGGGCCTTCGTCGCTGATACCGAAGCCGCGGCGCGCTATCGCGCTCGCCGGCGTTATCTCGCTGGGCGCCGGATCCTCCTGCCGGTTGTCGCCGTCCTCGTGCTCCTGTTCGCCTGGTCGGAATCGATCAAGCTGTTCGACATCAAGCCCTTCATCGCGCCCTCGCCGCAGGCAGTGGCCGCGGTGCTGTACGAGCGCTTCGGCATCCTGATGACGAACCTGCTGCCGACCGCCATCGAGTCGGTGCTGGGTTTCGCGTTGGGCAATCTCGCCGCCATCGTCGTCGCCACGGTCTTCGTCTGGCGCAAGACCGTGGAGGAGGCGATGTTTCCCGTCGCCGTCATGATCAACTCGATCCCGGTCGTCGCCAAGGCGCCGATCCTGGTGTTGCTACTGGGCAACGGCATGGAGCCGAAGATCGCGGTCGCAGCCATCATCTGCTTCTTCCCGACCCTGGTGAACATGACGCGCGGCCTGCGCGACGTGCGGCCCGAGCAGATCGAGCTGATGCATGTCCTGTCGGCGTCGCCCGGCGAGGTCTTCCTCCGGATCCGCGTGCCCAACGCGCTGCCGTATCTCTTCTCGGCGCTCAAGATCGCGGCCTCGACGGCGGTGATTGGCGCTATCGTCGGCGAGTGGATCGGCTCGACCCAGGGCATCGGCGCGCTGATCCTACAGGCGACCTTCAACTTCGATTCACCGCTGCTCTACGCCACGATCGTCGTCGGCTCGATCTTCTCGGCGGCGTTTTTCGGCGTGATCTCGCTGGTCGAGCGCCGCATGCTGAGATGGCACACCGCGCACAAGGAGTGACTACTCCGCGGCCAGCTTCTTCGGCACCAGGGTCGACGGCACCGGCTTGAAGGTCCGCGTCGGCGCCTTGAAGCCGCAGCTCGTGCCGTCGGTCACCTTGACTTGGCGCTCCCACGGCAACTCATATTGCCCAGCCACCAGATCGGTCATGTAGGTGTAGGGGCAGTCGCGCGCGCCGCCCTTCACCGCGACATAGCCGCGATGGCCGAACTGGTAGATGTTGTTCTCGACACCCCAGTGCAGGCGCGCCTCATCGCACAATTTCGGCCGCATCTCGCCGGTGATGATTTCGTCGGGGATGCCGTTGCCGCTCACCAGCGGCGTGCCGTCGTAGTTCACGATCATGCCTTCGCCCATCGAATTGAACGAGCCGTCGCTGCCGGCCAGGCACACCGACGCCGTGTACATCAGGTTGCAGAAGGCGTTCGACTGGTTGGTGAAGTGCCAGCTCTGGCGGATCGGCGCGGTATAGCCCGCCGTGCGGATCATGATGTTGGCGCCACGATAGGCGCTCTCGCGCGCCATCTCGGGGAACATGCCGTCGTGGCAGATGATCAGCGCGAGCTTCGACCCGTTCGGTCCGTCGCACACCGGAATGCCGAGATCGCCCGGTTCCCACGGCTCGACCGGCACCCAGGGGTGCATCTTGCGGTAATAGAGTTTGATTTCGCCCTTGTTGTCGATGATCAGGCCGGTGTTGAACGGATTGCCGTGGGGATTGAACTCCATGATGGAGAAGCAGCCCCAGATGTCATTCGATATGCAGGCGCCGCGGAAGTGCTCGACCTCCGGTCCGTCGACCCGGCACATGATCGCCGAATTGGTGTCCATCGACAGGCCGTGCAGCGAATATTCCGGGAAGACGACCAGATCCATGGTCGCCATGTTGCGCCGGGCCTTGCCGACAAGTTCGCAGATGCGGCTGGTCTGGTGCGCGAGATCGGCGGGCGTGACGACGGTCGGGTTCTGGATCTGCACCAAGCCGATGACGACGCCGTCAGGCGCTTTGTTCAGGCCGCCCAGTCCGCTCATCGCTTCCTCCGCCGGTTGATTTTCCAGCGGAGGAGCAAACCGCGTGCCAGTGGCTTTTCAGCCCTGTTACCCGTTGGTGTTACTTTTCTGCGCTGGGCCCGACTTCCTTGCGGAAGCCGTTGACGGCGTTCTTGGCGGCCATCGCCAGCAGGCCCGAGTCGTTGGCGATTGTGCAGAGCTGGAAGCCCATACCGAAGGCGCGTGCGGCGTAGGTTGGCGTGCCGTTGTGGATGCCGGCGAACAGGCCGCGCTTCTTGCAGGCCGAGGTGAGCTTCTCGTAGATCTTCAGGACCTGCGGCTCCTCGCGGTCGAGCATCGGCTTCAAGCCTAGCGACAGGCCGAGGTCGGACGGGCCGACATAGATGCCGCTCACGCCCGGCACGTCGAGGATGGCGTCGATGTTATCGATCGCTTCCTGCGTCTCGATCATCGGGATGATCAGCACTTCGTCGTTGGCCGTCGCCTGATAGGGCGTGGCCTCGCCGTAGGCGCCGGCGCGGATCGGGCCGTTCGAGCGCTTGCCCTTCGGCGGATAGAGCGAATAGGAGACCAGCGCCTTGGCTTCGGCAGCGTTGTTCACCATCGGGCAGATCACGCCCCAGGCGCCGCCGTCCAGCACCTTGCCGATGATGCCAGGCTCGTTCCACGGCACGCGCACCAGCGGCGTGATCGGATACTTGTCCATCGCCTGGAAGCACTGGACCATCGATTGGTAGTCCTGCACGCCGTGCTGAATGTCGACGGTGACGGCGTCCCAGCCGCAGCCCGCCATGACCTCGGCCGAGAAGCCGCTCGGGATGGCGAGCCAGGCATTGACGCAGGCCTTGCCGGCCTGAAGGCGCTTTTTCAGCATGTTCGACGACATTTTGGGCGTTTCCTTGGTCTGATTGAGAACGCCGGATCATAGGCAGGGCGGCTGGTGTCGTCAGCCCTTTACCGCGCCCGCCGCGAGCCCCTCGACGATGTATTTTTGCAGTAGCGCTACCAGCACGACGGTAGGAGCGAGCGCCAGCAGGCAGATCGCCATCATCAGGTTGAAGAACACGTGCACGTCGCCCACCAGGCTCGCGATCACCACGGGGAGCGTCATGAAGTCGGGCCGCGCGTTCAGGATCAGCGGGATTAGCAACTCGTGCCAGGAGATGATGAAGATGATCACGCCGCAGGCGGCCAGCGCGGGTGTGGCCAGCGGAATCACGATGTAGATGAAGGCGCGCAACCGCGAGCAACCGTCGATGCGGGCGGCTTCCTCGAGTTCGGCAGGGATCGTATCGAAATACGGCGCCAGGATCAGGATGGCGTAAGGTAGGAGGAAGCCGGTCTCTGCCACGATCACGCCCGACAAAGAGTTGAGTGCACCGAACGAGCGCATCACGACGTAGAGCGGGATCATCAGCACGATCACCGGCACGAAGCGCGCGACGATGTTGGCCTGCATCAGGAACAGCGTCCATCGGAAGCGCTGGCGGGCGATCGTGTAGGCCGAGAGCGAGCCGAACAGCAGCGTCAGCAACGTCACCGACACCGACACGATCGCGGAGTTGGCGAAGGCGGCATAGAAACTCTTGATGTTTTCGGGAAGATAAGTCGCCTGGTCGAAGATGCGGCCCTTCTGCTCGCCCTTGGTGAGGATGACCACGAAGTTGTCGGCGGTGACTTCGGCCGGCAGGACGCGGCGCGTGTCGGCCTGCAGCGATTTCTCGGACTGGATGGCGCCGATGAACACCGCGACCAGCGGCAGCAGGATGAACACGATCACCATCAGGTTGGCGAGGTGCAGGATCAGCCGGGTGGTGGGCGAGGGCTTGAACATCAGAGCGTCACGCGCCGGTAGATGAAGCGCATGTAGACCAGCGCGATGGCGCCGATCATCAGCGCCAGGATGTAGGCCGAGGCCGAGCCCATGCCGAAGTTGTTGGGCGGGGCGAAGGTGATCTTGTAGCTGTACCAGGCCGCAACCCAGGTGGCGTCGCCCGGGCCGCCCTGGGTGATGGCGAGGATCTCCTCGAACACGGCGAAAGCGAACGCGGTGCGCAGGATCAGGATGATGGCGATGATCTGGCGCAGCATCGGCATCGTGATCCGCCGGAAGCGGTGCCAGGCATTGGCGCCGTCGATCGCGGCCTGCTCGTAGAGCTCGCGCGGGATGCCCTGCAGGGCCGCATGCACCAGGATGATGGCGAAGGGGAGCGTGCGCCAGACATAGGGCACGGCCACGGCATAGAGGGCGGTGTCGGGATTGCCCGACCAGTTCACCGGATCGTGCACGAGACCGGTCGCGAACAGCAGCCGGTTCAGGAAGCCGAACTGGAAACTGTACATGAAGGCCCAGATCAGCCCGTTGGCGATCGGCGGCACGGCGTAGGGCAGCAGGATCAAAAAGCGTGTGACGCGCGAGGTCCAGACACTGGTCTGGTTGATCAGCAGCGCAATCGCCACCGCGAGCACGATCTCGCTGGTCACGGTGACGGCGGTGAAGATCAGCGTGTTCTTGAGCGCCGTCCAGAACAGGGGATCCTCGAGGACACGGCTGTAGTTGTCCCAGCCGCTGAAGGCGAACTCGCCCCGGCGCAATTGCGCGAGGCCCACCCGATGGAACGACAGATAGCCGGCATAGATCACCGGATAGGCCAGCACCGCTCCCAGCAGGAGAAGTGTCGGCACGTTCATGACGAACGCGAACTGTCCCGCCGACAGTTCGCGTCGCCACCACGGTCGGGAGCGGCGTGAGGTCAGGGCGTCAGACCTTGCGCTTGGCGTCGGCGATGCCCTTGATCAGGTTATCGCAGCAGGCGTCGGCCGTGATCTGGCCGGTCAGGCACTTCTGCACTTCGATGTTCATCTGGTCGGTCCAGGGGAAGTGCCACGGCTGGTAGACCGACGAGCAGACCTCGCCGATGTAGGTCGACTTGTCCCAGATCTTGAGCAGGGTCGGCACGTCGCCCCACGGCGCCCAGCCGGTCTTGACCGCGTCGCTGTTCATCACCGAGGTGTAGCCCGAGCCTAGCATCGCATCCTTGGCGAGGCTGGTGGCCTGCGTGTAGTTGCCGTCCTTGGTCTTGCCGCCGAGATACTGCAGCAGCTTCCACGCCCATTCCTTGTTCCGGTTGGCCGTGGTGATGAAATAGACGTGCGCGTCGGCGATGGTCTTGCCGTCGCCGGGCGAATCCATGACCTTGATCTTGCCGGCCATCGGCGACTGCGCGGGATCGTTGCAGACGTTGAGGCCATAGTGATGGTTCGGGCCGCGATAGAGGTTCTTGCCGGCACCGAAGGCCTTGGCCGAGGTCGTGAACTGGACCTTGAGCGATTCGGGGTCGGAGATGTCGAGGCCCTTCTCGAAGGTGTTGGCCCACCACTTCAACGTCTCGCGCGCGATCGAGCCGGCGCCCAGCATGTGGTTGCCCTGCTTGTCGAAGAAGGTGCCGCCCTTGTTCCAGGTCATCTGGTACCAGGTGCCCGGCAGCTGCTCGAGGCCGACGCCTGCGACCCACAGCACGGGATAGCGCGCCGCGCCGTCCTTCTTGGCTTTCACGCAGTGCTCGGTGAACTCGTCGTAGCTCGTGAAGGGCTTGTCGATCTTGAGCTTCTCGAGCATCTCGGCATTGTAATTCCATACCCAGACGGCGGCGAAGTAGGGCAGGCCCATCAGCTTGCCGTTCACCGTCGCCACCTGCTTGGTGAAGGTGGTGAAGTCCTTGGCGTAGTCTGCGGCGCCCGGCATGTCGTCGAGCGGCTCGACCAGGCCCTGGCTCACGAAGTTGGGGAAGGAGAAGGGCGAGGACTGCGAGACGTCGATCTTCTCGCCCGCCGCGAACATGGTCGTGAGCTTGGTCGGATGATCGTTGAACGACGAGATCGTCGAATCGACCGGCACGCCCCAGTCGGCCTCGAAGCGCTTGGCGATCTGCGTGTAGATGTCGCCGTAGGTCCAGACCACGAAGTTGAGGCGATCGACCTTGGTCTTGGGCGGCGTCGCCCAGGGACCCGCCGGCTGCGCGAAGGCGCCGCTCGCCATCAGGCTGGCGCCGATTGCGCCCAATCCACCCAAGACACTACGCCGGCTCAATTCCCACTTGGCGGAAAGATCGTTGGTCATGTGGTCCCCCTCGGACGCCGGCTCTGCAATAATCGCGCCGGTATGGTAGAGCAGCCTATGACTCTTTTATCCCTGAGGACAGGACCACTTGCTGTCGACGTGGCGCCGTCGGCCGGCGGCGCGATCGCACGCTTGGCCATCGACGGCATCGACCTGCTGCGTCCCATGTCCGTGACCGACCAGGCGTCGGGAAGGGGCAACAACTCCGCCGCCTATCCGCTGGTGCCCTATTCCAACCGCATCAAAGACGGTCATCTCGTCTTCGAGGGCGAGACCTTCCAGTTGAAGCGCAACTGGGCCACCGTGAACCATCCGATGCATGGCGACGGCTGGTGGCATCCCTGGGACGTCGTGCGAGCTGATGCACATTCAGCCGAGATCGCCTACCGCCACGAGCGCGATGGCGCCGCGGGCGGCTGGCCCTTTCGCTATGTGGCACGGCAGAGCTATCGCCTCGAGGCGGATCGGCTGGTCGTGACCATGTCCCTCGAGAACCTCGAGGATCGGGCTGTGCCAGCCGGCATTGGCCTCCATCCTTATTTCGTGCGCGAGGCCGACAGCGAGCTGCAGACCGACACGCAATGGATGTGGAAGGGCGATGCCGAGGTGCTACCGGTCGAGCGCATCGCCACGCCGCCCGAGGCGGATTTCAGCCGATCGCGCAACGTGAACGAGACCCACCTCGACAACGGTTTCGACGGCTGGCAGCGGCACGCCACGATCCGCTGGCCGAGTCGCAAGCTCCGCGTCGATCTCGAAGCGTCGGCGACGTTCGGTCATGCAGTGATCTACGTGCCGTCGCAGCGGCCGTATTTCTGCGTCGAGCCGGTCAGCCACGCCAACGGCCAGGTGGGTCGCACGCATCTCGATGCCGGAGCAACCCTCTCCGGCGACATCACCTTTAAGGTCTCGAAAGAAAGCTAAAGGAAACGCCATGCCGTCTTTTGCCAACTACCCCAGCCTCAAGGATCGCTCGGTGTTCGTCTCGGGCGGTGGCTCGGGCATCGGCGCCTCGATCGTCGAGCACTTCGCCGCGCAAGGCTCGAAGGTGGGCTTCGTCGACATCGACGAGAAGGCGTCGGCGGAAGTGGCGAAGAAGACTGGCGCGCTGTTCCTGAAATGCGACATCCGCGACGTGAAGGCCTACCAGGCCGCGATCGCCGAGGTCGCGCGCCAGCACGGCGACATCACCGTCCTGATCAACAACGCCGCGCGCGACGACCGGCACGACCTCGCCGACGTGACGCCGGAATTCTTCGACGAGCGCATGGCGGTCAACCTGCGCCACGTCTACTTCGCCATCCAGGCGGTCGTGCCCGGCATGAAGAAGGCGGGCGGCGGCTCGATCGTGAACTTCAGCTCGATCAGCTACCACACGATGTCGCCCCGCCTGTCGGTCTACCAGGCCGCCAAGTCGGCAGTGATCGGCATGACGCGTGGCCTTGCGCGCGATTTCGGCACCGACAAGATCCGCCTCAACTCGATCACGCCGGGCTGGATCATGACCCAGCGCCAGATCGACCTGTGGCTGACACCCGAAGCCGAAGCCGATCTCCTGAAGGCGCAAGTCCTGAAGGAGAAGGTCTATCCCGCCGACATCGCGCGCATGGCGCTGTTCCTCGCCTCCGACGACGCCCGTCTGATCTCGGCGCAGAATTTCGCGGTCGACGGGGGGCGGATGTGAAGCTTTCGAGCGTTGGTCCCTTCCTTGTCGAGGAGTTCTGGCGCCTCTTGCCGCCGACGACCTTTTTCTTCTGCGCCTTCAACCTGGTTTCGTTCACCACGAACCTGATGGTGCATCATTACTGGTTCGCCCTGACTAATTTCCTGTTTGCCACGATCATGGCGTTGGTCGTCGGCAAGGTAGTGCTGGTGACGCGGCACCTGCACTTCATCGATCACTTCCGCAATGGCCCCCTGATCTATTCGATCCTGTTCAAGACGGTCTTCTACAGCGTCGTCGTGGCGCTGGTGCGCGCGCTCGAAGTCTTCAGCCACATGGCGCGCGATAGCCGTGGCTTCCAGGCCGCGTTCGACGCGGAGCTCGATGACTTCACCTGGTATCACTTCGCCGGAGTCCAACTTTGGCTTCTTGTTTGCTTCCTGATTTACGTCACCGGCGCCGAGATCACGCGCGCGGTCGGCAAGGACCGCATGATCAAGCTGCTTTTCCACGGGAAGGGAACATCGTGAGCGCACCGCTCTTCTTCATGGCGCCAGGCGCGCCGACGCCGGTGGCGCCGTTCAGCCACGCCGTCGAGGTCGATGGCTGGATTTTCGTCACCGGCCAGATGCCGACCTATCCCGACGACGATTCCCGGCCGCTGGCTCCCGATATCGAAAGCCAGACGGTGCGCGTGATGGAGAACCTCAAGATCGTGCTGGGCGGGCTGAAGCTCGGGCTCGAGCATGTCATCTGCGCGCGGGTCTACATCACCGACTTCGAGGCGAACTATCCGAAGATGAACGAGATCTATGCCAGCTACTTCCCGGCCGACCGCCGGCCGGCGCGCACCTGCATCGGCGTCACCGGGCTCGCGCGCAAGGCGATGGTCGAGATCGACCTGCTGGCCAAGCGCTGAGGAGAAGACGATGTGCCGAGGCGACGATCCAACGTGTCCCGCCTTCGAGGCACATCTCGCCAAGTTTCAAGACGAGATGGCGCGCGAGCGCCGGTCGTTCCTGAAGAGCCGCTTTGCCACAAGTCTGATCGCCGGCACACCGACGGGCCCGCTGAAGCGCGTCTCGGCCGGCAAGCACCATCACCTACCGGCCAATGCCGACACGGTCCATTGGGGCTTCTTCAGCAAGAACCTGAAGCCGCAGGTCGAGGTCGATCCGGGCGACGTGATCACCATCGAGGCGCTGACCCATCAGGCGAGCGACGATCACGAGCGCATGATCGAAGGCGATCCCGGCGCGGAGAGCGTCTATCTCTGGACCAAGGACAAGAAGGGCGTCTTCCGCCGCGGTGCGGGAGAGGGCGACGGCAAGGGGCTGGGCGTCCACATCTGCACCGGCCCGGTGTTCGTGCGTGGTGCCGAGCCGGGCGACGTGCTGGAAGTGCGCATCCTCGACGTCGTGCCGCGCCCGTCGGCCAACCCGAAGTTCAAAGGTCTCTGCTTCGGCAGCAACGCCGCTGCCAACTGGGGCTATCACTACAACGACTTTCTGACCGGCGAGAAGCGCGAGGTCGTCACGATCTACGAGGTTGATGCCACCGGCGAGCGTGACTGGGCCAAGGCGGTCTATTCCTTCAAATGGCCGACGGTCGTCGATCCGTTCGGCGTCGCGCATCCGACCATCGATTATCCCGGCCTGCCTGTCGATCACACCAAGACCGAACGCAAGTGGGACGTGCTGAAGGGCGTGCGGGTGCCGATCCGGCCGCACTTCGGCGTGATGGGGCTCGCGCCCAAGGAAGCCGACGATGTGAATTCGGTGCCGCCGTCCTACACCGGTGGCAACATCGACAACTGGCGCATCGGCAAGGGCGCGTCGGTCTACTATCCGGTCGCGGTGCCGGGCGCGCTGCTGTCGGTCGGCGATCCGCATGCTTCGCAGGGCGATTCCGAACTCTGTGGCACTGCGATCGAGTGTTCGCTGACCGGCACATTTCAGCTCGTCCTGCACAAGAAGGCCGAGCTCGCCGGCACGCCGCTCGAAGCCGTCGACTTTCCGATGATCGAGACGGTGAGCGAATGGGTGCTGCAGGGTTTCAGCTATCCCAACTATCTGGCGGATCTCGGTGATGCCGCGCAGAGCGAGGTTTTCCAGAAATCGTCGGTCGATCTCGCCATGCGAGATGCGTTCCGCAAGATGCGGCGCTTCCTGATGACGGCGAAGAAGCTCACGGAAGACGAGGCGATCAGCCTGATATCGGTCGCCGTCGACTTCGGTGTGACACAAGTGGTCGACGGTAATTGGGGCGTGCACGCGATCGTGCGGAAGAGCATCTTCCCCTCCTGATTCCGGGAGGAAAGATGCGCAAGCAAGCGCTCGCACTCGTTACCGCGCTCGCCGCTTTTTGGTCGACAGCGGCCCCCTGCTCGAAAGCGGCCGCACAAGACTGGCCGGCCAAGCCGATCAAGATCGTGGCGCCGTTCGCGGCCGGCGGGAATGTCGACGTAACGGCACGCATTGTCGCCGAATATCTCCATCCGCTGCTCGGCCAGCCGGTGATCGTCGAGAACAAGACCGGCGCGGGCTCGATGATCGGCTCGGAGGCCGTCGCGCACGCCGCGCCCGATGGCTACACGTTGCTGATGACCTCGGCGTCGCTCGCCAACAGCCCGGCGCTGTTCAACCGCTATCCCTACGATTGGGAAAAGGATTTCACCTTCCTCACCGCGGTGTCGTTCCAGCCGATGGTCGTGCTGGTCAATCCGTCGAACCCGGCGAAGGACTTCAAGGAATTCCTCGAGATCGCGCGGCGCGATCCCGGCAAGGTGACGATGGGCACGGCGGGCGCGGGCTCCTTCACCCATCTCGCCGGCCTGCTGCTGGAGCAGAAGGCCGGCGTGAAGTTCGAGTCCGTCCACTATCGCGGCACCGCGCCGGGCCTAGCCGACATCATGGCGGGCCAGATTACCTTCCAGTTCGAGCCGATCGCGACGGCCTTGCCGATGATCAACGACAAGCGGTTGAAGGCTCTGGCCGTGACGTCGCTCGAACGCGCGCCGGCGCTGCCGAACGTGCCGACCATCGCTGAGTCAGGCGTGCCCGGTTACGAATCGATCAACCTGCTGGGGCTGATCGGTCCGGCGAACCTGCCGGCGCCCGTGATCGCAAGGCTGGGTGCTGCAATGAAGACGGTGCTCACCGATCCCAAAGTGGTCGAGAAGTTCGACGGGCTCGGCACCGAGGCTCGCTACACCTCGCCCCAGGCCTTCCACGACATCATGAAGAACCAAGCCGACACCTGGATTCCGGTGATCAAGCAGTCGGCGATCAAGCTGGAATAGCGCAGTCGGCTCTCTTCCGGGACCGCGGGCCTCTAGGCCCGCCTCAAGATCATGAGCGGGAGCGTACGATTGACCCAAGGTCAATCGTACGGAGGAGGCCCGCGGTCCCAAAGGCGTGAGCGCTAAAGCCCGGCTGTCTCGATCCAGTCGTCAAGCAGCGCCGACAGCTCGTGCGGCTTTTCGAGAGGGGCCATGTGGCCGCAGTCCTCGATTACCTCGAAGCGCGAGTGCGGCAGGCTGGTGGCCATGCGTTCGGTCTCGGCGAGCGTGCGCAGCCGGTCCTGGCGGCAGGCGACGACCAGCGAAGGGCAGGCGATGCGCGCGAGATCGGCGTAGCCGTCGAGCCGCACGAGGGCTGACTGGCGTGCGCGCACTTCGGGGCCGAGGCGGCGCTGCATGCCGCGCAGCCGGTTCAGCAGCACGGGGTCGCGTTCGCGGTCGGGGTGGAGGCCAAGCGCTGCCGTGAGCGCGGTGCCGCCGCCACTGGCGCCAGGAGCGCGCGGCGGCTTGTTGCCGGGGAGGAAGCCTTGCTTGCGCCGCTCGGTCTCCTCGGGCGTGTAGCCGCGCGCGGAAGAGGCGACGAACGCCACGCCGCTCACCCGCTCGGGCGCCAGCAGGGTCAGCACGCGGGCGACGAAGCCGCCCATCGAGAAGCCGATCAGCACGAATTTTTCGGGCGATTCGGAGAGCACGCGGCGGGCCATGCCCTCGAGCGTGTCGTCGTTGTAGACATTGCCGAAATGGACCTCGCCCATCTTGGCCAGATCAGGGGCCATGTCGGCCCAAAGGTCGGCGTCGCACATGAAGCCGGGGAGCAGTACAAGGTTACGCATCGCCTGAAAGGGAGCCCAAATCATGGAAATGCGCAAGGAAGTCGACAGCATGGGCGAAATTGCCGTGCCGGCTGACAAGCTATGGGGCGCGCAGACGCAGCGCTCGATCGAGCATTTCAGCATCGGCAAGGACCTGATGCCGCGCGAGATGATCGGCGCCTATGCGGTGCTGAAGAAGGCCTGTGCCAACGTGAACCGGGCGAGCGGCCGGCTGCCGGCCGACGTCCACAAATTGATCGTGCAGGTCTGCGACGAGATCATCGCCGGCCAGCATCGCGACATGTTCCCGTTGCATGTCTGGATGACCGGCAGCGGCACGCAGTTCAACATGAACGTGAACGAGGTGATCTCCAATCGCGCCAGCCAGATCGTGGGCCAACCGCTCGGCTCCAAGAAGCCGGTGCATCCCAACGATCACGTCAACATGTCGCAATCGTCGAACGACAATTTCCCCGCCGCCATGTACATCGCCGCCGCCGTTGAGACGGTGCAGCAGCTTGTGCCGTCGGTCACCAAGCTGCGCCACGCCTTCCACGTCAAGGCCGAGGCTTGGATGGACATCGTGAAGATCGGCCGCACGCATCTTCAGGATGCCACGCCGATCACTCTGGGCCAGGAATGGTCGGGCTATGTCGGCCTGCTCGACGATAATCTGCTGCGCCTCGACGATGCGCTGAAGAGCGTCTATCGCCAGGCGCTGGGCGGCACGGCGGTCGGCACGGGCATCAACGCCGAGCCGGGCTTTGCCGAGGCGGCAGCGGCGGAGATCGCGACCTTGACGGGATTGCCGTTCGTGTCGGCGCCCAACAAGTTCACGGTGATGGGCTCGCACGATGCGATCGTGCAACTGTCGGGCACGCTGCGGACTTTGGCAGGCTCGCTCTACAAGATCGCCAACGACATCCGACTACTGGCCTGTGGACCGCGCGCGGGTCTGGCGGAACTGATCCTGCCGGAAAACGAGCCGGGCTCCTCGATCATGCCGGGCAAGGTCAATCCCACCCAGGCGGAGGCGCTCACCATGCTGGCGGTCCAGGTGATGGCCAACGACGTGGCGGTGGGCTTCGGCGGCGCCGGCGGCTTCCTCGAGATGAACGTCTACAAGCCGCTGATGATCCACAATGTCTTGTCGTCGGTTGTGCTGCTGAGCGACGGCTGCACCAACTTCCGCAAGTATATGATCGAGGGCACCGAGCCCAATCGGAAGAAGATCGCCGAATATCTCGATCGTTCGCTGATGCTGGTAACCGCGCTGACGCCCGTCATCGGCTACGACAAGGCCTCGCAGATCGCGCACCATGCGATGGAGCACGACCTCACCCTGAAGGCGGCGGCGCTGCAGCTGGGCTTCGTCAGCGAGGCCGAGTTCGACCGCGTGGTCGATCCGAAGCTGATGGTGAAGCCCTACGTTGCCGAGGCCTGAGGCGTCTAGCGGATGAAGTGGGCCATGCGGGCCACCATCACCATGGTGACCAGCGAGATCGTGCCGAAGACGAGGTTGAGCCACAGCACGCCCGCGGCGCCGAAATGGTCGAGCACGGTGGCAAGCACAACGGGGGCCGCCGCCGAGACGATGCCCTGCGGCAGGGCCAGCCGGCCCATGTAGGTGCCGAACTGGCCGCGGCCGAACAGCGCCAACGGCAGGGTCGAGCGCTGTACTGCCTTCAGTCCGTTCGACATGCCGTAGGCCAGCATGCAGACGAAGGCGATGGTGAAGTTGCTGCCGCCGGCCAGCGCCCCGATCAGGCAGAGCGGCAATAGCACCGAGCCGAAGATGGCGGAGTTCATGATCGAGTAGCGATGGCCGAACAGCAGCTCGAAGGCGCGGATGCCGACCTGCGCCGGTCCCACCATCGAGCCCAGGAACACGGCGGAGGCGGCGGGATGGCCGAGCGCGCGCAGGATCTCGATCATGTAGACGATCATGCCGGTGAAGACGAAGGCGCCGAAGCAGAGCGAGATCGAGAGCAGGCGATAGACCTGCGGCCGGATCTCGGCCGGCACGCCGCCGCCGGTGGCGCCGCTGCCCGGGCCCTGCGGCAGGGTGGGTGCTTCCTTGGGCAGCAGGAAGAAATGGATCGGCGCGCAGGCCAGCAGATGGACCGCGGCATAGATCATGACCGTGACTCGCCAGCCGACCCAGACGTCGAGCGCGCTCGACAGCGGCCAGAAAGCGGTCGAGGCGAAGCCGCCGATAATGGTCAGCATGGAGATGCCCTGTCGTGCGCGCGAGCCCGCGATCTGCGCCATGGCGATCGACGAGGGCACGCTCAACGCCAGGGTCGAGGCGACGCCCATGCCGGCCCAACTCAGGAGATAGACGACCGGGCCCTGGCTGAGCGCCGTCGCCAGCAACGACAGTGCATAGACGATCGAGCCCGCCGTCATCAGCAGGCGCGGCCCGGTGCGGTCGATGCGGCGGCCGACCCGCGGCGCCAGGAACGCGCCTACGGCGAACAACACGGTGATGCCGGCATAGACCAGTTCGGTCGGCATGCCGAGATCGTCCTGGATATGGCGGCCCAGCACTGAGGGCATCAGGAAGGTGGTGCCCCAGCCCACGATCTGGGTGAAGCCGAGACCCGCGACAGCACGGGTCATGGGCGTGAAGGTCACCTTCGGTGACCCTGTCACGCCGCTTTGGCCTGCTCGGGGTACAGGGAGAGAAGACCCGCTTCGCTGGCGGCACAGACGCCGCGCTCGGTGACCAGCGCCGTCACCAGCCGGGCGGGCGTGACGTCGAATGCCGGATTGGCGGCCGGGCTGCCTTCGGGGAGGATGTCGACGGTGACGACCTCGCCGGACGCGGTGCGCCCTGCCATGCGCGACACTTCGAGCGCGCTGCGCTCCTCGATCGGAATCTCGCGATGACTGTCGGTGATCGTCCAGTCGATCGTGGGATAGGGCAGGCCGACGTAGAACGGCACGCCGTTGTCGTGCGCGGCCAGTGCCTTGAGATAGGTGCCGATCTTGTTGCAGACGTCGCCGCGCCGGGTCGTGCGGTCGGTGCCGACGATGCAGAAGTCGACCTTGCCGTGCTGCATCAGGTGGCCGCCGGCATTGTCGGCGATCACTGTGTGCGGCACGCCGTGCTTACCGAGTTCCCACGCCGTGAGGCTGGCGCCCTGGTTGCGCGGCCGCGTCTCGTCGACCCAGACGTGGATCGGGATGCCGGCATTGTGCGCCTGGTAGATCGGCGCCAGCGCGGTGCCCCAATCGACAGTCGCCAGCCAGCCCGCGTTGCAATGCGTCAGCGCGTTGATACGGTCGCCGGAGCGCGGCTTCAGTTTCTGGATGAGCCCGAGCCCGTTCTCGCCGATGCGGCGGCAGATGTCGGCATCCTCGTCGCAGATTTCGGCGGCGCGCGTGTACGCTGCATCGCGGCGCGCTCTTGGAGGAAGAGGGGACAGGAGTGCCCGCAAATCGTCGAGCGCCCAGCGCAGGTTGACGGCCGTCGGGCGCGAGGCGAGCAGCACCTCGTACGCGCGCTTCAGGTTGGCGTCTGACGGATCGGCGGCCATCGCCAGCGCCATGCCATAGGCCGCCGCAGCCCCGATCAGCGGCGCGCCGCGCACGATCATGGTGCGGATGGCTATCTCGGCATCTTCCATCGAGCGGAAGTCGCGTATGACGAATTCATGAGGCAGCAGCGTCTGGTCAATCGCCTGCACGGTTGTTCCGTCGGCGCGGAGCCAGATGGTGCGGTAGGGCTTGCCGTCTACTTTCATGGGCCGGAAAGTCGGTCCTCGAGCGCGTCAGGTCAAGAGACGGCGCAGCCTTCAGCCGGCGGCCTCAAAAGCCCGGCAATCCTGGCCATTCCAGCCGACGGCGATTTCCTGTCCGCGCACGAGGCCGGCGGGAATCGGGGAATGGCCGGTCTTGACCATGAAGTCGCCGCCGCCCGGCAGGGCCAGCACCAGCCGGCTCGAATCGCCCAGGTAGACGACGCTCTCGAGCGGCAGCTTCAGCCGGTTGTCGCAGGCCGCCGGATCGAGCGACACCCGCTCCGGCCGCACACTCAGGACGACGCGGCTTGCGTGCGCGGCGAGCCCGTCGGCGGCGGCGAGAACGGTGTGGCCGCCCGGGATCTCGACGACGAGACGATCGCCCGTGCGGTTGACCACACGGCCGTCGAAGCGGTTGCTCTCGCCGATGAAGCCCGCGACGAAGGCATTGGCCGGGCGCTCGTAGATATCGAACGGCGTCGCCAGCTGCTGGATGCGGCCGTCGGCGAACACGGCGACGCGATCCGACATGGTGAGCGCCTCGCTCTGGTCGTGCGTGACATAGACCATGGTGACGCCCAGCCGGTCGTGCAGCGCCTTGAGCTCGATCTGCATGCGCTCGCGCAGCTGCTTGTCGAGGGCGCCCAGCGGCTCGTCGAGCAGGATCAGCTCCGGCTCGAACACCAGCGCGCGGGCCAGCGCCACGCGCTGCTGCTGGCCGCCCGAGAGCTGTGCCGGCCGGCGATCGGCCAGACCCTCGAGCTTCACCGTGGCGAGAGCCGCCACGACGCTGTCCGCGATCTGCGCCGCGCCGAGGCCGCGGACGCGCAGCGGATAGGCCACGTTCTCGCCGACCGTCATGTGGGGAAAGAGCGCGTAGTTCTGGAACACCACGCCGATGCCGCGCTGGTAGGGCGGGAGGCCGGTGATGTCGCGGCCCGACAGCTCGATGCGGCCGGCGGTCGGCGTCTCGAAGCCGGCCAGCATCATCAGCGTCGTGGTCTTGCCCGAGCCCGAGGGGCCGAGCAGGGTCAGGAACTCGCCGCGCGCGATGTCGAGGTCGAGGTCCTTCACGACCAGCGTCTTGCCGTCGTAGCTCTTGCGCACGCCCGCGAAGCGCACGATGGGAGGAGCGGTCTCGCTCACGCGCCCGAACCGAAGTCGGGCAGCGACGGCGGGAACGCCACGGAGACGTCCTTGCCATGCGCATCGTAGCGCCCGTAGCCGGCCCACAGCCGCTGCGACGATGCCGTGACGTCCGCCAGGATCTGCTCCTCGGACGCCATGGCCAGCCGGCCACCCTCGACCAGGACGCGCCCGCCGACCATCACGACGTCGACGTTCTCGGGCCCCGCGAGATGGACCAGCGCGCGCAGCGGATCGGGATTGGCGCCGACGGTGAGCGTGCGCGGATCGACGATGACGAGGTCGGCTTGGGCGCCTACGGCGATGCGGCCGATGTCGTCGCGGCCGAGTGCGGCGGCGCCGGCGAGGTTGGCCGCGGCGAAGACGTCAGCAGCGGCCGCGGCCTCGTGATTGCGATCGGCGGCCTTGCCCATGATGCTGGCCATCCGCATTTCGGCGAACAGGTCGAGCGGATAGGCGTCGGTCGCGAGCGCCACGTTGATGCCGGCCTTGCGGTAGCGATCGAAGCTCTCGAGCGCCACGCCGCGCCGCGAGAAGGCGACCGGCGAGTGCGCGACAGCGACGCCCGCCTGGCCGAGCAGGCCGATGTCGTCCTCGACCGGATAGCCGACCAGGCTGTGGCTGGCGATGTAGATGCAATGGGCGAGGATGGTGCGGGGGTCGAGCACGCCTTCGTCGGCCAGCAGCTGCACGGGCGTGCGGCCGGTGCGCATCATTGTGTCGAAGAATTCGCGGTGCTGCTCGACGAAGTGCAGCGTGTAGGGCACGGCGAGCGCGTTCGCCGCCTTCTTGGCCTCGCGCCGCAGGGTCGGCGTCGAGCCAAAGAACTCGTCGACCGCGATCACGCCCGAGAGGCGCCCGTCGTTGGCGCCGCGATGGCGCTCGATGAAGGCAACGGCATCGCCGAGTTGGCGCAGGCCCATGGCCTCGTCGGCTTCGTAGTCGACCGTGCCGTCGTCGTTCAGCCAGTAGCGGCCGCCCTGCACGATCGGCGACCAGACGAGGCGGATGCCGAATTCGTTGGCCACTTCCAACATGAGTTCGCCGCCGTCGCGGCCGCCGGGAGCGAAGGCGAGCACGGTGGTGATGCCGTGGCGCAACAGCGTGGCGAAGCCGTAGCGCAGCGAGGCGCGCGCGTCCTGTCCGGTCATGAAGCCCGGTGCGCCCGACCGCCGCGCCGGCAGGAAATGCAGGAAGCCCGAGCGCAGGAATTCGCGCCGCCCGGCATCGAGCAGCAGGCGGCCGCCCTCGTGGGCGCCGACGTGGGCATGCGCGCTCACCAGGCCTGGCATGACGATCCTGCCGCGCGCGTCGACGATGCGGCCGGCCGCGCCGGGATATTTTATGCCAACGTAGGAGATGCGCCCGTCGGCGATCGCGATCTCGCCGTCCTTCAGGTAGCTGTGGCCACGGCCATTGAAGACGATGCCGGTGCCGCCGCGGATCAGCGTGACGTCGTGTCCATCGGTGCTCATCTATCCGTTTCCCCCTGCGCGCAGCCGTTCGCCGCGTCGCCTCAATCCTTCCAGTACGGCCATCAAGGCCACCGAGACAACCAGCAGCACGACCGCGGCCGCGGTGATCGTCGGGCTGATGTTCTCGCTCACGCCGCTGAAGATCTGGCGCGGCAGGGTGCGTTGTTGCGGGCTGGCGAGAAAGAGCGCCGCCACGATCTCGTCGAACGAGGTGACGAAGGCGAAGAGCGCACCCGAGATCACGCCAGGCGCGATGATCGGCAGGGTCACGGTGCGAAAGGCGAGGCCGGGGCGTGCCCCCAGGCTCGCCGCGGCGCGCACGAGATTGGTGTCGAAGCCCTGCAAGGTGGCGCTGACCGTGATCACGACGAACGGCAAGGCCAGGATGGTGTGCGCCAGGACCAGGCCGGCATAGGTGCCGATCAGGTTGAGGGTGGCGAAGAAATAGAACGTCGCCACGGCGGTGATCACCACCGGCACCGCGAGCGGCGCGACCAGGAGGCCCACGACCAGCGACTTGCCGCGGAAGCGGGAACCATGCAGGCCGAGGGCGGCGAGCGTGCCCAGGATCGTCGCGAGAGCGGTCGCCGCGACACCGATCATCAGGCTGTTGGCCAGCGCCCCGGTCCACAGCGGATCGGTGAAGAACTGCACGTACCAGCGCAGCGACCAGCCCGGCAGGGGATAGATCAGCAGCTCGCCCGCCGTGAACGACAGGGGAATGACGACGAACAGCGGCAAGATCAGATAGGCGAGCACCAGGCCGGCGAAGACACGGGCGCCGACGTGCAGTGCGCGCTCGACCGGGGTGGCGTAGCTCGGCAGCGCCATCAGCGCACCCGCAGCCGTTCGAAGCCGACCAGCCGGCCGAGCGCCGCATAGAGCAGGACCACGAGGAGGAGAAGCAAGGCACCCAGCGCCGACGCCAGTCCCCAGTTCACGGCCGAGTTGGTGAGGTAGGCGATGAAGTAGCCGATCATCTGGTCGCCGGGGCCGCCGACCAGCGCCGGCGTCACGTAGAAGCCCACCGACAGGACGAAGACCAGGGTCGCGCCCGCCGCGATCCCCGGCGCGGTGAGCGGCAGGTAGATGGTGCGGAAGGCGCGCAACGGCCTGGCGCCCAGCGACGCCGCCGCGCGCAGGTGCGTCGGCGAGATGCCTTTCATCACGCTGTAGAGCGGCAGGATCATGTACGGGAGGAGAACATGCACCATGGCGATGAAGACGCCGGTCCGGTTGAAGATCAGGGCCAGCGGTTGCTCGATCAGGCCGAGCCATTGCAGCAGCTTGTTCACCGGCCCCTGGTTTTGCAGCAGGATGACCCAGGCCGTCGTGCGTACGAGCAGCGATGTCCAGAACGGAATCAGCACCAGCATCAGCAGCCAGCTCGCGGTGGCGGGCTTGGCCTGCGCCATCACCGCGGCGACCGGGAAGCCGAGGACGAGGCAGATCAAGGTCGTACCCAGGCTGACCAGCAAGGTTCGCCCATAGAGGCCGACGAAGAGCGCGCGATCGTCGGCGACTCGATGAATGGCGCCATCGACTCCACGTTCGAGGTCGAGCGCCGCGAGAAGATAGAACGACGTGAGCGATCCCGATTGCTGCTTGAGGATCGCCCATGGCGCGGCCTCGCCCCATTGGGGAGCGGCGGCGATCATGGCGGCGCGGATGTCCGTTGTCGCCGGATCGGGCAGGTTGCGCGCGGTGCGCAAGATCAGGGCGCGATAGCCTGGCATCGCATAGTTGAGGCGGCGGCCGAGCAGGCTCACCGCGGAGCTGTCGCCGAGCGCGCGCAAGTCTCCGGCCAGCGCGCCGAACGCCGGTGCCGGCGGCGTTTCCTGGCCATCCCAGGCGGCCATCGCCTCGACGGTGCGCGGCAGGTAGGTCCGGATTTCGGAGTTGTCGATGCTGCGGAACAGGAAGAGCGCGATCGGGACGGCAAACAGCAGGGCGACGAACACCACGCTGGGCGCCATCAACGCCAGCATGCCAAACAGGCGCCGGCGCTCGGCGCGCCGGACCTGGCGGGCGAGGCCGGCGTCGACGCCGCCCGCCAGGAGAGCGGCGCTATTGGGCGGCAAAGGTGATGAAGCGCTGCAACATCGTGTCGCCGTTGTTCAGCCAGAAGTCGAGATAGAGCTTGCCGCTTTGCAGCGAGGCCTTGCCCATGTGCCCGCTCGGCAGGGTGGCCTTCTCGGCGTCGGTCATCAGCGGATAGGCCTGCGCATTGGCCGGTGCGTAGTCGATCTTGCGCGCGAACTCGGCCTGCGGGCCGGGCTGCGAGGCGAAGCGGATGAAATCGACGGCGACGTCCCTCTTGGGCGTGCCCTTCATCACGGCGATCATCTGGCTGCCCGACACATGGCCGGCCCCGAACTCGATCTTGAGATTGCGCTTGTTCGCGCGGTTGGCGGTCGAGACGCGGCCGTTCCAGGCGAAGGTCATCACGACGTCGCCGCTCAGGATGTTCTGCATGGATTCGTCGCCGCTCTTCCACCACTTGATGTAGGGCTTGAGCTCGGCGAGCTTCTTCAGCGCGCGTTCCGGGCCGCCCGGCGCCGCCAGCACCTTCATCGCGTCCTTCGGCTCCACGCCGTCGGCCATCAGGGCGACCTCGAAGGTCTGCTCGGCGCGATAGAGCAGGCCGCGCTTGCCCGGCCACTTCTTCACGTCCCAGAAGTCGGCCCAGGTCTTGGGGGCGTTGTCGGCGGAGATCTTGTCGCCGTCATAGACCAGTCCGCCCGAGACGAAGTTGTTCGGCAGGCCGCATTGTCCGAAGCCGCCGACCTCCGCGAAGTCCTTCGGGTCGAGATATTTCGACCAGTCGATCTTCTCGAGCAGCCCTTCCTCGCAGCCGGTCGCCTCGTTGATCGCCGTCACGCTGACCACGTCCCAGGTCAGGTTCTTGGTCTCGACCTGCGAGCGGATCTTGGCCAGCTCCTGGTTGAAGGAATCGTCGACCACGGTGTTGCCGGTCTTGGCGGTCCACGGCTTGTAGTAGGCCTCGCGGAAACCGATCGTTGCTGCGCCGCCGTTGTTGGCGACGGTGATGCTGTCGGCCCATGAAGCGGCGGGGGCGAGACCGGCGGCGAGCGCGGCGACCGTCAAGGCGGTTCTGATGCGGGTCATGGAACTCTCCGATTGGGCGTGAATTGGTTGCTGCCTGGTCTGTCGCAAACATCGATCCAATCGCCGCGCCGATTGCCGTCCGTGCGTTGTTATCGTGGACATTGGCGCCAATTATTGTCAACGTCTGTAAGTCGGTGCGCCGCTCTTTCGCGGGACGCACAGGCATTGAGCAGTTTGCCTTCAACCAAAGTGGGATTGGTTGACAATCATGGAGCAGCCAGGAGCGTCGGAGGCCTCGGTCGATATCCTCGGCCGGACCATCGAACGTTTGATGGAGCGCAACAAACTCGGCACCGGCGGCAAGCTGCCGACCGAGCGCGAGCTCGCGACGTCGCTGGGTCTCTCGCGCCACGCCGTGCGCCGCGCGCTCGACGTCATGGAATCGCAGGGCAAGATCTGGCGGCATGTCGGCCGCGGGACGTTCGCCGGAAAAGGGCCGGCGCCCGATCCGGGCGACATTGGCTCGGTCCTGCGCCACACCAGCCCGCGCGAGATCGTCGAGGCGCGCCGGATGCTCGAGCCGCAGATGGCGGCGGTCGCCGCCGCACACGCGACGCCGGTCCAGATCGCGGCGATCGAGGATGCCTACCGGCGCTGCGCCGCGGCGCGCAACATGGACACCTACGAGATCTGGGACGAGGCATTCCACCGCTCGATCGCGGCGGCGACCGGCAACATGATGCTGGGCGCACTGTTCGAAGTGCTGAACAAGGCCCGCAAGGATGTGGTCTGGGGCACATTGCGCCGCGCCATGCTGAAGCCGGAGCGGCGCGAGCATTACAGCAACGAGCACGAGCGCGTTCTGGAAGCCATCCGCAATCGCGATTCGTCGGCGGCCCGCGCGGCCATGCTCGGCCATATCGGCACCCTGGTCGGCGTCTATTCCGTGGTCGAGGACGTGCGCACCACCGGCCACGGCGCGCTCGCGTTCTGAGAGGATGAAGAGTCATGACAAAGCGTCAACCGGCCGACCTGATCGTCCGCGGGCGGATCGTCACGATGGATGCTGCGCGCCGGATCATCGCCGACGGCGCCGTGGCCGTCCGGGGCGGCGATATCGTGGCGATCGGCGAGGCCTCGGCCATCGCTGCGGCCTACGAGGCGACGACGACCGTGGGTGACGGCGGCAGCATCGTGATGCCGGGCCTGATCGACGCGCACACCCATTGCTCGCAGTGCTTCGTGCGCACGCTCACCTCGGGCGAGCTGCCGATGATCCCGCGCATCTACAATCCGGCGCAACGCTCGCTAGATCCCGAGCAGGCCGGCCAGACCGTGCGGCTGATCGCGACGCAGCTCCTGCGCGCCGGCGTGACCACGATGTGCGAGGGCACGCTCAACCGTTCGCACGAGGATGCGATCGTCGCCGCCGTCGAGGAAGTCGGTATCCGCACCGTGATGGCCCGCGGCATGGCCGACCAGGATTTCCATCACGCCGCGCTCTACAGCCAGGTCACCGACCGGTCGTGGGTGAAGGCGCGCGAGGGCGAGGCCGAGCGCGATCTCGCGCACACCGAGGATTTCCTCGGCCGCTTTCCGGCGAAGGGTCGCGGGCTGGTGCGAGGCGCGGTGAATGTCTCCTCGCTGCTGGGCTTTTCCGAGCATTATTTCCGCGAGGGCGCGCGCATCGCCCAGCGTCACGGCACCTCGATGCAGGTCCATATCTCCCGCGACCGCGAGGAAGTGGAACTCTGTCTTGCCGTGTGGGGGCGCCGCCCGATCGAGCGCCTGCACGATCTCGGCGTGATCGACCGTCATCTGGTGGCGGTGCATGCCGTGCTGGCGAGCGAGGCGGAAATCCAGTTGCTGGCGAAGGGCGGCGCGGGACTCGCGCATTCGCCGACCGAGTGCGTGGCCAACATGAACGCCGTGCCGAACATGCCGCGCTTCCGTGCCGCCGGCATCCGCGTGGCACTGGGTTGCGACAACCAGGGCAACGACATGTTCGACACCATGCGCGCGGCCTGGCTGATCCATGGCGCCAAGTGGGGCGTCGCGGCCTACGATCCCGAATTCCTGACGGCGGGCGATCTGCTGGCGATGGCGACGATCGAATCGGCGAGCGTCCTGTGCGCCGACGACCTGATCGGATCGCTCGAAGTGGGCAAGGCGGCCGATCTGGTCGTGCTCGACGGCAATGCGCCGCATCTGCTGGCGACTCATCACCTGCCGAGCGACCTGGTGCGGTTCGCGACGCGCGGCGAGGTCAAGGCCACGATCGTGGCCGGCCGCATCCTCTATCGCGACGGGCAGTTCATGACCGTCGATCTCGACAGGCTGCGCCGCGAGGCCGCCGCCGGCGCGGCCCACGTGAGGGCGATCGTCGAGGAACGTCGCTACAAGCCGTTCCCGGCCTTCTGACCGCTATCATGACCGTCTATGTCGCGCTGCTGCATGCCGTGAATGTCGGAGGCATCGGCAAACTCGCGATGGCGGACCTGCAGGCGCTTTGCCGGAAAGCAGGGTTTGCGAACGTGCGAACCTACATTGCCAGCGGCAATGTCGTTTTCGAGAGCGACGGTTCCGTGACGAAGGTGAAAGCCGAGCTGGAAAAGAGACTTCAGGCGGCAACAGGCAAGCCTGTCGGCGTGGCCTTGCGCACCGCCGCCGAAATGTCGGCCGTCCTTAAGGCCAATCCCTTTCCCAAGGCACCGTCCAATGTGACCGTCGCGATCTTTCTCGACCGCAAGCCGCCGCCCGACTCTCTCAAGCAGGCCGTGGGCGCCGTTCGAGAGGAGATGCGGCTCGGTTCGCGCGAGATCTTCGTCCATTACCCGGACGGTCAGGGCCGATCCAAATTGCGGATTCCGGCCGCCAAGAGCGGTACGGCGCGCAACATGAATACGGTGGCGAAGCTCGTGGAGATGGCGACGGGCTAGATCGCGCGCGCCACCGCATCGACGATCGCCGCCGCGTCGAGTCTGTAGGTCCGGTAGAGGTCGTCGATGTTGCCGGACTGGCCGAAGGTCTCGATGCCGAGCGGCACGACGCGCTGGCCGCGCACCGAGCCAAGCCACGACAGGGCTAGCGGATGACCGTCCATCACGGTGACGATGCGTGCATCACGCGACAAGGCGCCGAGCAGGTTTTCGATCGGCGCGGGCGAACGGTCCGGCGTGCCGGCGGTTCGGCCGCGATTGCGTTGGGAGGCGAGCCAGTCGGCATGCAGGCGGTCGGGCGAGGTCAGCACCAGCAGGCCGGCGCCGGCGAAATCCTTCACGATGCTCTCGTGAGCGGCGATCGCTTCGGGCGTGACGGCGCCCATGCAGACGATGGCGACGTCGGCGTCCGGCTCGGGCGCGGCGTACCAGTAGCCGCCGGAGATGATGTCGGCCTGCTGCGCGGCCGAGAGCGTACGCTGCGGCTGCGCGAGGCTGCGCGTCGAGAGGCGCAGGTAGATAGACGAGCCCTTGGGCTGTTGCATGTGCTCGAGGCCGAAACGCATCAGTACGGCGAGTTCATCGACATAGGCCGGCTCGTAGGACAGGAGGCCCGGCTGGCCGATGCCGATCAGCGGCGTGTGGATGCTTTGGTGCGCGCCGCCTTCGGGCGCGAGCGTGACGCCGGATGGCGTCGCCACGATCATGAAGCGCGAGTCCTGGTAGCAGGCGTAGTTCAGCGCATCGAGGCCGCGGGCGATGAAGGGATCGTAGAGCGTGCCGATGGGCAGCAGCCGCGTGCCGAAGATCTCGTGGCTGAGGCCGAGTGCTGCCAACTGGATGAACAGGTTGTTCTCGGCGATGCCGAGCTCGATGTGCTGGCCGCGCGGTGTCTTGCGCCAGAGCTGGGCCGACACGACCTTGAGCTCGCGGAACACGTCTTCCGCTTCAGTGTGGCCGAACAGGCCGCGCCGGTTGATCCAGGCGCCGAGATTGGTCGAGACCGACACGTCGGGAGACGTGGTGACGATGCGCCGCGCCAGTTCGCTGTCCTCGCCCGCAATCGCGTTCAGGATCTTGCCGAAGCCCGCTTGCGTGCTGGTCTCCTTGTCGTTGGCCGTGGGCAAGGTGGCGGGGATGGCGATGGTGGGCGCCTCGGTGCGGCGACGGCCCTTGGCATTGAACGGCGCGGCATCGACGAAGCCCTGCAACTCGGCGGGCGTGGCCTTGAGGCCCGCGAACTTGTCCCACTCGGCGCCGTCGTCGATCGCCATGCCCTTCTTGAAGCCGGCCATCTGTTCGAGGTTCATCAGGCCCGAGTGATTGTCCTTGTGGCCGGCGAAGGGCAGGCCCTGGCCCTTGATCGTGTAGGCGATGAAGCAGGTCGGCGTGTCGTCGTCGATGCCTTCGAAGGCGTCGAGCACGGCTTGCATGTCGTTGCCGGCGAGGTTGGTCATCAGCCGGTGCAGCGCCTCGTCGTCGTGCTGTTCGAGGATGCGGCGGATGCCGGGATACTGGTTGAGGTCGCGATGCAGTGCCTCGCGCCAGCCCGCGCCGCCCTTGAACACCAGCGCCGAATAGAGCGAGTTGGGGCAGGCGTCGATCCAGTCGCGCAGATGGCCGCCGTCCGGTTGGGTGAAGGCGGTCTCGAGCAGCTTGCCGTACTTCAGCGTGACGACTCGCCAGCCGACCAGCTCGAACATCTCGCCGATGCGGCCGAACAGGCGGTCGTTGACCACGCCGTCGAGGCTCTGGCGATTGTAGTCGATCACCCACCAGAGGTTCCGTACGTCGTGCTTCCAGCCTTCGAGCAGCGCCTCGAAGATGTTGCCCTCGTCGAGCTCGGCGTCGCCGACCAGCGCCACCATGCGCCCAGTGGGACGGTCCGCTGGCGCCAACTGCTTCAAGCGCACGTAGTCCTGAACGATCGACGAGAAGAGCGTCATCGCCACGCCGAGACCCACCGAGCCGGTCGAGAAATCGACGTCGTCGATGTCCTTGGTGCGCGACGGGTAAGACTGCGCGCCGCCCAGGGCGCGGAAGTCTTCGAGCTTCTGCCGCGTCTGATGGCCGAACAGATACTGGATGGCGTGGAAGACCGGCGAGGCATGCGGCTTCACCGCGATCCGATCCTCGGGCTTCAACACCGAGAAATAGAGCGCCGTCATCACGGTGGCGAGTGAGGCGCACGAAGCCTGGTGGCCGCCGACCTTCAGCCCGTCGCGATTGGGCCGCAGGTGGTTGGCGTGATGGATCGTCCAGGCGGAGAGCCACAGGACCTTGCGCTCCAACTCACGGAGCAGCTTCAGGCGCTGGATGGGGGCGAGCGTGGTCATGGGAAGTGGGTACGCCTGTGGAAAGGGAAAATCCTTGCGTTTGGCCCCGTCTGAGACCTGTATAGGGTAGAATTCACCGGGAAGTGGAGAGTTTAAGCAATGATCTCCCTCGATGCGTTGGATCGCCGTATTCTCGAGCGGCTGCAGCAGGACGGCCGGTTGAGCAACGCCGACCTCGCGGAAAAGGTCGGGCTCTCGTCCTCGCCCTGTTGGCGCCGAGTGAAGGCGCTGGAGGAGGCGGGTGTCATCAAGGGCTACGCCGCCATGCTGGACGCCAAGTCGGTCGGACTGTCGGTCAACGTTTTCGTGAGCGTGTCGCTCTCGACGCAGAACGAGAAGTCGTTGAAGGATTTCGAGCGCGCGGCGGCGGCGCGCCCCGAGGTCATGGAGTGCTACCTGATGACTGGCGACAGCGACTATCTGTTGCGTGTCGTCGTGCCGGACCTCGAAGCCTACGAGCGCTTCGTCATGGACTTCACCAAGATTGCAGGCATTGCGCAGATCAGGAGTTCATTCGCACTGCGCCCGGTGAAACAAGGTACGGCGTTGCCGTTGGCTACCACGGCCCGCTAGGTTGGTGCGGGAGGAGCAAGAATGCCGACACCGGTCGTCTTCGATCCAGGCATCGCCCGCCAGTTCGTGACGTATGCCCGTCTCGTGGCGGCGCGCGGCTATGTCCACAACACGCTGGGCAACATCGTGATGCGCGCGCCCCATCCGGATTTTCCGCACGGGCTTGCCTACACCAAGCATGCCGAGATCTCGCTGGAAGAGATGGACGTCGAGAACATCGTCATCACCGACGTGCCGACGCCGTGCATCGTTTGGGGCGAGCGCATGACGAGCATCGGCCACAATCTCAGCCGCGAGATCCTGCGCCTGCGGCCCGACATCCACGCGACCGTGCATGTGCATGACGACGCCACCCTGGCGCTGTTCAGTTCGGGCGCGACGCCGGAGTTCAAGGTCCTGTCGCTCGATCCGCCGTTCGTGCTGGGCAAGCCGGTGCATTTCGTGCCGGCGCATGTCGATGTCGAGGCCGATGTCAGTTCGGTCGCGGACTTCATCGCGCGCACCAATCTCGTGGTGCTGGTCGGCCATGGGCTGACCGCGCTCGGCCGCAACATCTCGGAGGCCTATCACCGCCTCAACACTTTCACGGCCGAAGTGCGCCGTTGCATCGACGCCGAGAAGCTTGCGGCCCTGCAGGGCACGCGGCCGGCCTATCGTTCGCAGGCGGAGATGGACGAGATGTACCGGTTTGCCGAGCGCATCATCTATCCGACGCGCGCCGATCTTGTGATGCAGGACGAGGCGGCCGAGTAGTGGACACGCCGCAGAAGCCGCCGGTCGGCACCATCGTCCTGCTGCTGATCGCGGGCGTACTCTATTGCGGCATGCTGGGCAGCCTCTCCGGCGTGAACGAGACCGATGCCATGGGCCGCGGCATGGCGCTGGGGTTCGGCGCGATCTTCGGCGTGGCGCTGTGGCTGGTGCTGGCCGTGCTGCTGCTGGTGTCGGCGATCAACGGCCGGATGTCGACCGCGGGCAAGATTGGCGCTGCGATCCTGCTGCCGCTGTCGGCGATCGCGGGCTCGGTGGCGATGGATCTCTACGGCGACAAGGCCGAATGGGCCTTCGCGGCACCGTTGCTGTTGCCGCCGACGATCGCGGCCTTTGCGCTGTGGGCGCGGCTGCCCGCGCTGCAGACACGCCTGCGGCCGACGCCGACGATGGCGGTCTTGGGTGCGATCGTGATCGTGCTCACCGCCACACCGCTGTTGGTTGCGCTTCTGGCGACGCTGCCCAATCCGGAACGCGATGCGCGCCAGGCGGCGCTGGAGCGGGCGCGCGAGGAGAAGCTGCAGCAGGAAGAAAAGGACGCGCTCAAGAACGAGGCCGAGGCCTTCGCCAAGCTCGGACCGGATTCTTCGCTGCGCGATTACCTGCAGTACCTGCCAGGCGGCGATTCACGCTCGCGCGAGGCGCTGGACGGCGCACGCCTGGTCAAGAGCCGGCAGGCCGACGCGGTCGATCTTTTGAAGGCCGGCCGGCTCGAGGCGCTGACGGATCTGTTCCGCCTCGACCTGAAGGTCACGCCCGAACTCTGCAAAGCCTACGACGAGGCGCTGGCCTCGGCCGCGAGCCGCGTGACCAAGGCACGCTCGGACTATCTCAGCATCGCCATCGATCTCGAGCAGCAGTTGCCCAACATCAACTGGCTGGTCGAGGGTGGCTGCAAGCTCGACGCCTCGCTTGGCCTCCTGGCCGACAATGTGCACGCCGTGTCCGACTCCCAGCGCATGGACAAGTTCGCGGCCACGCTGCAGGGCTATCGGCACTAGTCGATCTCGAGCGTGCCGCTCATCATCGGCACCGAGCGGCCGCCGATGTAGCAGGCGACGACCGTGCCGTTCTTCTTCTCGGCCGAAGCTTGCAGGATGCTCGGCCGACCCATGTCGAAGCCCTGGCCGATGGTGCGCGTGAGAGTGAGATCGCGGGCCTTGTCGAAATGAGCCAGCACGCCGATCAGCGCCACGTTGGCGCCGCCGGTCGCGGGATCCTCGGGAATGCCGTGCTCCGGCGCGAACATGCGGCACTGGATGTCGCGGCCTTCTTCCTTGGCCTGCACATAGAGGTGGATGCCGACAAAACGCTCGCGCGGAAATTCGCGGGCAAACACCTCGGCCCGTTGCTTGGCTTTGGCCAACACCGCGCGCGACGTCAGCTCGACGAACAGCAGGCCCGCACCGCAGGAGGCCACGATCGGCCGGTGCACGTCGGTCCTGATGTCGCCAACGTCGAGCGAACAGGCTTCGGCCACCAGCGCCGGCGACACTTCCTCACCGAAGGAAAGTTGCTGCGGTGCAGCAAGCCGCGTCGCGACCACTGCGTTGTTTTCGCGCATGATGTCCATCGGCACGAGGCCGGCCTTCTCCTCGAACACGATCCGATCGCCCGCGACCTTGCCGAGGTCGGCCAGTACGAAGGCCGTGCCGACGTTGGGATGGCCTGCGAACGGCAGCTCTGCCTTGGGCGTGAAGATGCGCACTTCGGCCGTATGCGCGGGGTTCTTCGGCGGCAGGACGAAGGTCGTCTCGGCGCAGTTGAACTCGGCCGCAATGGCCTGCATGCGCTCGGTTGGCAGGTCCTGCGCATCGAGCACGACGGCCAGCGGATTGCCGCCGAACGGGCGGTCGGTGAAGACGTCGACGGTCACATAATGGCGTTTCATGATTTCAAACTTGGCACGCCGCGCTAATCTCGCTGCATGACCAATCCTCACGCCTCCCCAAAAATCTCTTACGACCATGGCGTCTCGAACAAGAAGCTGATCGGCGAGACGATCGGCAATTTCTTCGATCGCCAGGTCGAGACTTATCGCGACCGCGAGGCGCTGGTGGTGCGTCACCAGAAGGTGCGCTGGAGCTGGAGCGAGCTCGGCCGCCGGGTCGACGATCTCGCCGCGGGCCTGCTGACCCTGGGGCTGCAGCGCGGCGACCGGGTCGGCATCTGGTCGCCGAATACCTCCGAATGGACCCTGGCGCAGTTCGCCACGGCCAAGGCGGGGCTGGTGCTGGTCAACGTCAACCCGGCCTACCGGCGCGCCGAACTCGACTATGCGATGAACAAGGTCGAGTGCAAGGCGCTGATCCTGGCGCCGGCGCTCAAGACCTCGAACTATCTCGAGATCGTCGACGACCTGGTGAAGGCGAAGAAGCTGCCGCACCTCAAGCACGTGATCCGCCTCGGCGCGGAGAAGACGCCGGGCATGCTGAACTTCGACGACGTCGCCACGGCCGGCGGCAATGCCGAGAAGGCGAAGCTGGCCGAACTGGCGCCGCTGCTGCAGTTCGACGACGCGATCAACATCCAGTTCACCTCGGGCACGACGGGGCATCCGAAGGGTGCCACGCTCAGCCACCACAATATCCTGAACAACGGCTACTTCGTCGGCGAAGGGCTGAAGCTCACCGACAAGGACCGGCTCTGCATTCCCGTGCCGCTCTATCACTGCTTCGGCATGGTGATGGGCAACCTCGGCTGCCTGACGCACGGCTCGACCATGGTCTATCCGTCGGACGCCTTCGATCCGTTGGCGACGCTCCAGGCTGTGTCGGAGGAGCGTTGCACAGCGCTTTACGGCGTGCCGACCATGTTCATCGCCCAACTCGACCATCCGCAGTTCGACTCGTTCGACCTCAAGAGCCTGCGCACGGGCATCATGGCGGGCTCGCCCTGTCCGATCGAGGTGATGAAGCGGGTGCAGGCGAAGATGAACATGCACGAGGTCACCATCGCCTACGGCATGACCGAGACCTCGCCCGTGTCGACCCAGTGCGCGACCGACGATCCGCTCGAGCGCCGCGTCTCGACGGTGGGCCAGGTGCTGCCGCACATCGAGATCAAGATCATCGACACCGACGGCAAGGCCGTCGCGCGCGGCGAGACCGGCGAGTTCTGCACGCGCGGCTATTCGGTGATGAAGGGCTACTGGAATGATCCGGAGAAAACGGCGGAGGCCGTCGACGACGGCGGCTGGATGCATACCGGCGATCTCGCGACCATGGATGAGCAAGGCTACGTCAATATCGTCGGCCGGCTGAAGGATCTCGTGATCCGCGGCGGCGAGAACGTCTATCCGCGCGAGGTCGAGGAGTTCCTCTACAGCCACCCGAAGATCCAGGACGTGCAGGTGATCGGCGTGCCCGACCAGAAGTACGGCGAGGAGATCTGCGCCTGGATCAAGCTGCGCGACGGCCAGAGCGCCACGCCGGAGGAGATCAAGGAATTCTGCAAGGGCCAGATCGCCCACTACAAAATCCCGCGCTACATCGAGTTCGTGCCCGAGTTCCCGATGACCATCACGGGCAAGATCCAGAAATTCGTGATGCGCGAGCAGACCATCGGCAAGTTGGGGCTCAAGACGCAGAAGACGGCGTGATGAACGCGCCCGACCGTCTGCGCAAGCTGTTGGCGGAACCGGGGTTGCTCGTTCCGCCCGTCGTCTGGGACGGGCTGGGCGCACGGCTGGCCGAGGCCGCGGGCTTTCCCATGATCTTCCAGTCCGGCGCCTGCGTCGCGGCGGGCCGGCTTGGCGGCCCCGATCTCGATTATATCTCGATGAGCGAGATGGCCCAGTCGCTGGAGATGATCCATGCCGCCGCGCCCAACACGCTGCTGCTGGCCGACGGCGACCACGGCTTCGGCAATGCGATGAACGTGCAGCGTGCGGTGCGCACCTTCGCGCAGGCGGGTGCCTGCGCCGTGCTGATCGAAGACAAGGAGACGCCGCGGCCGCTGGTGACGGCGTTCAAGACTTGCGTGCCGCGCGAGGAAGCGCGCCTGCGCATTCGGGCGGCGATTGCGGCGGCGAAGGAAAGCGGCACGCTCATATTGGCGCGCACCGATGCGCGCCGCGGCTACGGGTTGGACGAGGCGCTGGCGCGCATCGCGCTCTTCGTGGAAGAGGGCGCCGACATCGTGTTCTTCGATTCGCCGGCCGATCGCGGCGAGATGCGGCAGGCGATCGCCGCCGCGCGGGGCGTGCCGTCCTTTGCTGTCCTGTCGCCCGCGCCGGTCGAGCTGTCGCAAAAGGAAGCAGCCGAGCTGGGCTTCAAGATGGCGGTGCATCCGTTCGGCCTGCTGGAAGGCGTCGTTTCGGCGATGAAAGATGGTCTCGCCGCGCTGAAGCAGGACGGCAAGCGCGCAGGCGCTTTGTCGTCCGCCGAGCTGCAGGAGATCCTGGGCTATCGCGACTACGAGCGCGTGGCGGCGCGCTTCACATGAAGGACGCGCCCAAGCATCGCATCCCGCAGAGCCTCGCCGACGCATTCGTCGCCACGCAGAAGCAGGGCACCTTGTCGGCCCAGGTCGAGGGCGGCTTCCCGCAGATGACGATGCTGCCGTTCCTCCGCACCGGCGACTTGATCGAACTGCATTGCGTGCAGGCCGATCCGACGTTCCAGGCGCTGAAGCAAAATCCGAAAGTGGCCTTCCTCGTGTCCGAATATCTCGGCGTGTTCCCGAGCCGCTGGGCCGATCCGGAAGATGGCGGGCGCGGCTCGACCGTCTATCGCGCGGTCAACTTTGAATGCATTGCGAGCTATGATACCAGCCCCGATGCCGTGGCCGCTGCGCTTACCAAGCTGCTGTCGGTCTACGAGCCCGGCGCGCCCAAGGGCCATATCACCGACGGGCCGGTCTATGGCGCGCGGCTGCGCCAGTTGGCGGCGTTGCGGCTCGAGGTCGTGAACACGCAAGCCAAGTTCAAGATCGGACCGGCCGGCGCCGACGAAACCGCGCGGCGCGCCAATGTCGCGGCCGAACTGCGCCGCCGCAATGAACCGGGCGACGCCAACGCCGCGCACTGGATCGACACCTACAACAAGTTGCGTAACGCCGACGGCTCCTGGTCGGTCGACTGAGGAGAGCGCGCCGTGCCGCATTCGACCTACCTGCCCGAGCGCATGGGCACCGCCACCCTGTCGCCGACCGATCCGGTCGAGGCCGGCAGCTTCCAGTCCTTCACGCTGGTCTACACGGCGGGCTATTTCGGCATCGACGACACAGGTTCGATCAAGATCGTGCAGCGCTTCGCGGGCGACATGGGCCGGCCGCAGTTCACCGATCCGACGGGCGCCAACTACACCACGGTCGAGGCCTCGAACGGTGCGCTGCTCGACGTGCGCTACGACCCGAAGATGAACATCCGGCCGTGGGACAAGACCCTGTTCATCCGCGTGATCCGCGGCTTCCTGAACGAAGGAGACACGCTTGCCGTGCGCTTCGGCGACCGCCGCCAGGGTTCTCCGGGCATGCGCATGCAAACGTTCGTGGAGTCGACCTTCGAGTTCCGCGTGCTGGCCGATCCGTTCGCCACCTACAATTACGTCGAGCTGCCGACGCAGCCGACGTTTCCCGTGGTCGCCGGTCCCGCCGTGCTGTGGAAGGCGTTGCTGCCGACGGCGCGCGCCTGCGGCGAGACGTTTCGCCTGGGCTTCAAGGGCGAGGACAAGTGGGGCAATCCCAGCGACCAGGTCGAGGGGACGTTCTCGCTGAAGGCGAACATGCCGGTCGCCGGGTTACCCGCGACCTTCACCATGAAGCGTGCCGAGCCTGCGAAGTCGATCGAGGGCCTGTCGGTGAAGAGCGGAGGCGATCTGCTGATCGACGTGATCGATGCCGGCGGCAAGGTGCTCTGCCGCAGCAACCCGCTGCGAGTCTCTAACAATCTGCCCCTGAAATCCTACTGGTGCGACCTGCACGGCCAGTCGGAGGAGACGATCGGCACCAACTCGGCGCGCGAGCTGATCGAGTTTGCGCGCGACAAGGCCTTTCTCGACGGCATGAGCCATCAGGGCAACGACTTCCAGATCACCACGCCGTTCTGGGAAGAGCTCAACCGGCTGACGGCCGAATACAACAAGGACGGCGGCTTCGTGATCTTCCCGGGCTACGAATGGTCGGGCAATACCGGGCTGGGCGGCGACCGCAATGTGATGTTCATGCACGAGGGACGGCAGATCCATCGCTCGAGCCACGCGCTGGTCGACGACACGACCGATGTGTGGAGCGACTCCAACAGCGCCGAAGGCTTGTTCAAGGCGCTGAAGGACGAGGATTGCGTCGTGTTCGCCCATATCGGCGGCCGCTATGCCGACATCAAGATGGCGCACGATGCCAGGATCGAGCGCGCGGTCGAGGTCCATTCCGACTGGGGCACGTTCGAATGGCTGGTCCAGGATGCGCTGGAGCAAGGCTATCGCGTTGGCATCCTGGCCAATTCCGACGGCCACAAGGGCCGCCATGGCGCCAGCCATCCCGGCGCCTCGCTGTTCGGCGCGTACGGCGGGCTATCCTGCCTGCTGGCGCCCGAGCTGACCCGCGCCGGATTGTTCGAGGCGCTGCGCAAGCGCCATCACTACGCCACGACCGGCTGCCGCGTGGTGCTCGACACGCGCGCGCACTTCACGCACGATGCGAAGCTCTACAGCAGCGACCCCAACGTCGGGCCGGCCACGCACACACCGGCGCGTACGGCGATAATGGGTGACATCGTCCAGTCGTCGGACACGGACGTCGAATTCACGATGGAGGCGCATGCCTCCGCGCCGATCGAGCGCATCGAGATCCGTGATGGGCTCGACGTGCTCGAGACCTGGCGGCCGTACGACGAGGCCGCCCTCGGCCGGCGCATCCGCGTGATCTGGGAAGGCTCGGAGTATCGCGGCCGCGGCCGGCAGACGGTCTGGGACGGCGGTGCCACGCTCGACGGCAATAGCTTCGAGAAGATCACGCCGATCAACATGTGGAACCTCGACAAGAAGATCGAGCAGACCGGCCCCGTCACCTTGCAATGGACCGCGCTCACCACCGGCGGCTTCGGCGGCTTCGATGCCGTGCTGGCCGATCCGAAGAAGGGCCGGCTCAAGATCGATACGGCGCTGGTGAAGTGCGACATCGCCGTCGCCGACATCGGCCGCGACGACCTCGTGATCGAGGCGGGCGGCATCAAGCGCCGTCTCCGCGTCTTCCGTCTACCGGATGAAAACCCGCACCGGATGGCCAAGCTCTTGCGCCGCATCACGTTGAAGGGCAAAGGCGACAGCGCTCTCTATGTCTGCATTACGCAGGAAGACGGGCACCTGATCTGGTCGAGTCCGATCTACGTCTTTCGCTAGGTTCAGTTTACGTGGTCGCCTGCGCTCCGTGCTCCGCCGCGCGCCAATAGGGCGTCGCGGGATGGACGATGGTTCTCATCAGCATGCGGCGCTGGTCGGGCGGCGAATCGCCCGCGCCCTTGTGCATGGTCGAGACCTCGTCCCAGATCACCAGATCGCCGACCCTCCAGTTATGTTGATAGACGAAGTCGGGCTGCGTTGAATGCTCGGCCAGTTCCTCGATCAGGGCGGTTCCTTCGTCGCGGCCCAGGTTCACGAAGCCGTGCGTGTGGCTCGGGTTGACGAACAGGATCTCGCGGCCGTTCCCGGGATGACGCACCACGGCGGGGTGCTCCCAGTCCTTGAGCGCCGCGAGCTTCTCCGGCGTCATCTGGCTGGCATAGACGCGGCGTGCGTCGGCGGGCCCCGAGGTGAATTTGTGCAGGCCCGTCATCGCGCGCAGCCGCGTGCGCGTCCCTTCAGGCAACGCGTCGAACGCCGCACGCATGTCGGCGAACAGGGTGCCGCCGCCATCGGCCGGCACTTCGAGGCCGTGCAGCATGGCCAGGCGCGGGATCGTCTGCTTGTAGGTTTCGTCGCTGTGCCAGGTCGTGGCGCGCTTCACGCCGAACGGATCGATCGTGCCGTCGCGCGCGACGTTGGTGACCATCGACACTTCGGGGAAGTCCGCGTGCTGATAGCCCTCCAGCAGATGCGGCTTCGGCACCCCGAAGCGGCGGCCGAAGGCGCCGAGTTGGGCGGCATCGAGCTTCTGGTCGCGCAGCACGAGGACGGCGTGCGTGGCCAGCGACCGGGCGATCCAGTCGATGGTCGTGTCGTCTAGCGGACGCGACAGGTCGAGTCCGGCGACTTCCGCGCCGATGTGCGGACCGAGTGGCTTCAGCGACAGGGTGTCCTGCATGCATATCTCCTGAGCGTGGGCAAAGGCTAGGTGTGCGACACCTTTGCGGTCAAGCCGCTCACACCGCACCGTGAGGCGACGCCGCGTTGCCGCTGTTGTAGGCTCGCGCTTCGGAACGCCACGCCTGCAGGGGAGATCGCCATGACGTCGACCGGACACACGCACACCACGCCAACCGCGCCACCCCTGCCCATCGCCTTCACGACCTGCGACCTGCAGACCGCAGCGGCGGCGCATGATCATGGACATGGTCACGACCACGCTCATCCGCGGCGGCGCGAAGTCGTGGTCAACGGCAAGCGGGTGAAGACGATCGACGTGCATGCGCATTGCTGCGTACCCAAGGCGATGGCGGTGATCGGCCATCCGCTCGAGGCTCCGGGCCTCTTGATGGACGACACTGCGGTGCGCATCGCGGCGATGGACGCGCAGGGCATCGACGTCGAGGCGCTCAGCATCAATCCCTATTGGTACAAGGCGTCGAAGGATCAGGCGGCCGAGCTGATCAAGATCCAGAACGAGACGCTGGTCGAATTCTGCGCTGCCAATCCCGAGCGCTTCGTGGGCTATGCCACGGCAGCACTTCAGCATCCGGAGCTCGCAGCCGAACAGGTCGAACACGCGGTGAAGAAGCTCGGCTTCCGCGGCGTCAGTGTCGGCGGCAGCGTGGCCGGCGAGGAGCTGGCCAACCCGCGCTTCCATCCGTTCTGGAAGAAGTGCGAGGAGCTGGGCGTGCTGGTGTTCATGCACCCGACCGGCGTGCGCGAGCTCGAGCCGACCGGCCGCCTCGACGGCAACGGCCTGCTCACCAACACGATCGGCAATCCGCTCGAAACCACGATCGCGCTGTCGCACATGATCTTCGAGGGCACGCTCGACCACTTCCCGGGCCTGAAGATCTGCGCCGCGCACGGCGGCGGCTACCTGCCGTCCTACGCCAATCGCTCGGACGCGGTGCAGCGCACGTTCCCCAACCGTGTCGGCCCGTTCCCGAAGAAGAAGCCGACGCAATACCTGCGCGACGGCCAGCTCTTCTTCGACACGATCGTGTTCACGCCGGAAGCGCTGCGCCACCTCATCGCCGAAGTCGGCTCCGACAAGATCATGATTGGCACGGACTATCCGTTCCCGTGGACCAGCACTGAGGTCGACCTGGTGATGAACACGCCGGGCCTCAGCGACGACGAGCGCGTCGCGATCCTGGGTGGCACCGCCGCGCGCCTGCTCGGCATCAAGTAGGACAGGCGGCCGGCGTCTTCATCGCCGGCGTCCTTCACCGTACGAGCGCTGCGTGCTCCAGCAGCGCGATCAGGACAAGGACGACGATCGCTGCACCGCCGAACATCAGAACAAGCTTCACCAACTCGCGTTTCATAGCGACACCCTTCCCCAATCCGGGCCTTCCCAACCCGGGCGGCGCTCGGGACCCCTCCCGACTGCCGTGAGCCTGTCCTACGCTTCGGCGTTGTATCGTTGGTGTGCGCCAGGGCTGCTTCACGTTTCAATTGCAACGCCTGCTGCCCAAGCGCAGGTTTGACGGAGAACAACCAGGGGGAAGGGAATGCGGCTGTCGATCGTGCTCATGGCGCTTGCCGGGACAATGGCGTCGCTGGCCTCTCCCGCCGCTGCGCAGGTCCCGGACCCCAGGCTCGACGTCGCCACCACCGGCTATCGCGGTCTCACGGCGGAGGACATGAAGTCCTACTGTTTCTGGAACGGCCAGCTCTTCTCGCTCGGCGCCTCGTTCTGCATCCGCCCGAGCGCGGTCACGGTCTGCAGCGCGAACACCGGCGGCGGCCGGCCGATCTGGGTGAATAAGGAAAACGAGAAGGCGTGCGAGCGCGCGCCGACCGCCCCACCGCAATAACACCGACAGTGAGAGCAATGGCGCAGGACAGTCCCACCTACTGGAAGAAATCGCGTGTCGAATTGCGGGCCGCCGGGTTCGATCCCGACCGCTCGGCCAAGATCAACGCCATCGTCACCATCGCCGGCGCCTGGACCAACGCGCACCGCTGCAACAACCGCGTGCGCTCGATCTCCGACCTGCTGGTCGAATTGATCGCGGAGAAGGGCGGCCAGGGCCTGGTCGTCGGCGCGCCCGCGGTGTCGGACGCGCTGACGCAAGGCACGCCGACGGCGGGCTTCAGCCTGGTCTCGCGCGATGTCGTGGCCGACTGTTTCGAGATCGGCCATGCCGCCCATCACGGCGAGGCGATGATTGTGATCTCGGGCTGCGACAAGACCGGCGCCGCCGCGCTGATGCCGCTCGCTCGCACCAACGCCTTCGGCCTCGTGCTCTATCCAGGTACCAGCTCGCCCGGAAAGGTCTCGTTCGAGCCGTTCGCCAGCAAGGGCACCAACCTCACCATCATGGACTATGCCGAGGGCCGCGCGGCCAACGAGGCCGGCCGCATCAGCGACGGCGAGCTGCTGCAGCTCGAGCAGAACGTGATGCCCGGCAGCGGCACCTGTGGCGCCATGTTCACCGCCAACACCATGAGCACGATCGCGGAATCCATCGGCATGATGCTACCGCGCGGCGCCTCGCATCCAGCCGACTACGACGCCCAGAGCGACATCCACGCCGACGTGCGCGCGCAGGCCCGCGCCTCGGTCGAGGCGCTCTATCGCCTGATCGAGAAGGGACTGCGGCCGCGCGACATCATGACGGAGCGCGCCTTCGAGAATGCGATCACGACCGTCTATGCGATGGGCGGCTCGACCAATATGTATCTCCATTTGCTGGCGATCGCGCGCCAGGCCGGCGTGCCGATCGGCATCGAGCGTATCCAGGCGATCGGCGAGAAGGTGCCGCTGCTGGCCAACCTGCAGCCGCACGGTCCCTATGCGATGGCGAGCCTGCATGCGATCGGCGGCGTGCCGGTCGTGATGAAGGAGCTCCTGGCCGCGGGTCTGCTGCATGGCGACGTAATGACCGTGACCGGCAAGACCCTGGCCGAGAATCTGGAAGCCGTGCCGACGCTCGATCAGATTGGTCGGCAGGACATCGTCTTGCCGGTGAGCCGGCCAGTGGCCAAGCCCAACAATCACATCAGCGTACTGAAGGGCAATCTCGCACCCGAGAGCTGCCTGCTGAAGCTCTCCGGCAAGACCCTGGAGAAGGGCGAGTTCCGCGGCACCGCGCGGGTCTTCGAATCGGAAGCCGACACGATGAAGGCGATCCGTGCGGGCCAGATCGTGCCCGGCACCGTGATCGTGGTGCGCAACGTGGGTCCCGTGGGCGGGCCGGGCATGCCGGAAATGGTGATGCTCACCATCCAGCTGCAGGGGCGGGGGCTGGGCGAGGACGTGGCGTTGATCACCGACGGGCGTTTCTCCGGCGTGAGCCACGGCATCCTGATTGGCCACATCTCGCCCGAGGCGGCGCGCGGCGGTCCGATCGCCGCGGTGCGCGACGGCGACACGATCGTGATCGATCCGGCCGCCCGCACGCTTACGCTCGCACTTCCCGATACAGAGATCGCCCGGCGCATGGCCGACTGGCGCGCGCCGGACCCGGGCCGCGTGCGGCCGGGCTCGGTGCACGACAAGTACATCAAGCTGGTCTCATCGGCGCATTACGGCTGCGTGGTGTAAAGGCCTAGCCCTCGAAGATCAGGCACGTCGTCGTGCCATGGGCCAGCAGCCGGCCCTTGGCGTCGGTGATGCGGCCCTCGGCGGTGCCGATGCGGCGGCCGCAGTTCAGCACCGTGCCCTCGGCCGAGATCGGACCGGTCTCCGGCGTGATCGGCCGCACCAGCGAGATATTGAATTCGACGGTGGTCTGGGCGACGCCCTGGGCAAGTGTCGACTGGGTGGCGAGACCCATGGCGCTGTCGAGCAAGGTTGCCGCCAGACCGCCATGCACCGTGCCCGCGGGATTGAGATGGCGCCCGTCCGGCACCAGGGTCACCACGACACGCCCGTGCGCCGCTTCGGTCACGTCATAGCCGAGCGTCCTGGCGATCGTGTTGAGCGCAGGGAGCCGTCGGCCAGCCCCTGCACGAAGGCGAGGCCGCTCATGGAGCGGCGGGTATCGGGATCGACAGTGCCATAGGTTTTCATCCCGCGACCGTAGTGTCGGGCGGTCGGTAGCGTCTGGCGGGATTCGGACTCGACTGAAACGTCGATCAGTCGATCGCGTCGGCGGTCTTGTCCAATGGATAGGCCACGACCTTGCCGGCCACCGGAACCATCTTCACGGTGGCACTAGTGGCTCGTTCCGGGAACGCGGCGACGCCGCAACCTGTGAGACCAAAGCCGAGGGCCGCGATTACGATCGCGCACACGGCAGGGCGATATTTCTTGTTCCGGTCCATGGGGAGAAAACGCCGCCGGCGGCATCGAGTTGCCGGAGGGGCGTGTAATTTTGTTGCGCGCAGGGGGTGGCGGAATCGGAGACAAATCGCGAGAAACCCTTATGCCATCGGGATCCGAGGTGTCCCAGGATTTGGAGACATTCAGGCCGCTGTCTCAGCCGTCGCGCTCTAGCCCAGGCTCATTTCCCGGTAGCCGTTTGCCGCGACTTCGTCGCATTTGGCCCGGTAGGCCGGCGCGCTGCCGCTGTAGCGGGCGACGGTGCGGACCTGCTTGCCGGCGACGTTGCGGTTGATGCCGGTCATCCAGCTGTCGACCTCGTTGGCGAGCATACTTTCGCCGATGGCGATCACGTGATCGGTCCAGGCCTTCACGCCTTCGGGCCGCGCCTCGACGCGGGTGAGCTTGTGATCGCGCATGTAGGCGATCAGGCCGGTCACCCATTCGACGTTGTATTCGATCGAGCGCGGGATGTTGCCGAGCGCGGTGTGCGGGCCCATCAGCATCAGCATGTTGGGGAAGCCCTCGACCTCGACGCCGAGATAGGTCTTGGGGCCGCCGGTCCAGGCGTCCGTCAGGCGCTGCTCGTTCGTGCCGCGGATGTCGATGCGGTCGAAGCTCCCGGTGATGGCGTCGAAGCCGGTGGCATAGATGATGATGTCGAAGTCGTAGTCCCGATCGCTGGTCTTCAAGCCGGTGGGCGTGATGCGCTCGATCGGCGTCTCGTTGATGTCGACCAGCGTGACGTTGGGCTGATTGTAGACCTCGTAGTAGCGGGTCTCGAGCGGGACGCGGCGCGTGCCGAAGCCGTGGTTCTTCGGGATCAGCCGGTCGGCGACGGCCTGGTCCTTCACGCGCGCGCGGATCTTGCGGGCGACGAAGTCGGACAGCGTCGCGTTCGCCGTCTTGTCCATGAGTATGTCGCGGAAGTTGCCCTGCCAGATGCCGAAGCCCTTCTCGCCGTAGAGCTTCTCGAAGAAGGCCTCGCGCTCCTCGGCCGAGACCTCGAAGGTGCCGCGCGGATCGGCGGTGTGGAGGAAGCAGGCGAAGGTCTCGCGGCAGCGCGCGAAGATATCGGGATAGGTTTTGCGGATCTCCGCCATCTCCGCTTTGGAGATCGGCCCGTTGTGCAGCGGCGCGCACCAGTTGGGCGTGCGCTGGAAGACGGTGAGGGTGCCTGCGGTCTTGGCCACTTCCTGGATGGTCTGCACGCCGGTGGCGCCGGTGCCGATCACGGCGACCTTCTTTCCGGTGAAGTCGACTGGCTCCTTGGGCCAGCGCGCCGTGTGACAGGACTGGCCGGTGTAGCTCTCGACGCCCGGGATGGTGGGCATGGTGGGCGCGGAGAGCGGGCCGACGGCGGTGATCAGGAAGCGCGCGCTATGTTGGGTGCCATCGTCCAGGGTGACCTGCCATTCGCGCGCGGTCTCCTGCCAGTGCGCGGTGGTCGCCCGGGCGTTGAACTGGATGTCGCGGCGCAGGTCGAATTTGTCGGCGACGAAGTTCAGGTACTCGAGCGTCTTGGGCTGGGGCGAGAAATGCTCGGTCCAGTCCCACTCGTCGAGCAGCTCCTGCGAGAAGGAGTAGCCGTAGGAATAGCTCTCCGAATCGAAGCGCGCGCCCGGATACCGGTTCCAGTACCAGGTGCCGCCGACGCCCGTGCCGGTCTCGAACACGCGCACCTTGAAGCCCTGCTTGCGCAGCGTATGGAGCTGGTAGAGGCCGGAGATGCCGGCGCCGATGACGATCGCGTCGTAATCCATCTCCTCAGCCTAGCAGAACGGCGCCTAGCAGAGGAGGCGCTGCACGACCTCCAGCTGGATCTTGGCCGATTGGACCATTTCGGCAATCGGAACGCTCTCGTTGGCGGCATGGCCCTGGGCGCCGGAGCCCGGGCCAAAGTTGATGATCTCGATCTTGTCGTCGGCGTAGTAGCGGCCGTCGCTGACGCCGGTGGCGTTCAGGAACTTCACCTTTCGGCCCTGCTGCTTCTTCACCACCGCCTCGAACGCCGCGACCGCCTGGCCGTTGGCGGGGGCGGTGAAGCCGTTGGTGCCGGTCAGGAACTCGACCGCGTACTGGCTCTTCGGCTCCCCCACGCCGTCGATCACCTTCTTCAGCTCCTTGAAGGCGTCCGTCACCTTCTCGTTGGGCAGCAGGCGGCGGTCGATCTCGACCGTGCAGGCCGACGGCACGACGTTGGTGTTGTGGCCGCCGTGGAACATGCCGATGTTCACCGTCGACTTCATCGCGCCCGACACGCGCGTCGCCAAGGCCTTGTCGTAGTAGGACGACAGCGCACCCACGAGGCGCATCATGCGCAGGATGGCGTTGTCGCCGGCGCCGGGATTGCCGGCGTGTGCTGCCTTGCCCTTGGTCGTGATCTTGGCCCACATCACGCCGCGCTCGGCCACGATCAGGTTGTTCTCGGTCTGCGCGCCCAGGATCAGCGCATCGGGCCGCACCTTGCCGCTCTTGCGCAGGTATTCCATGCCCTCCGGTCCGAGGTTCTCTTCATCGGCGACGAAGGTGAAGATCAACTCGCCCTTCTTCGGGCCGCCGCGCCGCGCCATCTCCTCGGCCAGCCAGATCTGCACCGCCATGCTGCCCTTGCAGTTGCCGGCGCCGAGACCATAGACGAGGCCGCCCTTGACCAGCGCCTTGTAGGGATCGCTCTTCCAATTGGCACGCTCGCCCACACCCACCGTATCGACATGGGCGTTGAAGGCGATCACCGGTCCCTTGGCCGCCTGTTTCCCGGGGGCTTTCATCCGGGCGACCACGTTGTCGACGCCCTTCTTGTGCGTGGCGATCTCGACCTTGTAGCCCGCCTTCTTCAGCCGCTTGGCGGCGTAAGCGCAGATCTCGACCGACGTGCCGGGCGGATAAGGGCTGGGCAGCGCGATCAGGTCGGAGAGGATGGAGACGAGGTCGTTCTTCATGATGCTTCCTTATCTGTTCGCCAATTTCTCCAGCACCTCGACCAGCACCCTGGTGCCGGCGGCGAGGTCGGAGGGAGCGGCGTTCTCGATTTCGTTGTGACTGATGCCGCGCTCGCAGGGCACGAAGACCATGCCGGCGGGGCAGAGCGTGGCGATGTGCATGGCGTCGTGACCGGCGCCGGAGGGCATGTCCATGTTGGTGAGCTTCAGCCGGTTGGCCGCGTCGCGCACCAAATCGACGACACCGGTGTCGAAGATCGTGGGCGGCACGTTGGTCACGCGCTCGATCGCGGCGGGGCAGGGTGCCGCCTGGGTCTTCACGATCTCGTAGAGCGTCGCCTCGTAGGACGCGAGCACGTCGTTGTCGGGATGGCGCATGTCGATGGTGAACACGGCCTTGCCCGGCACGGTGTTGGGCGAGCCGGGCGAGACCTCGACCCGGCCGATGGTGAAGCGCAGCGTGTCGTCGGCGTCCGTCGTGGCGTCGTACATGGCCGCGGCCAGGCGCGTCGCGGCGGCGTAAGCGTCCTTGCGGGCGGCGCGCGGCGTGGTGCCGGCATGCGCCTCCTCGCCGTCGACGGTGACGATGTAGCGCCGGCTGCCCTGGATGGCGGTGACGACGCCGATCGTCTTCTTCTCGTTCTCCAGACGCGGGCCCTGCTCGATATGGACCTCGACATAGGAATCGACAGCGAAGCCCGGCAGGCCGGCGCGCATCGGGGCGGGGGCTGCCTTCAAGGTCTCGGCCAGCGCGTCCTTCAGCACGACGCCCTTCCAGTCCTTCTGCGCCAGCATCTCGTCGAGTTCGTAGCGCTGCGCGAACACCGCCGAGCCCATGGCGCCCGGCTGGAAGCGCGAGCCTTCCTCGTTGGTCCAGGCCACGGCCATCACGGGGCGCTTGGTCGTCACGCCGGCATCTTCCATCGCTTCGAGCGCCTCGAAGGCCGCGAGCACGCCGTACATGCCGTCGAAGCGGCCGCCGGTCGGCTGGCTGTCCATGTGCGAGCCGCTCATCACCGGCTGCGCCGTGGCGTCGGTGCCGGAGCGCTGCACGAAGAGGTTGCCGATCGCGTCGGTGAAGATGGAAAAGCCGCGCGCCTTGGCCCAGGAGGCCAGCAGGTTGCGCGCCGCCGCGTCCTCGGCCGACAGGGCCTGGCGATTGACGCCGCCCTTCGGCGTGCCCCCAAGCTTGGCCATGTCGACATGGCGCTGCCAGAGCCGGTCTTCTTTGACCGAGTTGGCCCCAGTCATGCATCCTCCAGAAATTGCTGGCGGAGCTATAGTCGGGAGACCTTCAATGCACAATCACCTGGATCGCGACCTGATCGGCTATGGCCCGGAAACCCCCGATCCGCAGTGGCCGGGCGACGCAAGAATCGCCGTGTCTTTCGTGCTGAATTACGAGGAGGGCGGCGAGAACACGATCCTGAACGGCGACCCCGCGTCGGAGGTGTTCCTGACCGAAACGCCGGGCGGCACGCCGCTGGTGGGCGAGCGCGATTACTCTACGGAGTCGATGTACGAGTACGGCAGCCGCGCGGGCTTCTGGCGCATCCTGCGCCTGTTCAACGAGCGTGGGCTGCACTTCACCTCGTGGGCGGTCGGCCGCGCGCTCGAACTCAATCCCGCTGCTGGCAAGGCGATGGCCGAGGCGGGCCACGAGGTGGCGAGCCACGGCTACCGCTGGATCAACTATCGCGACTACACGCTCGAGCAGGAACTCGATCACGTGAAGAAGGCGGTGAAGGCGATCACCGAGTCGGCCGGCACGCCGCCGGTCGGCTGGTACACGGGGCGCTTCGGCAAGAACTCGCTGAAGGCCGTGATCCAGCATGGCGGCTTTCTTTATTCGAGCGACTCCTACAACGACGATCTGCCGTACTGGGTGAAGGTGGAGGGCGCGCCGCATTTGATCGTGCCGTACACGCTCGAAGTGAACGACATGAAGTTCGCCGTGGCGCCGGGCTTCGGCATCGCCGACGGCTGGCTTCAGTCGATGAAGGATGCGTTCGACATGCTCTATGCCGAAGGCGCACGCGCCCCGAAGATGATGTCGATCGGCATTCATTGTCGTCTCGGGGGACGGCCGAGCAGAGCTGCGACGCTGGCGCGTTTCCTCGACTATGTGAAGTCAAAGCCCAAGGTTTGGGTCGCGACTCGCCGGGAAATTGCATCACACTGGATGAAAGTGCACCCGGCAAAAGGGTAGAGGCAGGGTTGACTCTCACGGCGGTGTCTAAACAATGCACCCGCCTTGAGAAACATTCCCACCATCTCCGCACTCTTCGTCGCTCTCGCCGCTTCGGCGTGCGCCCCGAGGACGTCGCCCGTGAATCCGAATCAGGCGCTGCTCACCGCCGCGAACGAACGCGCGCGCATGATCGAAGAGCGCAAGGACGAAGTCGTGCGCCAGATCGCGATTTGCGAGAGCGGCGGCTATGGCCCGTCCGACAGGCCGATCTACGGCGGTCGCGGCGCCTATCTCGGACGCCTGCAGTTCGCCACGCGCACGGTGATGTCCTACGTCCAGAAGCGCGACGGCGTTGGAATCAATCCGAAGGACGCCGCGGCCCTTGCACAGGATTACGATCGCGCGGCCGATCTGGCCAAGTACATGATCTTCGATCTTGGCGAATACTGGCACTGGCCGCTCTGCGCGAAGAAGGCCAACGCCGTGGCCGAGATGCAGGCCATCCAAAACCTTTAACGTTTGGCCGCCGTCGTGATGGCGATGCCGCCCAGGATCGCGGCCGAGGCGATCAGCAGGCGCGTGGTCAGCGCCTCGGATAAAAGCACCGCACCGCCCAGTGCCGCGATTGCGGGCACGCTTAACTGGATGATTGCCGCCGACGTCGACGTTAGTGCGGGCAGCGCTGCGTACCACAGCGCATAGCCGAGACCGGACGTGATGGCGCCCGACAGCACGGCATAGATCGCGCCGTGCAGGTCGACTGCCGAATGGTTCATCGCCGCGAGGCCGAGCGCCGCGGCAAAGGGCACCGCGCGCATGAAATTGCCGCCAGTGGCTGCGGTCGGCTCACCGAGCGTCTTGCCCACGATCGAATAGACGCCCCACGAGGCGCCGGCCGCGACCATGAACGACGCACCCAGCAACGGCGGGGCGGCGAGGCCAGGCAGCAGCAGCGTGACGAGACCGCCCAGCGCGATCGCCAGGCCCACGAGCTTGATCGGCCCGAGTCGCTCGCCGCTGAAGAAGCCAAAGCCCATCATCGTCATCTGCACGGCGCCGAACAGCAGCAGCGCACCGGTCGCCGCCGAGAGGTCGCGATAGGCGAAGGAGAAGAAGGCCGCGTAGGAGAAGAGCATCAGCGCCGCGATCCAGCTGCCGCCTTCCATCGGCCGCTTGCCCCGTGTGCGCAACAGGATCGCCAGCATCAGCGCGCCCGAGGCAATGCGGATCATGGTGAAGCTCGCGGCATCGATCGCGGTGTCGCGCAGCGCGGCACAGGAGCGAATTTCCGGCGAAGGCCAGCATCGCCAGCGTTGTGAGAATGACGGTGCGCTGCATCTAGAAGTTGGCCGCGATCCCGGTCTCGGCCGCCACCTTCGCGAGGTCGGCCAGCGTATCGTCGGGCAGGGTGAGCCCATCGCGCCGGTTGCGCACTTCGTTCTGCGCTTCCAGCTCGCCAGGATAGAAGACTTCGTCGTGACCTTGGGCGAGCGGCACGGACTTCAGCTCGCGGATCAGCGTCTCCATGCGCGCGTTGAAATCGGCCAATGGCTGCATCGTGGCGATGTCGAGCACGATCATCAGATGGCCTGCGCCGCTCTTGCGGTCGGTCTGGTAGGGACCGGCGACTTCGCTGGCAAAGGCGCTGCCGGTGAGAACGCCCGAGAGCATGTCCATCATGACGGCGATCGCATAACCCTTGTGGCCCGCCATGGGAAGGATGATGCCGTCGATCGCGGCCTGCGCGTCGGTCGTCGGTACGCCGTCGGCATCGATCGCCCAGCCTTCGGGAATCGGTTGGCCCTTTTGGCGCGCGAGATAGACCTTGCCGCGCGCCACGCCGGTGTTGGCGATGTCGAGCACCATCGGCGCAAACGAACCCGCGGGCGCGGCCCACGACCAGGGATTGGTGCCAACGGTCTTCCTGCGGCCGCCCCACGGCGCCATCGCCGGACTGGCGTTGGTCGACAGGAAGGCGACGCAGCCCGCGCGCGCCGCCATCAGCGTGTAGTAGAGCGCGGTGCCGAAATGGTTGGAGTGGCGTAGCGCCACCGCCGCGATGCCGTGCTTTTTCGCGCGTGCGATGGCGTCGTTCATCGCGTGCACCATCAGCACCTGGCCCATCGCGTCGCCGCCATCGATCACCGCGACCGCGCCGCCATCGACGATGTGTTTGGGCTTGGCGGCGGCGTTGCAGACGCCGGCCTTCAGGCGCGCGAGATACCAGGGCAGGCGCAGCACGCCGTGCGACTGGTGGCCCCACAGGTCGGCCTGCACCAGCGTGTCCGCCACGATGCGCGCATCGGCCGGCGGCATGCCGGCCGATTGATAGGCCTTGCTGGCGAAGTCGAGCAGTTGCTCCGGCGCGATAGGCAACAGTCAGTTGCCCAGGCGGTAGAGCTTCATCGCGTTGTCGCGCACCACCTTGCGGCGCACCTCGGGCGTGACTTCGGTGAGCTCGTTCTTCAGGAACTCCTGGCTGTCGGGCCAGATGCCGTCGGGATGCGGATAGTCCGAACCCCACATGACATTGTCCTCGCCCAGATGGTGCAGCAATTCGATGCCCACCGGATCGGTCTGGTAGGTCGCGTAGAACTGGCGATGCCAGTAGTCGCTGGGCTTCATCTTGAGGTCGAGGTCCTGGAACTGGTCCTCCCACTCGAGATCCATGTGCTGCAGCACGTAGGGGATCCAGCCCAGCCCCGCCTCGCCGATCACGATCTTGAGGTTGGGGAAGCGCTCCGGCGCGCCCGAATACATGAGGCCCATCAGCATCGTGCCCATGTGCATCTGGAAGCCGGTGATGTGCGTGGCGAACACGCGGCGCTGCACGAAAGCCGGCATCTTCGACGTGTCGGGCGAGCGGCCGCCGATCGTGTGGAAGTGGACGGGGATGCCGGTCTCGTGCGCGAGCTGCCACAGCGGCTCCCAGAAGGGATCCCACAGCGGCGTCATGTCGGGCTTGTTGGCGACGTCGAAGCCGCGCACGCCGCGCTTGGCGTTGCGCTTCATCTCGGCGGTCGCCACGTCCATGTCGTGGTTCGGGATGTTGGCCAATCCGACGAGACGGTCGGGCGCGGCCTGGCAGAAATCGTGGAGCCAGTCGTTGTAGATGCGCAGCACTTCGGTCGAGGCCTCGGGATCGTTGAGGCGGCCCGAGGCGCCAAGGATGCCGTAGATCACCTCGGCCTGGACGCCATCGCGATCCTGGTCCTTCAACCGATGATCGACTTCAGTGAGGCGGCGGATGCCCTTCTTGCCGTCCGAGTAGAGGCCGGTCGAGGCCATGCGGTCGGAGCGGTGGATGATGCCTGGCACGTATTCACGTCCGGCGGAGCCCATGCCGTTCACGAGACCGAACTTGGCGCCGTTCTTCGACGTCCATTCAGGACCCTTGGGCCCTTCGATCACGTAAGGCACGCGATCTTTCATCGCGGCGGAGCAGTTCTTGGTGAAGAGATCCGGCGGGAGCCAGATCAGGTCGATATGTCCGTCGGCGGAGATGACATCGTACTTCATGGGTCTCAGTTCCTCCCGAGCCAATGTGTGTCTAGAGTGCGCCGCGCGCATCTAAGCTGCAATGGGAAGACGATGAAAGTGCAAGACTGGTTGAGTGAGTTCGCGTCCCTGCTGAAGCGTTCCGACATCGAGGGGGCGACCGCGCTGTTCGCCGAAAGCTGCTACTGGCGCGATTGCGTGGCCTTCACCTGGAACATCGTTACCTTCGAGAGCCGCTCTGCGATTGCTGAAATGCTGAAGGAGCGGCTTTCCGATGTGCGGCCCGACTCCTTCAAGGCCGATGGCGAGGACGGCTGGTTCACCTTCGAGACCTCTGTCGGGCGGGGCACCGGCCACCTGCGGCTGAAAGACGGCAAGGCGGGCACCCTGTTTACCGCGCTCACCGAACTGAAAGGCTTCGAGGAGAAGGCGGGCATCACGCGTCCGCACGGCACCCAACATGGCGCCTTCAAGGATCGCGTGACCTGGAGCGATCGCCGCAAGGCCGACGCCGCGGAAGTGGGCTTTGAGCGTCAACCGTTCGTGCTGATCGTGGGCGGTGGCCAGGGCGGAATCGGGCTCGGCGCGCGGCTGAAGCGCATCGGCGTGCCGGCGCTGATCGTCGACGCCAACGAACGGCCGGGCGATGCCTGGCGCAAGCGCTACAAGTCGCTCTGCCTGCACGATCCGGTCTGGTACGACCATCTGCCGTACCTGCCGTTCCCCGATCATTGGCCGATCTACACGCCCAAGGACAAGATGGGCGACTGGCTCGAGTCCTACACCAAGATCATGGAACTCGATTACTGGTCGTCGTCGCCGTGCAAGAGCGCGTCGTACGACGAGGCGAAGGGCGAATGGACCGTCGTCGTCGAGCACGACGGCAAGCCGGTGACGCTGCGGCCCAAGCATCTCGTGATCGCGACCGGCATGTCGGGCTTCCCCGAAGTGCCACGCTTCCCGGGCGCCGAGAAATTCAAGGGCAAGCAGCATCACTCGAGCCAGCACCGCGGCGGCGAGGGCTATGCCAGCAAGAAATGCGTTGTCGTCGGCTCGAACAACTCCGCGCACGACATCGCGGCCGATCTTTGGGAGCACGGCGCCGACGTGACTCTGCTGCAGCGCTCGCCGACGCTCGTAGTGCGCGCCGAGACGCTGGGGCGCAACCGGCCGCTCTACTCGGAGGAGGCCGTCGCCAAGGGCATCACGACCGACAAAGCCGACTTCACCGTGGCCTCGCTGCCGTACGCGCTGCAGCCCACGGCGGCGCAGCCGATGGTGGCGCAGATCAAGAAGGACGATGCGGGCTTCTACGAGGGCCTGCGCAAGGCGGGCTTCAAGCTCACCTTCGGCGAGGACGAGTCGGGCATCGGCGGCATGTATATCCGCCGCGGCTCGGGCTACTACATCGACGTTGGCGCCTCGGAGCTGATCGCCGACGGGCGCATCAAGCTGAAGTCCACGGAAGTCGATCACCTCACCGAGACAGGCGTCGTGCTGAAGGACGGCACGGTGCTGGACGCCGACCTCATCGTCTACGCGACGGGCTATGGCTCGATGAACCAGTGGGCGGCGGCGCTGATCTCGCAGGAAGTCGCCGACAAGGTGGGCAAGTGCTGGGGCGTCGGGTCGGGCACGGCCAAGGATCCCGGCCCCTGGGAGGGCGAACTGCGCAACATGTGGAAGCCCACGGCGCAGGAAGGCCTGTGGTTCCATGGCGGCAATCTTGCCCAGTCGCGGCACTATTCGCGTTATGTGGCGTTGCAGCTCAAGGCCCGGCTGGAGGGATTGGCGACGCCGGTCTACGCTCGGGCCGAGGTCCATCACAAGGCATGAGCATGAAACGCCTGAATATTCTCGTCGGCCTGTCGTTCCTGCTGGCCGGCTGCGGCATGGATTACGTCAGCGAACCCGCCAATTCGAAGGTGCGGTTCACTGCCGAGTTGAGCGGCGAGTCGACGGGCAAAGGCAGCCTCACGGCGGCCTATTCCAAGGCGACGCAGGTCCTGCAGTGGCGCCTCAGTTACGGCGGGTTGAGTGGACCGGTCACCTGGGCGTTTCTCGACGGGCCGGACGGCACCGGCACGATGGCCGAAGCGGTGCCGATCAACCTCGCCGATGAGAGCAACCCGCATCCGGGCGCCGCGACGCTGACCGCGCAACAGGCCGAAGACCTGATGGCGGGCCGGTGGTCCGTGATCCTCAAGACCGGGCAGCATCCCGACGGCGAGATCAAAGGCCCCATCGTGAGGACGACGCGCTAATGGCTCTCTATCCCGAGATGAAGGGCAAGATCGCCCTGGTGACCGGCGGCAGCAGCGGCATCGGTCTCGCCACCGTGGCAGCCTTCGCCCAGCAGGGCGCGACGGTGATCCTCGCCAGTCGCGACAGGAAGCGGGCTGCCGCCGCACTGAAGTCGATCAAGAGTCCGAAGAACGTCTCCTGGATCTCGTGCGACGTCTCCAAGGCACGCGATGTCGAAAGGCTTTGCGCGGCGATCCGGAAGAAGCACGGCCAGCTCGACTACGCTTTCAACAACGGCGGCAGCGGCGCGCGTGTCGGACCGGTGGCGAGCGGCGACGAGGCGGCGTGGCTGAAGACGATGGACGGCTATCTCAACTCCGCCTTCTACTGCCTGCGTTACGAGATCCCGCTGATGCTGGAGAAGAAGCGCGGCGTGATCGTGAACAACGCGTCGGTCGACGGCCTGCGCGGCTATCCGTTCCCGGGCGGGGCCGCCTACTCGGCCGCTAAGCACGGCGTGATCGGACTCACGCGGAGTGCCGCACTCGAGAACGCGAAGGCCGGCCTGCGCATCAGCGCGATCTGCCCCGGCTGGGTCGATACGCCGGCGATCACGCGCTATCTCAAGAATGCCAAGCTGAAGGCGGAGATCCTGCGCCAGACTCCGCGCGGCAAGGTCGCCTCGCCCGACGAGATCGCGTCGAGCGTGCTGTGGCTCTGCTCCGATGGTGCCGCGCCGATGACCGGCAGTCCGCTGATCATCGACGGCGGCTATATGAGCTAGAAGGCGTAGTCCCAGCCGAGCCATTCGGTGAGGCTGCGGCCCATTACGTCTTCGAGCTCGCTGCCCTTCAGCCACGGCAACTCTTCCGTGAACAAGGTCACGCACTGGCGATAGCTGCACTGGAGCCGGGTGAAATCCGTGCCCCAGAAGGTGCGCTTGGGGCCGAAGGCATCGAACATCCGGTGCAGCGGATCGTGAATGTTCCTGAATGGGTAGGCTTGCGTCGAATAGGCCGGCGCGCCGGTGGCCTTGAGCGCCACGTTGGGCAGCTTGGCCAACGCCAGCAGTTCTTCGAGGTTCTCGAACGCCGCGTCGTCGCGCAGGAACGGGTCGCGCCCGCAGTGGTCGATGATCAGCTTGAGGCCGGGGTGCTTCTCCGCGATCCAGCGAAACTTGGGTAAGAACACACCGGCCTGCAGCGAGACGGGCACGCCCGCCTTCTCGGCGGCGGGCCAGATCCAATCGTAGCGGCCTTCCTTGATCCCCTGCGGCTGCTCGCCGTAGAGCAGCGCCCAGCGCAGCCCCATCATTCCAGGCTGTTTGCGCCAGTCGGGGATCAGCCGGACGTTGTCGGGATTCTCCAGCGGGAACTGGCCCATGATGACGAAGCGCCCTGGGTGTTTCTTGACCGCATCGATCGCGACCGCGTTCGCGTCGGGGTCCCAACTCGCGGGCGGGTGGATCGAGGCACCGTCGACGCCGGCCTCCGCCATCTCGGCCAGCAACTCCTCGGCGGTGTAGCGCGCGACCTGGCGATGGCCGCCGCCCGGCGAGATTGTGGTCTGCGACCAGATATGGACCTGGGCATCTATGATCTTCATGGGATGATCTTCATGCGAAGTTGAAATCCCAACCGATCCACTTGGCCAGCCCGCGGCCCATGACCTTCTCGAGGTCTTCGCCCTTCAACCACGGCAGCTCCTCGGTGAAGAGCGTGATGCACTGGCGATAGGTGCAGTGCATGCGGGTGATGTCGGTACCCCAGAACATCCGGTCGGGACCGAAGGCGTCGAACAGGCGATGCAGCGCGTCGTGCATGTTCCTGTAGGGATAGGTCTCGGTCGAATAGGCCTGCACGGCGGTGGCCTTCAGCGCCACGTTGGGCAGCTTGGCCAGCGCCACGACCTCGTCGAGATCGGAGAGGGCGCCGGCGTTTTTGGCAAGCCGGTTGAGGCCGCAGTGATCGATGATGAGTTTCAGGTTCGGATGCGTCTCGGCGATCCAGCGAAACTTCTTCAGGAACATGCTGGCCACCGTCGAGAAGGGCACGCCCGCCTTCTCGGCCGCAGGCCACAGCCAATCGAGCCGGCCGTCCTTCACCATCGCCGGCTGCTCGCCATAGAGCAGCGCCATGCGAATGCCTTTCATGCCGGGCTGCTTCTTCCAGCCGGGAATGAGCTTCACGTTCTCAGGGTTCTCCGGCGGGAACCAACCCATGATCGCGAAGCGGTCGGGATACTTCTTCACCGCCTCGATTGCGTAGGCGTTCGAGGTCGGGTCCCAGCTGCCGGGCGGATGGAGCGAGCCGCCATGGACGCCGGCCGCCTCCATCTCGGCGATCAGATCCTCGGGCGTGTAACGCGTGATCTGGCGATGCCCGTCGCCCGGCATCTTGACTGCCTGCGACCAGACATGGACCTGGGCGTCTATAATCTTCATGCGAACTTGTAGTCCCAGCCGATCCACTTGGTGAGCGCGCGGCCCATCACCTTCTCGAGGTCCTGGCCCTTCAGCCACGGAAGCTCCTCAGTGAAGAAGGTGACGCACTGGCGATACGTGCAGGGCATGCGGGTGATGTCGGTGCCCCAGAACATGCGGTCGGGTCCGTAGGCGTCGAAGATGCGGTGCAGCCCGTCCTGAATGTTCTTGAACGGGTAAGGCTGCGTCGAGTAATGCGGCGCGCCGGTGGCCTTCACCGCGACGTTGGGCAGCTTGGCGAGCGCCAGCATCTCGTCGAGATGGATGAAGGCCTCGGCGTCCTGGCCATGCCGGTTCAGGCCGCAGTGATCGAGGATCAGCTTCAAGTCCGGATAGCGCTCGGCGATCCCGCGAAACTCCTTCAGGAAGATGCCGCCCATCATGCCGATGGCCAGGCCTTCCTTCGCAGCTTCCGGCCAGATCCAGTCGAGCGCGCCTTCGTGCAGCAGCTTCTGTTCTTCCGGCTGCAGCAGCGCCCAGCGCAGGCCCATCATGCCGGGCTGGTTGCGCCAGCCGTGGATCAACTTCTTGTTCTCGGGCTTCTTGGGATCGAACTGGCCCATGACGGCGTAACGATCTGGATATTTCTTCGCGGCTTCCAGCGCGATGACCTGCGCGTTGGGATCCCAGCTGATCGGCGGATGGATGAGCGCTGCATCGACGCCGGCCTCATCCATTTCCTTCAGCATCTCCTCGGCGGTCACCTGGGAGACCTTGCGATGCTTGCCGGTCGGTGGAGTGACTGTCTGCGACCAGATATGGACCTGCGCGTCGATGATCTTCATGTTCTCACTCTCCTCCGGGCCATGATCATCGCGCACGGAGACGTTTCGGGCAAACACCGGAGAGCACCATGTCCGCCGAACCGCTCAAGGCAAAAGGCCCCGACCTCTCTGCAGGTGTCGCGTTCGGCGATATTCCTGATGGCGGAATGATCGAAGGACATGTCGGCGCCGATCCGGTGGTGCTGGCGCGTCGGGCCGACGAATTCTTTGCGATCGGCGCTAGTTGTTCGCACTACGGTGCGTCGCTGGGCGATGGTCTCGTGATCGGCGACACCGTGCGCTGCCCTTGGCATCACGCCTGCTTCAGCCTGCGTACCGGCGAGGCGTTGGGCGCGCCTGCGTTCAATCCGGTGCCGTGTTGGAAGGTCGAGCAGCAGGACGGCAAGGTGTTCGTGCGCGGCAAGATCGAAGCAGCTGCAAAGAAGAGCGCGAAGGCGAAACCAGATCGCGTCGTTATCGTCGGTGGTGGCGCCGCCGGTTTCGCCGCGGCGGAGATGCTGCGGCGCGAGGGCTTCACCGGTAGCGTAACTCTGTTGTCGGCCGACGACACGGCGCCTTACGACCGGCCCAACTGCTCCAAGGACATGCTGGCGGGCACGGCGCCCGCGGAATGGATGCCGCTGCAGTCGCCGGATTTCTACAAGGACAAGTCGATCGACCTGAAGCTGGGCGCCGACGTCGCCGCGATCGATCCCAAAGCGCGGCAGGTGACCCTCGCCGGTGGCGACAGCCTTCCGTTCGACAAGCTCCTGCTGGCGACAGGCGCCGAGCCGGTGCGGCTCGATATTCCGGGCGCGGATCGGCCCCATGTCCATGTCCTGCGCTCGCTGGCCGATTGCCAGGCAATCATCGCCTCGGCCGCGACGGCCAAACGCGCGGTCGTGATCGGCGCAAGCTTCATCGGGCTCGAGGTTGCCGCCGCCCTGCGTGCGCGCAAGATCGAGGTCCATGTGGTGGCCCCCGGCCAGCGGCCGCTCGAGCGCGTGCTGGGGCCTGAGCTGGGTGACTTCGTGCGCAGGATCCACGAGGAGAACGGCGTCGTCTTCCATCTGGGCGAGACCGCGACCTCGATCGAGGACGGCAAGGTCACGCTCAAGGGCGGCACGGTGCTGACGGCGGATTTCGTCGTGGCAGGTATCGGCGTCAGGCCGCGTCTTGGTCTCGCCGAGCGCGCTGGCCTCACGCTCGATCGCGGCGTAGTCGTGAACGAATACCTCGAGACCAGCGCGCCGGGCATCTTTGCCGCGGGCGACATCGCGCGCTGGCCCGATCGCGTCACCGGCGAGAGCATCCGCGCCGAGCATTGGAACGTGGCCGAGCGGCATGGCCAGGCTGTCGCGCGCAACATGCTGGGCCAGGGCCAAAAATTCGCCGACGTGCCGTTCTTCTGGAGTCAGCACTACGACGTGCCGATCAACTATGTCGGCCATGCCGAGAGCTGGGACGAAATAGCGATCGACGGCGATGTCATGGGCCGCGATTGCCTCGTGCGCTACAAGCGCAAGGGGCGCGTGCTGGCGGCCGCCTCGATCTACCGCGACGTCGAAAGCCTCAAGGTCGAGGCGGAAATGGAAGGCGCAGCCAAACCGTAGCGGCGAACGTTACGGTTCCATGAGCGCTGAAGAAAACAAGCCAAAGGGACTCGATCTCACGCAGGGCATCGCGCTCGGCGAAATTGCGGACGGCGGCATGATCGAGGGCCATGTCGGTGGCGAGGCGGTGCTGGTGGCCCGCCGCAGCAGCGAGATTTTCGCCATCGGCGCCACCTGCTCGCATTATAACGGTCCGCTCGCCCAGGGATTGCTGGTGGGCGATACCGTGCGCTGCCCCTGGCATCATGCCTGCTTCAGCCTGCGCACCGGCGAGGCGGTGGCGCCGCCCGCGATCAATCCAGTGGCGTGCTGGAAGGTCGAGCAGCGCGACGGCCGCGTGATCGTGCGTGAAAAGGCCAAGGCCGCGCCGGTGCGCGAGCCCTCGGAGGACGAGCCTCACCGCATCGTCATCGTCGGCGGTGGCGGGGCGGGCTTTGCGGCGGCGGAAATGTTGCGGCGGGAAGGCTTCGGCGGCGAGCTCATCCTGCTGTCCGCCGACAAGGCAGCCCCCTACGACCGGCCCAACTGCTCGAAGGATTTCCTGGCGGGCACCGCGCAAGCCTACTGGATGCCGATGAAGCCGCCCGAATACTACACGGAGCAGTTGATCGATTTGAGGCTCGGCACCGAAGTCACCGCGATCGATCCCAAGGCGCGCAAGGTGACCTTGGCGTCGGGCGAACACATCGCTTTCGACAGGCTGCTGCTGGCGACGGGCGCCAAGCCGGTCCGCCTCAAGGTGCCGGGCGCGGACAGGTCGCATGTCCATGTGCTGCGATCGATGACCGATGCCAAGGCGATCATCGCCGTGGCGGACAAGGCCCAGCGGGTCGTGGTCATCGGCGCGAGCTTCATCGGTCTCGAGGTCGCGGCCTCGCTGCGGGCGCGCAAGCTCGACGTCCATGTCGTGGCGCCGGAGGCGCGGCCGCTCGAGAAGGTGCTCGGCCGCGAACTGGGCGACTTCGTGCGCAAGACCCATGAGAAACATGGCGTCGTCTTCCATCTCGAAGACGAGGTGACGGCGATCTCCGACAAGAACGTCACACTGAAGAGCGGCAAGACGCTGGACGCCGATCTCGTCGTGGTCGGTATCGGCGTGAAGCCGCGGCTGGGCCTCGCGGAGAAGGCCGGACTGGAGGTCGACAAGGGCGTGCTCGTGAACGAGCATCTCGAAACCAGCGCCCCCGGAATCTTCGCCGCGGGCGACATCGCGCGTTGGCCTGATCGTCACAGCGGCGAGGCGATCCGCGTCGAGCATTGGGTGGTGGCCGAGCGCCAGGGCCAGACCGCCGCGCGCAACATGCTGGGGCAGGGCGTCAAATATGAAGCCGTGCCGTTCTTCTGGAGCCTGCACTACGATCAGGCCGTCAACTATGTCGGCCACGCTGACAAATGGGACGAAACAGCGATCGAGGGCGACGTCGCGAACGGAGACTGTGTCGTGCGCTTCAAGCGCGACGGCAAGGTGCTGGCGGTTGCTTCAATCAAGGAGACCGACCTCGACAGCCTGAAAGCCGAGCGCGCGATGGAGACTGGCGCGCTCTAGTTCGGTGTGGGCGCGTCGGCTTCGAGAAGCTTTTCGCGCTTCAGCTCGCTCCACAGGTCGGACGGTATCTTAGCGCCGATGCGGGCCACGTTCTCTTTCACCTCGCGCACGGCGAGCGCGCCCGGGATCACCGCGGCGACGGCGGGATGGAACAGCGGGAACTGCATGGCGGCGGCGCCCAGCTCGACATTGTGCCGCTTGCACACCGCCTCGATCTTCATCGCCTTGTCGATCAGCGGCTGCGCGGCCGGCACATAGTCGTGCGTGGCGCCGGGCTTTACGCCGCCGGTGAGGATGCCGGAATTGTACGGTCCGCCCAGGATCACCGAGACGTTGCGCTTGATGCACTCGGGCAGGAATTCGGCGAGGCCGCCCTGCTCGAGCAAGGTGTAGCGGCCGGCCAGCAGCATGCAGTCGAAGTCGCCGGCCTGGATGAAGCGCAGGCTGGTGTCGCTCTCGTTGATGCCGACGCCGATCGCGCCGATAACGCCCGCCTTGCGCAGCTCGTCGAGCGCGCGGTAGCCCGAATCCATCACCGTCTTGAAGCGGTGGTTCAGCACGTCGCGGTCCTTGATCGTCCAGAAGTCGACATCGTGGATCAGCGCGATGTCGATCTTCGCCATGCCGAGGCGGTGATGCGAATGTTCGAGCGAGCGCATCACGCCGTCGTAGGTGTAGTCGAACTCGGGCGCGAAGCCCGGCAGGCCGTTCTCGCGGAAGTCGGCAGCCTTCTTCTCGCCGGGCTTCATCGGATGGAGGATGCGGCCGATCTTGGTGGACAACACGAACTCGTCGCGCGGCCTGTTGCGCAAGGCAGCACCCATGCGCAGCTCGCTGCGGCCGTAGCCATAGAACGGCGAGGTGTCGTAGTAGCGCACGCCGTCCTGCCAGGCCGTGTCGACCAGAGATGCCGCGTCGGCGTCGGAGATGGTGGCGCGAAAGCCGCCCATGGGCGCACCGCCGAGACCGAGGGTCGTGACCTCGAGCTTGGTCTTGCCGATACGGCGCTTCGGAAGGGACATCTGTGTTCTCCGTGGGGAAATTAGTGCGAGGCGGCCGCGATCCGCAGGTCCTGCGCGATCCAGTTGGCGATCTGGCGCGTTTCAGCAGAACTGATGTCGGCCAGGACCTTGGTGGCGTTCGCGACGTGCGTCGGATCGATTTGGACCAGGGTCAGCGTCATGTGGACCGTGGACTTGCCGGGAGTGGCGACCGTCCAATCGTAGGAGAGCCCGGCATGCCCGGCGATCGACCCCGGCCGGCTGTCGGGGACCTGGCTGATCTTCTGGGCCGCGAACACGGCGCGCGCGAGCACGTCCAGAGGCCTGCTGTTCGTGAGGACATTCAGCGCGAAGGCCGCCGAGCTGTCGGCGCTGCGAACGATGAGATTGGCGCTCTTGTCCTTGGACGCGATCCAGTCGTCGGGAATCTCGACCTCGAGCGCCGGATCGCCTGTTTCCGGCTGCCGCAGAACGCGCGCGGAGGCGGTCGCCGCGCAGAAGGCAAAGGCGAGTGCCGCCACGACGGCCAAGCCGCGAGCGGGCGTCTTTCGCTTGGGCAGAACGGTCATGGCGTTCCTCAGGGCCGTTTCTTTTGCCGCAGTCTACAGGCAGAGTTGGTGAAATGACATTTCGTTTGCTCCTCACGTTCGCAGTGTTGCTATTGCCCCTGACGGCACACGCGGCCGATTGCGTCAAAGTCGGGAAAGGGGCCGACGCGTTGGGCCGCCCGTCTGAAAACGCATCGATCATCGGGAGCGGCTGCGGTGCGTTGAAGGTCGTCGATCGCCGTCGGAACGATCCGCGCAAAGGGGTCAATATCTACGCGACATACGCCGCCTTCGATCCGGCGAAGAGCGCGGCCGAACAAAAGTACAACGATTGGATCGGTCAACTATCGGCCACCATGGCCTTCTCGGGCGATGTCGATTTGACACCCGCCGGCAATCACGACGAGATGCTGTCCGCTGTCTTCTATCGATCACCCCACCTGTTGTCGGCGGCGACCCGGCAATGGGTTTGCTGCGGAGCCCACGGAAGCGCTGGAAGCAATACTCTCAACATCGACGCAGTCACGGGGAAAGCTGTGCGGCTCGATGAATTGGTCGACGTAGTTGCCGTGGCGACCTTCTGCTGGCAACACCTGGAGCGGGGAGGAAGAAGCGCTTCCGGTTTTGAAGGCAACCCTCCGGACTCTTTCGTTGATTCGTTGAGATCGAGTGCGTGGAGTGTCCGCGACGCCGGCCTGCTTTTCGATTTCGGCTACATGCAGGGATACGCGGACGGATACTTCACCTGCGAGATCGAGACGAGAGAATTGCGTCGCTTCACCAGGCGCGGCGTTTCCGTCCCTTTCTGACTAGGCCGCCTCCTGCTCGGTCGTTGGGCCATCGCTCTTGGTCGTGGTGCGGCGCAGGTCGCGCACCAGGGCCATGTCGTCGTAGCGGCGCACGCGATGCATCGTGGCGCGGTTGTCCCAGATGACGAGATCGTGCTGCGTCCACTTGTGCGAGTAGACGAACTGCTCCTGCGTCGCGTGCTCGATCAGGTCGCGGATGAAGGACATCGCCTCGGGCCGCGGCCAGCCGACGATGCCGCCGATATGGGCGGACAGGAAGAGCGACTTGCGGCCGCTCGTCGGATGCGTGCGCACCAGCTGGTGGCGCACCGGCTTCATCATGGCGCGCTCGTCGGGCAGGTATTCGGTGAAGCCCAGCTGCTCGCGCGAGAAGATCTGCGAATGCTCGGTGATCAGCCCGTCGATCTCGGCCTTGGTCTTCGCGTCGAGCGCGTCGTAGGCTGCGCGCATGTCGGCAAATTCGGTGTTGCCGCCCTCGCTCACCACGATGCGGCCGCTCAGGATCGAGTAGCGCGCCGGGATGACGCGGAACGAAGCGTCGGAATGCCAGAGCCGGTTGCCCAGTGAGGCCATGCGGCGGCGGTCGTCGCGCGCCAGCATCTGTCCGTCCTTGCCGATGTTCGACACGTCGGCGAAGGCGGGATCGAGCCGCAGCTCCGGCCGTTTCAGGGTCGCGTTGGCGCCATTCTGCAACGGGCCGAAGTTGCGCGTGAATTCGATCTGCTGCTCGTCGGTGATGTCCTGGCCGGGCAGCACCAGCACGGCATGCTTGTCCATGCCGGCGTCGACGGCTTTGACTTCGTCGGGAGTGAGCGGCCGGCGAACATCTATTCCTGTCATGCAGCCGCCGATGAAGGTCGTAAGCGGCGTGACCTTTATGGCCATCGTTTCCTCCTCATTGGAGCGCGCCACTCCAGTGGCGCTCATGATGCGCCACTGGAGTGGCGCGCTCC
>CAIKZO010000005.1 GCA_903832005.1 Enhydrobacter aerosaccus | reverse complement strand
GCGAGCTGGAAGCTCGCGGTCCGAAAGACCAAAGCCTAGGCCTTCTTGTCCATGTGGCGCGGATCGCCGGCCTTGCCCTTTTCCTCGGCCTGCTTGAGCTGGGCGGCTTCCGGCGAGTCGATGGCGTGGACCGCGTCCTTGGCGGCCTTGTCGACCTTGCCGTCCTTGATGAACTTCGCGGTGCGGTCGTTGTAATCCTTGGTTCCGCTGTAGCTGCCCTCGCCCTCGATACGGCTCTTGTCGTTCGACATATTCAGCTCCTGTGCGTTTGCTGTCGCAATAGAACGCATTCGGGCCGGCGAGGTTACCTGGACTTTGGTATGAGCCCTGCCTGCCGGTAGTAGGCCAGCACGCCGGGATGCAGCAGATTTGGATCGGTGACCGCGGCCAAAGTGTTCCTGGCCGTCGTGTCGGCCGTTTGTGCCGACGGTTTGGCTTCCGCCGCGTGCAGCGCCTTGGCGAGGCGAAAGGCCACCGCCTCGTCGAGGCCGGGCCGCACCATCACGAAGCTCCACGACCCCACCGAGGCGATCGGCTCCTTCTGGCCGGGAAAGCTGCCGGCGGCCTGGGTGATCGTCTTCAGGAAGCCGTGCTTGGCCAGGACACGCCGGCGCTCGGCGGCATCGGGCACGATGAAGCGCGCACCCTCCTTGCTCGAGGCAACCGCGACGAAGCCCGGCCAGCCCGATCCGCCGCCCCACAGCGCCGCAACCCGTCCATCGAGCACCATCGCCGGACCGTCGCCCGCGCGTTCGAGATAGACCGGCTCGAAATCCTTGGCCGCATCGAGGCCGAGACCGTCCATCACGTAGCGGCCCAGGATCACGAGGCCCGAGCCCGCCGCGCCCCAGGCGATCTTCTTGCCCTTGAGATCGGCGATGCTCTTGAAGGGCGAGTCCGCGCGCACGACGAACATGCCGGCCGTCGGATAGATCGCGGTCAGGATGTTGAGATGCGCCTTGGGCCGGCCGATGCCGTCCAGCGCCTCGTGCACCACTTCGCCCTGCACCAACGCCAGGTCGAGCGAGCCGGCCTCGAGACGCGGCACGTTCTCAGTGCTGCCCTTGGTGTTGACCGGCACGATCTCCAGCGCCGGATCCTGCGCCTTCACCGCGGCGATGAAGGCATCGCCATAGACCGGGAAACCGCCGCCCGGCGTCGCCGTGCCGAGCGTGATCTTCGCATTTTGTGCCGAGGCAGATGTGGCCATGAGAGCGCCTCCTGCAGCAAGAACCGTGCGGCGACCGAGCATCAATGTTGTCCCGTGCAACGATGGATCTCGACCGTAACGTGGCTGAGGCCCGCGACGTCTTCGAGGAGGTGCTTGTAGTGCTCGACCGGCTCGGGCGCATCGGCGACCAGCGAGACGATCGCGCCGTGATGGCCGGGGCCGAGGCGCCAGACATGGAGGTCGGAGATGCGGTCGTGGCCGACCTCAAGTCGCGCACGGATCGCGTCGTCGATCGCGTGGTTGGGCACGGCATCGAGCAGCACCGCGCCGGCATCGCGGATCAGGCCCCAGGACCAGCGCGCGATAACGACGGCACCGACGACGCCGATCAGCGGATCGAGGAAGGTCCAGCCGTAGAAGCGCGCGGCCAGCAGGCCCGCGATCGCCAGCACCGAGGTCAGCGCATCGGCCAGCACGTGCCAATAGGCGGCGCGCAGATTGTGGTCGTGATGATCGTGGTGATGATGGTCGTGATCGTGGTCATGCCCATGATCGTGCTCATGATGATGCTCGCCGCCCAGCAGCCAGGCGCTCGCGAGATTGACGCCGAGGCCGACCACGGCGATGGCGATCGCCTCGTCGTAGTGGATCGCCACCGGCTGGAACAGGCGTGTCACCGATTCATAGCCGATCGCCAGCGCAATCAGCGCCAGCACGATGGCGCTGGTGAAGCCTGCGAGGTCGCCCAACTTGCCCGTACCGAAGGCAAAGCGCGGGTCGCGCGCGTGGTTGCGGGCGAAGCGGTAGGCGAAGGCCGCGATCGCGAGCGCGCCGGCGTGGGTCGACATGTGCCAGCCGTCGGCCAGCAGCGCCATCGAGCCGAAGATCGAGCCGCCGGCGATCTCGACGACCATCATGGTGGCGGTCAGACCGACCACCAGCCAGGTGCGGCGTTCGTTGCGATCGTGCGCGGCGCCCAGGAACACGTGTTCGTGGCGCCAATCGTCCAGGGTGTGACTGTGCATGCGAGGATTTAATCGCAAAGACGCAAGCCCGGCAAATCGGCGAGCCGCCCTCGGGTAGCGTCATTGAAGGGTAATGCATCTTTGGGCAGTATTGCCGAACCAGGGATTGAGGGGAGACGACATGGCTGACCGTCCGGAACTGATGGCTATCGGCGATTCGATCTACAACGGCACCCGCTCGCTCACGACCAACGGCGAACTGGCGCGGATTTCCGCGCCGGCCCAGGTCGCCAATGCCTTCAAATGGAAGTTCGTGACTCCGACCTATCCGTTCGACGTGCTGTTCAACCTCGAGACGATCGTGCGCAACAACGACTTCAGCCTCGGCCACCTGACCAGTGGCGCCGCGGCCAACGCCCAGGCCTGGCTCGACCGGACGTCATGGTCGGCTGTCGATGCCTTCGACAATATCTCGATCGCGCAGTCGACGATATCCGATCAATGGACCCTGACCTTCGAGCAGCAGTATCCGAAGATCGCCACCCTCATCGCCAAGCTCAAGACGAACCTGAGTGACGGCGACGCGCTCGACACCGTGATGGATCTCTACACAGCGGTGAATGTCAGCTTCCTGCTGAATCCGCAGCGCAACGCCGCCAGCCCCTGGGCCAAGATGACACCGCTGCAGATCGTTGCCGCGCGCAAGCCCAAGCGGCTGCTGGTCAATCTCGGCATCAACGATGGTGTCTGGACGATCGCCCTGCAGGCCACCGGCGACAATTTCAGCAGCGGACTGCTCGCCGCCGACATGCACACGCTGGGCGGCCACCTGCGCGACATGAAGGCCGCGGGGCAGGTCGACCAGATCTATCTCAACCTGCTGCCCAAGCCGAGTTGCATCGCCAACCTGATGCCGCGCACCGATCCGGACAAGGTGCCCGGCCCCTCGGGTTACCACGACGAATATCTCGGGCGGCTGGGCCAGCTGGGTGGTCTCAGCGGCGATCAGATGGCCGATCTCGACGACCAGATCCTGCGGCTCAACCAGGAAATGCAGGCCGACCTCATCGACATGTTCAAGGCGACGGGCGGCATCAACTTCGTCGACCTTTATGCGATGCTGGCGGCGCGCGACGGCAAGCACTTCCGCGACCACGCGCCGATCTGGGTCGACAACGAGTATCTCAGCAACGTGCCGCTCGAATCCTTCGTGCACAAGGGCGGCCTGTTCGGCCTCGACAACCTGCACCCCTCGACCGTGGGCTACGCGGTGCTGGCACAGACGGTTTGCGCCCAGATCAGCGCGGTCGAGGGCATCGCGGTCACAACGCCACCCGACTTCACGACGGCGTTCAAACACGACTCGCTGCTGCAGCACGTCCCGCCGCTGCTCGACGTCGTCAACCTGCTGGGCGACATGCTGGCGGCCTTTGCCGGCGCAGCCGGCGGCGGCGCGCCCGACGTGTGAAGACGGCTACTTCGTCTGCAGATACGGCTCGACTTTGCCCTTGAGCTTGATCGTCAGCGGATTGCCCTTGCGGTCGACGGTCTTGCCGACGGCCACGCGGATCCAGCCCTCGCTGAGGCAATACTCTTCGACGTTGGTTTTCTCCTCGCCGTCGAACTTGATGCCGATGCCCTTGGCGAGCAGCGCCTCGTCGTAGTGCGGGCTCTTGGGGTTGGTGGAAAGCCGGTCGGGGAAAACGGGTGCGTCGGTCATGTCGCTCACTTCGGTGCCATGCGGATCGCGCCGTCGAGACGGATGGTCTCGCCGTTCAGCATGTGGTTGGCGACGATGCTCATCGCGAGCTGGGCGTATTCCTTCGGGTCGCCAAGGCGTGGCGGGAAAGGCACCTGCATGCCGAGGCTCTTCTGCGCCTCGGGCGACAGGCCCATCATCATCGGCGTCAGGAAGAGACCGGGCGCGATGGTGCAGACGCGGATGCCGAGGCTCGAAAGATCGCGCGCGATGGGGAGCGTCATGCCGACCACGCCACCCTTCGACGCCGAGTAGGCCGCCTGGCCAATCTGGCCATCGAAGGCCGCGACCGAGGCGGTGTTGATGATCACGCCCCGCTCGCCGTCGTCCATCGGCTCGGCCTGGCTCATGGCCCACGACGCCAGACGGATAACGTTGAAGGTGCCGATCAGGTTGACCTGGATCACCTGGGCGAACATCGCGAGGTCATGCGGGCCGGTCTTGGAGATGGTGCGGGCGGCGCGGCCGATGCCGGCGCAGTTCACCGCGACGCGCGGCGCGCCCAGCTTCTCGACCACGGTCTTCACCGAGGCTTCGGTGCTGGCGGCGTCGGCGACGTTGGTCTTGACGAAGATGCCGCCGATTTCCTTGGCCTTCTTCTCGCCGAGCTCGTCCTGCAGGTCGAAGATCGCGACTTTGGCGCCGGCGGCAGCCAAGGCAGAGGCGGTGGCCCCGCCCAAACCCGATGCGCCGCCGGTAACGATGGCGGCCTGACCCTTCACGTCCATTCAATCCTCCTAAATACCCACCCGCGAGATTAGGGGGCTTTTACCACGGCGGGCCGCGCTGCCAAGGCTCGCCGCTCCCTCGCCAGGGTGGCCTCGCGATAGGCGATGTAGAGCGCCGAGGCGATGACGATGGAGGCGCCCACATAGGTCCAGATCACCGGCATGTCGCCCCACAGCATCCAGCCGACGAACACCGCGAACGGCAGGCGCAGGTAATCGAATGGGGCCACCGCCGACATCTCGCCATGGGCGAAGGCCTGGACCCAGAAATACTGGCCCATGGTCGCGGAGATCGCGACGCCCACTGCAAGCGCCCAGCCGAACGCCGAGGGCCATTTCCAGAACCAGATCGCCGGGCCGATCAGGAACAACGTCGAGAAGAGCGCGAACTGGGTCAGGATCATCAGCGGCGTCTCGGTGGCGGAGAGCCGCCGCACAAGCAGGATCGAAACGGCGACCGACATCGCATTGCACAGCGCCACGATCGCGCCGGGCTGCAGGCCCTGGGAGCCCGGCCGCACCATCACCAGCACACCGACGAAACCCACGATGGTGGCAGTCCAGCGCCGCCAGCGCACTTTTTCACCCAGAACGACGGCAGCCAGCACGACCGAGAAGAGTGGCTGGGAGAAAGCCAGCGCCGTGGCATCGGCCAGCGGCAACATGGCGAGTGCGTAGAAGCCCAGCACCATCGACACGGTGCCCATGGACGTGCGCCAGAAATGGCCCTGCAGGTGTTTGCTCGTCCACGGCTTGACCTTGCCCGAGGCGATCATCGGGATCAGGAACACGACGGAGAAGAAGCCGCGGAAGAACGCCGTCTGCACGCCCTCGATCTCGAACGAGAGGGTGCGGATCATCGCGCCGTTGGTCGTGAAGATGAAACCGCCCGCGACCAGCCACAGCGCGCCCTGCACGTTGGGCGGCAGGCGGCCGAAGGCGCCCGTGGCGAATTGCACGATCAGATCTTCCGCTCGTGACCGGCCCAGTAAGTGGCGCGCAGGTCCTTCTTCAGCACCTTGCCCACGGGACTGCGCGGCAGGGTCGCCATGAAGTCGACCGACTTGGGCGCCTTCACGCCGCCCAGCTTTTCCTTGGCGAGCGTGATCAGCTCGTCGGGCGTGGCCTTGGCGCCGGGCTTCAGCTCGACGACAGCCTTCACCGCCTCGCCCCACTTCTCGTCGGGCACGCCGATCACGGCGCAGTCCTGCACGGCGGGATGGCTCCACAGCACCTGCTCGACCTCGCTCGGGAAGACGTTGAAGCCGCCGGAGATGATCATGTCCTTCTTGCGATCGACGATGTAGACGAAGCCGTCCTCGTCGATCACGCCGATGTCGCCGGTGTGATGCCAGCCGAAGGCCGAGGCCTCCCGGGTGGCGTCGGGATTGTTGTAGTAGCCCTTCATCACCAGGCCGCCGCGCAGCACGATCTCGCCGCGCTCGCCGCGCGGCAGGATCTTGCCGTCGTCGCTCATCGTCTCGAGCCGCATGAAGGGCGAGATCTTGCCGCAACTGGCCAGCCGATGGCGGTTGTTGGTCTCGAGCGCCGCGACATGGTCCTCGCGCGAGAAGACGGTGGCGATCATGCAGGCCTCGGCCTGGCCATAGGTCTGGGTCAGCACCGGCCCGAACACCTCGATCGCCTCGACCAGCTTGTCGACCGACATCGGCGCCGATGCATAGACCAGCCGCTTCAGCGACGAGTAGTCGTATTTGCCGATGTCGGGATGTGCCAGCAGGATGTAGATCAAGGTCGGTGGCATGTAGACGTGCGTGACCTTGTGCTTCTCGATCGCCGCCAGGATGCCGCCGGGATCGGCCGTGCCCATGAAGATGTTGGTGCCGCCGTAGGGCAGCAGAGGGAACGAGCAGACACCCGCCGCGTGCGTCATCGGCGCGACCATCAGATGCACCGGCGGCGCATCGATCGGCATGGTCGCCCAGAAGATGCCGTTCATCGTCTCGATCACGCGATTGGTGATCTGCACGCCCTTGGGCCGGCCGGTGGTGCCGCCTGAGCTGATCAGGATCGCGACTTCCCCCGGCGCATCGGCGAGATCGGGCGCGGTGTCACCCTGCTTGGCCAGCCACACGTCGAACTCGGGCGCATCGATGCAGATGAAGGTCTTGATCTTCGGGCAGGCTTCCTCGATGCGCGGCAGATAGGACGCAAAGCTCGAGTGGTAGAACAGGAAGACCACGTCGGTGTTGTCGAGGATGAAGAGGTTCTCCTCGATCGCGTTGCGCGCATTGACCGGCGCCCAGATCAGGCCGGCGCGCTGGATGCCGAGCAGCGCTGCGTATGCCATCGCATGGTTGGGACTGTAGACCGCGACCTTGTCTCCGGTCTTGAGGCCGGCAGCGAGCAGTCCGTTGGCGACCCTGTGCGTCGTGCCGCGCACGTCGCCATAGGTCCAGCCGCGCGTGCCGTCATGCAGACAGTCGCGCGCCGGGTAGAGATCGGCGCCACGGTCGAAATAGTCGATCAGGCGCATGTCACTCTCCCAATGTCTTTTGCATCAGCACGCTGTCGAGCCAGCGGCCGAACTTGAAGCCGATATTCTTGAGCGTGCCCACCATCTCGAAGCCGCACGACGTGTGGAGACGGATCGACGGCGTCTGCGCACTGTCGCCGATCACCGCCACCATCTGCTTCTTGCCAAGCGCCGTGCACTGATCGAGCAGCACCGGCAGCAGCGCCTTGCCGACACCCTGCCCCACGGCATCCTTGTCGATGTAGATCGAATCCTCGACGGAGAATTTATAGGCGGGTCGCGGGCGCCAGTTGCCGGCATAGGCATAGCCCAGGACGCGGCCCTCGCGCTCGGCCACCAGATGCGGCAGGCCAAGATCGAGCACGGCCGCACGGCGCTTCTTCATCTCGGCCAGGTCCGGCGGATCGAGCTCGAAGGAAGCCGTCCCATGCAGGACGTGATGCGCGTAGATCTCCGCGCAACGCACGACATCGGCCTCGGTCGAGGCCCGCACAATCAATCCGCTCATCCCGTCTTTATAGCGCGGCTGGTGCTCGTTTCGGGCGCTAGTTTCGATTGCCGTTCATGAATTGGCCGGGATCGGGGCCATCGTACTTGAACAGCGAATCGGCGAGCGGAATGCCCGCCTTCACGTCGTTCAGCGACACGTCGACCTTGTTGCCGCGGTTGTCGATGATCGACCAACCGCGCAGCTGCAGGGGATTTTCCGCAACGCGGACGATCACCTTGCCCTCCTGCGGCTTGCGGGTCTGCGCCATGGTCATCTCCAGGAGACCATTGACCCGCTCGCTCTTCAGCACGGTGATGTCGCCCGAGAGCTTGAATGGCTCCTTCACCAGGAACGAGGCGGCCGTCCAGCCGATCGGCCACTGGCCGAAGTCCTTGGTCACCGGGTCCCACATCGTGACCTGCCAGCCGTCGGCCACGACCTTGAGCTTCGAGGGCGCATCGTATTCGAAGCGCATCTTGCCGGGACGGCTGACGTAGAGCGTGCCCTGCACGATCGCGCCGTTGGGATTGTTCTGCACGAAGCGGGCCTGCAGCGTGCGGATCGAGTTCACATACTGCTCGACCTGGGCCACGTCGGCCGGCGCCGGTGCCTGCGCGGAGGCGCCTGAAGCGGAAAACAGGGCGAAAGCGGCCAAGGCCGCCGTGAACAGGGAGCGCATGGCCCGGATATGGCGGGTGTTTGGGGCAGAATTCAAGCGAAGGGCCTCTTTCAACGATATGAACGGGCGTTTACCGTGGGGCAGACACCCGGGAGCAAACGCATGCACGTCGGAATGGCTGCGGTCTTTCAGAACACAGGCCGCCAGATCAGCGACCGGCAGGTCTATCTGAACGAAATGGCGCTGGCGGACATGGCCGAGCCACTGGGCTTCGAATCGATCTGGTCGGTCGAGCACCACTTCACCGATTACACGATGTGCCCCGACGTGGTGCAGTTCCTGTCCTACATGGCCGGACGCACCAAGCACGTGAAGCTCGGCTCCATGGTCGTGGTGCTGCCGTGGCACGACCCGATGCGGGTCGCCGAGCAGATCTCGATGCTCGACCAGCTGTCGGGTGGCCGCATGATCCTGGGCCTCGGCCGCGGCGCCGGCAAAGTCGAGTTCGACGGCTTCCGCCTCGACATGGGCGACAGCCGCGACCTGTTCGTCGAATACGGCGAGGCGCTGCTGAAGGGCCTCGAGTCGGGCGTGATGGAATATGACGGCAAGCACTATAAGCAGCCGCCGGCGGCCATCCGGCCTGCGCCGTTCAAGAGTTTCCGCGGCCGCACCTATGCAGCCGCGGTGTCACCGGAGAGTGCGCGCATCATGGCGCGGCTGGGCGTCGGCCTCCTCATCATCCCGCAGAAGCCGTGGCGCGAGGTCGAGAAGGAGCTGACCGAATACAACAAGCTCTATCGCGAGATGAACGGCACCGACGCACCGCAACCGGTCTCCGCCGGATGGACCTTCCTCGACCAAAGTGCCGAGCGGGCGCGCGAGATGGCGATGCAATACATCGGCGGCTACTACCGCACGGTGCTCGACCACTATCAGTTTGCCGGCGCGCACATGAAAAACCAGCGCGGCTACGAGTACTACGCCAAGATGAACGAGAAACTCGCGGTCTACGGCGACCAGAAGGCGATCGAGTTCTTTGCCGATCTCCAAGTCTACGGCACGCCGGAGCAGGTCTACGAGAAGATCCTGGCCATCCACAAGCAGACCAACAACTCGTCCTACGTTGGCGTGTTCTCCTACGCCGGCATGCCGCACCAGGAGGCGGCACGGAACATGCGGATGTTCGCCGAGACCGTGCTGCCCGAACTGAAGAAATTCGACGCGGGCGCCGCCATCGATCGCGCGCGACCGCTGGGCGACCACCGGCTGGCGGTCGCCGCCGAATAGGGGAGCCTGGGCGCTAAGCTTCCTGCCGTTGGAACAGGGCTATTGCCTTGAATACCAATCGCAACGGCCGCGTGAGGTAGTAAATCCACCAGAAGGGTGGCCGCAGCGGCAGCGCGGCATAATCACCGGCCGTCCGCGTCAGACTCTGCAGCACGACTGACCAGATCCGGTCGATGCGGCGGTCGCAAAGCCCCAGATCTTCGAGATAGGGGCGAACTTGCGGTGGCGGTACCGTGCGCCGCAAAGCGTCCGCCATGGCGACGGCCCGCTCCCTGACCGGACGATTGCTGGAGATATTTTCCGCGAGTGCCACAGGAACAGGGACGCCGAGGAGAATTTCGGCCAAGAGACAGCCGAGCAATACGGCGTCGCCGCAGCGCTGGGCTTTGGCGCGGCCGAAGACGGCAGACCAGTCGAGGTCGGCATGACGATCGACCAGCATCGCGAAGTCGCGAATCCAGCCGAGTTTCTTCCAGACTTCCTTGGTGCCGTGCCCGGCCAACAACAGCGCGAGGTTGGCGCCGGAGAGCGTGGCAATCAGGCGGTCTCCGAGCTTCACCTCCGCATTTTCGTTCCAGACGTCGGCAGGCTGCAGCGGAAACGGCGAGTGCACGCCGTTGAAGTGCCAGTGCAGATCGATCGACACGCCGATGTCGTCACGTATGAAAGCGTACTGCTGCTGGAAGGCGAGAAAAGTATGCCGAAACTCGGCGTCACGTTGGGGTCCGCTGTAGCCCAGCGATCCCAATAGTCGTTCGGCTTCTTCCACTTGATGGCGCGGCACGATGACGTCGAGATCGCCGTACTCGCGTTGGGACAGATCGCCGTAAAGATGCGCGGCGAGCACGGCTCCCTTGAAAGCCACCAGCCGGATACCGTGCGCTGAGAACAGCCTGTCGACACGGCGCAATTCGTCCGACAGGAACAGCATGCGCGCGAGGTGATAGCGTTGGAAGACGTCACATTCGGCGCGCAGCTCCGCCGCCGCTCCGGGCCACGACAGGCGGCCGAGCGCCGTGACGAGCTGCGGCCGCACGGCGTGTTGCGCCGCCAGTCGATAAAGCTCATCGCCGTCGAGGCCCGCCTGCAGCGCCGCACGGGCGGCATCCCAATCGGGGTGCGGCCGCGCGATCAGGCAGAGAAAGTCGAATTCGGGAGAGAGCGTCCTGATGGTCGATATGGCCGACCTCGGGGCTGTTGCAGGCAGGCTAGTTGGTACCCCGGCTTCGGCTGCTGTCGCGGCTGTTGCTGCGGTTGTTGGTCTGCGTCAGGTCGTTGAACGAGCCCCAGCGCAGCAGGACAGGCTCCGCATACGGGCGCTTCGCCGGCTCCGGCTTGGACGCGATGTCTTCGTTTTTGTCGGTGGCGCGATCGGCCATGGCTGTTCTCAAATCCGGAAATTATATGTGGATAGAAGTCTAACATAGGGACGGATCGTGTAAACGCTCAGCCCGCCTGCGACACTTCCTCGACCATGCCGGCTTCCTGGAGAGTCGCGAGGAATTTCATTACGTCGCGGCGACATATTTCCGGCGAAACATCGAAATTCGCCAGGACGGTGGTGAGCAGGGAGTCGACTGTGCAGGGCGCCTGCAGCGCCTCCCAAAGGTGTGCACCTACCGCCTGTAGGCCAAAATACACGCCTTTATCGAGATCGAGGATGGCGACCTCACCATTCAAATTGCACGCAACCTGACGGTCCGAACGTTTCAGGAGGGTCGTCGGCTCGAGCATCTGGTCATTCTTGCACGAGCCAATGGTCCAGGGCATGTGCGGCTACGACGCAGTCCGGATTGGCAGGCATCGGCTGGTGTGGTGGCAATTCCGCCGCTGTCACATAGGGGGCAAGCCTCGAACTGCCGGACAACGACGGCAGGCCCTGCTCCCCCCACACCGCCAGGAGCGGCTGCCGCGCCAGCGCGGTCTTGTCGCGCGCGAGAATGGCCGGCGGAAGCCGGTCGGCCATCGCCTTGCGCAACAGATGCTTACGCCACGCCCAGGGCACCGGTGGCAGCGCCATCATGTATTCGAGCACGCGCAGATCGAGGAATGGATGACGCCACTCGAAGGGTCCGCACGCTTCTGCGTACCGGAGGTCGTCGAACAGGGCGGGCCAGATCGCGCTCTCGAACGAGCCCACGGCCTGCGGATGCCAGGGATGGGCCGATGCGCCGAGCGCCTGCAATCGCTCCGGCAAGCCGACGCGACGGGCGAAGTCCGGATCGATCCAGGCCGGCACACCGGTGGTCGCCGATAGGCCGGCGTGGTGCGGTACCAGGCGGCGCGCCACTGTCGCGCGCCAACCGGAGAGGCCCTTCACCCTGACATAATCGAGCAGGACGCCGGCCAGCCCCCACCAGTCCCGGCGCGAGACCAGCCAGGCGAAGTAGGGATCGCGATCGAACGCGAGCGCATTGTCGGGCCCCTCGCCAAAGAACCAGACTCCCGCATCCGCGGCCATCGCGCGTGCGGTCGTCGCTCCGGGATGAGCCTGCACGATCGTGAGTGTCGGCTCGGCCGTGCGCAGGCCGCGTTCGCGCCACTGCGAATCGTAGACCAGGTCATCGGCCGCCTGCAGGCGAAGTTCGATGCCGAGATGCCGCGCGGCAAGCGTGCCGAAGTGCGCTTCTTCGTCGGGCATAAGGCGCTCGAAGTGATGGCACTCGCCGATCACCCGCGCGGGATCACCAACGGCGGCGACGGTGCAGGCGGCAAGCATCGTCGAGTCGAGGCCGCCGCTCATCGAGATGCCGATCCTGCCGGGCGGCAGCCGGTCCTTGATCGCGGTATCGACCAATTCGAGAAAGCGCTCGGTGTAGACGCGCCGATCCTTGAAATGGAGCGGCTCGGCAATCTCGAGCTGCCAGTAGCGGCGCACGGTCTCGCGCCCGTCGGCGATCTTGAGCAGATGTGCCGGCGGCACGCGCCGGATATGGCGCCGCACCGTCCTGTCGAAGTCGAGGCCGAAGCCGACGGTGAGGAAATCGCCGATCCAGACATCGTCGAGGTCCGTCGGCACGGCATCGTGCGCCATGATCCAGTCGAGCGAATCGCTGACGAGGCCGAGGACGGACCACCGGCCCTCGCGCGATACCGCACCTCGCCCGCCTCGTTCGCCGGGCAGATGAGATATCTGCGCGAGCGTGGCTATCGCCCGATCACCTCCGCCGACCTCGCGAGCCGACGGATCACCGTAGGCCGG
>CAIKZO010000004.1 GCA_903832005.1 Enhydrobacter aerosaccus | reverse complement strand
GCCACGCCCTCTTGCCAAAACTGATCCTGGGGGTGAAGTTCACCAACGGGCTGGAGGTCACCGCCAAGGCGAACAACCTTCAGACCGCAACCGCCGCCGCCTGACAGATCAGGCCGTCACCAACTTTTGGCGATAGCTCCAACCAGCCTTCCGCGAGTTGTCATTACTGCCGACAACTCAATGTGTGGCGAATACCTCCAACACTTCAGATTGTGGCCACCTTAGCGAGCCTAAACTCGGAGTCAACATTTTTTACACTGAGTAAACAATTCATCCTATATGCGGATCAAGCAGGCAATACCTACCATTAATAGATCACTCTATTTCACAGGAGGAGTTGCTAGTGGCTGCCCGCCGGATCACCGTCACGTAGATAATGCCGCCGCAGGGAGAGAAGAAAATGCGACAGTTGCCACGCCGGGCGGTCTTGCTGTCCGCTCTTGCCGCGCCGGCGATTGTTGCGCCTATCCTCGCCAACGCGCAGGCCGACTACCCCAACCATCCGATCAAGCTCGTGATCCCGTGGCCGCCGGGCGCTTCGGCCGACGCGTTCCTGCGCGTGCTGGCCGAGCAGACCGGCAAGCGGCTGGGCCAGTCGATGGTTCCCGACAACAAGCCCGGCGCCAACGCCTCGCTGAGCGGCGTCGCGCTGAAGGACGCCAAGCCCGACGGCTATACGCTCGGCCAAATCCACACCGGCTCGTTCCGCGCCGCCATGATGGCCGACAAGGCGCCGTACGATCCGTTGAAGGACTTCACCTGGATCATCCAGCTCTCGGGCTCAGTGCACGGCATCGTCGTGCGCGCCGACTCGCCGTGGAAGACGTTCGAGGAACTGGTCGCCGACGCCAAGTCGAAGCCGACCAAGCTGACCTACGGCACTTTCGGCCAGGCCTCGATCCAGAACCTCGTCATGGTCGATCTCCAGCAGCGGCTCGGCATCGAGATGACGCACGTGCCCTACAAGGGCGGCGGCGAACTCTACAATGGCCTGCTTGGCGGACAGATCGATGCGGTGGCCGATGCCAGCGGCTGGATCCCGCTGGTGCAGGCCGGCAAGTTCCGGCTGCTGGTTGTTTGGGGTTCGCGTCGCATGCCCCTGTTCCCCGACGTGCGTACCTTGCAGGAAGCGGGCATCGATCTCGTCGTGAACTCGCCCTACGGCGTCTGCGGCCCGAAGGGCATGGACCGCGCCGTCGTGAAGAAGATCCACGACGCCATGAAGGAGGCGCTGTTCTCGCCCGAGGTCCAGAAGGTGATGGACACCTACAACATGCCGACGCTCTATCTCGACACCGCCGCCTACGAAAAGGCCGCCATCGCGCAGGACAAGATCGAGCGCGACAACCTCAAGCGCGTCAACCTGCTGGCGCAGCCCTGAAGACGCGCCAACGACGCATTAGACCTTTTCGATCGGCCCGCCGGCGTCGACCCAGCCCTTGAAGCCGCCGAGATTGCGGACATCGGCATAGCCCATGTCCTTCAGGACCTTGCCCACCAGCGCCGAACGGCCGCCGGACGCGCAATAGGCAACAACCATCTTGGCCTTGTCGAAGGCAGGATCGTGCATCGGCGACGCTGCATCGGCGCGGAACTCGACGAGACCACGCGGCACGGCGACGGCGCCCGGCACCTTGCCGGAAGCGGCGACTTCCGCCGGCTCACGCACATCGAGGAACAGGACATTCGCCTTGCCGACGAGGCTCTTGGCGTCAGCCGGGCTGATGCGCGGCACAGCGGCTTCGGCTTCGGCGAGCATCGATTGAACAGTCTTCATCGTGAGGTCCTTGTTCGAGAATGCCGGACCTCCCAACGCCCGACGGGGCGGCGTGCTTAGCCCGTCGCGTCGAACCCTGTCTATGGGGAGGCTTCCCTATATTAGCGCGGAAGATCAGCGCGGATCGGCGACGTCGACCTTGGGGTGCTCGGTCGGCTGGCGTGTAACCGCCATCAAGGTGACGCCGTTGGCCGACTCGAAGCGATGCCAGACGCCGGTCGGGACGACCATGATCATGCCGGCACTCAGCTCCTGATCCTGCGGTCCGGCGTCGGTGAGCAGGCGCAGGATGGTCTTGCCCTCGAGCACGTACACGATCTCGTCGCCGGCCGGATGGCGCTCCCAGCCGCCGCTGCCGGTGAACTTGCTGGCGAAGATGCCGCCGTCGCGATAGGGCGCGATCGAGCCCAGGCCCTTGCGGCGGTCGGCTTCCGGGCTGGTCGGCGTGCGCGCAAACTGCGTGAGCTTGGCCAGCTCGGCCTTGAAATCGATAACTGGGATCAACTCGTCCTCCGTCCGGATCATTGTAGGCTGGACTTGAAAACCCGCACTCGACACATTTGAACACAATGACGACGAATATGAACGCCAAGCCGACCAACTTCATTTTCATCCTGGCCGACGATCTCGGATACGCCGATCTTGGCTGCTACGGCGGCCGCGCGCCGACGTCGCCCAACATCGACCGCATGGCCGCGCAAGGTCTGCGCTTCACGCGCGGCTATTCGAACTCGGCGGTGTGCTCACCGACGCGCTTCGCGCTCGCGACCGGGCGCTACCAGTACCGCCTGCGCGCGGCAGCCGAGGAGCCGATCGGCTCGGCGATGCGCGGCGACAAGGTGATGGGCCTGCCACCCAGCCATCCGACGATCGCCTCCGTTCTCAAGGAGACGGGCTATCGCACTGCGCTGATCGGCAAGTGGCACCTGGGCTTCCCGCCGCACTTCAGTCCGCAGGCCAGCGGCTACGACGAGCATTTCGGGCCGCTGTCGGGCGGCGTCGACTATCACACGCACCAGGACAGCTTCGGCGTGCACGATCTCTTCGAGAACGGCACCGAGGTGAATCGCGACGGCTATCTCACCGATCTATTGTCGACTCGCGCGGCCGAGTTCGTGACGCGCTGCGGCCAGGAGAAGAAGCCGTTCCTGCTCAGCCTGCACTACACCGCACCGCACTGGCCGTGGGAGACGCGCGAGGACGGCGAACTCGCCAAGAAGTTCGGCAAGGCCTATCCGATCTATCACCTCGACGGCGGCAACATCCACGTCTACCAGCGCATGATCCATCACATGGACGAAGGCATCGGCAAGGTGCTTGCCGCGCTCGACGACCAGGGGATCGCCGACGACACGATCGTCGTCTTCACCAGCGACAATGGCGGCGAGCGCTTCTCCGACAGCTGGCCGCTGGTCGGCGGCAAGATGGACCTGATGGAAGGCGGCATCCGCGTGCCCTACGTCGTGCGCTGGCCCAAGCGCACGCCGGCTGGCACCACGACCGACCAGCTCGCCATCACCATGGACTGGGTGCCGACCTTCTTCGAGGCAGCCGGCACCAAGGCCCATCCCGACTATCCGAGCGATGGCGTCTCTCTGATCAAGCAGCTCACCCAGCCAGACGCGATCGTCGACCGTTCGCTGTTCTGGCGCATGAAGCATCATGAGCAGCGCGCCCTGCGCACCGACCGCTGGAAGTACCTCAAGGTCGACGAGCACGAATATCTGTTCGACGTCGTCACCGACGAGCGCGAGCGCGCCAACCTCGCCAAGCGCCATCCCGAACGCCTCAACGAGATGCGCGCGGCCTGGCAGGCGTGGGACGCCACCATGCCGCCCATTCCCGCCGAGGCAGGCGTGCGGCTGGTCTACGGCAAGAAGGACATGCCGTGATCCGCGAAATCCTGGACTTCTGGTTGCTGCCGCTCGACGATCCCAACTACGGCAAGAAGCGCGAGCTGTGGTGGAACGGCACGCCCGAACTCGACGCCGAGATCAAAACGAAGTTCGGCCCCTCGCTGGAGCAGGCCGCCGCGGGCGCGCTCGACGGCTGGGCCAACTCGGCCGACGGCGCGCTGGCACTGATCCTGCTGTGCGACCAGTTCTCGCGGAACATCCATCGCAAGACGGCGCAGGCCTTCGCCACCGATCCCAAGGCGCTCGAGATCGCACGCCTGTCGCTCGCCCGCTTCTACCCCGCCGCCTTCCCCCACGATGCCCGGCTCTTCTTCTATATGCCGTTCGGCCACAGCGAGAACGAGGCCGACCAGAAGCTCGCCTGCGCCCTGATGGCCACGATCGCCAGCGAAGACACTGTGAAGTCGGCGATCGAACACCACGCGGTCGTGGCCCGCTTCGGCCGCTTCCCGCATCGCAACGAAGTGCTGGGCCGCCCCTGCACGGAAGAGGAACTCGAGTATCTCAAGGACGCGAAGCGCTACGGGCAATGAACACCGCCCTGCTCCTCCTCTTCAGCTACGCGCTCGGTTCGATCCCGACGGGATATCTGGTGGTGAAGGCGTTCACCGGCATCGACCTGCGCACCGTGGGCAGCGGCTCGACCGGCGCGACCAACGTCCTGCGCAACGCGGGCAAGCCGGCGGCGGCGTTCGTCCTCGTCATCGATATGCTGAAGGGCTGGCTCCCCGTTACACTCGCCATTGCGGCCGTGCGCGGCGGCTGGGTGCCCGAACTCCCATCGATGCTGATGCCGTGGATGCCCTGCGCCTGCGGGATCCTGGCCGTGATCGGCCACAGCAAGTCCATCTTCCTGAAGTTCAAGGGCGGCAAGAGCGCGGCCACCGGCTGCGGCACGCTGATCGGCTGCAGCGCCGCTTCCGGTTTCACGTCGCTCGGCTTCTGGGCGCTCGTGCTGGCGGCGACGAAGATCGTGTCGGTGGCGTCGCTGGCGGCCGCCCTCACCTGCGGGCCGCTCATGTGGCTCTACACGCACGACGACCCGCTGTTCGGCGTGAGCTTCCCCGTCTATGCGACCGTCGGCAGCCTCTATGTCATCGTGCTGCACCGGGCCAATATCCAGCGCTTGCTGAAAGGCATCGAGCCCCGGATCGGCCAGAAGAACGAGGACGTGGCTAAGGCGAGATGAGCGCTCGATAAAGATCAGCCGTCGCTTTGTCGAAGCAGCAGAAGATCACACGCTCAAGCGCGCCGGTATGCGCCTTCACCTCGCGCACGGCGATCTCCGCCGCGGGCTCCTTGGGATAGCCGTAGACGCCGGTCGAGATCGCCGGGAAGGCGACACTCATGAGACGATGAGACTGTGCGACGGTGAGACTGTTGCGGTAGCAGTTCGCCAGTAAGTCAGGCTCGCCGGACTTGCCGCCGTGCCATACGGGACCGACCGTATGAATCACGTAGCGTGCTTTCAGCCGGTAGCCTTTGGTGATCTTCGCCTTGCCCGTGGGGCAGCCGTGCAACGTGCGGCATTCGGCGAGAAGCTCGGGTCCAGCGGCGCGATGGATCGCGCCGTCGACACCGCCGCCGCCCAACAGACTCTCGTTGGCGGCGTTCACGATCGCATCGACGTCGAGCCGGGTGATGTCCCCTTCGACGACATCGATAATCGTCATGTTACCAGTAGCGGCCTACCAGTAACGAATAGGGCCGGTGTCGAGGTGGACGAAGCCGGAGCGCGGATAGAAGCCGACGCCGCCCATCTGCAGCGAGCGCGCGGACTGGCGGATCTTGAACACCGGCACGCCGGGGAAGCGGATGTCCATGGCGTTGCCGTTCATGTGCTGGCTGTCGCGCGCCACGCCGCGGCTGACGGAGGCCAGCCAGGCATTGGTCTGCGGCGAGCGATAGGCCGACAGGACCTCGACCGTGCCGTGATAGCCGGTGACGTTCATCGTGTTCCAGAGCACGTCGAACAGCAGCGGATCCATCTCGGTTTCCTGGCCGTTCTGGGAATCGCGCAGGAAGTGGTTGAGCTGGTTCAGCGCCTCGCGGCGATAGGTGCCGTCCGACCAGTAGGTGACGGTCAGCTCTTCCTTGGTGTTCACATTGACCAGCGACAAGCTGCGCGGGCTGGTCGTGTCCAGCTCCGGCGGCGGGGCCGGGATCGAGGGGGCGAAGCCGCCGTAGCGCGAGCCGCGCAGGGACTGCGGGGTGGTGTGCTGCTGGACAGCGGCGGCCTTGGTGGCCGGCGGATGAACCACCTGGACGGCGGCCACCTTATGGATGGGAGGCTTGGCTGGAGGGACCACCTTCTTCGGCGGGGTCACGATGTCCGCCTGGGCGGCACCGGTCGACGTCGTCTGGCCGTAGCTCGTGCCGGCAAACGCCAGCACAGCCGCTAAACCCAATACTGCACACCGCATTACAGCCCCAAACCCTGTTGCATTTTTATCACATTGGGTTCTATCAGAGGCCAATCCGGGACTCAAAGCGAAATTCCCGCGGCTTTTCGAGGGCAATTCCCACCACTTCACCAACCATGCAAAGCGTCGGACCCGTCAGATCGGCCTCCGCCGCCTGCCGCTCGATGGTGGCCAGAGTGCCCACCACACGACGTTCCCGGTCGGTCGTGCCGTTCTCGATCAGGGCCACTGGAGTGGTGGCCGGCAGGCCGTGCTGGACCAATTTCCGGGCAATCAGCGGCAGGCTGCCGGCGCCCATATAAATGACGACCGTTTGTCGCGGCCGGGCCAGCATCGGCCAGTCGAGGTCGAGGCTGCCGTCCTTCAGGTGACCCGTAACGAAGACGCAGGCTTGGGCATGGTCGCGATGGGTGAGCGGCACGCCCGCTGCCGCCGCACATCCCAGCGCCGCGGTGATGCCCGGCACCACCTCGACGGCGATGCCGGCCGCGACCAGCGCCTCGACCTCCTCGCCGCCGCGTCCGAACACGAAGGGATCGCCGCCTTTCAGGCGCACCACGCTCTTGCCGGCACGGGCCAGCGCCACCAGCCGGTCGTTGATCTCTTCCTGCGGCACGCAGTGGTGCGCCCGGCGCTTGCCGACATAGATCCGCTCGGCGTCGCGCCGCGCCATCGCCAGCACCTCAGCCGAGACCAGCCGGTCGTAGACCACGACATCGGCGCGCTGCAGCAGGCGATGCGCCTTCAAGGTCAGGAGATCGGCATCGCCCGGCCCGGCGCCCACCAGATGCACGATGCCGGCTTGCGGCTGCGCCGGACTGCGCGCGCCGTCGAGCAGGCGAATGAGTTCGCGCCGCGCGCCGATCTCGTCGCCCGCCAGCGCCAGCTCGCCGATGCGCCCGGCAAACACGCGATCCCAGAAGCGCCGCCGCGCGCGCGGCTCGCGGAGCGTACGGCGCACCTGGTCACGGAAGATCTCGGCGAAGCGCGCCAGGCGGCCGATGGTGGCCGGCAACGCGCGCTCGATCTCCGCGCGAAGCTTGCGCGCCAGCGCGGGCGCGGTGCCGCCGGTCGAGATGGCGACCGTGATCGGCCCGCGATCGACGATCGCCGGCATGATGAAGCTCGAGAGCTTCGGCCGGTCGACGACGTTCACCGGCAGGCAACGACTTTGCGCGGCGTGCGAGACGCGGGCCTGCAGAGCGCCATCGTCGGTCGCCACGATCACGAGAGAGATGCCGTCGAGATCGCCGCTGTCGAAACTGTGACCGGCCCAAGCGACGCGGCCGTCGGCGATCAACTGTGCGATCTCGCCGATCACCGTGTCGGCGATCAGCGCGACCTGCGCGCCGGCCTGCAGCAGCAGCTCGATCTTGCGCGCTGCCGACTCGCCACCGCCCACGACCAGCGCACGGCGATCTCTCAGTGACAAGAACAGCGGGAAGTGCTGCATCACGCGGCCTGCCTTGTGCGGGCTGCACGCAGCAGGGCGCGAATCTCGGGCCGGCATGAGCCGCAATTGGCGCCGGCCTTCGTGGCCGCGCCCACCCCGTCGAGCGAGGTGGCGCCGCCTGCGATCGCTGCCGTGACGGACGCCGTCGATACACCGAAGCAGGCGCAGATTTCGCCGCCGCGATCGGCCGCATCACCGCCATGCAGAAGCACATTGCGTTGCTCGACCGTCAGGCGGCCCATCGCCATGAACGGCGTCAGTCGATCGCGCGCCGTCTCGTCGCGCGTCTCGCCCAGGATCATCGCGGCCTCGAGCACGCCATCGCCGATCACGGTGCCCACGCCAGCTTCGCCATCGAGCCACGGACCGGGGTTCGTGGCACGAATCGCCGCCGACAGTTTCTGACGCGCTGCAGCAAGCGGCTCTTCTCCCGCCAGCAGATAGGCGTCGAAGCCACTGCCCTTGATCCGCGTCCAGTAAGCGATGTCCGGCAACATGATCGGGCGGCGAGCGAGAATCGTGCCATGCCACTGCACATCGATGCGCATAGTGTCGACCGGCGTGTGCTTGAGTTCAGGCTGTCCCGACACCGGATCGACCGCCGGATTCACGGCGCCATTGATGCGTCCCGCACGCGATACCTGCGCCGTCCAATGCATCGGCACGAAGATTTCACCCGGCCGCATCGCATCGGAGAGCTGCACCCTGAGCGCCGCACGGCCCCAACTGCTCGCGACTTCGGCAATGTCGCCGTTCTGTAATCCACGCGTCGCGGCGTCGCCGGGATTCATCTCGACTGTGGGCTCAGCCCGATGACCCGCAAGGCGCACCGACTTCCCGGTGCGCGTCATCGTGTGCCACTGGTCGCGCATGCGGCCGGTGTTGAGGCGCAGCGGCCGTTCGGTGTCCGGTGCGTTCAACGGCGCACGTGCCGGCGTCGCCACGAAGCGCGCGCGTCGATCGGGATGATAGAAGGCGCCGTCGGAAAAGAAACGCGACTTGCCCCAGGTGAACGGCTGCAGCGCCTCATAGGCGTCGTCATCGATGACAGCCTGTTCACCAATATCGAAGTCGCGCACACCGTTGTTCTCGAACGCCGACAACGCCGCATGCTCGCGGAAAATATCGGCGACACCGTTCCAGCCGAAAGCCGCGCTGTGGCCGAGGCGTCGCGCGACCTGGGACAGGATCCACCAATCCTGCCGCGCCTCGCCGGGCGGTGGCAGGAACGGCCGCTGGCGCGAGATGCTGCGTTCGGAACTGGTGACCGTGCCGTCCTTCTCCGCCCACGCCAGCGCCGGCAGACGCACACGACAGGCATCGACCGTGTCGCTGGCCCGAATCGCCTCGGAGACGATGGAGAGCTCGCACGACTGCAAGGCCGCGCGCACCGCATCGGCGTTGGGCAAGCTCGCCACCGGATTGGTCGCCATGATCCAGATCGCCTTGATCTCGCCGCGGCCTACCGCCTCGAACAGATCGACCGCCTTCAGGCCAGGCTTGCTCGCCATGCGTGGGCTTTTCCAGAAGCGGCCGACCCGCTCCACATCGGCGAGGGCGAAATCCATGTGTGCGGCGAGCGTGTTCGAGAGTGCTCCCACTTCACGGCCGCCCATCGCATTGGGCTGACCCGTGATCGAGAACGGGCCCGTGCCCAGCCGGCCGATGCGGCCCGTCAGCAGATGGCAATTCAGGATCGCATTCACCTTGTCGGTGCCCGCGCTCGACTGGTTGACGCCCTGCGAATAGAGCGTGACCGTCTTCTCCGTCGTGCAGAACCAGTCGAAGAAGATCGCGACGTCGCCGAGCGGCAGATCGCACACGTCGACATTGCCTATTGCCGCGGCCAACGCAGCATCGAGGCCATTGGTATGTCCTTCGACGAAGTCGCTCGCCACGACACCGCGGCGCTTCAACTCAACCAGCAGTGCGTTGAACAGCGCCACGTCGCTGCCCGGCGCCAGCGCCAGATGGAGATCGGCGATGTCGCAAGTCTCGGTGCGGCGCGGGTCGATCACCACGACTTTCATCTGCGGCCGCTCGCGCTTGGCCGCTTCGAGGCGCTGGAACAACACCGGGTGACACCAGGCGAGGTTGCTGCCGACCAGCACGACGAGGTCGGCCTGCTCGAAATCCTCGTAGCGGCCGGGCACCGTGTCGCTGCCGAAGGCGCGCTTGTGGCCCGCGACCGACGAAGCCATGCAGAGCCGCGAATTGGTGTCGATGTTCGCGGTGCCGAGGAAGCCTTTGATCAGCTTGTTGGCGGCGTAATAATCCTCGGTCAGAAGCTGGCCCGAGACATAGAAGGCCACCGCATCGGGACCATGTTTGGCGATGATCTCGCGCAAGCCCGACGCTACTTTGTCGAGCGCCGTGTCCCAGGAAACGCGCCGGCCGTCGATCTCCGGATAAAGAAGACGATCCTCGAGCGACAAGGTTTCGCCCAGCGCCGCGCCCTTGGAGCAGAGGCGGCCGCGATTGGCGGGATGCTCCTTGTCTCCCTCGATCGACGCGCCGCCGCGCCCATCGGGTCCCGCCACGATCCCACACCCAACGCCGCAATAGGGGCAGGTCGTGTGGACCATCAGTAGACGTCGCGCTGGTAGCGGCCGGCCTTGGCGAGATCGTCCAGCCATGCCTTGGCCTCGCTCGAGCTCTTCTGGCCGTGGTCGACGGCGATCTGCAGCAGCGTGTCCTCGACATCCTTGGCCATGCGCTTGGCGTCGCCGCAGACATAGAAATGACCGCCCTGCTCCATCCACGCCCACAGCTCGGCCGCGTTCTCGCGCATGCGGTGCTGGACGTAGACCTTGTCCGTCTGATCACGTGAGAAGGCGAGGTCGAGCCGCGCCAGCACGCCGCGGCGCTGCCAGTCGACGATCTGGTCCTCGTACAGGAAATCGTTGCTGCGCTTCTGGTCGCCGAAGAACAACCAGTTCTGTCCCTTCGCGCCGCGTGCCTCGCGCTCCTCGAGGAAAGCGCGGAACGGCGCGATGCCGGTGCCGGGCCCGATCATGATCGCCGGCGCGCTGTCGTCGACCGGCGGATGGAAGCCGTGGCTCTTCTGCACGAAGACCGGAATCACATCGCCGGGCTTGGCATGGTCGGCGAGATAGCAGGAGCCGACACCGGTGCGGGTGCGATCGTTGGCGTCCCAGCGCACCGCCGAGACGGTGAGATGAACCTCGCGCGGATGCGCCTTGGGCGACGACGCGATCGAGTAGAGACGCGGCTGTAACCGGTCGAGCGCTTTCAGCAGGCCGGGCAGCGACGGCATCACCGACGGGAAAGCCATGAGCAGATCGAGCAGATCGGCTTCGGCGAGATCAGCCCGGCCTTCGCCGCGCGACAGAGCGAGGAGCGCCTTCACATCCTCTTCGTTGAAAGCGCGAGTTGCCAGGAACTCCATCGCCTCGTCGCTCGGCCGCGCGATATCGACCTTGCTCAGCAGCACCTGGCGCAACGGCAGCGCATCGCCGTCGAACGCCACCATCTCCTCGCCGCTGGCGCCCAGACGATCGAGCACAGCTTGCACCAACTCCGGGTTCTTGCGCGCGTAGACGCCGAGACTGTCGCCCGCCTCGTAGGTGAGATCGGTGGTCGAGAGATCGAATACGACGTGGCGCACGTCCTTTCCCGAGCCGCCGCGGCTGAGCGGATGGGCGTCGATCAGGGTCGCCAGCGCCGGCCGGTCGCGCGTGCCGATCGCGCCTTCGGGCTTCAACGCGGGCGCGCCGATCGCGGCACCGTCGCGCTGTGGCTCGAGGGCAACCATCAGTTCCTTGAGCTTGCGCTGGGTCTCCTTGCCGCCCGGCACGCAGCGACCCATGTCGGCCTCGCCGCCCGACCACACGGCCTCGGCGTAGGTCTGACAGAGATAGCCGCACTGGCCACAATCGAGCTGGGCCATCGCCGCCATCAGCTGGCGCTTGGGCTTGGCGTCCTTGGCGAGGTCCATCCGCTCGGGCATCGCGAGCGAGGCGTCGTGCCACGGCATCTCCTCGTTGGGATCGTCATCGCCGGCCGCCGCCGCAGGTTCTTCAGACGTCTCGCCGTTGACGCCGAGATAGGCGGCAAAAAAGCCGTTCAGCCACGCGCGCTGCTCCTGCGAGAACGGTGCGTTCTCCGGGATCAGGGACGGAATCGGCGTCATCGCATTCATGCCGCTACCGCGCGCAACGGCGTGTGGCCGGCAAGATCCTGCAGCGCCGCGATTTCGTGGCGTTTGCAGAATTCGAAGAAGCTCTCGGCTTCCGAGGCGCGATGGGCGAGCCACGCCGCCAGCAACTTCTCGATCAGTGCCGGCAATTCGTCGAACACGACGTTGCGCTGGTATTCGCGCGCCATCGCCTGCTCGGCGGTCGAGGCGGCACCTCCACCGATGTAGACGTGATAGCCTTCGAGGCTCTCCTCGCCGCGATCGACCTTGGCGGCCAGCAGGCCGATGTCGCCGACATAGTGCTGCGCGCACGAATGATGACAGCCGGTGAGGTGGATGTTCACCGGCAGGTCGACCGGCACCCTCGCCTCGAGATAGTCGGCGAGTTTCAGCGCGTGGCCTTTGGTGTTGGAGGCCGCGAACTTGCAGCCGGCGTTTCCGGTGCAAGCAACCAATCCACGCCGGATCGCGCTCGCCTCGACCCCGAGGCCCAGCGCCTGGATGGCGCTGATGCAGACGCCGACATCCTTATCGGCCACATCGGAGATCAGGAAGTTCTGCCACACGGTGAGCCGGATCGTGCCGCTGCCGAAGCGCTGCGCGATCTCCGCGATGCCACGCATCTGCTCGGAGGTAATGCGACCCACCGGCAGCACGACGCCGAGATAGTTGAAGCCCGCCTGCTTTTGCGCATGGACACCGACATGGCCGTGCTTGTCGGCCCACGGACGTGGCGCGATGGTGGCCTTGCCGATCCTACGCAACGGCTGACCGTATTCCTTCTCCACTTCGGCCAGGAAAGCATCGCGACCGAGGCGGTCGATCACGTACTTCATTCGCGCCTTGAGGCGGTTGGTGCGATCACCATGGGCGATGAAGACGCGCAGGACCGCGCCCGCGGCCCCCACGCACTCTTCCGGCTTCAACAGCACGCCGGTCTCGAAGGCAAAGTCGAGATGGCCGGTGATGCCACCCAGTTGCAGATGGAAGTAGATGCCAAGTTCAACGCCTTCACCGCCGGTCACGTTCGCGGCGACAAAGCCGATGTCGTTGGTGTCCTCCAAGGTCGGCACCTTGCCGCCACCGTCGAAGGCGATATTGAACTTGCGTGGCAGGCCGTACATCTCTCGGTGATTGAGGATGTAGAGCTGCATGTCGCGGCAGAGCGGGCGCGTATCGTAAAGTTCCTGCGGATCGACGCCCGCTGTCGCGCCGCCGGTGATGTTGCGGATATTGTCGGCGCCCGAACCACGCGAGGTCAGGCCTACCTCCTGAATTGCCGCCAGCAGGTTGATCGCGTTGGCGGCACCAATCTCACGGATCTGAAGGTTGGCGCGCGTCGTCACGTCGGCATAGCCGCCACCGAAGGCTTCGGCCGCCTCCGCCAGTCCGCGGAATTGCCAGGCATTCAGGATGCCGTTCGGGATGCGCAGCCGGACCATGAAGGAGTCCTGCGCCGGCGCGACATAGAAGAGGCCCTGGTACTTGGTCAGGAAGACATCGACGCCTTTGGGGAACTGTCCGGCTTCCGACCGTGCGACGACCTCATCCCAGCGATCGAGCGGATGCTTCGCGCGCTTGGCCGTCTCTTCCGCCACCAGCTTGCCGCCTGACGCGATCGTGCGGTCCTGGGCCGCGTACTGCAGCGCATCGGGCCCGACCGTCGGCGAGGCCGCGGCGCCGGCGCTGCGGGTCGCGAGCTTGTCGGCGGCCTTGCGCGCCTCGATGCCGCTCACGAAGCCCTGCAGCCACTGCTTCTGCTCGCCGTCGAACTCGCTCATGCTGCGGCCTTTGCCACCGTTCGATTAGCAGCAGGCTTGGCGCCATGCTCGTACTCTTCGAGGAAGCCCAGCACCTCCTGTCGGTAGCGATAATAGTCCGGGTGCTCGAGCAATGCCTTGCGGCTGCGCGGCCGTGGCAGGTGCACGTCGAGGATCTTGCCGATCGTCGCGTTAGGACCGTTGGTCATCATCACGATGCGGTCGGCCAGGAGGATCGCCTCGTCGACATCATGGGTGACGCAGATCGCCGTGACCTGCGTGCGCTTCCACACATCCATGAGAACTTCCTGAAGTTCCCAGCGCGTCAGGCTGTCGAGCATGCCGAACGGCTCGTCGAGCAGGAGCAGCCGCGGCGAGAGCGCAAAGGCCCGCGCGATGCCAACCCGCTGCTTCATGCCGTTGGACAGGTCCCTCGCCATCTTGTGCATGGAGTCGGCGAGGCCGACCCGCGCCAGATAGTATTCGACGATCTCGCGCCGCTCGGCGGGCGTGGCATGCGGGTAGACCTTGTCGACGCCCAACGCCACGTTCTCGCGCGCCGTCAGCCACGGCATCAGCGAGGGCGCCTGGAATACCACGGCGCGGTCGGGGCCGGCGCCGTCGATCTCGCGCGCATTGAGCACGATGCCGCCGCCCGAGATCTCGGTGAGGCCTGCGGTCATCGACAGCACGGTGGATTTGCCGCAGCCGGAATGGCCGATCAGCGACACGAACTCGCCCTTCCTCATCAGGAGCTGGAACTTCTCCACGACGGTGAGCGGCCCCTTGGGCGTCGGGTAGACCTTCTTCACGTCGAAGAATTCGACATAGCGCTCGAGGATCGCCGAGCGGCCGGCCTTGCGCACCGCCTCGGGCGGCGGCTCGAGCTGGGTCACCGACTGCACGTCCGGCAGGTGGCGCTCTTCGCTCGCGGCTTGCTGCGAAACGCCGAGATCCATAAGGTACTTGGTGATTTCCGCGCGCAGCCCCTTGAAAGTCGGATCGTCGTTGAGCGCCAGACGCTGGCGCGGCCGCGGGATCTTCACCTTGAAAGAAGGGCCGAGCGTCGCCTTCGGACCGGGCTTCAGCGGAATGATCCGGTCGGCCAGCAGGATGGCCTCGTCGACGTCGTTGGTGATCAGGACGATCGTCTTGCCTTCCTGGTCACGTATGCCGTCGAACTCGTCCTGCAGCTTGGCGCGGGTCAGCGCATCGAGCGCGGACAGCGGCTCGTCGAGCAGCAGGATGTCGGGGTTGGTGGCGAGTGCGCGCGCCACCGCGACGCGCTGGCGCATGCCGCCGGAAAGCTCCGACGGCCGGCGCTCGGCGGCATGGCTCAATCCCACCATGTCGATATAGCGCTTCACCCGCGCGGCACGATCGGCGCGCGAGGCGGTCTTGAATACCGCATCGACGGCGAGCGCGATGTTGGCCGTCACGGTCAGCCACGGCATCAGAGAATAGGACTGGAACACGACGCCCCGGTCGGGTCCTGCGCCGTCGATCTTCTTGCCGCGGATCGTGATCTCGCCCGCGTCGGGCGCCAGCAGGCCTGCCATCAGGGAGATCAGCGTCGTCTTGCCCGAACCCGAGAAGCCCACGATGGCGACGAACTCGCCTTCCTCGACCGAGAGGTTGACGTCGTTCAGCACGGGGACGTCGCCGTAGCTCTTGCCGACACCTTTCAGTTCGAGGAGAGCCATGTCTGCTGCCTCTACCGGTTCATGCCGTAGGTGAAAGCCGCCTGCAGGGCGAACATCAGCCGATCGAGCATGAAGCCGATGATGCCGATGGTCAGCACCGCCACGATGATCTTGGCCAGCGACGCCGACGAGCCGTTCTGGAACTCATCCCACACGAACTTTCCGAGGCCGGGATTCTGGGCCAGCATCTCTGCCGCGATCAGCACCATCCAGCCCACGCCCAGCGACAGGCGCAGACCCGTGAAGATCAGCGGCAGCGACGAGGGCAGCACGACCTTGCGGATCGTCGTGGCGGTCGAGAGCTGCAGCACCTTGCCGACATTCACCAGGTCCTTGTCGATCGACGCGACGCCCAGCGCCGTGTTGATCAGGGTGGGCCACAGCGAGCACAGCGTCACCGTGATGGCGGAGATCACCAGCGACTTGGGCAACCAATCGACCGGCGTCACGTAAAGTGCCGAGACGATCATGGTGACGATCGGGAGCCAGGCAAGCGGCGACACCGGCTTGAAGATCTGGATCAGCGGGTTGAGGCCGCCGTTCACCGTGCGCGAGAGGCCGCACATGATGCCGACGGGCACCGCGATCAGGGTCGCCACCACGAAGCCCAGCGCCACCGTCTTGAGGCTGGTCAGGATCTGGTCGAGATAGGTCGGGGCGCCGGTATAGAGGCGCACCTTCGCCTGATCGGCCTTGCCGGCGGCTTCGAGCGCCCGGTTGCGGTCGGCCTGACGCGCATAGAAGGCGCTTTCCTTGGCGCGCTCGGCGACGTGGTCGTTGTAGAGGAGGCCGGCCTGGTGCCAGACCGCCACCGGCCCCGGGATCGCGCCCAGCGATGTCTTGACCAGCGGGGCCAGCGCGCCCCACGCCAGCAGGAAAGCGACGATGCCGGCCAGCGGGATGATCAGCACGCGGCGCAGCTCGATAAGCTGATGACGCGGGTTGTCGCCGGCCGCGATCCGCAGCAGCGGCACCGTCCAGCCCAGCCCCACGACGTCGAGATAGGTCGCGGCCCTGTTGATACCGAGGAACAGCCGCTCGCGCGTGCGCGGAACGGCAATCGCGTCCTGGCTGACGACGGTCATCAGCCGCCCACCACTTCGCTGCCTTCAACGGTCTGCTTGCCCTTGAGGCCGATCGTCAGGCTGTCGATATAGGCGTTGGGCTTCTTGCCGTCATAGGGAACGGCGTCGATGTTCTCCGACGTGACCGGGCGATAGCCGTCGGTCGTCCACGGAAAGTCTTCCTTTTTGGCCTTGCCCTCGTCGACCAGCATCTGCGCGGCCTTGAGGTAGAGATCGGGCCGGTAGACCTTCTTGGCGGTCTCCTCGTACCAGGCGTCCGGCTTGTACTCGGCGATCTGGCCCCAGCGACGCATCTGCGTCAGGTACCAGACGGCGTCGGAGTAATAGGGATAGGTCGCGTAGTAGCGAAAGAACACGTTGAAGTCGGGCACCGGCCGCTTGTCGCCCTTCTCGTATTCGAAGGTGCCGGTCATCGAATTGGCGATCACTTCCTGGTCGGCGCCGACATATTCGGGCTTGGAGATGAGCTTCACCGCTTCCATTCGGTTGGCGTCGTTGTTGGCGTCGAGCCACATGCCGGCGCGGATCAACGCCTTGGTGACTCCGAGCACCGTGTTGGGATTCTTCGCGGCGAAGTCGGCGGTGAAGCCGAACACCTTCTCCGGATTGTTCTTCCAGAGCTCGTAGTCGGTGATCACCGGCACGCCGATGCCCTTGAACACCGCCTGCTGGTTCCACGGCTCGCCGACGCAATAGCCGTTGATCGTGCCGGCCTGCAGGGTCGACGGCATCTGCGGCGGCGGCGTCACCGAGAGCAGCGCCTCGGCCTTGATCTGGCCGCTGACGTCGGTCTTCGAATAGAAGCCGGGATGGATGCCGCCCGACGCCAGCCAATAGCGCAGCTCGTAATTGTGTGTCGAGACCGGGAAGACCATGCCCATCTTGAACGACTTGCCCTCGCTCTTCATCTTGTCGATCACCGGCTTCAGCGCGCTCGCCTTGATCGGATGAACCGGCTTGCCGTCGGGGCCGTTCGGGATGTTCTTCTTCATCTCGGCCCAGACTTCGTTCGACACGGTCGTACCGTTGCCGTTCAGGTCCATCGAGAAGGGCGTGATGATGTCGGACTTGGTGCCGAAGCCGATGGTCGCCGCGATCGGCTGGCCGGCCAGCATGTGCGCGCCGTCGAGCTCGCCGGTGATGACGCGGTCGAGCAGCACTTTCCAGTTGGCCTGCGGCTCGAGCGTGACGAAGAGACCTTCGTCCTCGAAGAAGCCCTTCTCCTTGGCGATCGCGATCGGCACCATGTCGGTGAGCTTGATGAAGCCGAACTTCAGCTCGTCCTTCTCCGGCTTGAGCGGTGCCGCGTGCGCGCCGCGGGAGATCATGCCTTGTGCGGCGACCGCGCCGGCCGCGGCGAGCACACCGCGGCGTCCGAGGGCGAAGCGGTTCTTGCGGGTCATCGACTGTCTCCGATACGGACTTGGGAAGCGGACGCGGCAACGGCCGCGGGAGAAGAAGGCTCGCCATGGCCGCCGGGCGGCAGGCGGTCGGTCGCGGGACAGACGACGCCCATCTCGCCGGCAGCAACCCGATAGATGTCGGTGCGGTAGACGCGGTCGGCGGTCGCGGTGATGTCGACGTCCGGCGCGACCTGACCCCAGCGCACCATCTGGCCGAGGAACCAGTCGGCATGGCTGCGCCACGGGAAGTTGGCGTGATCGCGATGGAAGACGTGGAAGTCCGGCATCTCGAGCGTGCGCGCCATCACGTCGGCGGGCGTGTTGAGATAGCGCGGGATCGACAGCACACGCGCGGCTTCGGCGCGATTGCCCGGCTCGTCGAGCCATTGGCAGGCCTCGAGCAGCGCCTTGACCAACGCCTTCACCGTGTTCGGGTTCTTGTCGGCAAAGGCCTCGGTGGTGCCCAACACCTTCTCGGGCATGCCCTTCCAGATGTCGGGACCGGTCAGCGCGATGCGGCCGATGCCCAGCGCCTGCGACTGCTGGTTCCACGGCTCGCCGACGCAGTAGCCGTCGATGATGCCGCCCGAGAGATGCGCGACGGTATGCGGCGGCGGCACGGTGACGAGGCGGACGTCGCGGTCGGGATCGAGCCCGCCCGACGAGAGCCACAGCCGGATCATGTACTGCTGCACCGAGTACGGAAACACCGACGCCAGCACGAGCTGCGGCCGGCCGGCGGCGGCGCGCCTGGCGACAACGGCGGCGATCGCGCGCGCATCGAGCGGACGTGTCGCCGCGAGCTCGGGCGCCGCTTCCTCGATCTCCTGCCATAGCGCGTTGGAGAGCGTGAGCGCGTTGCCGTTCACTTCCAGCGTCATCACGTTGACCAGCGGGACGGTGACGCTGTCGATGCCGAGCGTGATCGCCAGCGGCAGTGGCGCCAGGATGTGCGACGCGTCGAGTACGCCCAGGGCGAGCTTGTCGCGCACGTTGGACCAGGAGACTTCGCGGCGGATCTCGACCTCGAGCCCCTGGCGCTCGAAGGCGCCGAGTTCGTTGGCCAGGATCACCGGCGCGCAGTCGATGATCGGGATGTACCCGACAGTGAGCTTAGACTTCTCGATACCGCTCATGCGTTACGCCACTCCAAAACAAAAAACGCCCCGCTCGACCGGCAGAGGTGCCGGTCGCTCAGGACGCCATTGTCCGAATGGCGGACCGTCAGTGGTCCGCCGAAAATCTCAGGAGAAGACCCGCCATTGGCCCCTCGGTCAGGACCGAAGCAGGGATCGTGCCAAAGGCCGGGCTATTTCTTCAGCACCTTGGCGTAGGTGACGATGTCCTGCGCCACTTCGCCGATGCGCTTGTTCTGGTCCATCGCGAGCTTGCGCAGGATTTTGTAGGCCGCCTCTTCGCTGAGGCCGTTCTGCTCCATCAGCAGGCCCTTGGCGCGATCGATCGACTTGCGTTCGAGCAGGGTGAGACGAGCGCGCTCCAGTTCCTCGCGCATGCCGTGGTAGCGGTTGAAGTGTCCGACGGCGACATCGACCACGGGCCGCACGCGATCGGCGGACAGGCCCTTCACGACATAGGCAGAAACGCCCGCTTCCATGGCGGCAGCGATCGTCGCGGGATCGGAGCGGTCGACGAACAGCGCGATCGGGCGCGGCTGCTGCTCGGTGCTGCGCTTCATGTCCTCGATGACGTCGCGGCTCGGACTATCGGTACTGACGACCAGCACGTCGGGCTCGAGTTCGCGCACGCGGGCTGTGAGATCCTGCGTGCCTTCGAGCCGCGCCAGCAGGCGATAGCCGGCCGCCTTCAACCCGGCTTCCACGATCTCGGCGCGGGCGGGATTGTCGTCGATCAAAAGGACGGACAAGGTTTTGCTCACGAGCCGCGGGGCGCAACTTCCATGCCACCTTCGGCTGCGAAACTAGGGCCCCGATGCGACCAGTTTCCCGTCTTCCCAGCGGCCGGAGGTCACTTTCTTGTCGGCGCCGGTCACCTGGCCGAAGCCATGACGCTTGCCGGCGCGGAACGAGCCCTCGTAGCGCTCGCTGTCGCCCACGGTCTCGACGCCGGGACCATCGAGCGAATCGCCGTGCCATTCGCCCATCTGCACGATCGATGTCGTGCCCAGCGTGCGATGCAGGCCCGGTCCCTCGAGCTTGCCCGCGATGAAGCTGCCCTCCTCGCGCTCGACGCCCGGCTTCTCCATCACGCCCAGTCCGGTCGGTCGGCCTTCGCGCCACTGGCCCTCGTAGCGCGCGCCGTCGGGCAGGCGCTCGGTGCCGCGGCCTTCCATCTGGTCGGCCTGCCATTCGCCGGCGCGGCGATCGCCGTCCTTGCTCTCGAGGACGCCCAGACCCTGGCGCTTGCCGTCGGCCACCTGGCCGATATAGCTCGCGCCGTCGTCGGCAGTGATGCGCTGCGCATTCTCGAGGTTCGCCTGCGCTGCCCGCGCAGCCGCGATCCGCGCTTCGCCCGCCATCGTGCGCGCGGTGGCGGAGGTGTCCTTCGCCTTCTCATAGATCGCGCGCGCCTCGTCGACGGCGTGCTGCGCCTGAGCGAGCAACTCCTTGTCGGGCTGCGCCGGTTCGGGCGCGCTGGGCGCGGGTGCTGCCGGCGTCGACGTCTGCGGCACCGGCGCGCGCGATTGCGTCGGCGACGGAGCAGGTGCCGGCGTGGCAGGCTTCGAGGCGATAGCGGTCGGTGGCGGCAGAGGCGTTGGTGTCGGCGTGGTAGCGGCCGCCGTCGAGGGCGCGGCGGTCAACCTCTCGGAGAGATGCGGCCGCGCGATCCATACGCCGGCCGCCACGACGGCGGCGACCACGACCAGCGCCACCGTGCGCGTCGGGAAGCGGTTGGGCGGCGGCGGCGGAGCGGCGGTCGCCACTTCTTCACCACGTCGCGCACCACCCAGTCGCGGTGCCGCCCCAGCCGATCGCGACGGATCGGCGGCGGGCGGCGGCATGCGCCGGGTCGGTGAATTATCGGCAACGTCCAGCGAGTTGCCGAACATCTCGCGCCACACCTCGACCGAGGCGGGCCGCTGATCAGGCGAGAAGGCCAATGCGCGATCGATCGCTGAAAGGAATGCCGGGTCGTAACGGTCGGCCTGCGTGACCGCGAGCGGCTTGTAGGGATCGTGGCCGACGCGGGCCGCGGCTTCCGGCGGCGGCACGCCGGCCACGGCATGATGCAGCACGGCCGCGGCCGAGTAGATGTCGCTCCACGGCCCCTGCTTGCTGTCGAGCGCATACTGTTCGATCGGCGCGTATTGCGGCGTCAGCACGCTGGTCAGCGTGCGCGTGCGACCGCCCATCGCCTGACGCGCGGCGCCGAAGTCGATCAGGACCGGCACGCCGTCGCGACGCACGATGATGTTCGACGGCTTGATGTCGCGATGCAGGAAGCCCTGCGCATGCACCGCACCCAGGCCGTTCAGCATGCCTTCGGCCAGCCGCAGCACGTCGGGCGGCGGCAGGCGGCGGCCCTGCTGAATGGACTGGGTGCGCTGCAGCCACTGCGCCACGCTCTGGCCGTCCTCGAACTCCATCACCGTGTAGGCGGTGCCGTTGGCTTCGAGGAAACGCAGCACGGGCACGATGTGCGGATGGCGGAAGCGGGCAAGCGCGCGCGCCTCGTCGAGGAAGCGCTCGCGGCCCCAGGCGAAGTCGTCGGCATAGCGCGCCCCGCGCGGCACGACCTGGCCGGTGGCGCTGCGCACCGCGAATTCGATCGGCAGATATTCCTTGATCGCCACGACCTTGGCGAGCTGACCGTCGAAGGCACGATAGGTGATTCCGAAACCGCCGTGCCCGATGATCGCATCGAGCCGGTAGTCGCCGATCTGGGTGCCGAGCGGCAGAGCCTGGACGTTGTCGGAGGTCATGCGAGCATCATGAGGGGCAAGGCACTTTTGCCCCTTGATGCGCGTTCTCGGGCGGACGCACAAGCGCCCGCTGAAGCGGCGCCTGTTTTAGCGCACCGAGGCCGTGACCGAGGTCGGGATGCGCGTGTTGGCGCCGACCGACTGGAACTCCGGCACAAGCTGGATCAGCATGATGATCACGCATAGACCGATCGCGGTCAGCATGGTGGCTGGGCGCGTCTGCAGATGCGGCACGGGCTTACGGGCGTTGGCTTGGTCCGTCATGGCGGACTCCCCCTCGGAATGACTTCTTTAAAAACGGCGGCCGAAACCCGAAATATGTGAGGGCCCAGCCACGCAAAACCTAAGGCAGGGCTATTGCAGCTTCAAGGAAAATGTATCTATCCCAATGGCTTAGAGACATTTGTAACATTAAAATACGAACCACAAGGGATCGCGGTCCGAACCTGATGAAGCCACCGCTTATGGAGTAGAGTGCCCGCCAATGACCCTCATCACGCCCATCACCGTCCCGTCCAACACCCGCACCCTGGTTCTTACCGGCGCCAGCCGCGGCATCGGCCATGCCACCGTGAAGAAATTCAGCGCCGGCGGATGGCGCGTGATCACCGTGTCGCGCCAACCCTTCAGCGCGCTCTGCCCGTGGCCGGGGGGCGACAAGAACCATGTGCAGATCGATCTGGCCGAGCACCAGGACGTCAAGCGCGGCATCGAGGAGATTCGCGATCGCCTCGGCGGCGGACGGCTCGATGCCTTGGTGAACAACGCCGCGATCTCGCCCAAGGATGAAACCGGCGGCCGCTACGGTGCGATCGACACGCCGTTCGACCTCTGGCAGCGCGTCTTCAATGTGAACTTCTTCGCGTCCGTCGCACTCGCGCGCGGCCTGATGGGCGAGCTGTCCGAGGCCAAGGGCTGCGTCGTCAACGTGACCTCGATCGCGGGCAGCCGGGTGCATCCGTTCGCGGGTTCCGCCTACGCCACCTCGAAAGCCGCCCTCGCCGCGCTGACGCGCGAGATGGCGCACGACTTTGGCCCGCGCGGCATTCGCGTCAACGCCATCGCGCCCGGCGAGATCGACACCGCAATCCTGTCGCCCGGCACCGAGCAGATCGTCGAGGAGCAGATCCCGATGCGCCGCCTCGGCACGCCCGACGAAGTGGCAGACGTGATCCACTTCCTGTGCGAGAAGGGCGCGAGCTATGTCAGCGGCGCCGAGATCCAGATCAACGGCGGCCAGCACGTTTAGTTTGGGAGCGTAGCGATGGACACGAACGTTTCGAGCTTCAAGGGCGAGACCGGCCTCGACGCCCGCCGCCGCATCCGCAACGGCGGCAGCAACCTGGCACCGACCTCGGGCATGGCACCGGGCTTCGTGCAGGGCAATCTCGCGATCCTGCCCAAGGCCCTCGCCGCCGACTTCGCGCGCTTCTGCCAGCTCAACCCCAAGCCCTGCCCCTTGCTGGCCTCGTCCGAGCCGGGCGACTGGCGCCTGCCGACCCTGGGTGAGGATCTCGACATCCGCACCGACATTCCTCTCTATCGCGTCTGGAAGAACGGCGAGTTGGTCGAGGAAGTGCGCGACCTCAAGAAAGTGTGGCGCGACGACCTCGTGTCGTTCGTGCTGGGCTGCTCCTTCTCCTTCGAGGAAGCGCTGGTCGAGGCCGGCCTCGAGATCCGCCACCAGACCCAGAACGTCAATGTGCCGATGTACCGGACCAACATCGAGTGCAAGCCGAGCGGCCCGTTCCACGGCCCGATGGTCGTGTCGATGCGTCCCTTCAAGCCGGCCGACGCGATCCGCGCCGTGCAGGTGACGACGCGCTTCCCCTCGGTGCACGGCGCGCCCGTCCATCTCGGCAAGCCCGAGCTGATCGGCATCAAGGACGTCGCCAAGCCCGACTACGGTGACAGCGTGACGGTGAAGGACGACGAGTTCCCCGTGTTCTGGGCCTGCGGCGTCACTCCGCAGTCTGTCGTGGCGACGGTGAAGCCCGAGTTCTGCATCACCCACGCGCCGGGCTACATGCTGATCACCGACCTGCTGAATTCGCAGCTCGCCGTCCTCTAAAGCGCGATGACCGAAATCGTCTTCGAAGGCCACGCCAAGGGGGCCGTGGAGAAGATCGCCGTCGAGATCGGCGATCTCGTGATCGCTGGCTGGACCGGCCGCGATGTTGCCGCGCTCAATCATCACATCGAAGAGCTGAAGGCGCGGGCGTCATGCCGCCCTCGAAAGTGCCGATCTATTATCGCGTCGGTGCGCATCTGCTGACGCAGGCGCCCAACGTCCAGGTGCTGGGCGAGGACAGTTCCGGCGAGGTCGAGCCGGTGCTGATCGCCGCCGCCGGCCGGCTCTGGGTCACGATCGGCGCCGACCATACCGACCGCAAGGTCGAGAGCTACGGCATCGCCGTCTCCAAGCAGATGTGCGCCAAGCCGATCGGCACCGTCGCCTGGCGCTTCGAGGAAGTGGAGCCGCACTGGGACCAGCTCATGCTGCGCTCCTTCGTCACCGAAGGCGGCAAGAAGGTGCTCTACCAGGAAGGCCCGCTCGCCAGGATCCGCGAGCCGCGCGGCCTGATCGGCGGCTGGCGCGGCGATCCGCGGCTGCCCGAAGGCGTGGCGATGTTCCTCGGCACCATGCCCGCGATCGGCGCCATCCGTTCGAGCCAGAACTTCGAGATGGAACTCGAGGATCCGGTGCTGGGCCGCAAGCTCACGCATGGCTACCACGTGCAGAGCCTGCCCATTGTCTCGTAGCCGCTCTTGATCGCCCGCCCCTGGTGAACGTACGTTCACACTCGGGAGGATTCACAAGGTCATGGTCAAAGGCGCGTTCGACGGCATCACCGTCCTCGATTTCACTCAAGGCATCGCGGGCCCGCACGCCTCGATGCTGCTGGCGCTGCACGGCGCCGACGTCATCAAGATCGAGCCGCCGGAAGGCGACTGGGGCCGCGCGCTGGGCGACATCAAGGGCGATCATTGCGCCCATTCGGTCGCCTTCAACCGTGGCAAGCGCTCGCTGGCGCTCGACCTCAAGTCGCCCGACGGCATTGCCGTGGCCAAGAAGCTCGCCGCCAAGGCGCATGTCGTGATGGAGAGCTTCCGTCCCGGCGTCATCAAACGCCTGGGCTTCGGCTACGACGAAATCAAGAAAGTGAACCCGAACGTCGTCTACTGCTCGGTCTCGGGCTTCGGCCAGACCGGCCCCTACAGCAAGCGGCCGACCGTCGACGGGCTGATCCAGGCGTTCAGCGGCATGATGGTGATGAACAAGATGCCGGACGGCACGCCCTATCGTCAGGGCATGATCGCCGTCGACGTCACTACTGGCCTCTACACGTTCCAGGCGCTGTCGACCGCGCTGATGCGTCAGTTCCGCTTCAACGAAGGCTGTTTCATCGATTCCAGCCTGATGAAGGCGGCGGCGGCGTTCCAGGGCGCCAAGCTGATGGAATGGGTGTTCTCCAACGGCGCGCCGCCGGTGCTCTACATGCCGGCCGGCAGCTACAAGACCTCGAACGGCTACATCATGGTCTCGGCGATGCGGCCGCATCACTTCAAGCTGATGTTCGAGCTGCTCGGCCGCGACGACGTCGCCAACGATCCCGACCTGCAGAGCCATGCCGACCGCATCAAGAACGCGCCCAGGATCATCAAGGCGCTGCAGGAGACGATGCCGACCAAGACCACCGAAGAGTGGATCGCGATCCTGCAGCCCAAGGACGTGTTCTGCGAGCGAGTGAACAACTACCAGGACTATCTCGACCATCCGCACGTCAAGGAATCGGGCGCGCTCGACTGGATCGACCAGTCGGGCATCGGCCGCATGCCGGTCGCCAACATCCCGGGCCTGCCCCGCGCATCGGAGCACGAGCCGCAGCAGCACGCGCCGCACATCGGCGAGAACGGTCCCGACATCCTGGCCGAGCTGGGCTACGGTGCCGCCGAGATCGACGCGATCTTTGCCCGCGGTGGCGTCCGCCCGCCGGCGCCGGCCGTGAAGGCCGCCGACTAGGCGGCCGCCGCGAAGGCGGCTGTCCAGCCACAAGATATTGTGGCGGTTACCGCAAGTAACGTTTTTAAAAAGCGGAATATAAGGTGCACCACTAGCCCTTGATTCAGGCCAGTGGTGACGGGAACTAACCGTTAAAATAACGAAAGTATAACGGGTGCGTCTCGCGATCTGCCATTCCATGCGACATCATTGCATATTTCGCAATTTATGTCACGCGGCTAACGCGCCATCCCCGCCTAGAACATCCACCCCTGTTCGCCGCGCTTGCCAGCAGCGACCGCGGGCGGTGCGCCCGGCTGATAGGAATCCGTGTCGTTATTGGTGGCACGCTGCTGCATAGCGGCGCCCAGGCCAAACGTGAACGCGGCCCCGACGCCAAGCATCACGGCGCCCCAAAAGAGCTTTCGAGCGATCATCTTTTCTTGTCCCATCCACACCAGGATGCCTTCCCAAGCATCCGCACCTCCCGAAATTGGGATCGGCAAATGGCATTTCCAAGGCGAGGCTCAGGTGACTTGGAAACCCTGCGCAAAAGGGTCGCGATCGTCGACGGTGATGGTGTTGATGCCGTGCTGGCGGGCCCAGCCGGAGATCGACGGGATGATGGCCTCGTAGTTACCGACCTTGGCCGACGCTTCGACCCGTCCGTCGAACAGCGAACCGATGATGCTCTCGTGGACGAAGTCGGAGCCGACGGCGAGCTTCCCGCGGCCGGCGAGCTGGGCCATGCGTGCCGAGGTGCCGGTGCCGCAGGGAGATCGGTCGATCGCCTTCTCGCCGTAGAACACCGCGTTGCGGGCGTTTGCGCGCGGATCGCGCGGCTTGCCGGTCCACATGACGTGGCTCACGCCGCGGATGCTCTCGTTCTCGGGATGGACCGGCTCGATCACGTTGTTCAGCAGGCGGCGTACCAGCGGCGACAGGCGCAGCACATCGGCCGCGCTCATCGATTCCAGGCCGGCGTAATTCTTCTGCGGATCGAGGATCGCATAGAAATTGCCGCCGTAGGCGATGTCGAACGTAAGCTCGCCGATGCCCGGCACGGTGACCCGCACATCGGTCGCGGCGAGATAGGACGCGACGTTGGTGATGCGCACGCTTTCCACGAACGCGCCTTGCTGATGATAGCTCGCGACCACGCGGCCGGCCGGCGCGTCGAGGTTCAGCACGCCCGGCGTCGCCGGCGTCACCAGCCCGTTCTCGATCGCCATGGTGACGGTGCCGATCGTGCCATGGCCGCACATCGGCAGGCAGCCGCTCACCTCGATGAACAGGATCGCGACGTCGCAATCGGCGCGCGTCGAGGGATAGAGGATCGAACCCGACATCACGTCATGGCCGCGCGGCTCGAACATCAGCGCGCGGCGGATCCAGTCATGGTTGGCCAGGAAGTCGAGCCGCCGCTCGCTCATCGTGTTGCCGACGAGGGCCGGCCCGCCCTCCTTCACCAGCCGCACGGGATTGCCGCAGGTGTGGCCGTCGAGACAGGAAAAGGTGTGGCTTGCCATGGCCTTGCTTACGCTGATGCCAGGAAACGCTCAACCTCGCGCGCGCTTTGCAGGCGCACCACGGTCTTGTCCTTTCCGAGGAACTGGCAGTCGACGGCGAAGCGGGCGCGGTTGCGGCGGTGGGTCTTCAGCGCATAGAGCAGGATCGATTGGCGGCTGAAGAAAGCATTGCGCAGCGTCTCCCGGTTGCCGGTGCCCCAGAGATCTTCCCGCGTGATCGCGCGGCGGATCGTGCGGCGCAGCAGCCGCCACATCACCAGGCCGAGCGGCAGGTCGATCCAGACCAGCGTGTCGGCGACGCGCCAGGTGAGATCGCGGACCCCGCTGTAGTTGCCGACCACGACCCAGCCGTCCCCGTCACGTCCATCGTCGCGCGTCTCGCGCTCGACCCGGTGGCGGAACAGCTCGTCGGGCGCGCCCTGCCAGTCGGGGCCCCAGAACAGCGCGTCGAGTTCGATCAGGCGCAGGCCCTCACGCTTGGCGAGGCGCTCTGCCAGCCAACTCTTCCCAGAGCCTGTGGTACCGAACACGACAACGCGACGCATCTCACTCCGCACCCGGCTTGATGTCTCGACTGTAGCGCCGGAACGGCGGCCAGCGTAGGGTTGCGCCCGCGATTCAGGGGAGCGTCGATGTCGCAGATTTTGTTCAAGAACATGAACCTGCTCGATCCGAAATGGGACGAGCCACGGGGCGGTTACGAGGTGCTGGTCGAGGGCGACACGATCCGCGAGGTCTCCGCCCGGCCGATCAAGTCGGCCGGCGCCAAGGTCGTCGATTGCGGCAAGCGCACCCTGATGCCCGGCCTGATCGACTGCCACGTCCATGTGTTCCTGACCGAAGTGAACATCCGCAACCTGGAGAACGTGCCGCTCACCCTGCTGACCGCGAAGTCGGCGGAGCTGATGCGCGGCATGATCGATCGCGGCTTCACCACGGTGCGCGACACCGGCGGCGCCGACTGGGGCATCAAGACCGCCGTTGAATCCGGCCTTATTGCGGGACCGCGCCTGTTCATCTCCGGCAAGGCGATCGGCCCGACCGGCGGCCATTCCGATTCGCGCCGCCGCACCGACTATCAGGGCGCTCCCTGTGGCTGCTGCAACGCCATGGTCTATGTCATGGCCGTCGCCGACGGCGCGGACGCCGTGCGCGGCTGCGTGCGCGAGCAGATGCGGCAGGGTGCCGACCAGATCAAGATCATGTGCTCCGGCGGCGTCGCTTCGCCCTACGATCCGCTCGACAGCCTGCAGTATTCGGAAGCCGAGATTGCGGCGGCGACCGACGAAGCCAAGAACTTCGGCCGCTACGTGCTGGCCCATGCCTACACGCCCGAGGCGATCACGCGCGCCATGAACAACGGCGTGCGCACCATCGAGCACGGCAACCTGATCGACGACAAGTCGGCCCGGCTGATCAAGTCCAAGGGTGGCTACATGATCGCCAACCTGGTGACCTACTTCTCGATGAAGGAACGCGCCGCGCAGTTCGGCATGACCGCCGATATGCTGGCCAAGAACGACATCGTGCTGGAGGGCGCGCTGCGCTCGCTGGAAATCTGCAAGAAGGCCGGCGTGAAGGTGGGCTATGGCACCGACCTGCTGGGCGCGCTGCAGGTCGACCAGAGCCAGGAGTTCATCCATCGCGCCAAGGTGCTGAAGCCGATCGAGATCATCCGCCAGGCCACCACCGTCGGCGCCGAGATCGTGCGCATGGAGGGCAAGCTCGGCACCGTGAAGCCGGGCGCGCTGGCCGACCTGATCGTGGTCGACGGCAATCCGGTCAAGAACCTCAAGCTCTTCCTCGACCAGGGCGCACACCTGCCGATGATCATGAAGGGCGGGAAGTTTCATAAGAACGCGCTGAAATGAGCGCACCCCGTCGTCCCGAGCGAAGCCGAGGGACCTTTCTTCGTCGACGCGAAGAGAGGTCTCTCCACTCCGCCGCGCTACGCGCGGCTACGGTCGAGACGACGGTATTGGGAGCTGCGTAAAGATGTCTTTCCTGTTCAAGAACCTCTCGCTGCTCGATCCGCGCTGGAAGGAAGCGCGGGGCGGCTATGAAGTGTTGGTCGAAGGCGATGTGATCAAGGAAGTGTCGTCGAAGCCCATAAAGTCGAAGGCCGCCAAGGTGATCGACTGCGGCAAGCGCACCGTGATGCCGGGCCTGATCGACTGCCACGTCCATACGCATCACAGCGAAGTCTACATGAACCGCATGGAGACGGTGCCGCTCACGCTGATGATGGCGCGCTCGGCCGGTCGCCTGAAGCGCATGCTCGACCGCGGCTTCACCACCGTGCGCGACGCGGGCGGCGCCGATTGGGGCGCCAAGACCGCCGTCGAATCGGGCCTGATCCCGGGGCCACGGATGTTCATCTCGTGCCGGTCGATCGGCCCGACCGGCGGCCACAACGACCGCAACCGCCGCACCGACATCGGGCCGCCGTGCCTGTGCTGCAACGGGCTGGTGTTCATCCGCGAACTCGCCGATGGACCCGACGCGGTGCGCAAGGCCACACGCGAGCAGATGCGCCAGGGCGCCGACCAGATCAAGCTGATGGTCTCGGGCGGTGTGGCCTCGCCCTACGATCCGCTGGAGTCGATCCAGTTCTCGATCGAGGAGATCACAGCCGCTGTAGAAGAGGCGCATGCCTTCGGCCGCTACGTGCTGACCCACGCCTATACGCCCGAGGCGATCACGCGCGCCGTCAATTGCGGCGTGCGCACCATCGAGCACGGCAACCTGGTCGACGCGCCCACCGCCAAGCTCATGGCGAAGAAGGGTGTCTACATGATCCCGAACCTCGTCACCTACGAAGCGATGAAGCGGCGCGCCAAGGAACTGGGCATGCCGGAGAACATGCTGGAGAAGAACGACGAGGTGTTGAAGCACGGCTATCGCGAGCTGGAGCTCTGCCGGAAGTTCGGCGTGAAGATGGCCTATGGCTCGGACCTGCTGGGCGCGCTGGAAGACGAGCAGACCGGCGAATTCCAGATCCGCGGCGAAGTCATGCCGGCGATCGACGTCATCCGCTCCGCCACCCTGATCGGCGCCGAAGTCGTGCGCCAGGAAGGCAAGCTCGGCGTGATCGAACCCGGCGCCTTCGCCGATCTCCTGGTGGTCGACGGCAATCCGCTGAAGGACCTCGGCCTGTTCCAGGACGGCGGCCCCCACCTCTCGGCCATCCTAAAGGCCGGCAAGTTTCATAAGAACGCGCTGTGATCGACCTCATGCGGACCGCGGGCTTCCAGCCCGCTCATGATCATGAGGCGCGCAGGATGCGCGCGGTCCCATGACGACACGCCGTCTCGCCCTCAACGCAGCGGCAACCGTCACGCTGCTCTATCTGCTGACGCCGCTGATCTTCGTCACGTGGCTCGCCTTCTTCCGGCAGGAGATCCCGTCCTTCCCGCCGGAGGGCTACAGCCTGCACTGGTTCGCCGCGATCTTCGACGAGCCGAAGTTCGTGAGCGGCTTCACCCTCTCCTTCCAGGTTGGCGCATTGGCGACCGCCATCGGCCTGTTGCTGGGCGTGCCGGCGGCACTCTGCGTCACGCGGTTTCAATTCAAGATGCGTGCCCCGCTGGCCAGCCTGCTGCTGTTGCCGCTGATCGTGCCGGGCGTCGTGCTGGGCACCGCCATGTACGTCTTCCACGTCAATCTCGAGAACACGCTCGACGTCGATGTGCTCGGCACCTTCTACGCGCTGGTCGCGGGCCATGTCGTGATCGTGATGCCCTGGGTGGTGCGGCTGGTAACGACCAGCCTGGCCGGCGTCGACCGCACGACCGAGGAAGCCGCGCAAAATCTCGGTGCCACCGCCTGGGTCACCTTCTGGCGCATCACGCTCCCCGCGATCCGGCCCGGCATCGTGGCCGGCGCGCTGTTCGGCTTCGTGACCTCGTTCGGCAATCTCGAGCTCAGCCTGTTCCTGGTCGCGCCCGGCCACACGACCTTGCCGATCGTCATTCTCCAGTATCTCGAATGGAAGATCGATCCCACCATCGCGGCGGTCTCGGTGGTGCAGATCTTGCTGATCGCCATCGCGATGCTGATCACCGATCGTTACGTCAAACTGGCCCGGATCGTCTGATGGCCGAGCTCCAGATCCAGAAACTGGTCAAGCGCTACGGCGACTTCCACGCCGTGCGTGACGTTTCCCTGACCGTGGCCGACGGCGAGTTCCTGGTGCTGCTGGGCCCGTCGGGCTGCGGCAAGACCACGACCTTGCGCATGGTCGCGGGCTTCATCGAGCCGACCGCCGGCCAGGTCAGGCTGGGCGGCACCGACATCACGTCGCTGCCGCCGTGGAAGCGCAACGCCGGCATGGTGTTCCAGAGCTACGCCCTGTTTCCGCACCTCACCGTGGCGCAGAACGTGGCCTTCGGTCTCGAGATGCGCAAAGCCGCGCGGCCCGAGATCGACAAGCGGGTCGAGGAGACCTTGGCGCTGGTGCGTCTCGAAGGCTACGGCGGCCGCCTGCCGCGCCAGCTCTCGGGCGGCCAGCAACAGCGCGTGGCGCTCGCCCGCGCGCTCGCCATCCATCCCGACGTTCTGCTGCTCGACGAACCACTGTCCAACCTCGACGCCAAGCTGCGCCAGGAAGTGCGGGTGGAAATCCGCGAGCTGCAGCAGCGCATGGGCCTCACCACCGTGATGGTGACGCACGACCAGGAAGAAGCGCTCACCATGGCCGACCGGCTGGTGGTGATGAGCGAGGGCTCGGTGCGCCAGGTCGGCAGCCAGCGCGACCTCTACGAGCGCCCGGCCGACCGCTTCGTGGCGGGCTTCGTGGGCCGCAGCACGTTCCTTGACGGCACGGTGGAAGCACCCGGCCGCTTCCGCACCGACGGCGGCCTGTCGCTTACCTGCGCCGGCGGCCAAGTAAGCAATGGGGGCGGAAAAGCCAGTCTCTCGCTGCGCCCCGAACGGCTCGAAGTCGCCGCAGCACCGATGGCGGGACTCGACAACTGCCTGCCCGGCACGGTGGAATTCGTGTCGTATCTCGGCGCGATGATCGACATCCACGTGCGCCTGTCGCCCGCCGACCGGCTGGTGGTGCAGATCGCCAACCGCGAGGGCGGCTTCACGCCGGACGTCGGCCAGACCGTCCATGTCGGCTGGCGCGCGTCGGCTGGCCAGGTATTCAACAAATAAAGAAGGAGGCTTCAATGGCGTTCATGATCAATCGGCGGACGGTACTAGGTGGTGCTGCCGCGATGGCCGCGTTTCCCGCCGCCGCGCAGGAGAACAAGAAGATCATCGTCGGCACCTGGGGCGGCGACTACTCGCGCCTGCTGACCAAGGACATCGATGCGCCGCTTCTGGTGCCCAAGGGCTGGGAGCTGGTGCATGCCGAGGAGAATGCCGATCCGCGCAAGGCCAAGATGCTGGCCGAGAAGACGCTGCGGCGCGGCACGGTCGACGTCCAGGGCATGTCGGCCAACGACATGTACGACCTCGACCAGCAGGGCCTGGTCGAGCAGCTCGATTATTCCAAGATGCCGAACGCCAAGAACCTGCTGCCGTCGATGAAGTATGCCTACGGCATCGGCCATATCTATTCGGGCAAGGTCCTGCTCTACAATCCGGACATGATGCCGGCACCGACGGGCTTCGCCGACACGCTCGATCCCAAGCACGGCAACAAGCTGGGCATCATCGACATCCAGCGCCCGTTCAACATGGTTGCCGCGGCCCTCGCCTCGGGCGGCTCGGTCAGCAACTTCGAGCCGGGCAAGGAGCGGCTGATGGCCTGCCGCAAGGCCGGCGCACGCATCTATCCATCGAACGAGGCCTTCGCGCAGGCACTCAAGACCGGCGAGATCGCTTGCGGCATCATGTGGAAGGCGCGCGCGGTGCAGTGGCAGAACGCCGGTATCAAGGTGAGCACGGTGGCGCCGAAGGAAGGCATCCCGATGTACGTCTCCGGCTTCGTGATGCAGAAGAACGCGCCCAACAAGGCCGGCGCCTATGCCTGGCTCGACGCCATGATGGCGGCGTCGGCGCAGGAAGGCTTCGCGGTCGACATGGGCTACAACCCCACCGTCTCCAACGCCAAGGTGCCCGACGATTTGCAGAAGCGTATCGGCTTCACGCCGGACGAGCAGAAGCGCCTGGTCGATCTCGACTACGGCTACATGGCCAAGAACGACGTGGCGTTCCAGGACTGGTGGAACAAGTCGTTCAAGGGATGAGCCTCGTCGTCGACAAACCGAAGGGACGAGGACTGACGGCGTCGGCGCTTCTCGCGCCGGCGACGATCTTCATCGTCATCAGCCTGTTCGCGCCGCTGGGGATTCTGTTCCGCTACAGCTTGAACGACTTCGTGCCCCAGACCAAGACCATGGTCGAGGCGCTGACGACGGTGCAGTACGTGAAGTTCTTCACCGATCCGTATTACGTCTCGGCATTGCTGACCACGGTGAAGGTGGCGCTGATCTCTTCGATCAGCTGCCTGATCCTGGGCTTTCCGCTCGCCTATGTGCTGGCGCGCATGCAGAGCCGCTTCAAGCCGTTGCTGATCATCGCGATCGTGCTGCCGCTGTTCGTCGGCAACTCGGTGCGCGCGGCCGGCTGGATGGTGGTGTTCGGCAACAAGGGCTTTGTCAATGCGAGCCTGATGGGCCTCGGCCTCATCCACCAGTCGATCGAGATCATGTTCACCGAAAAGGCGGTGATCATCGGCATCATCGCCGTCGACCTGCCCTTCATGGTGCTGTCGCTGCAGAGCGTGATCGAGGGCATCGACCGCGCGGTCGAGGAAGCGGCCTTCAGCCTGGGCGCGCCGCCCGCCACCATGTTCCGCCGCGTGCTGTGGCCGCTGGCGCTGCCCGGCATCCTGGGCGGCATGATCCTGACCTTCATCCTGGCGATGAATGCCTATGCCACGCCGTTCCTGCTGGGCGGTCCCACCTTCAAGATGATGGCGCCGGTGATCTACAACGAGTTCACCCAGAAGACGAACTGGCCGTTCGGCGCCGCCGTCGCCTTCATCCTGATGGCGGTGACGCTCAGTCTCACCCTCGTCGCCAACCTGCTGATCCAGCGCCGGAGCACCCGCTAAAATGCATATCGGATTGATCGCCGGCATCGGGCCGGCCGCGACCGACTTCTATTACCGCGGCCTGGTCGACCGCCATCGCGCGGCCAACATTCCGCTCGAAGTCACGATGTGCCACGCCGACGTGGCCACGATGGGACGCAATCTTGCCGAAGGCCGGCCGCAGCAGCAGGCCGAGATCTTCGCCACGCTGGTCGGCCGCATGAAGGCCGCCGGCGCCGAGGCCGCCGCCATCACCTCGATGGGTGGGCATTTCTGCGTCAAGGAGCTGATCGCGATCTCGCCGCTGCCGATCCTGAACGGCCTGCCGTCCGTGAGCGCCGCGATCGCTGCGCGCAAGCTGAAGACGATCGGCGTGCTGGGTACGCGCAAGGTCATGGAAAGCCAGCTCTATGGATCGGTCCCTTCGACCGCAATGATCGCTCCCGACGGTGATGAGTTTGCGCTCGTGGCCGACACCTATTCGGCCATGGCCGGCATCGGCCGCGTGACCGAGGCGCAGCGCCAGATATTCTTCGAGGCCGGCCGCAAACTCGTTGCGCGCGGCGCGGAAGCGATCATGCTGGGCGGCACGGACCTGTTCCTCGCCTTCGCCGTCCAGACGCCGGGCTATCCCGTGATCGATTGTGCCGAACTCCATGTCGAAGCCCTCTATCTCAAGTCGTCAGCCTAAACCCCTTCGAGGTGCCCTCATGGCCGACGAAAGCCGCCTGCGCCGGTACGCCGTGCTGATCGACGCCGACAATACCTCGCCGCGCATCGTCGCCGGCCTGTTCGAGGAGATCGCCAAGTTCGGCGAGGCGAGCGTGCGCCGCATTTACGGCGACTTCTCGAGCCCGCGCCTCAAGTCGTGGGCCGACGTGCTGCAGAAGTACGCGATCGATCCTTACCAGCAGTTCGCCTACACCTCGGGCAAGAACGCATCCGACATCGCCTTGGTAATTGACGCCATGGACCTGCTGCACAGCGGCCGCTTCGACGGTTTCTGCCTCGTCTCGTCCGACAGCGACTTCACGCGGCTGGCCTCGCGGCTGCGCGAGGAAGGCGCCGACGTGTACGGCTTCGGCGCCCGCAAGACTCCGGAGAGCTTCCGTCAGGCCTGCCGCCGCTTCATCTATACTGAAAACCTCGTGCCGGAAGCCGCACCCACCGCGCAGGCGCAGGGCCCCGCGCCGGCCGCCGCCCATACAGCGGACGGCGCCGTCGCCATCCTGAACAAGGCGATGTCGCAGATGGAAACCGAGGACGGCTGGATCGGCCTGCGCGCGGTCGGCCAGCGTCTGGCCAATGTCGCCTCCGATTTCGATCCCCGAACCTACGGTTTCCGCAAGCTGAGCGACCTGGTGCGCCAGAGCGGCGCCTTCGAGATCGACGAATCCGAGGGCCGAACCATGCGGATCCGGCCCAAGGCTACGCCTACCGTACCGACGCGCCCGCGGCGGCGCCGGCGCGCCTCGTGAATCTGGCTTTTCTAAAGCAGGGCCGCGTGACCATTTCCCTCGTTGCTTTCGGCGCGCCAGCCCCCTAATCGCCATTCATGGATCACCCGCAAAAGGCCGCCGACGTCCGGAGCTGGACAAAGGTGCTGGCGCCCTACCGCCAACCCAGCAATCGCCGCGGCCTGTTCGAAGTCGTCATCACGGTCGTGCCGCTGGTGGCCCTGTGGGTGCTGGCCTGGGCCACGCTCGACGTCGGCTACTGGCTGGCGCTACCGCTGGCCCTTGCCGCCGGCGCCTTCGTCGTGCGCCTGTTCATGATCCAGCATGACTGCGGCCATGGCTCCTTCTTCCGCCATCGCCTGGCCAACGACTGGATCGGCCGCCTCGCCAGCGTCGTGACCATGACGCCCTACGGCTTCTGGCAACGCACCCACGCCACCCATCACGCCTGCAGCGGCAATCTCGATAAGCGCGGCATGGGCGACATCGACACCTTGACCGTCGAGGAATATCGCGCCCGCTCAATGTGGGGCCGGCTGCGCTATCGCCTGTATCGCCATCCGCTGGTGATGTTCGGCATCGGCCCGGCCTATGTCTTCATCCTGCAGCACCGGCTGCCGGTCGGCCTGATGCGCGGCAACGGCTGGCGGCCGTGGATCAGCACCATGGCAACCAACCTCGCCATCGCGGGCGTTGCGGGAGGCCTGATCTGGCTGATCGGCTTCAAGGCCTTCCTCCTGATCCATTTGCCGGCGCTGCTGGTCGCGGCCTCGATCGGCGTCTGGCTGTTCTACGTCCAGCACCAGTTCGAGAACACGGTGTGGGCCACCGACGGCACCTGGAACCACCATGACGCCGCCTTGCACGGCAGTTCGCACTACGACCTGCCGGCGTTCCTGCACTGGCTCACCGCCAACATCGGCATGCACCATGTGCATCACCTGTCGAGCCGCATCCCTTACTACCGGCTGCCGCGCGTGCTGCGCGACCATCCCGAGCTGCGCAATGTCGGCCGGGTGACGCTGCTCGAAAGCTTCCGCTGCGTGAAGCTTGCGCTGTGGGACGGCACCCAGCGCCGTCTGGTATCGTTCCGTGAGGCCCGCAAGACGGCCTAGCGTTTCGTGCGTTTCAAAAAATAAGAAAACGAAACCACTGGAGGAACGACCCATGATCTACCGAATGCACCGCCGTGCCTTTTTGGCGGCGACGACGGCCGCCACCCTGGCCGCTCCGGCCGTCCTGCGCGCCGCCGAACCGATCAAGCTGCGTGTCTCGCTCGACACCGCGCCCAGCCATCCGCGCAACGTCGCGATGGTCGATTACATGGCCAAGCTCGAAAAGGCCTCCAGCGGCGAGCTCAAGGGCGAGGTGTTCCACTCCGGCCAGCTGTTCGCGGACCTCAACGTCTCCAAGGCGCTGGTCCAGGGCCAGGTCGAGATGGCGGCGCCCGGCGAATGGGTGATGACCGGCCTGGTGCCCGACTGCGACATGGTGCAGTTGCCGTATTTCTACGGCCTGCCGGTCGAGCAAACGCGCAAGGCAACCAACGGCAAGGCCGGCGCCTACGTCAGCCAACAGCTCGAGGACAAGCTCAAGACCAAGGTGCTGGGCGCGGGCCTCGAGCTCGGCCATCAGAGCTGGTACTCGACCAAGGTCCCACTCGACAAATTCTCGGCCATGAAGGGCCTCAAGATCCGCAGCCCGGGCGGCGCGGGCATTTCCTGGCGCATCAAGTTCGCGGGCGGCATCGCCAACACGACGGCCTGGCCCAATGTGCCGCTGGCGCTGAGCCAGGGCACGTTCGACGCCTTCATCAGCTCCGACGAAAGCTGCAACTCGGCCAAGCTCTGGGAATCCGGCGTGAAATACTCCTACGTCGATCGCCAGTTCCTGGCGCTGTACATACCGATGGTCGGCAGCGCGACGTGGGTGAAGCTGGCGCCCGCCCAACAGAAGCTGATGACGGACCTGTGGGCCGAGAACATCGATGCCTACAACAAGGGCTGCGCCGCCAGCCAGGCCAATGCCCGCGGGATCCTGGCGAAGAACGGCGTGAAGTTCTTCGATCCCGATGCGCGCACGCTTGCCACGACGCGCACGGCAATGATTGAAGATGTCGGAACCCTGGTGAAAGACGCCAAGCTCTCGCCGGAGGTGGTGAGGTTGACGAAGGAATCACTCTAGCGGGTGAAGTGGGGTGCCACTTCGCGCATGAAGCGCTCCATCTGCTCCTTCACGAGGGAGTGCGGCTTGCGGCCGTAGTTGAAGTAGAGGATCACCTCGGCGATCCCCGCTTTCTCGACCTGCTTCAGCGAGTCGACGATGTGCTGCGAGCTGCCGCACAGGATCGACTTGTCGGTGAGCTTTTCCGGTCGCATGTCGCGCAGGATGTTCACGATGTCGACGAAGTACTTGTAGGTCGGCGGCACCTTCTCGCCGGACGACGACGGAAAGGCCGCGATCAGCGCATCCTGGAAGTAGCTCACCAGCGCTTCCTTGCCGTACTGCTCTTCCTCCGGCGTCGAGGCGATGTGCACGAAGTAGGAGCACATGGCGCGCCGCATCGGCCGCTTGTAGGTGCCCTCGCAGGTCTCGCGATAGATCCGCACGGCGTCACTCAGTGAGCCATAGACCATCGCCGCCGCGAACGGCGCGTAGATCACGTTCCAGTCGTTCTTCGCCGCCAGTTCCATCGACGGCCGCGAGAAGCAGGCCACGTAAGGCCGAAGCGGCTTCTGTGCCGGCCGAGGCCGGATCTCGACGTCCTTGAACTGGTAGAACTTGCCGTTGTGCGACCACTTGCCCGTCTCGGTCCAGGCGCGCCACACGATCTCCATCCCCTCGGCGAACAGCTCGGCCGAATCGTCGAACGAAGCCTGGAAGGGATCGTATTCCTTGCGGTCGTAGCCACGGCCGGCCGCGAAATCGACCCGGCCGCCCGACAGCAGGTCGAGCGTCGCCCATTCCTCGGCGACATGCAGCGGATGATGCACCGGCAGCAGGGTCACCGCCGGCGCCAGGCGCAGCTTGGTCGTCGCGCCCGCCAGTTGCGCAAGCAACGCCAGCGGCGAAGCGTTGACGCCCAGCAGGTTGAAGTGATGCTCGCCGATCCACGCCGAGTTCATGCCGAGCGTCTCGGCGTAGAGCGCCTCGGCGAAGATATCCTTGATGAAGTCCTCTGGCGTCCGCGTATTGCCGGGATAGCGATTGTCGCTCAGGGTGAAGTAGCCGAAGTCCAAGACGTCTCTCCCGTCACGAAGCGAGCAGGCTGTGCACCAGCGCTTCGCAATCCTTCGTCACGGGATTGGCGAACCAGCGCTGAGCGTTGATCTCGGGATCTCCCGAGTAGAGCCGCTCGTACAGGCCGGCGCGCGAGCCGAACTCCGTGCCCGTCATGTCCCAGGCGAGCTTCATCAAGGCCAGACGCTGTTTGGCATCGACGCCCGGTCCGATCAGCCATTGATCCATCAGCGCCGTCACATCGGGCTGGTTGTAGTCGGCCTCGGTCATGGCCAGCACGCCGGAACCCGCCGCCATGCGCAGCACGTCCACGGCCTTGGTGTTGGCGTAGGGAAAGAAGAAATTGACCGCCGCATTGCCCGGGCTGCCGATGGCCTTCGCCTCGGACACGCCGTCACCGGCAATCGACATCTCGCCGCGATCAAAGGCCTGCACACGGCGATAGGCATCGACGATGACGCCCGAGCGAATGCCCTCGGCGATGCTGACCAGGGCGGTCAACTCGCCGATCGCGGCCTGGAAGCGCGGGGTCTTGTCGCGGCCGTTGGCACGCGCCACGGCAGCCGCCATGCCGACCAGGAAGCGCAGCTTCATCGTCGAGCGCGTGCAGGCCTGCAAGGACGTGAATCCCGGGCGCGTGCCCATGATGGCATTGTAGGCCGCGATGTCGCCGTCGACGATCACGCGCTCATTCGGCACGAACAGCTTGTCGAACATCAGGATGGCGTCGCCCTCGTCGAAGCGGGCGCTCAGCGGCCGGTCGAAGGTGCCCTGGCCATGATGGAAGCTTTCGCGGCACAGGATCGAGAGGCCGGGCGTGTTCATCGGAATGACGAAGGTGAGCGCGAACTTCTCCTCGCCCGCCTTGCGCGGATAGTAGGGGCCGACGTAGCACTCGTTGGAGACGGCGGCGAGAGTGGAGAGCGTGCGGCAGCCGCTCACCACGATGCCGTCGGCGCGGCGCTCGATCAGCTGCACCGCCTGCGACGGCGCATCGAGTTTCGACCGATCGGTCTGCGGGTCGATCAGCGCATGCGTGACCTGGTAGTCGTTCTCGCGGCACAGTTCGACGATATGCTGCGCCCGCGCCGCTGCCTCGGTCTTGCCCATCGCGCGCAGGCCGATGACCGTATCGACCAGGAAGGCCGACATGAAATCCGTCAGCCGCCCCATCAGGCCGAAGGTGCGCATGGCGCGCAGGTGGTAGCAGCCAGCGAGCCCGTGGAGGTCGTCGAGCGTCTTGGCGTCGAGATAGGTCTTGCTCACAAGCTCGCCGCTGGAAGGCGACGTGTAGGTCAGGATGTCGCGATAGGCAGGTTCGTGCTGGTCGTCATAGAGCGCGGCGATCGTGCCGATCACGCCCTGGTGCGAGGGGCACGCCGTGATGTCCTCGACCAGCTCGCCGTCGATATAGAGCTTGCGACCGTCGCGCAGCGACTCGCGGTACTGCTGTCCCGTTTTGATCGGCATGGGCTCAGGCCGCCGCCTTGGTGCCAGGCGCCAACTCGGCGAGCGGCATCACCCAGTCACGGAACGCCTTGATCTTGCGCCGGCGAATCGCGTCGGCGGGATAGACCAGATAATAGGCGAGCTCGGTCGGCATCTTGTAGTCGAACGGCACGACCAGCCGGCCCGCCTTGAGATCGGGCGCCACCAGCGGATGACGGCCGAGCGCCACGCCCAGCCCATCCATCGCCGCCTGATAGGCCGCCAGCGCGAAGTCGAAGGTGACGCCGCGCGTGGCGTCGATACCCTTCACCCCGGCTGCCGTCAGCCAGACCTGCCAATCGTCAGGAAAGGTGCCGATGTGCAGCAAGGTGAAGCGCTTGAGATCGGCCGGCTTCTTCAGCGCGTTCGGTCCCTTGAGCAGCGACGGCGCGCAGACCGGCGTCACGTCCTCGCCGACGATGCGTTCGGCGACCAGGCCCGGCCACTGGCCGCGGCCGTAGCGGATACCGATGTCGACGTCCTCGCGCGAGAAGTCGACCAACCCGGTGTTGGTGCTGATGCGCACGTCGATCTCGGGATTGGCGCGCTGGAAGCCGCCCAGCCGCGGCACCAGCCACTTGGTGGCGAAGGACGCTGTTGTCGTCACCGTGAGGTGACCGCCGCGATCCTTCTGCAGCAGCTTCTCGGTCGCCTCGTTCAACTGGTCGAAGGCCGAGCGCACCGACGGCAGATAGGCCTGGCCCGCCTCGGAGAGCAGCAGCGAACGGTTTCGACGCACGAACAATTTTAATCCGAGACGCTGTTCGAGACCGCGCACCTGATGGCTGATGGCGGCCTGGGTGACACTCAATTCCTCGGCGGCGTCGGTAAAGCTCATGTGGCGCGCGGCGGCCTCGAAGGCGCGCAAGCCATTGAGCGGCGGCAGGCTACGTTTCATGAAGTCCCCTTCACATGAGTTATTCTTATCAAAACAGGACAAACGGTTGTTTGTAAAGGGGGCCCTCACGGCGCATTTCAGCCTCACAAAGTTAGTCACTTACTTCCGGGGAGTTTCCCATGACCTTAAGTACCGTCGCCAACGTGATTGGCACCTGGCGCCAGCGCCGCCGCGAACGCCGCGAATTGACCCTGTTGGACGCGCGCTCGCTGCGCGACCTCGGCCTCAACCCAAGCAACGTCCAGTTCGAGGCCAACAAGCCCTTCTGGCGCGATTAGTTCTTCTTCCTCCCTCGAATCCGGAGTTGGCGCCTTTTTTACCCTGCAAGGCCCCATCCCCTCCGGACACTGGCCGGCGATCGACCCCTCAGCCTCCCTGTCGATCGCCGGCTTTTTCTTTGCCCGCGCCTCCCGCTCTGGTAGACGGCGGCCGTGGCTCTCTCCGACCAACAGATCAATGCCCTCGCCCAGAACGCGATCCAGCGCGCGTCCGCCGGCGACTTCGCCGCGGCCGAGCCGTTGCTCGCTCAGGTCGCCGATGCGCGGCCCAATTCCGGCCAGGCGCTCCATCTTCTGGGACAGGCGCGGCTGAAGCTCGGCCGCTTCGCCGAGGCGCGCGAGCCGCTGGAACGCGCGGCCAAGTTCCTGCCCCGGGAGCCCGCCGCGCAGGTCAATCTCGCGGGCTGCCTCAGTGTGCTGGGCGCCCATGCCGAAGCGCTGGTCGCGCTCGATCGCGCCCTGAAGCTGGCACCGGACAATCCCGCGATCCTCCATAACCGCGGCCGGGCGCTCGAGGCGCTGGGCCGCACCGACGAGGCCGAGCAGGCCTACACCGACGCTTTGTCGATCGACCATCGCCTGATGCCGGCGCTCAGCGCACGCGCGGGCCTGTTGGCGGCGCGCGGCGATTGGGCGGGCGCGCTGGCCGATCTCGACATGGCGCTCACCAACCGGCCGGACGACGCGCAGCTTCGGCTGCGACGGGGCGAGCTGCTGCTGGCGCAAGGCGACTGGATGCGCGGCCTCGACGATTACGACGCGCGCCTCGACCTGCCCGGCCATTGGACACCCGACCTGCCGCGCTGGCAGGGCGAGCCGCTCGACGGCCGTCTTCTGGTCTATCCGGAGCAGGACAATATCGAGAGCGATGCCGCGATGCGCGACACCTTGATGCTGGCGCGTCTGCCGGGCGTCGATGCCGCGATCCAGTGTTCGGCCAAGGTCGCAGAGTGGCTCGACCTGCCGACCGTGCGACGTGGTGATTCTCTTGCGGGCTTCACGGCGGCGATTGCTCTGCGCAGCCTGCCCAAGGTGCTGGACTGGTCGCTGCACACCCTGCCGCCTCCGCCGCCGCTGCACCTCAAGGCGGAACCAGACGATCGCGCTGACGCGCCTATTGGCTGGTTCTCGACGTCCGACCCGCCGCCGAATGTCGCGGTCGAACGTAATCCGGAGCATGTCGCGCGGTGCCGGCTGGTGGTCGGCGACGATCATGCGCCGACGCATCTCGCGGCAATGCTGGGGATTCCGACCCTGATGCGGCTGGCGCATTCCCCAATCAATTCCGTGGACTGGCTGTGGGGTCCGCAGCGCGGACCTTCGCCCTGGTATCACAGTATCGAGACGCTGGACGGCGATGCAGCCGAAGCGCTGGTGGCCCGCCTCCCGAGGTGCTGATATCCCTCCCCTCGGAGGAAATCATGGGTAAAGCGCTTTTCGACAAGATCTGGGACACGCATGTGATCACGGATCTCGGCAACGGCTTCATCTTGATGCATATCGACCGGCTGCTGCTGCACGACATGTCCGGCGGCAAGGCGATGAAGGAAGCGATGGAGATGGGCCATGTCCCGCCCCAGCCGCGCCTGATCTACGGCACGCCCGATCATACGATGTCGACCAAGCCCGGCCGCACCGAGAAGACGCACCCGCCCGGCGAGCCGCTGATCCTGTCGATGCGCGAGACCACCTCGAAGTTCGGCATCAAGCTGTTTGACTTGGGCCAAGACGGCAACGGCATCGTCCACGTCATGGGCCCCGAGCAGGGCCTGACGCTGCCCGGCACGACGCTGGTCTGCGGCGACAGCCACACCTCGACGCACGGCGGCCTGGGCGCGCTGGCCTACGGCATCGGCGCGTCGGAGCTGGTGCATGTGATCGCCACGCAAACGATGGTGCAGCGGAAGCCCAAACGCTTCCGCGCCAGCTTTGAAGGCAAGCTGCAGCCCGGCGTCACCGCCAAGGACATGATCCTGCACCTGATCGGCGACGTCGGCACCGCCGCCGGCACCGGCTTCGCCGTCGAGTACGCGGGCTCGGCCGTTCGTGCGCTCTCGGCCGAGGCGCGGCTCACGCTCTGCAACCTCACCATCGAGATGGGTGCACGCACCGGCATGGTGGCGCCCGACGACACGACCTACGACTACCTGCATGGTCGCGATTATGCGCCGAAGGATGCGATGTGGGACCGCGCTGTCGCTTACTGGCGCACCCTGCCCAGCGATGCCGACGCCGAGTTCGACCGCGAGCACACGATCGACATGGCGAACGTCGCGCCGCAGATCACCTGGGGCACCAGCCCCGAGCATGTGATCGCCGTCGATCGCGCGATCCCCGATCCGGCGATGGCCGGAGAGAAGCGCGCGGCGTGGGAAGCGGCGCTGCAGTACCAGGGCCTCGAGCCCGGCAAGCCGATCGAGGGCACCAAGGTCGACTGGGTGTTCATCGGCTCCTGCACCAACAGCCGCATCAGCGACATCCGCGCCGCCGCCGAGATCGTGAAAGGCCGACACAAGGCCGATCATGTCACGGCCTGGGTCGTGCCCGGTTCCGAGCGCATCAAGAAGCAGGCGGAGTCCGAGGGACTCGACCGCGTGTTCCTCGACGCGGGCTTCGAGTGGCGTGAACCCGGCTGCTCGATGTGCCTGGCCTCCAACGGCGAGAGGGTGCCGCCCGGCATGCGCAGCGTCTCGACCTCCAACCGCAACTTCGTGGGCCGTCAGGGCCCCGGTGCGCGCACCCATCTCGCCAGCCCCGCCATGGCGGCGGCCGCCGCGATCAAGGGCGCCATCGCTGACGTGAGGAAGATGTAACCATGGACAAGTTCACCAAGGTCACGGGCGTCGCGGCGCCGCTGATGCGCCAGAATGTCGATACCGACCTGATCATCCGCATCGAGCGGCTGGTCGACAACGTCGGGCGCGAAGGCCTCGGCCCTTATTGCTTCGAGCAGATCCGCTTCAAGCCGGACGGGTCGGAGAACCCCGACTGCATCTTCAATCAGGAGCCCTACCGCGATTCGCCGATCATCCTCAGCCGCGAGAACTTCGGCTGCGGCTCGTCCCGCGAGGGCGCGGTGTGGGCGCTGAAGGGCATGGGCATCAAGACGGTGATCGCGCCCTACTTCGGCGACATCTTCAACAACAACTGCTTCCAGAACGGCATCCTCCCCGTGCCGCTGCCGATCGAGGAAGTGGAGCAACTCGCCGACGAGATGAAGGCCTCGCCCGGCAATGCCCGCATCACGGTCGATCTCGAGAACTGCGTCGTGATCTCGCCCACCGGCCGCAGCATTCCCTTCAAGGTCGATGCGCGCCGCCAGCACGCCATGCTGAACGGCCTCGACGACATCGGCCAGACCAAGGCCAACCAGGACAAGATCGAAGCCTGGCAAGCCGCCGACAAGACCGCGCGTCCGTGGGTGTGGCTGTAGCCACCCCGGCTTCGACTTGAAGCCAGTTCACATCGCCCTGTCGCTGCTGATCGCAGCGATCTGGGGATTGAACTTCACGGTCATCCGCTTCGGCCTCGACGAGTTCACGCCGTTCTCCTTCGCGGCCTGGCGCTTCATCATCGGCGCCCTGCCGGTCCTGTTCATTCCCAGGCCCGCCGCGTCGTGGAAGGCGCTGGCCGGCATGGGCCTGTTCCTGTTCGCGGGCCAATTCGTCTTCCTCTTCTTCGCCATGCAGGCGGGCCTGCCGCCCGGCCTCTCCTCTGTTCTCGTCCAGCTGCAGGGCCCGCTCACCCTCGTGCTCGCCGCGCTCTTCCTGAAGGAGCGGGCGACAACAGCGCAGTGGGGCGGCCTCGCCATCGCCCTCGTAGGCGTCGTCGTGATCTCGCGCAGCGTCGAGGGCAGCGCCAGCCTCTTCGCCGTCGCCATCGCGCTCCTGTCGGCGCTGAGCTGGGCAACCGGCAATCTCTTCCTGCGCGAGACGCGTGGCGCGCCGGTGTTCGCCGTCACCGTGTGGGCCAGCCTGTTCCCGCCGATCCCTCTGCTGATCGCGGGCTTCGTCACCGACGGGTGGCACGCTACCCTGGCGCCGATCCTCCACCCCTCGTGGCGCGGCACGTTCGTCCTCTTCTATACGGTCGTGCCGGTGATGTGGCTCGGCTACTGGATCTGGGGAACCCTGCTCCGCACCTATCCCGCGGCCAAGGCCGGACCGGTGTCGCTGCTCGTGCCCTGCTGCGCACTGGTCTTCTCGTCGGTGCTCACCGGCGAATCGATCGGCGGCCTGCGCCTCGTGGGCGTCGCCATCGTGCTGGGCGGCGTCGCCCTCGGCATCTTCGTCTCGGGACGACGCCTTCGGTAAAGGGCGCGCCTACACCTTCTGCAAGCCACACCATTCGGCGATGAACAGCGCCGTCGACTGGGTGATCTTGCGGACCGACTCCAGGTTCACCCGCTCGTCGAAGCCGTGGATGTCGTCGGACTCCGGCCCGTAGACCAGCGCCGGCAAGCCGGCATAGAGGCCGAAGAAGCGCGCATCCGTGGTGCCGGTCGAGCGGCGGTCGTCGAGCTCGGCGCCGAACACGGTCTTATGCGCAGCCTCCAGCACGCCCCGCGCTTCCTCGTGATTCTGCAACACGAAGGGCTCGGCCTGGAAGCCTTCCCAGCTGACCGTCGGCGGGCTGTTGCTGAGGAACGAATCGTTCTTGGCCGACGTGCGGATCAGGTCCTCGATCTCCTGGCGACACTCCTTGAGCGTCTGCGACGGCAGCACGCCGACGCGCATGTCGAAGGTGCACCATGACGGCACCGAGCTGGCCCAATCGCCGCCGGCGATCTTGCCGACGTTGAAGTTCACCGGGTGGTGGTGGTCGCAGAAGTGCTTGTCGTGCGCCTTCTTGGCGTTCCACTTCTTCTCGAGCTTACGCAGCTGCTGGATCAGGCGATAGGCCGATTCGATCGCGTTGGAGCCGGCATCGGCCTTATAGACATGGACGGGATGGCCGGTGACCTTGACCTGGAACCACATCACGCCGACCTGCGCGACGGTGAGCGTGCCGCCCGACGGCTCGGGGATCAGGGCTACATCGGCGCGATAGCCGCGCTGCAGGCAGGCGAGCGCGCCGTTGCCCGTGCACTCTTCCTCAACCACCGACTGCTGGTAGACGTCGGCCGCCGGCTGGTAGCCCAGCGCGCGCAACGCACGGAGCGCAAACACGTTCAGGATCAGCCCCGCCTTCATGTCGCCCGAGCCGCGGCCATACATCCAGCCGTCCTTGATCGCAGGCTCGAACGGATTGCGCGCCCACATCTCGTGCGGCCCCTCGGGCACCACGTCGATATGTCCGTTGAGGATCAGAGAACGTCCCTTGGGCGACGACGGCCGCCACGAGCCCACGACGTTCCAGGCATCGTCATAGTCGAGACTGTGCGGCGAGTAGCCCGGCAGATGCTTCAGGTCGTCGATCTTGACCTGCCAGCGATCGACGCTGAGCGCGTCCTCCTTGAAGAGCCGCGCCATCATGTCCTGCGCCGGCGCTTCCTGGAAACGCGTCGAGGGAATGCGCACGAGGTCGGCCAGCACCTTGGTCTGGTCGTCGAACGCCTTGTCGACGGCGTTCATGATCTGGGTCTTCACGGCGGCTTCAAGCATGGCTTACTCCGGTCGGAATTCTGAAAAGGACCCTAGCGACAATCTTGCCAAAAAAACACGTCCTCCGGAGGAATCGCTTATAAGACCGCTCCTGTTGCATCGGAGGCGATTCCTCATGAGCCTCATGAGTCTCATGAGCGGGTGCATGCACGGCATTTGCACGGACATTACCGTGTGTTTCCCCGTCTCCAAGAGCGGGCCACAATCGAGATATCTGCCGATCATCGCGCGATTATAAACCTGTTCGGCCAATCACCGACTTTTGGTCGTTATATCCGACGTCGCCTTGATGTCACCGACCACCCGCACCCGTGTGCGCAACGTGTTGCCGGCGAGATAGGCGAGCGGCAAATCCTCGACGTCGACCACGACGATCGTGGCGGGATCGGCGCCGGAGCGCACGGCCTGCTCGATCGCTTCGGCACGCGCCTCGGCGATGGCCTCGTCGCGGGTGCGGTCGCGGAAGATGCGGTCGACCTCGCCGCTCACCTGGGCGATGGCCGCGCCCACGGCATTGGCGACGCCCGAATGCGGCACCTTCACCACCTGGCTGATGCCCGGCAGCGTGTCGGGGATCAGGAAGGCGCCACCGCCGACGGCGATCAGCGGCGTCGGTTTGGCGTCGAGCTTCATGCGGTCGACCGCGTCGGCCACCATGCCGTACATCGTCTCGACCGTGCGACGCACGAAGGCGGGATCGAGATCGGCCACGCGTGACTTGTCGCCGATCTCGACGAGGCCGGCGGCGACGGCGATGTCGGTGGCGGTCAATACGTTGCCGCCGAAGATGCGCGCCTCCTGGCCGATGCGGAAGCCGACGCTCTTTGGGCCCACCGTACCGGTCGCCATATCGACGATGCTGCCGCCGCCCAGGCCGATCGACAGCACGTCGGGCATGCGGAAATTGGTCCGCACCCCGCCGATCCGCACGATGTTGTTGGCCTCGTTGGGAAAGCCGTGGCGCAGGCAGCCGACGTCGGTCGTGGTGCCGCCGACATCGACCACGATGGCGTCGTTGATATGCGACAGGAAAGCAGCGCCGCGCATGCTGTTGGTCGGGCCGGACGAGAAACTGTAAACCGGGAACGTCGCGGCATACTCCTGGCGCATCACCGTGCCGTCGTTCTGTGTCAGGTAAAGCGGCGCCTCGATGCCGCTTTCCTTGAGCGCGGTGGCAAAGGCGTCGGTCGTGTGCCGCGCCAGCGCCATCAGCGACGAATTGAGGATGGTGACGTTCTCGCGCTCGAGCTGGCCGAGGCGCCCGAGCTTATGCGACAGGGTGACATCGAGATGCGGCGCGTGCTGGCGCAGGATCGCGGCGGCGTCTTCCTCGCACGAAGGATTGAGCGGCGAGAAGATCGCCGAAATCGCCACCGCCTCGACGCCGCTGTCCGCGATCTGCTTGGCCACCCGCGCCATGCCCTCGGCGTCGAAGGGCGCGATCGGCTGGCCATCGTATTCATGCCCGCCGCCCAGCAGATGATGGCCGGCACGCACGACACCGCGCAGATCGTCCGGCCAATCCATGTACGGCACGATCGCGGCCGAGGCCGGCAGGCAGACGCGCACCGCCGTCACCGGCTTCAGGCCCTGACGCGACACCACGGCGTTGGTGAAATGCGTAGTGCCGATGATGACCGCCTCGATGGCAGCGCGATCGACATTGGGTTCGGCCAACAGCAGGCGCAGCGCCGTGGCGATGCCGCCGGTCACGTCGGCGGTGGTCGCCGTCTTCACCGCGGCCAGCACTGTGGTGCCGTCGAGGACGAGCGCGTCGGTATTGGTGCCGCCGACGTCGATGCCGATCTTGCTCATATGCCTGCCGCCGGAAACGCCGAAACAAAGTCGAAGTCGTAACCGAAAGCGACCGGCGCGGTATGCGCCAGCCCCTTGGGCGTCAGGAAGAGCTTGGGCGACGGCAGTGCGATCACCGTGACCCGCTGGCCATAGCGCAGGCGCTCGGTGCCGACGGCCTCGCCCGAGACGCTGTCGAGCACGCAGATCAGGTCGGGCGTCGTCACCTCGATCGCGCCGTCGTGCCGGCCGACCAGGAATTCGTTCTGGAATTCGAGTGAATAGTGCTCGCCGCGATTGTCGTCGAGGCCCTCGAGCTGGCAGACACCGCGCAGATGGCCCGCGGTCGTGCGCCGTTCGACGTCGATCACCTTGCCGCGGAACAGCGCGCGGCCGTTCTGCTGCGTGAGGAGGGCCGCGATCGGATCCTCGTGGCGCAGCCGCGCGGTATGGAGGGCGCGGCCGATCTCGATCGCCTGCGTCACCGAGCCGTGGATGCCCCAGTCCTTGACCTCGCGGCCGGTGCGCGGCGCCTTGCAGCTGAAGGCGCGGCTGCCCCACTCGACCAGGATCTTGCGCGCAATGCGCTCGTTCCACAGCCAGTTCTCGCAGCGCATGACCATCACTTCGTTGTCGCGGATGTCGGCCAGCGCATAGGGATAGGACTGCAGGTCGCCGACGGCGAAGCTGGTGTGGAAGACCGACGGGAAGGCGCGGCCCATCGTGTCGGCATCGACCACTGGCCGGCCAAGCTTGGCGGCGGCCAGGAACGGCTGGATCGAATTGCCGCCGCCGATCTCGCTGAGCATCAGCGCATCGAAGCGGCGGTTGAAGTGGCGCTCCATCATCACAACGGGCTTCATGGTCATCGCCGGATCGGCGGTGCGCTCGAGATTGACCACCGGCGCGCCCATCTGGGAGATGACGCCGACCATCGCATCGTCGGCCAGGGTGTCGGCCTGGATCAGCGGCACCCGCGCGCCCTCGGCATAGAGCGCCTTCAGTGCCAGCAGGCCATGGTAGGGATCGCCGCCGCCGCCGGTGCCCAGGATCCAGGCGCCGGTCGCGAGGAAGTCGAGTTCCTCGAGCGTCACAACTCTTTCAGCAGACATATGTACTCACTCGAACGCTGGAATTACTGGGATGGCGCGACCATCGCTTTGTCTTGCCCGCTGGCGGTCAAGGCCTGGGCCACGAATCCGGACGACTTCATCTGCTCGACGAAGCTGCGCAGGAACGCAAGACCGGCGGGCCGGCCCTGCGGTGTGCCGACAGCCTGCTCGATGGCCATGAAGCGGCCGGGCAACAGGCGCGTGTCCTGATGCGCCACGATGTAGGCGACCAACGGCTGCTTGACCCCGGCCAGCGCCTCGAGATGCTGCTGCTCGAACGCCGCCGTCGCCTCCGTCCATGTCGCAAAATGCACGAGCTGGGCGTTCTTCAAAGTGCGCGTGAGATAGAGATCGTAGGCGCTGCCCGTCGTCACGGCGACGCGCAGCCCCGCGCCATCAACATCCTCGACCGAGCGCAACGGCGAGTCCTTGGCCACCAGATAGGTGCCTTCGATCGAGACATAGGGCGCGGTGAAATCGATGCCCTGCGACCGTACCGGATCGATCGCCAGGAAGGCCACGTCCCAGGCTTTGGCATTGGTCTTCAGCGCCCCGGTCACCTGTCCGGCCTGAGTGAAGATCACGAACTTCACCGGCACGCCGAGCTGCCGCGCCAGCTCACGGGCCAGCTCGGCCGACACGCCGCGCGGCTCATCGCCCGTCGGCGGTTTCTGCGCGAGCACCGGGTTGCCGTAGTTGATCGCGGCATGCAGCGTCCCGTCGGGCACCAACTCATGGACGACATCGGGCGGCGCGGCCCAGGCTTTCGTGCCGAGGATCACCGTCAACGCCGCAAGAGCGATGCTTTGCGTCAGCCGCACTTGGCCCACTCACGCACGGTGGTCGACTCCAGCCACTTATGGGCCGTCTCGACATCCTCGAAGATGCGCATCGGCCGTTCGGCCGTCGCCAGCATGCCCAGCACGCGCGACACGAGATCGTAGTGCTCCGCCGTCATGACCACGGCCAGCGGCCCCGTCTTCTCGATGCCGTGACGTCCCTTCATGCGGATGCCGAAGGCGAAAACATCCTCCGCGCTGATGTGCGTCGTGGCAAAGCGTCCGTCGAACAGCTTTCGATAGCCGCCGGTGTTCTCGCGCACGGTGGCATCGAGGAACTCCTCGAAATCCTGCTTGCTGATGTCCCCCTCGGCGATGGCGGTCATCAGTTGCGCGGCGTGGTCTACGGTCAGGCGAATCGGCATGCCCCACAATAGCACCCGTCGCTGACAGTCTCGACAACGTGCATAAGCTGCAAAAGTTTTCGCACCAGCAACCGTGCTAAAACAATCTGCAGTAACAACCTCACATCAACGGAGGCGGCGCCTTGATGCCGAGTTCATGCTGGCCGAACAGCGTGCCCTGCAGGTCGGGCGAGAACATCACATGCGCATTGGCGGCATGCGCATCGCGAAACAGGCGCTGCATGGTGCCGCCGAGGTAAATGCCGCTCGATCCCGCCACGCCCATCAATATGTCGACGGCTTCGAGACAGAGCCGCGTGGAGAAGAAGGCGTCGCGGCGGTAGCGCACCTTTATATCCTGCGTGAAGTCGCGGCCGGCACGCGCGGTCTCCATCGCGTGGGCACAGACGCGCTGCATCAGCATCTCGGCGGTGTCGATGCGCGCACTCGCTTCCGCGACCTTGATCTGGATCGCCTGGGCGCCGCCGATTGGTAGTCCGGTGTTCGTGGCATTACGCTTGCGCGCGCCGCCCACCGTACTTTCGTAGGCGCCCTTGGCGCAGCCCAGCATCACGCCGGTCAACACGTAAGGACCGAGCGCCAGCAGCGGCAGCTTGAACAGCGGCGAGGGATTGACCTTTGAGCCGGCATGCGGCTTGCCGTTCATCGCCCAGGCGGTGATCGAGCGGCGCTCGGGCACGAAGAGCTTGCTGACGGCGACATCCTTGGAGCCGGTGCCGGCCAGGCCCACGGCGTGCCACGTGTCGATGATCTCGTACTCGGAGCGATGCACGAGTGCGAAGCGCTGGTCGAGCGGCGGGCCATCGTCGCTCTCGCGTACAATGAAGCCCAGCATGTTCCAGTCGGAATTGTCGATGCCCGACGACATCGGCCAGCGGCCTGTCACCTCGTAGCCGCCGTCGACCTTGCGGCCGCGCCCGCAGGCAAAGGCGAGCGAGGTTGCGATCAGCGTGTCGGGCGAGGCGTCCCAAATCTCGTCCTGCGTCTCGGGCTCGTAATAGCCCAGCATCCAGTGATGACTCGACAGATTGCCGAGGTTCCACGCGGTCGAGGGGCAGACCTTGGCGATCTCGGAGCAGATATCGACCAGGATGCCGACATCGAGATCGGCCCCGCCGACCCGCGCCGGCTGGACCACGCGAAAGAGACCGGTGCGATGCAGATCGCGCTCGTTCTCGTCGGGCATGCGCCGCAGTTTCTCGCACTCGGGCGCGCGCTGGGCGAAGACGGGCACCAGCGACCGCGCCCGCGCGACCATCTCGTCGTAGGAGACGCCCGCGAAGGAAACGCGTTCGTTAGGCAGATTGGGCGAGATCATATTTCTTCTTCTCCCTTAATCCGCGTCTTACCTCATGCTGAGGAGGCGCCCCTCGGATTACCTCGGGGTAAACTCCACGCGTCTCGAAGGATGGGCCTCAGGCGTGGTGCGCGTGCCCACCCTTCGAGACGCGACCCTTCGGGCCGCTCCTCAGGGTGAGGTCTGCACCGTACGAGACATAAACCAGTCGAGCAGCGCTGCATTCTCGTCGCGCGGATAGGTGTGCGACAAGTCCGCGATCTCGCGGTAGCTCACACCGGCGCCGGCTTGCTGCAGTGCACGCACGGCGCCCTGGGCCATCTCCGGCGGGAACATCCAGTCCTGCGTGCCGTGCACGACGCGGATCGGCAGGCCGCGCACCCTTTGCGGATCGGCGAAGGTCATCAGCATCGGATGGAAGGCCGCCGCAATCGGCGCGAGATGGGTGAACCGGCAGTCGCTACGCAGGCCGAGTACATAGGTGAAGGTGCCGCCGTCGCTCATGCCGGTGAGCAGCGTCCGCGCCGGGTCGATGTTCCAGTCGGCCGAGACCTGGTCGACCATGCGGTCGATGTTGGGGCCATCGACCTCGGGCTCCATCATCGACCAGGTGCTACCTTTGGCCGTGGGCGCGATCACGACGACGCCGCGCGTGCGCGCCTCGCGCACCCAGCTCCACAGGAAGGCGCCGCCGTTGCCGCTGCCGCCGTGCATCGCCACGACCAGCGGATAGGCGATCGCCGGATCGTAATATTCCGGCACATAGAGCGAGAAGCCGCCGCGCGTGCCGGCCGGACCGTCGACATGCATGAAGCCCACATGCTCGCGCGCCGGATCGCCCGAGGCGAGCGTTGCGGCCAGCGCAGCATCGTCGCGCGCGGACTCTTCGAGGAAGAACTGGCTGACCGGCTTCAGGTGCGCCGCCAGCGGATAGAGCGCTTCCGCCGCGCGCGCATAATTGCGCAGCGCGCGATAGGCCGCGACGATCGGCTGGGGCTCGCCGGTCGCCGCGATGAAGTCCGTGAGGCCCGCAAGCGCGGCATCGCCGGCGCGTTCGAGACACTGGCGCACCGGCTGCAGCCGCTCGGGCCACGCGGCCACCCGCGACTCCGCCAGCGCCGCGCCGGTCTCGTCGTTGCGGCCGGCGACGGCCTTGATCAGCTCGGCCAGGTTTTCGGGCGACAGGTGCCGCGCCGCGAATTCGAGCGCATGCAGGCCACGCAGGATCGCCGGCACCAGCCGGGCAATGATCTCGACCGAGGGTTCGTCGCCGGTCACGTGGGCCTGGCATGTGAGGGGATCACGTCGAAGGCGCAGACCATGCCGCGCAGCCAGCCGAGCGCGTCGTAAAATGGCGCGACCGAACCACGGACTTCGACCACCACGCCGGATTTGGTGACGCATCGCATCGTCTGTTCACGCACCGTCTCGCCGGCGGCGGCGCGCACGAACAACGCCTCGTGGCGGGTCTCGCCCGGTGCGGCAAGCGCAAAGGGCTGCTTCACGACTTCTTCCGCGGCGTAGCCGAACACGGCTTCGGCGGTCTTGTTCCAGAGCAGGACCGTTCTCTCCGGCGACAGCGCCACGATGATCTGCGACGAGGCGTCGACCACCGCCCGCAGCGTGTCGGCCGATTCCAGGGTCGCCCGCTCGGCCGCGGCGGCACGCGCGTCGAGCGAGCGGGCAAGGCGCGTGTACAGCGTGCGCGTCTCCACCAGCAGAAGCCCCAACACGAAGCAGGCCGCCACCAGCCCGTAGGCGCGGCCGGAATAGAAGCCGAGGTCGAAGCGCCGGCCATTCAGGGCTGCGCCCAGGCCGATGTCGCAAGTCCAGGCGACCATCACCACGCAGAGCCAGAGGTCGAGCGCGGTGCGGCGGTTGCGCCAGACCGCGAGCAAGGCCAGCAGATTGAGCGCCCAGACGACCATGACGAGAACGCGCATCGTGGGCGTATAGGCGTTGTTGGCTTCCAGCAGCTTCGGCAGCAGATCGTGCCCCGCCGTCGTGAGCCAGATGGCGCCCCCGACGATCAACGCCGTCAGCGTTCCCGTCCCCGCCACCGCCGCGCCCGCCGGGGTGGACGAGGGAACGTCGTCGCGAGCGACGACATAGGCCATCACGAACAGCGGGAAGCCGGCATGCCAGAGCATGTAGAGCCAGACGGTCGTCTGCGGGCCCGATCCCATGAGACCGCCGGCCGCGAACAGGCCGGGAAACGACAAGGTGTGCGGGACGATCGCCATCGCCGTGAAGAGATAGCCCGTGCCCAGCATGAGCAGCGCACGCGAACGCACGATCGAATACTGGCCAAACAGGACGACAGCGGTCGCGAGGTCGCTGAACAGCAGCGCGGCCTGGTAGGCCGGAATGAAGCCGGGCAGCGGCGTCAGCGGCTGCTTGGCGAAGGGCACGAGGGCCGCGAACAGCACGACGGAGAAGATCACCAGCGCCGCGGCAAGACGCTTGTCGCGCAGCGTGGGCGGCATGGCCGAGAGGAACAATCCTCCCTGACGCAAGCCTTCGATCAAAGAGACACCGGGCTGATCTTTTCCCAGGTGAGCTCGCGGTCGAGCTTCACGCCCTTGGCCTCGCCGGGCGGCGGCACGAGGATCATCAAGTCGCCCTGGAAGCGGACCTTGCGCACTTGCGGCACGGTGAAGCGCGCCGGATCGGAGTTGGCGTCGACCGTGGTGATGAGCGTGCTGCCGTCGAACGTGTAGTTGCCGCAGTAGGACGAATATTCGCGCGCCGCGCCGTCCGGCAGCTTGGACCTTCCGTCGACCAGCACCGCCATCATGCGGCCGTCGGTCGTCAGCGAGACGATGCCCATGCCGCGCGGGCCGTAGGGCACGGCCACGACCTTGCCGCTGGGATCGGTCGTCTTGGCCGCGACCAGCTTCCAGACGCCCACGACGTTTGGCGCGGCCGCAGACGCGGTCTTGGCCGCAGCCGAGACGGCGACGATGCCGGCCGCGGCCTGCAGGGCACGGCGGCGCGTCGTATCGGATTCGTCGGTCATGGCACTTCCTCCTTATTTCTTGGCGCAAGGCTACAGCAAGTTTCGCCGTCCGGGCCAGATGTCTTGCCAAGGGCGCTGCCGCGTTGGACCCTTGCACCATGCCTGACGCATCCCACAGCTCCGCCCCCCGCCAGCTCGACGTCGCGATTGTCGGCGGCGGCCTCGCCGGTCTTTATGCGATCCATCGCCTGCGCGGCCTGGGCCTCAAGGTCCGCGCCTATGAGGCCGGCTCCGGGATCGGCGGCACCTGGTTCTGGAACCGCTATCCTGGCGCGCGCTGCGACGTCGAGAGCCTCGAATATTCCTACAGCTTCTCCGATGAGCTGCAGCAGGACTGGAAGTGGCCGGAGCGCTACGGCACGCAGCCCGAGATCCTGAGGTACATCAATCATGTCGCCGACCGCTTCGACCTGCGCCGCGACGTGCAGCTCAACACGCGTATCAAGAGCGCGCTGTTCGACGCGAAGGCCAATGAATGGAACCTGACGACGGAAGCGGGCGAAGAGATCCGCGCGCGTTATGTCGTGATGGCCGCGGGCAATCTTTCGACGCCGCGCGTGCCCGACTTCAAGGGCATCCACGACTTCAAGGGCAAGTGGTACCACACCGGCCTGTGGCCGCATGAAGGGGTCGACTTCACCGGCAAGACGGTCGCCGTGATCGGCACCGGCTCGTCCGGCGTGCAGATGATCCCGATCATCGCCCAGCAGGCCAAGCAGCTCACCGTATTCCAGCGCACTGCCAACTTCAGCCTGCCCGCGCGCAACGGGCCGATGGGCGAAGAGAAGGAACGCAAGCACAAGGCTGAGTATCCCGCGCGGCGCGCGGCGGCGATGGAGACGCCGTTCGCGATCGGCGGCCATGCGAAGCCCACGCAAAAGACGCTGGACGTTCCGGCCGAGGAACGGGCGAAGACCTATGAAGCCAAGTGGGCGGAGGGCGGCTCGATCAGCTATCTCTATTCCTACACCGACCTGCTGGTCAGCAAGGAAGCCAACGACACGGCTTCAGAGTTCGCGCGCAACAAGATCCGCGCCACGGTGAAGGACCCGAAGACCGCCGAATTGCTGGCGCCCAAGGATCATCCGATCGGCACCAAGCGGCTCTGCCTCGATACGAACTACTACGAGACCTACAACAGGCCGAACGTGGCGCTGGTCGATGTGCGCAGCGATCCGATCGCGGAGATCACGCCCAGCGGCGTGAGACTGGCGTCGAGCGCACAGTATGACGTCGACGCTCTCGTCTTCGCGACCGGCTTCGACGCCATGACAGGGGCGTTGAAGGAAATTGACCTCCGTACGACCGATGGCGCGGTGCTGCGCGACCACTGGGAAGGTGGGCCGCTCACCTATCTCGGCCTGATGGTCTCGGGCTTCCCCAACATGTTCGTCGTCACCGGTCCCGGCAGTCCGGGCGTGAAGACGCAGATGATCGCCTCGCTACGAGGGTTTCACGCTCTCACGGCACGAGGCGGCTCAAGCATAACTTCATGTGGGACCGCGGGCCTCCGGGCCCGCTCATGAGTCTTGAGGCGGGCCTGGAGGCCCGCGGTCCCAGAAGACCTTAACCCAATACGATCACGATATTGCCGCCGCTATCGAGGCTGGCCTTGGCGCCGGGCGGCACGACGCAGGTGGCGTCGTATTCCTCGACGATCAGCGGGCCGCTGCGCTCGGTGGCGAGGTCTGAGCGGCGCAGGATCGGTGTCTCGACCCAGCCATCGTCGCCGAAATAAGCCGGACGCGCCGGCGGCGGCGTGGGTTCGGCGCGGCTGGGCTTCAGCCGGTCGGGCACGCCCGCCCCGTCGCGCAATCCCTGACCCACGATCTGGATCGATACGAGTTCGACCGGCTCGTCCTTGCCGGCACGATGGCCGTAGGTCTTTTCGTGCTCCTGGCCGAACGCCTCTTCGAGATGCGCCACCATCTTGTCGTCGAGCGGCCCGTCGGGCACCGGCACGGTGAGTTCGTAGCTCTGGCCCTGATAGTGCAGCGCCGCCGACCGGCGCAGACGCACGCTGGCGCCGGAGAAATTCTCGGCCGCGAGCTGCGCCGTCGCCTGGTCGGCAAGACCCGTCCAGGCACGCTGGATCTCGGCGAGATCGGCCTGGCGCAACAAGCGTCGGAAGGTGCGCGAATAGTGATGCTCGACGTCGGCATAGAGCAGGCCAAACGACGAGAAGAGGCCTGCCGATGGCGGCACCACGACCCGGCTCATGCCCAGCGCCTTGGCCATGCCGCAGGCGAACAGGGGGCCGTTGCCGCCGAAGGCGAACAGCGCGAACTCGCGCGGGTCGCGGCCGCGCTCGGTCGACACCGACTTGATGGCGCGGATCATGTTCGACGCCGCGATCAGATGCGCACCGTACGCCGCCTTCTCGATCGCGAGTCCCAACGGCTTTGCCACCTTGCTCTCGAACGCCTGCTTCGCCTTGCCGGCATTGAGCGCCAACGCGCCGCCGACCAGATGCTGCGGGTTGATGTAGCCCAGCAGCACGTTGGCATCGGTCACGGTCGGCACCTCGCCGCCCTTGTCGTAACAAACCGGCCCCGGCAGCGCGCCGGCGCTCTCCGGCCCGATCTGCAGCGAGCCGCCGCCGTCGATCCAGACATGGGAGCCGCCGCCCGCGCCCACTTCAGCGAGATCGATCGCCGGCACCTTCAGCATGTAGCCCGCGCCGGTCAGCAGCCGCGAGCCGATCATGATGCCGGCACCGACCGAATATTCGCTGGCGCGGCTCACTTCGCCGTCCTCGACCATCGAGGCTTTGGCCGTCGTGCCGCCCATGTCGAAGGTGATGATCTTCGGCAACTGCTTGGCCCGCGCCAGCGCCTGCGCGCCGACCACGCCGCCGGCCGGGCCCGATTCGATGATGTTCATCGGCCGCTCGGCCGCCGCGGTATCGCTGGTCAGGCCGCCGTTCGACTGCATCAGCAGCAGTTGCGCGGGGATGCCCGCCTTGTCGAGCCCGTCGCGCAGTGCCTTCAGGTAGCTCGCGACGATCGGCATGACATAGGCGTTGATCACCGTCGTCGAGGTGCGCTCGTATTCCTTGATCTCGGGCAGCACCTCGTACGAAATGCTCATCTTGAGCCCCGGCGCCTTGCGCTCGAGGATCTCCTTGATCATCAGCTCGTGGCGCGGGTTGGCAAAGGAATTGAGCAAACAGACGGCGATTGCTTCGACCTTCTCGGCCAACAGCGCGTCGACGGCGCGTTCGGCGTCCTTGGCGTCGAGCGCACGCTCGATACGGCCGCGCGCATCGACCCGCTCGTCGACGACCTGGCGCAGATAACGCTCGACCAGCGGCGCAGGCTTCTCCCACGCGATGTCGTAGAGCTTGGGCATGCGCAAGGTGCGGATCTCCAGCACGTCGCGGAAACCCTTGGTGGTGATCAGACCGACCCGCGCGCCCTTGTGTTCGAGGATCGCGTTCGACGCGACAGTGGTGCCGTGGCGAATCTCCTCGATTGCCGCGCCCGCGAGTCCCGTCTCCTGGAACAGCTCGCTCAGGCCCTCGACGATGGCGGCGGCGTAGTTGCCAACGCTCGACGAAATCTTCTTGGTGTGTAGCGTGCCGTCGGCACCCAACAGGACGATGTCCGTGAACGTGCCGCCGATATCGACGCCGACACGATAGCTTCCGACTGAACTCATTCTGCAGCTCTCACCGTACCTCGAGCGGCAGAGGGTGGATCCTGCCATTGTACCTTGGGCGTCTCGGTCCAGCCGCGCGCCGTGCGGATGCCCTCGCGCAGCTTGGCCGAGGCGGCTTCATCGACTGTCCACTTAACCGTGTCGACGACAACGCCGTAATCGGCCTTGGCTTTCGCCGGCGACAGAAGCTCGTTGCGCACGTCCTTCATCACGGCGGCGGGATCGCGTTCCAGTGGATCGCCCCAACCGCCCGCACCAGCCAGCACGTGACGGAAGATGTCGCCCTTCTTCACCGTCATGGTGAGCTTGCCCGGCAACGTGCGGTTCTCGCCTTCCGGATTTAGATAGTTCTCCGACGGCGCGCCCGGGCTGCCGCCATAGAGGCCAAACGGACGATGATCGCGCCGGTCGGAACGGACCTGCAGGGTTCCCTCTTCTTCGAGGAAGCGATAGTCGCGCCGGAACGGCACGCCGCCGCGATATTTGCCGGCGCCCGCCTTGTCGGCCACGAACTCGTAGGCCAGCAGCTGGATCGGCTCTTCCGCTTCCGTCACCTCGATCGAGTGCGAGGCCATGTTGGCGAACATGTGGCTGTTGCCGTCGAGCCCGTCGGCCCACGGCCGCGCACCCCAGGCGCCGCAGGTGAAGTCGACATAGATGAACGGCTTGCGCGCCGCATCGTAGCCGCCGATCGAGATGCCGGTGTTGCCGCCGTCGCCCGCCGCCTTGACCTTGTCGGGCAGCATCATCGCCAGCGCGCCGAACATGCAGTCGACCATGCGGAAGCCGGTCAGGCCGCGCGCGGCACAGGCGGCCGGCAGCACGCCGTTGCCCACGGTGCCCGGCGGGCAGATCACTTCGATCGCCCGGAACACGCCTTCGTTGTTCGGGATGCCGGCCGGCAGCACCGAGCGGATGCCGGTGTAGGACGCGGCCTTGGTGAAGGAGAGCGTGTTGTTGATCGCGCCCTTCACCTGCGGATGGGTGCCGGTCCAGTCGACCACCATGTGATCGCCGGTCTTGCGGATGGTGACGAACAGGCGGATCGGCTTGCCGTAATCGACGCCGTCGTCGTCGATCCAATCCTCGAAGCTCCATTCGCCGTCGGGCAGCTTGGCCAGCGACGCGCGCGTCAGCCGCTCGGCATAGTCGACCGTCTCGCGCATGAAGGCGGCGGTCTGCTCGGGCCCGTGCTTGGACACCAGCTCGGCGAACTGTTGCTCCGCGATGTGGCAGGCGGCGAGCTGGGCACGCAGATCGCCGAACACTTTGACGGGAATGCGCACGTTCTTCTCGATGAACGTCATGATCGTCTTGTTGATCTTGCCCGCCTCGTAAAGCTTGAGCGGCGCGATGCGCAGGCCCTCGGCATAGATCTCCGTCGAATCGGACGCGTTCGAGCCGGCGACGCGGCCGCCGACATCGGTGTGGTGGCAGACGGTGCAGGCGAAGGCCATGCGCTTGCCAGCGTGATAGAGCGGCTTGAAGACGAAGATATCCGGCAGATGCATGCCGCCATCGAACGGGTCGTTCATGATGAACACATCGCCTTCGACCATGTCATCGCCGTAGTGGCGCATGATCGATTCCATCGCCGTCGGCACCGAACCAAGATGGCCGGGCAAGGTCAGGCCCTGCGCCACCAGCTTCCCATCGGCGTCGGCGAAGCCGGTCGAGTAATCCATGTTGTCCTTGAGCACGCCCGAATAGGTCGTGCGGAACACGGTGAGCGCCATCTCGTCGGCGATCGAGAAGATCGCGTTCTTGAACAGCTCGAAGGCGATTGGATCTTTGGTGGTGTCTTTTGTCTCGGGCATGCCGGCATGTTGCCGGTCCCCGTGCCGCGCGGCAAACGATTAAGGCGCAGGGCTGCATTCCCTTCCCATGGCCCGCGGATTGCATCACTCTTGCCTCTCAAGGGGGACCATCCATGAACATCATCTCGAAGACGTTGAGGGCCGCGCTGGCGTCTGCCGCCGTCCTTTGCCTGGCGGCACCGGCTTTCGCCCAGCAGGAAATCAAGCTCGGCGCGTTCGTCACGCTCTCGGGCATCAGCGCCGATGTCGGTGCGCAGATGAAGGCGGGCATCGAAGTCGCGGTCGAGAGCCTGCAACCCACCTACACGGTGGGCGGCGTCAAAACCCCGATCAAGGTCATCTGGTACGACGACGAGGGCAAGGGCGACACCGGCCTCAACGTGGTGACCCGCGCGCTCACCGTCGACAAGATCACCGCCGGCGTCGGCTTCCTGTCGAGCGACGTCTTCATCCGCGTGATGGACGAGTTCCAGAAGGCCTCGACCCCGATCACGGCCTGTTGCGCGGCCTCGCTGGGCATCGGCAAAAAGATCGCCGACAACAAGATGCAGTACGTCTTCCAGCTCAGCCCGACCGCCAACGACATCGCCACCTCGGTGATCGCCGCCGTCGGCACGCTTCAGAAGCCGACCAAGGTCGCGATGCTGAACGAGAACACCGACGCCGGTCACGACTTCTCTCGCATCGCCCAGGAATGGCTGAAGGCCCACGCGCCGAAGATCGAGGTCGTGGCCGACGAGTTCGTGCCGCGCGGCGCGCCCGACCTCACCCCGCAGCTGGCCAAGTTCAAGCGCCTGGGCGCACAGGCCATCGTGGGCGAGGTCTACGGCACCGCCGCACCCGTCCTGTTCCGCCAATGGAACGAGCTCCGCGTGCCGTCGATGATCGCGCACATGGGCACCTCCGCCTCGGCCGACAGCTTCGTGGCCGAGCACGGCAAGGAGATGGAAGGCTCTCTGGTCAACGTGCGCTGGATCCCGGGCAAGTACACCGCCGTCACCGAGCCGATGGTCGAGGCCTACAAGAAGAAGACCGGCTTCTCGCCCTCGACCTTCGCCGTACAGGCGCACGACTCGGCCCTGGTGACGCTGCAGGCGATCGCCGCCGCCGGCAGCACCGATCCGGCCAAGGTCGCGGCCGCGCTCGAGAGCGGCAAGTTCACGGCCGCCTGGGGTGAGCGCAAGTTCACGCCGCTCGCGGAAGGCCACCGCATGCCGGTCAACACGATCGTCGTACAGATCCAGGACGGCAAGAAGGCCGTGGTCTTCCCCGAAGACATCGCCGCCGCGCAGGGCAGCAAGTACCGGCCGGTCCCGCCCTGGGGCTGGGAGAAGAAGTAGGCTCTTCGCCAGGAAGCGAAAATGGCCGAGCCCAGGCTGGCCGTTCAGGAGCTGACCAAGCGGTTCGGCGGCTTGCTGGCCGTCGACCGCTGCAGCTTCGAGGTCGAGGCCGGCTCGGTGGTCGGCCTGATCGGGCCGAACGGCTCGGGCAAGAGCACGGTCTTCAACTGCATCACCAATCTCCTGCGCGCCGACGGCGGCAAGGTGCTGCACGACGGCGCGCCGCTGGGCGGCCTGGCGCTGCACGAGGTGGCGCGGCGCGGCATCGGCCGGACCTTCCAGGAAGTGAAGATCTTCCGGGAGCTGACGGTGTGGGAGAACCTCAGCCTCGCCGCCTTGGGCCGCCGCCTGGTCGACTGGCAGCCGCGCGCGAAAAGCCTGATGGCGGATTTCAAATTCTCTCATCTCGAGCATGAGACCGGCGAGAACCTGTCGATCGGCCAGCAACGCCTGCTCGAAGTCTCCATGCAGCTCCTCGTGCAGCCCGACCTGCTGCTGCTCGACGAACCGCTGGCGGGCGTGCATCCCGTCGTGCGCGACACGATTGCGGGCATCATCCGCCACGAGCGCAGCGCCGGCCGCGCCATCCTGCTGATCGAGCACGACATGCGTTTCGTCATGGATCTCTGCGACCGGGTCGTGGTCATGGATCACGGCGAGAAGATCGCCGATGGACCGCCGGCCGAGATCCGCGCCAACGAGAAGGTCATCGAGGCGCTGCTCGGCGCCTCTCACGCCAAAGATCAGGCGAAGCACTGATGTTGTCCGTGGCAGGCGTCAGCGCGGGTTACGGGCGTCTGGAGATCCTGCACAAGGTCGCGCTCGAGGTGGCGCCGGGCGAAATCGTGGGGATCATCGGCCCGAACGGCGCGGGCAAATCGACCTTGCTCAAGACGATCTTCGGCTATCTGCCGCCGTTCGAGGGCGCCGTCACCTTCGAGGACAAACCCCTGCAGGGCCGCTCGCCCGACCAGGTGATGCGGCGCGGCATCGGTTACGTGGCGCAGGCCGGCGGCATCTTCGCCGACATGAGCGTGCACGAGAATCTGGTGCTGGGCGGCTATTCGTTGAAATCGGGCAGCGCGGTCAAGACGGCGATCGAGAAAATCTACGCGCAGTTCCCGCGCTTTCGCGAGCGCTCGAAGCAGCGCGCCGGCAGTCTGTCGGGCGGCGAGCAGCGCGCGCTGGCCGTCGCCCGCACGCTGGTGATCTCGCCGCGCCTCATCATCCTCGATGAACCCTCGGCCGCCTTGTCGCCGCGCCTGATCGACGAAGTCTACGGCACGCTGGCCGACCTCAATCGCTCCGGCATCGCCCTGCTGATCGTCGAGCAGAACGTGCGCCGCATCCTCGACAGCGCCCATCGCGTCGTCGTGCTCGACATGGGCCGCAACGCCTTCGCCGGCACCTCGGCCGAACTGCGCCAGTCCGACCGCATCCGGCGGCTTTACCTGGGCGAGGACGCCGGCTGATGTTTGAAGAGATCCTCGAGTTCCTGATCCTGGGGCTGGTGCTGGGCGGCATCTACGCGATGTTCGCCGTGGGCCTCACCCTGATCTTCGGCGTGCTCGACATCGTGAACGTGGCGCACGGCGAGTTCCTCGCCATCGGCGGCTACGCGCTCTACATCGCCATGGTCGTGCTGGGCCTGCCCGCCGCGATCGGCCTGGTGGTGGCGCCGATTGCCGTCTTCGTGCTGGGGCTCGCGGTCTATCCGCTGCTGATCGCGCCCTTGCAGAAACGGCTGGGCCGACGCGCACCCGGTCCACTGTTCCTGGTGCTGACCCTGGGCCTCTCGGCGCTGCTGCAGAACTCACTGCTCGCGATCGCCGGCGGCGAGTTCCTCTCGGTACCGCCCGCGGTCAAGGGCGGCCTCGATCTCTCGTTCACTTACATCAGCGGCCAGCGCCTGCTGATCCTCGCGGTGGCGGGGGCCAGTCTCGGCCTGCTGTTCCTCTTCCTGCGCTTCCATCGCCAGGGCATGGCGATCCGCGCGGTGGCGCAAAACCCTGCGGCGGCGCAGTCGGTCGGCATTCCGCTCGGGCGCATCTTCACGCTCACCATCGCGCTCGCGTGCGGCCTCGCGGGCCTGGCGGGCGCGTTGATCGCGCCGTTGTTCAGCGTCTATCCGGCAGTGGGATTCACGCTGACCATCAAGGCCTTCGCCATCACCATCCTGGGCGGCATGGGCAACCTCTTGGGCGCACTGGTCGCCAGCCTGATCATCGCCACCCTCGAGTCGCTGTCGGTGATCGTGATCCCGTCGGAATGGCAGAACGCCATCGCCTTCGGCACGATGATCCTGGTCCTGCTGGTGCGCCCGCAGGGCCTGTTCGGGAAGAAGCCATGAGCGCGCTGCGCCCGCGCACGATCGCCATCACCGTCCTTGCGCTGGCGGGTCTCGCGCTGCCGCTCGTCTGGTCGCATCCGTTCGTCCTGCATGTCGCGATCCAGGCGTTGATCTGGGCGCTGTTCGCCGCGAGCTGGGATGTGTTGAGCGGCTACACCGGCCAGGTCTCGTTCGGCCATGGCGGCTTCTTTGCGATCGGCGCCTATACCGCGGCCTGCCTGACCAAGCTGGTCGGCGCTTCGTCGTGGATTGGCATGGTGGCGGCGCTGCTTCTCTGCGCGCTGGTCGGCCTCGGTGTCGGCTTCCCGGCGCTGCGCCTGCGCGGCCACTATCTCGCGCTGGTGACTCTGGGCTTCGGCGAGATCGTGACCCTGGTCGTCACCAACTGGCAGTCGCTGACCGGCGGCGCCTTCGGCATGCACGACTACGGGACCTTCAGCGGCCTGCCGACGGACCCGCTGGCGCAGAAGCAAGCGGCCTATCTCGTCGTGGCCGCGGTGTCGCTGACGGGCCTCGCGATCCTGCTCTACGTCACGCGGCGCACCAATGCGGGCCCAGCTTTCCGGGCGATCCGTGAGGACCAGATCCTGGCCGCCAGCCTCGGCATCGACACGACCCATTACAAGCTGCTGGCCTTCAGCCTCAGCGCCGGATTCGCGGGGCTCGCGGGCGCGCTATACGCCTATTACATCCAGCTGGTCAGCCCGACGGTGGGCTCGTCGGCCTCAAGCGCACTGGTGATCGGTATGGCGGTGTTCGGCGGCGTCGGCACGATCTGGGGCCCGTTCCTGGGTGCGATCCTGCTGTTCAGCATCACCGAGGGCCTGCGCTTTATCGGCGTCGTCTACAATCTGATTGCCGTCGGCGCGGTGATGGTGGTCTTCGTGATCTTCGTGCCGCGTGGTCTCGCAGGCATCCGGCTCTACCGACGCGGCCGCCAGCAACGTGGCGACAAGCTCAAGGCCGACCAGGAAGCAGCCGACGCCGCTTCGTAGATCAGCAGTCGAGCGTGTGCTCGCGCTCCCACGGCGAGAGGTGGCGGGCGTAAGCGTCCCACTCCTGCCGCTTCAGTTTAAGATAGGCCGGCACCAGCGCGCCCAGCCGCTCGCCCAGAACAGTCGAGCCTTCGAGTGCGCGCAACGCATCGAGCAGATTGAGCGGCAGCTTCCTGCCGGCCGCGACCGTATGGCCTTCCGTATACATGTTGATGTCGAGGCGCTTGCCGGGATCGCGCTCGTTGACGATGCCGTCGAGGCCGGCAGCGAGGATACCGGCCTGCAACAGGTAGGGATTGGCCGCACCATCGGCGAGACGGATCTCGAAGCGATCGGGCTCGGGGATGCGGATCAGGTGCGTGCGGTTGTTGCCCGTATAGGTCACCGAACTCGGCGACCAGCTCGCGCCCGACAGTGTCGGCGCAGCATTGATGCGCTTGTAGGAATTGACCGTCGGATTGAGCACTGCCGCCAGCGCATCGGCCGAATGCATGATGCCGCCCAAGAATTTGTAGGCAAGCGCCGAGAGGCCGAGCTCGCCCGCGCCGTCCTCGAACAGGTTTCGCGCGCCCTTCCAGAGCGAGACATGGACATGGCAGCCGTTGCCGGTGAGATCGACGAAGGGCTTGGGCATGAAGGTGGCGCGCAAGCCTCTCATCTCGGCGATCGAACGGACCATGTACTTGAAGAAGGCGTGACGGTCGGCGGTCTTGAGCGCGGTGTCGAACTGCCAATTCATCTCGAACTGGCCGTTCGCGTCCTCATGGTCGTTTTGATAGGGGTGCCAACCCAGCCCCTGCAGGGCATCGCAGATCTCGGCGATCACGTCGTAGCGGCGCATCAGCGCCTGCTGGTCGTAGCACGGCTTGATCTGGCGGTCGGCGGCGTCGGAAATTTCCGACCCGTCGACGGAGATCAGGAAGAACTCGCATTCGACGCCGGTCTTCATCTCGTAGCCCTGCGCCGCCGCTTCGGCGATCTGCCGCTTCAGCACATTGCGCGGCGCCTGGCCGATCGGCTTGCCGTTCATCCACGGATCGGCGGCGAGCCAGCCGACCTCTGGCTTCCAGGGCAACTGGATCAGGCTGTCCGGATCGGGAATGGCGAAGACGTCGGGATCGGCCGGCGTCATGTCGAGCCAGGTCGCGAAGCCGGCGAAGGCCGCGCCCGCCTTGGCCATGCCGCCGATCGCCGACGCCGGCACCAGCTTGGCGCGCTGGACGCCAAACAGATCGGTGAAGGAGATCAGGAAATACCTGATCCCGCGCTCCTTGGCGGTGACCTCGAGATCGACCGTCATGCTCCCCTCCCAGTTGGCCTGCCCCCTGCAGCGATACCAGTCCGTGAGTCACAGTCCGGCCGCTTTGGCCAGCCCGTGGGCTGACCGGAGCGTAGCGTAGGGCAGGCCACGG
>CAIKZO010000003.1 GCA_903832005.1 Enhydrobacter aerosaccus | reverse complement strand
GCCACGCCCTCTTGCCAAAACTGATCCTGGGGGTGAAGTTCACCAACGGGCTGGAGGTCACCGCCAAGGCGAACAACCTTCAGACCGCAACCGCCGCCGCCTGACAGATCAGGCCGTCACCAACTTTTGGCGATAGCTCGTCCGTGCGCTCGCGCGGCCCGACTGCGCTCAATAATGTTGAAAGGCTGATCGCCAATATTCACCTAACGGCATACTTTAGCACACGCTTAATGGTTGTTCTAAGCATGCCGCAACAATCTGCCCACAGACCTCAATTTAGATGAAAAGGGAGTTGAGCAGACGTCCTATTCCTTGGGGAGGCCATGATGCACTAATGCCGATGATGCTGGCGATAGCTGCTACTGCGAAGATCACGCGGTATACGTCACCATAAGTCGTCAAATAGGGAATATGTCCCTCTTGGTAAAGCTCAGGAAGCGCTGCCGGTGGACAAACTGCGGGGCCAGAGTCGAGCCCAATTTCTCCGCAAAGTCTTTTTCAAACTCTCGCAACGTGATTTCGGCATATCGAACTAGCGCGCGGTTGCGCCGGTCTAGACGGTAAAACAAGAGAGACATCGCCAGAGCGAACAGCGATATCAATAGTGGCCAAGCAGTGTATTGCGACATCTGCTTCCCACCGCCTTGAGGAAGTAGGCGAGTAGAAAAGTAGTAAGCGCCGAGTACACTGCCGATTAATATCAGATAGAAATTAAACGACTGTTGGCGTTGCTTCGAATGAAGCTCGAACCAATTCCATGCGTATTCTCGAACGGCTTCGAGAGAACTACTTTTGGTGTCCGCTTCCGTAGACATGCAGTTACCTCGGATAGGTGAGGGCGATCATTTAATCGCCGGCCAGAATGCCCTAAACTCGCGCCATGAACACCCTCCGGCTCCTCCTCTCCGGCGACTCCATCCTCCAGCGCCGCCTGCAATCGCGCGCTGACGCCACCCTCTCGCCCCTGTTCGACCGCGTGCGCGCGGCGGACGTGGCTTTCACCAACCTCGAGGTGCTGGCCAACGACTATCGCGGCGATCCCGTGCTGGAGAGCGGCGGCTCGCATTTCGGCGGGCCGGCCTGGGTGCTCGACGAACTGGCGGAGGCGGGCTTCGACCTGTTCGCCACGGCCACCAACCATGCGCTCGACTACGGCGTGTCGGGCCTCGTGCACACGATCGAGGCGCTGGAGGCGCGCGGACTGTCGTTTGCCGGCGTGGGCCGGAACCTCGAAGATGCGCGCAGGCCCTGCTATCACACCTCGCCCAAGGGCACCGTGGCGATGATCTCCTGCGCCTCGTCCTTCGCCAAGGGCCAGGAGGCGTCGGCCCAGCGGCCCGACCTGCCGGGACGGCCCGGCCTCAACCCGCTGCGCTTCGAGACGATGCACGAGGTGACGGAGGCCCAGCTCACGGCGTTGCGCGAGATCGCCGACCAGCTCGGGCTGGAGGCGGAGCGCCAGCAGAAGATCAAGATGGGCTTTGCCTTCGCACCGTCGGATGCGTCGGTGTTCCCGCTGAACGGCATGAACTTCCGGTCGGCGAACAAGGCCGCGGTGCGCACGACCGCGAGCAAGAAGGACATCGACGGCATCGTGCGCTGGATCGCCGAGGCGCGCGGCCTCTCCGACATCGTGGTGGTGTCGCTGCACGCGCACGAGCAGGGCGAGAGCAAGGAGATCCCGGCCGAGTTCATTCCCGTCTTCGCGCGCCAGATGATCGACGCAGGCGCCGATGTCGTGGCCGGCCACGGGCCGCACCTGCTGCGCGGCATGGAGATCTACAAGGGCAAGCCGATCTTCTATTCGCTGGGCAACTTCCTCGGCCAGAACGAGCTGGTGCCCAAGATGCCGGCCGATGCCTACGAGCGTTTCCGCGCCGATCCCGATCTCACGCCGGGGCAGGTTTACCAGAAGCGCACCAACAACGATCAGGGCGGCTTCCCGGCCGACCGCCGCTACTGGGAGTCGGTGCTGCCGGAACTCACCTACGAGGACGGCGTGCTGAAGGGCATCGAGCTGATTCCGATCTCGCTCGGCTTCGGCGAGGCCCGCCACAAGCGCGGCCGCCCGCGGCTGGCCGGTGCGGAAGAGGGCAAGGCGATCCTCGACCGCTTCGCCGCTCTGTCGAAGCCGTTCGGCACCATCATCAACGGCACTCATGTTCCGCTGTAACCCCCTCACCCAACCTCTCCCCCTGGCGGGGGAGAGGAGCCTGAAAGAAGAGGCGCTTTCTCATGTTCCTCTCCCCCGTTAGGGGGAGAGGCTAGGTGAGGGGGCGGGGAAACAGCGCATGCACCTGATGCCGCCGCTCGAACTGGCGCTGCGCACCGGCACGGTCGCGATCCTGCTGCTGCTGGGCGCGATCATGGTGCGCGACCGCAAGCGCCTGCAGTCGAAGGCGTTCAGCGGGCTGATGGCCTTGTCGGTCGCGGCCGACGGGATCATGACCATCGTGGGCTATGGGCCGCTGTCGTGGCTCACGCCGTTGCAGTTGATCGCCGCCGGCACCTCGGCGCTGCTGTGGATCTGGATCGGCACGCTGTTCATCGACGGCTTCCGTCCGTCGTGGCGCGCCGCCGTCGCCTGGGCCGCGTTGCCGGCGTGGGAACTGGTGAGCGTGGCGATCTACTGGCGGCCGTGGATGGTCCGGGTGGAGGAGGCAGGCTCGCTGCTGTTCGTGCTGCTGGCGGGATGGCGCGCGGTGGCCGGGCTGCGTGGCGACCTGGTCGAGCGCCGGCGCCGGCTGCGGCCGATCCTGGCCAGTGCCGCAGTGGTCTATTCCATCGTCATCATCGTGCGCCATGCCTGGAACCGCGGCGGCGGCGTGCCGGGGATCGCCGACGGGACCTGGGAGGCGGCGGGACTGGCGGCTTTGTCCGTGGGCTTCGCGATGCTGGCCTTGCGGGTCGACAGCCCGATCTTCAGTCCGCCTGAAGCGACGACACTCGCGCCGCCGCCGCCCGTCCTCGAAGATGCCGACGCCGACGCCGCCTCGCTGGCGCGGCTGCGCGCGCTGATGGAGGAGGAGAAGATCTACCGCCGCGAGGGATTCGATCTCGGCATGCTGGTGACGGCGCTCGACCTGCCGGAGTATCGCCTGCGCCGGCTGATCAACCAGCGGCTCGGCCACCGCAATTTTTCCAGTTTCGTGAACGTCTACCGGCTGGGCGAGGCCAAGGCGGCGCTGGCCGATCCCGCCCAGGCCGACGTGCCGGTCCTGACCATCGCGCTCGATGCCGGCTTCCAGTCGATCGGGCCGTTCAACCGGGCCTTCAAGGCGGAGACCGGCCTGACCCCGACCGAGTACCGCAAGCAGGCCGAAACCCGCAAACTCTAGCCGATTCAAGAAAGCGGCCAGGGTTTCGCGGCAATCGGCGAGAAGGGGCGGCAGCCGGACGGCAGGGTGGCGGCATGACCCTGTTCCAAATCCTCGCCTGGGCGCTGCCGGCCGTGATCGGGCTCGCGACGCTCGAAGCCCTCGTCCTCACCTTCGTCTTCAAGCGGCCGTACAACTGGCGCTCCTGGGCCGCCTCGGTCACCGATGCGCTGGCCCGCGATTACGTGGTCGGCGCCATCGTCACGATCGGCTTCGTCGGTCCGCTGATCGGACTGGCGTGGGCGCACCGGGTGGCAACCGTGCCGCTGGGCAGCCTCGCCAGCATCGCCGTGCTCTTCGTCGGCCAGGAGTTCAGCTACTACTGGTATCACCGCGCCGCCCACCGGGTGCGCTGGTTTTGGGCCACCCATGCGGTCCATCACTCGCCCAGCGAGTTCAACCTCGGCATCGCCTACCGCTTTGGCGTCACCGGCAAGATCGCGGGCAACTCCCTCTTTTATGTGCCGATGATCTGGCTGGGCTTCGCGCCGTCCGCCGTGTTCGCGACTTTGTCGCTGAACCTGCTCTATCAGTTCTGGCTGCACTGCGAGTGGATCCCCAAGCTCGGCTGGTTCGAGTATGTGCTGAACACGCCATCGCATCACCGCGTGCACCATGCATCGAACAGCGACTATATCGACAAGAACTACGGCGGCGTGCTGATCCTGTTCGATCGCCTGTTCGGCACCTTCGCCGAGGAGCGCGCCGACCTGCCGTGCCGCTACGGCCTCACCGTGCCGCTGGTCTCGAACAACCCGCTCAAGATCGCATTCCACGAATGGCTGAAGATGGCCAACGACCTCTACGCCGCGCGTTCGCTGCGCGACGTGCTGCTGCATCTCTTCGGCCCGCCCGGCTGGCGGCCGGCGGCGGCAGGCGGCACACTGCGCGCCCTGTCTTTCGAAGGAAGCGTGAATGAAGAGTCCGATCACCGGGATCAGCCACTGCGTCGTGTGGGTGCGTGATCTCGATGCCGCCGCCGCCAGCTACCGGCGGCTGGGCTTCAGCCTGTCGCAGTATTATCTCCATCCGAAATCGGTCGGCACCGCCAACTACAACATGATGTTCGAGGCGGATTACCTCGAGCTGCTGGTGTCGATCGAGAAGAACGAACGCAACCTCGCGCGCCTGGCGCGGCTCGACGCCGAAGGCGACGGGCTGAAGGATCTGGCGCTCGCGACCAAAGATGCCGATGCGGCCTTCGTGCAGGTGCAGGCGGCGGGCCTCTCGCCGCTGCCGGTGTTCGACCATCACCGTCCCGAGGGCGACGCGCAGGCGCGCTTCCGCCTGATCTATTTGCCGCCGGACAAATTGCTGCCCGGCCTCGGCATCCATGTGAACCAGCGGGTCGATCCCGAGCTGATGTGGCGCAGCGCCAACACCAGGCACGCCAACGGCGCGACGGGCATCGCGGGGCTCGTGGCGGTGTCCGACGATCCGGCCGCGATGGCGGCGCCTTACGCCAAGCTCTATGGCGTCCCGGCCGAGCGCGCCGCCGACGGCAGCCTGAGCGTGGCGGCCGGCAAGGCGCGCCTGCGCTTCGTCTCGCCCGCGCTGTGCGCCACGCTGTTCCCCGGCATCGCCTTCAAGGCCAGGGCGCCGTTCGTGCCGGCGCTTGAGCTGTTCGTCGCCGATCCCGCCAAGACCAGGGCGTTCTTCGACGGCGCCGGCATTTCCTATCGCTCGGCACCTGATGGCGCGCTCGAAGTGCCGCCCGCTGAAGCGAGCGGTGTGCTGCTGCGCTTCGTTGGAAAGCGCTGACTATTTCAGCTCGAGGAAGCGGTCGAGGCCGACCAGCCGGTCGATCGCGAAGACCAGCACGGCGCTGAGGCTCATCAGCAGCACCGCCATGGCGGCGACCGTCGGGTCGTCGAAGTCGCGGATGTAGGAATAGGATTCCACCGGCAAGGTCGTGATCCGCGCGTTGGTGAGGAACACCGCGATCGAGAAATTGTCGATCGCTTCCACGAACACGAAGATGCCGCCCGCCAGCAGCCCCGGCCGCAGCTGCGGGAGCGTGACGAACAGGAAGGCGTTGAAGCGCGAGGCGCCGAGGTTGCGCGCCGCCTCCTCCAGACGCGGGTCGAGCCCGTGCAGGTTGGCCGCGAGCGCGCGCACGGCGAAGGGAAAGGCAAAGCAGGTCATCGCCACGATGATCGGCACCAGGCCCAGCCCCGTGCCGACCCGCGCCGACAGGCTGAGGAACGAGATGCCGATCACCACGCCCGGCACGACCAGCGGCGACATGATCAGCGCGTTGATCGCGTCGCGGCCGGGGAAACGATAGCGCGCCAGCGCCAGCGCCGCCGGCACTGCGATCAGCAGGCAGGCGGGCGCCACCACGGCGGACACGATCAGGCTTGCCTCCAGCGCGGCACGAAAGCGCGCGATCGCGAAGAAGTTCGCGAACCAGTGGAACGTGAGCCCCTGCGGCGGCAGGCGCAGGTAGCCGCTCTCGTTGAAGGCGTAGAGCGCGATGAAAGCCACCGGCAGGAGGATGAACGCCATCACCAGCCCGGCCAGCGCCGCGACCGGCGTCGAGTAGGAGCGTGGCGCGTTCATGTCTTCGCTCCCGCGCCCGCCCACAGATGTGCCGAGCGGCGCTGCAGCAGGCCCAGCAGCGCCAGGGCGGCCAGTGCCAGCACGAGGAAGAGGGCGGCCATCGCGGCGACGCGCGGCAGGTTGAAGTCGGTGAGGATGGTCTCGTAGATCACGTTCGAGGCCATGTGCACCCGTCCGCCGCCCAGCAGCTCCGGGAACAGGAACGCCGACAGCGCGCCCGCGAAGCTGAGCGACGCCGCCGAGACCAGGCCCGGGATCGACAGCGGCAGCACGACCCGGATAAAGACCTGCCAGCGCGAGGCGCCGAGGTTGCGCGCGGCTTCTTCCAGTGACAGCGGGATGTTCTTCAGCGCCGCCAGCAGGGTGAGCACGAAGAACGGCAGCAGGAAATGCACGACGCCGATGGTCACGCCGGTCTCGTTGTAGGCGAGCTTGACCGGCGACAGGCCGAGCGCGACCAGCGTCTGGTTGATGAGGCCCTTGTTGCCGAGGATGATCAGCCAGGCATAGGCGCGCGTGACGCCGCCCGACAGGAAGGTCACGACCAGCCCAAACAACACCGTGCGGCGCAGCAGGCGCGACGGCGAGCGCGCCAGCACGTAGGCCAGCGGATAGCCCAGCAGCGCGGTCAGCAAGGTCATCAGCCCGGCCAGTCTCAGCGTGGTGATCGCCGTGTCGCGCGCCAGCGGCGAGGCCAGCACCGAGCGGTAGTTGGCGAGCGTCGCCGGACCGTGGGTCAGCACCGTGCCAGGTGTCGCCGTCGAGAAGCTCACTGTCACGAACAGCGCGAAGGCCGCGGCGAAGATTGCGAGCGCGGCGAGCGCCGGTACCAGCAGCAGATAGGGCCGGGCGCGCACTCTCGTCAGGCCTTTACGATAGAGCAGGACTCGCCCGCCAAAGTGATGCCGACCCGCGTGCCCGGCGCCCGCAGCGCGCCGCCACGCCGCTCTTCGGCCGCTTGCAGCACTTGGCCATCGTCGGTCGCGAGTTCGTACAAAGCCGAGGCGCCGCGATTGCTGGCGAAGGCGATGCGCGCGCCGACCGCTCCGGGCACATCGACGGCGCCGATCCGCACCGCGTCGGCGCGGGCCGCCAGGGTGAGGGGGCCTTGATAGATCGGCGCTACCGGCGGGGCGACAGTGGCTTCGAGCGCGCCGACGGCAACGCGCAGTCGATCGCCATCGCGGCCCACCAGCTTGGCTGTCAGCAGGTTCTCCACGCCCATGAAGCGCGCGACGAAGGCCGTGGCCGGCCGGTCGTAGATCTCGATCGGCGGCCCGAGCTGTTCGATGCGGCCGGCATTCATTACGGCGATGAGGTCGGACAGGGTCAGCGCCTCGAGTTGGTCGTGCGTTACCACCAGGGTCGTGATGCCGAGCGACTGCTGCAGCTTGCGCAGTTCGATCTGGACCTGCTCGCGCAAGGTCTGGTCGAGCGCGCCGAACGGCTCGTCGAGCAGCAGGATGTCCGGCCGCGTGACCAGCGCACGCGCGAGCGCCACCCGCTGCTGCTGGCCGCCCGAGAGCTGCGCTGGGTAGCGCGCCGAGAGTTCCGTGATGCGCGTCAGCCGCAGCGCCTCGGCGATCCTCGGCTCGGCTTCAGTGCGCGGCACCCGCTGCATACGCAGGCCGAAGCCCACATTGGCTGCGACCGTCATGTGTGGAAACAGGCTGTAGTTCTGGAACAGCATGGCCGTCGACCGCTTCTCGGGCGGCAGGGCCAGCAGGTCCTTGCCATCGACCCGGATGCGGCCGCGATCGGGCACGACGAAGCCCGCGATCGAGCGCATCAACGTCGTCTTGCCGCAGCCCGACGGCCCCAGCAGCGTGATCAGCGCACCGGCCGGCACCGCGAGCGTGACGCCGGCGATCGCGTCGACGCCGGCGTAGCTCTTGGCAAGATCGTCGATCTCGAGGCGTCGGCTCACTGCCGATTCACTGGCCGATGGCTTGATTGAACTTTTCCGTCCAGCCGCCGAGACGCTCGTTGATCGTGGTCTCGTTGAAGGTGACGGAGTCGCCGTCCTTGGGCAGCACGTCGGCGAACTTGCCGGCGGGCGCCACGTTCTTGTTCACCGGACCCATGTTCCAGACCTCGGTGATCGTCTTCTGCCACTGCTGGCTGATCACGTAGTTCACGAACTGCGCGGCCATCTCTTCCTTGCCGCCCTTCAGGATGGTCACGCCCTCGAAGATGATGGGCGCGGGCTTGGGGCTCACCATCTTCACGGTGACGCCCTGGTCGGCCAAGGTCTTCACGGTCGATGAGGAGGTCACCATCACCGAGACCTCACCCTGCGCCAGCGCCTTGCGCGCCTGCGGATCGGAGGTGAACCAGAAGGCGACGTTCTTCTTGATCGCCTTCAGCTTGGCGATGCCGGGATCGACATTGTCGATGCCGCCGCCAGCCATCTGCGCGGCCACCAGGATCATGCGGCCGGAGAAGAACGACGGCGCGGGCAGCGCCAGCTTGTTCTCGAAGGCCGGGCCCCACAATTCTTCCCACGACGAGATCTTGCCGCCCGGCACGAGGTCGGGCCGATAGACGATGCCGAACGGATAGTAATAGGCCGCGGCGAAGGTCGAAGAGGTGCCGCCTAGGATAACGTCTTTCCAGTTGCTGAGCTTGTCGACCGGCATCGGCGCCAGCAGGCCCGGATCGCTTGCCGCGCGCTCGGCGACGCCCTGTGCGGTGAACCAGACGTCGGCCGTCGGCTTGCCGCGCATCGCCTGGACCTTGACCAGGCCTTCCATCGACGAGGCCTCGACCTCGATGTCGACGGCGATGCCGGTGTCCTTGGTGAATTGCTCGGCGAGCGGCTTGATCAGACCGTTCCAGGTGCTCGACCAGATCAGAAGAGTGATCTTCTTTTCTTGCGCCGATGCCGGCGCCACGCTCGCAGCGACCATGACAAGAGTCGCAAACACCGCCGCAAGCCGCGACCACCCGAATATTCTACGCATCGCCAATCCCCCATCTACGCAATAGTGCACACGAAGAGCACGGTAGCGGCGCATTGTCGACGATGCAAAGGCTACGACCGGTTTGTCGTTCCGGATCACGCTTCGTCCGCACAATAGAGTGACCGCGCTCGCCTGAACTGCGTGCAGCTGCGCGCCGTAATTGTCCTCGGCTGGTGGCGAATGGTTCGTCCCTGCTCAATCAAGGGAGTCTTCATCCATGTCCACGCGTCGTATCGTGCTGGCCGCCATCGCGGCCGTTTCCTTCATCTCCGCCGCCGCCACGCTGGTGCCGGCCTTCGCCGCCGGCGAGCCGATGGTCGGTGGAGCGGCGATGTATCCGAACAAGAACATCATCGAGAACGCGGTCAACTCCAAGGATCACACGACGCTGGTCGCGGCGGTGAAGGCCGCGGGCCTCGTCGACACGCTGTCGGGCCCGGGCCCGTTCACCGTCTTCGCGCCGACCAACGCGGCCTTCGCCAAACTGCCGGCCGGCACGGTCGACACGCTGCTCAAGCCTGAGAACAAGGCGACCCTGGTCAAGATCCTGACGTGCCATGTCGTGGCGGCGAATGCGCTGTCCTCGACGGTCGCCAAGATGATTGCCGACGACAAGGGCACGCATGCGATCAAGACGGTCGGCGGCTGCATCCTGCAGGCCAAGATGGTCGGCAAGGACATCACCCTGACCGACGAGAACGGCACCACCGCCTTCGTGACCATCGCCGACGTCAAGCAGTCGAACGGCGTGATCCACGTCATCGACACCGTGATGCTGCCGAAGAAGTAGTCGGTCCACGGCGCGAAGCGGCGGCGGAGCCTTCCTGGCTCCGCCGCTTTTCGTTGCCTTGCTTACTCCGCCGCGGCCAGCCGCGCGCCGGCGACGGGACGCGGGTCGGGGATGTGCAGGAAGATCGCACAGACCACGGCCGCGATCAGGCTCAGGAGGGCGAGGCCGAACAGGCCGCCGGCGAAGCTCCCGGTCGCGTCCTTCATCACGCCCACGTACCAGGGCCCGAAAAAGCCGCCGAGATTGCCCAGCGAGTTGATCCAGGCGATGCCGGCGGCCAGCGCCGGTCCGCTCAGGAAGATCGGCGGCATGGCGAAGAACGGCCCCTTCGAGCCGTAGAAGCCCATCGCCGCGATCGACATGCCGACCAGCGCCCAGTAGCTGCCGAGCGTCAGGCCGGCCAGGATCAATCCGCCGGTCGAGAACACGCAGGCGATCAGCAGGCTCCAGCGCCGCTCGTTGAGCCTGTCGGAGATGTGGCCCCAGGTGAGCAGCGCCACGGCGCCGGCCATGTAGGGGATCATGGTGAGCCAGCCGACCGTCATGTTGTCGGTCTTGCCGATCGCCTTGATGATCTGCGGTGTGAAGATCAGCATGCCGAGGCTCGCCGTCACGATGCCGAGATAGTTGAGCGACAGCAACAGCACCTTCGGGTTCCACATCGTCTCCCACAGCGAGTGCCGGCGCACGGCGTCCTTGGCCGCGCGCTCGGCGGCAAGACGCGTCGACAGCCACTTCTTCTCGGCGTCGGTGAGGAACTTCGCCTTCTCCGGCGTGTCGGTGAGGACGAAGAAGGTGATGATGCCCAGGATGATCGTGGGCACGCCCTCGGCGATGTACATGATCTTCCAGCCGGCGAGGCCGAACAGCCCGTGCAGGCTCATCAGCCCGGTCGACACCGGGGCGCCGACCGCGACCGCCACCGGCAGTCCGATCAGGAAGCCCGAGACGATGCGTGCGTGGTGATAGCTCGGGAACCATTTGGTGAAATAGAAGATAATGCCGGGGAAGAAGCCGGCTTCGGCGACGCCCAGCAGGAAGCGCACGATGCCGTAGCTCGTCTCGCCGGTGACCAGGGCGGTGCAGGTCGCCAGGATTCCCCAGGTGATCATGATGCGGGCGATCCAGATGCGCGCGCCCACCTTCTCGAGGATGATGTTGCTCGGCACCTCGAACAGGAAATATCCCCAGTAAAAGGTGCCGGTGGCGAAGCCGAAGGCGCCGGCGGTCATCTTGAGGTCGCCTTGCATAGTGAGTGCGGCGAAGCTCACGTTGATACGGTCGATGTACGCCAGGATGTAGGCCAGCAGCAGAAACGGCAGCAGCCTGAAATAGATTTTACGCATGGCGGACTTTTCGAGAGATTCATCCATCTCGTCGTTCCTTCCCTGGATAATTTTTTTGTTTACTGACGCGTGGCCGCACTGACGCGTACGCAAAGCGCCGGCTTTTTGCCGGCTATCCAGGAAGGCTACACCTACTCGACTTTTACATCCACGCTGTAACGGGCATTCCCGCGGGTGCTGCCGACCACGATCAGGTAGGTGCCGGCGCGCGGCAACCGGCCGGACCAGCGTGTGGCGTCCTCGCCGTCTGCGGCACCATGTAGCGCCGTGCCCTTGAACTCCAGCAGGCCGTCGGCATCGCGGCCGATCGCCGTGTCCGGCTGGTAGATCTGGAAAACGGCGTTGTCGTCGGGGGTGGTGATTGTGACGGTCAGGGTTTGGCCCGCCGCCGCCTTCAGCGAGTAAAGGGCGCGCTCGCCGCGCAATACATGGCCGCCCACGGTGCCGCTGCTGGAGCCGCGCGCAAAAAAGATCGGCTTGGGAGTGGGCACCGGCTCGGCCGCCCGCGCGCCCAGGGTGAGTACCATCGAGAGTACCAGTAGAGAGACGATGAACGACAGTGCACGCGTCATGTATTTGCGTGGCTACGCCACCTTGCCTGAGGGCGCAAGCGTGCAGACCTCATATTCCTACCCGCAATAGGTGAAGGCGTATCCGCGCGTTAGAATGACGCCCGCAGGCAAAGAAAAAATAGTGTTGGGTGGAGGCGCGTGGGAGATGTCGGGCTTGCAATATCGGGGGCGCCCTGGCGCCCCACTGCTCACTCTCGATACCGATGAATTGGCGCGCGAGTACGAGCGCATCAGCACCACGCGGCAGTTCGAATACGGCAAGCAGCTCGCAGCCGACCTTGCCATCCGTCCCGGCGAGCGGGTGCTCGACGTCGGCGTCGGCACCGGCATGCTGGCTCATCATCTGGCCGAGTTGGTCGGTCCGTCGGGCCGTGTGCATGGCCTCGATCCGCTGCCTTCGCGCGTGCATCTCGCACTCGACAAGGCGCGCAACCGCGGCAACCTCTCTTTCGAGGTGTCGGATGTCTACGACCTCGAGCATCTGCGCGACCAGAGCTACGACGTGATCTGCCTGAACTCGGTCTTCCATTGGCTGCCGGACAAGACGGTGCCGCTGCTGACCTTCTGGCGGCTGCTGCGGCCTGCCGGTCGGATCGGCATCAGCTGCATGGCCAAGGGCCCGCGCATGGTGGTGCAGGAGACCGTCGCGTCCGTGCTCTCCGAGCCGCCGTTCGATCGCTATCCGCGCGAGCGCGACACGATGACGTTCAAGATCGACAGTGAGGAGATGCGGGCGTTGTTCGAGATGACGGGCTTTTCGCCCGATCTGATCGAGACGCGGCCGATCGAGCAGAATTACGCCACGCCCGAACAGGCGGTGCGTTTCATGGAAGCCTCGTCGTTCGGCAATTTCCTGGGGCATCTGCCGACCGAGCTTGTCTATCGCGCGCGCGTGACCATCCTGCGACGGCTGGCGACGATCGTCACCGAGCAGGGGATCGTCCAGCAGCGCGGCCGCCTGGTCGCGGTCGCTCACCGGCGGTGAAATTGAGCCGCTGACGGAACGGCCTTGCCGGCTCGGCCGGAGAGCCGCATCGTGTGGCCATGCGACCGCTTCGCCAGATCAATTTCGTCCTGGGCCTGCTGCTGCTGATCGGCGGCGGCGGCACGTTGATGTTCGGCCTGCGCAACATGACGGCGGGGCTGCGCCACGGCGGCGTCGACGGCGCCCTCAACGCACCGAACGGCGGCGTCGACGTGGGCCTCGGGTTGGCGCTCGTGGTGCTTGGCCTTGCCATGCTGCGGAAGCCGTTGCGGCGGCGTCTGCCGCGCCTGTTCGTCATCGTGCTGGCGATCTTCGTGGTCCTGCTCGCCGTTCATGCGGGCTATGTCGGATAAAAAGGAGCTGTTCATGCGTTCCGGCCTTCTTGTTGCGGCGCTGATGTTGTGTGCTCCGGCGGCCTGGGCACAGGACGCCCGCACCGACGCCGACTGCAGCAAGCTCGCGCACCTCGCGCTGCCGCATGCCACGATCACCCTGGCCGAGCCGCGGCGCGACGGCGCTTTCCACGAGAACATGGATATCGACGGCAAGCCTTTCGATCACACCGGCTTGCCGGCGTTCTGCCGGGTGACCGGCGTCAGCAGCCCGGTCGAGGGATCCAAGATCGGCTTCGAAGTGTGGTTGCCGCTCGCCGGCTGGAGCGGCCGGCTGCACATGGTCGGCAACGGCGCCTACAGCGACCGCATCTATTACGGCCAGGTCGCCGCACGGCTGCGCAACGGCGACGTCGGCGTCGCCACCGATACCGGCCACGAGGGCGGTGACCTGAAGTTCGGCGACGGTCATCCCGAGCGCATCGTCGATTGGGGCCATCGCGCAGTGCACGAGAGCGTCGTGGCCGCCAAGGCGCTCACCGCGGCGTTCTATGGTGCTGGTCCCAAGCTCTCCTATTTCAGCGGGTGCTCGACCGGCGGCCATCAGGCGCTGTCGGAGGCCGAGCGTTATCCGGCGGATTTCGACGGCATCATCGCGGGCGATCCCGGCAACAACCGCACCAACCTCAATCTCACGTTCCTCTGGCATTTCCTGAAGAACCATCGGCCGGGCGACAATGCGACGCCGATCGTGCCGGACGAGAAGCTCCGTATGGTGCGCAAGGCCGTGGTCGCGGCCTGCGACGGGCTCGACGGCGTGAAGGACGGCGTGATTAACGATCCGCGACAGTGTCACTTCGATCTCAAGACGTTGGCCTGCAACGGCAGCGAGACGGCGAGCTGCCTCAGCTCACCGCAGATCGAAGCGCTGCAGGCGATGTATGCCGGACCGAAGGACGCGCGCACCGGCCAACCGCTCTATGCGTCGTTCCTGCCGGGCAGCGAAGGGTCCGAGCACACCAAGAAGGACTCGCATCCCGGCTGGAGCGGCTATTGGGCCAACCCGCGCAAGCCGCAGGAACCGCAGAGGGTCGAGTTCTTCCGCCTGTGGGCCTTCAACGATCCGAACTGGGACTGGTGGCGGTTCGACTGGGGCCGCGACATCGACCTGGTGCGCGAGAAAGTGTCGCCGATGGTGGATGCGGCGAGCGCCGACCTGTCGGCATTCCATGCCCACGGCGGCAAGCTGATCCTGTTCATGGGGCTGGACGATCCGGTGGGTGCGGCGATGGATATCGTGGGCTACCACGACCGGATCGCGCATCACGAGGAGTTCGTGCGGCTCTACATGGTGCCGGGGATGTGGCACTGCGCCGAGGGCGCGGGCGCCACCAACTTTTCGACCGCGACGCGCGATTCGGTGCCGCCGGTCAGCGACGCCAAACACGACATGGCCAAGGTGCTGGAGAACTGGATCGAGAAGAAGCAGGAGCCGCAGGAAATCATTGCGACCAAGTTCGACGGGCCCGAAGCGCGCAACGGCCAAGGGGCGATCCTCTTCCAGCGGCCGCTCTGCCTCTGGCCGAAGGTCGCGAAGTATAAAGGTGGCCCGACCGAGAAGGCTGAAAGCTTCGAGTGCGCGATGCCCTGATCAGAGTGCCGCGAGTACGCGGCGGAAGTCGTCGAGGCTGTATGGCTTCTGCAGGACGGGAGTGCCGGCATGGGTGCTGTCGAGCGCCTTGTCGCCATAGCCGGTAGCGAAGACGAAAGGCAGGCCGCGCTCGCGCAGGATATCGGCCACGGGAAAGCTCGGACGGCCGTTCAGGTTGATGTCGAGAATGGCCAGGTCGAAGCTCGCGGTGCGGGCGAGCTGCAGCGCCTCCTCGAGGTGGGAAGAGGTCGCGGCGATCTCGTAGCCCAGCCTTTCCAGCATCTCCTCGAGCATCATGGCGACCAGGACTTCGTCTTCGACCACCAGGACGCGCCGCTTTTTCGGAGTACTCACGCTTCTTCTGTTCCTTCCCGGATGGCCGCCAGCGGTGCGTCGATAGCACAGACCACGCCGGTCGGGCGGAAATCGATCCGCGCGGTGCCCTGGAGCTCGACGGCAAGCCCGCGCTCGATCATGCGTGAGCCGAAGCCACGGCGCGTCGGCGTCTGGACCGGCGGGCCGCCCACTTCCTCCCAGGTGAGGCGAAAGCGCTCGCCCGTGATCGTCCAGCGCACGGCGACCGAGCCTCTATCGGTCGAGAGGGCGCCGTACTTCAAGGCGTTGGTGGCGAGCTCGTGCAGGGCGATGGAGATCGCGACGGCACTCTTGGGCCGAACCCTCAGGTCCTCGCCCTCGTAGCTGATGCGCTCGCGCGGACCGCCGAGATGGGTCTTGAGCGAGGCCCGCGCGACCGCCTGCAGGCGCGCGCCGTCCCAGTTCTCATCGGTCAGCAAGGTGTGAACGGAGCTGAGCGCCAGCAGCCGCTGCTCGAAGTCGGTGCGCGCGGCCGCGTCGGTGTCCTTCAGGGTCAGGCTGGCGATCGATTGCACGATCGCCAAGGTGTTCTTCACGCGATGATTGAGCTCGTTCAACATGAGCTTCAGATGCTCTTCGTAGCGGTGCCGCTCGGTGACGTCGGCAGCGGCGCAGACGGTGCCCTGGACCCGGCCCGCAGCGTCGTGCAACGGCGCTGCGCGCATCAGCAGGGTGCGGCGCTCGCCGTCTTCGAAGCGGACCTCGAGCAGTTCGCTGCCCACCTCCTCGCCGCGCGCGGCGCGCTGCAAGGGCAAGGTATCGGCGGGGGCTTCCACGCCGTTGCGATAGAAGCGATAGGACGGCCGCTCGGCCAGCGGGGCGCTCAGCGACGCGGCGCTGCGCTTGGGCATGCGCAACAATTCGGCCGCACGGCGGTTGGCGACCAGATGGCTGGCATCGCGTTCGTGCGAGAACCAGACGGCGGTCGGAACGGTCTCGAGGATCGTCTCGAGCTCGGCCGTGCGTGCCCGCAAGGCCGCTTCCGCGGTGTCGCGGTCCTGTTCGGCGCGCCGCCGGTCCGAGACGTCGTAGAAGATGACGCCGAGCCCATCGCCGACAGGGAACATGCAGTAGGAGACGACACGACCGCTCACCAGCGACCGGGCTTCGCCGGTGTGGGAGCGGCGGTCCGCCATCGCCTGTTGGAGGATTTTCCCGCGCTCGCTCTCTTCGTCGCCTACGAAGACGTCCCACAGCCGCCGGCCCATCACCTCGGCCGGCGTCCGACTGAAATGACGTGCAGCGGCGGCGTTGAACATCGTGAAGCGCCAGTCGCGATCGACGACGTAGAACGGCTGGCCGATTCCCTCGACGATGGTCGTCAGCAGGGTCTTGGGATCGAGCTCCACTTGCATCGAACTTTTGTCGTCACTCCGCCGTCTTGGTCTCGAACCCGGCCGGCAGGGTGATTTCCAGCACCTCGAAATCGTCGGAGTGGGCGATCTCCTTGTGCTTGATTCCGGGTGGCTGGTAGACGGTCGAGCCTTCGACCAGCTTGTGCTCGCCATAGCCTTCGTAGTCGAAGATCGCCCAGCCCTTCAGCACATAGACGAACTGGAAGTCGAGCGTGTGCGTGTGGCGGGGTGCGTCGGCGTGCATGCCGGGCTTGGCGCGGATCACATGGGCGCCGACCTTGCCGTCGGTCAGCTCCTCGATGCCGAGCTTGCGGTACTCGAAGAAGGGTCGGAGCCCATCCGGCTTGAATGAGTCGGGACCGACATGATTGACGATGCCGATCTCGCGCGCCTGGTCTTGCGCTGCTTCCTCGGTCGTCGGGAAAAGATCAGGCATTGGGTCTTCCTCCTGGGCATTTGTAGAGAATTTGACTGGGCCGTCCGTCTGTCGCGAACTTGCTCTCCTTGATCAGGATCATGCCGTCATTTCGGATCGACTGCACGGTGTGCGTGCGGCCTGCACTCACCTCGACGATCATCGTGAAGATCGAACCGTTCAGCGTGCCCCATTTTGCATCCGTGTATTTTACGTGGATGTCGAGCGTGGTCGTGCTCAGGGGCCGAGCGCTGTCGACGACCGAGAGGAGCGGCGCTCCACCTCCGCCATGGTCATATTGGGTCTGGACGCTGCCGGTGTTTGTCGGCGAATGGGTCACGAACCAGTTGGCGGGGCCGGGCGGCTTTTTGCAGTCGGATGCCCAGGCTCCCAGCAACTCATAGCGGGAGAAGACGGCGGTAGGCGTTTCGGCGGCAGCAGCGCCCGTGGTCAGGGCCAGAAGCGCAAAAGCGATGGAAAATGCAGGACGGAGCAGCATCAGACGCTCTTTGTTCCGGTCTTTCCATTGTCATCCACAGGCTCTAGAATGCCTCGCTTTCCCGGCGTTTGGCATCTGGAAAGCACAATGGCTCACATCAGACTGAATACCCATCCCTCCCAGGGCGGCGTACAGGCCCCCCCGGTGATCTGGGGTGCGCGCGATCCCAAGCTGCGCGGTCCCGTCGTCGGCACGGTGGCGGATCAGGCCAAGCGCAATGCCATCGGCGTGCATTCCGGCAGCTATGGCGTCTATCGGGCGCTGGCGATCGCGGCCCAGGAGCTGAAGGCCGATCACCGGCCAGACTTCACCAATACATTGCCCGCCGAGAAGATCGGGCCGTTCGAGAGCTGGTTCGATCCCAAGAAGATCGTCTCGCTCGATCCGTGGGGGCACCTGATCGCCGACGTCTTCTCCGACAAGCTCGCGGCCGGCTGGGATATCGCCCGACCATCGCCGTCACCAAGGCGCATGTGAACATGCCGGAGATCATGGAGGCGATGGCCTCCGGCCGGCTGAAGCCCGACAACGATATCTTGAGCGGCTCGGGCGACGTGAAGGTGACCAAGGCGGCGATCGAGCCGGTGTGGTGGCTGCCCGGCATCGCCGAGCGCTTCGGCGTCAAGGAAGTCGACCTGCGTCGGACGCTCTTCGAGCAGACCGGCGGCATGTACACCGAGCTGGTGACGCGGCCCGACCTCGAGATCTTCCTGCCGCCGATCGGTGGTTCGACGATCTATTTCTTCGGCGACGTGAGCAAGCTCGGCAACGCCGAAACGAAAATCGCCTGCCGCCTCCACGACGAGTGCAATGGTTCGGACGTGTTCGGCTCCGACATCTGCACCTGCCGGCCCTATCTCGCGCACGGTATCGAGATCTGCATCGAGATGGCGCAGAAGGGCGGCGTCGGCGTCGTCATCTACAATCGCAAGGAAGGCCGCGCCCTGGGCGAGGTCACCAAGTTCCTGGTCTACAACGCGCGCAAGCGCCAGCCGGGTGGCGATTCGGCTGCGCAATATTTCAACCGCACCGAATGCGTGGCGGGCGTGCAGGACATGCGCTTCCAGGAGCTGATGCCCGACGTGTTCCACTGGCTGGGCATCTCGCGCATCGACCGCTTCGCCTCGATGAGCAACATGAAGTCCGACGCGCTGCGCGGGCAGGGCATCGAGATCGTCGAGCAGGTGCCGATCCCCGAGGACCTGATCCCGGCCGATGCCCAAGTCGAGATGGATGCCAAGAAGGCCGCCGGCTACTTCACCCAGAGCAAGCCCACGGCCGATCTCACCAAGCCCAAGGGCCGGGGCCTCGACGAGTGACGGACTTTACAGACGTGCTCCCCGGCGATCTCCAATATCTGCGCACACCCGCGGCAATCCGCGAGCGGGCGGAGCAGACGCTGAAATATGTCGAGGACGGACGGTCGAGCTGGTTCGCCGTCGATCCCAACGGTCTCGAGGCCGCGGTGCGCGCCACGCTCGACGTGACGGCGAAGCGCTTCCCCGATCCAGCGGCGATTCCCTTCCACTCGCGTTGGCGGCATTTCGAGGCGGGTGGCCGCGATCGCTGGGCCGCGCTGGCGCCCAGGCTCGCTTCATTGTCGAAAGAAGAGGTCGCGCGTCGCCGCATGGATCTCGCGGTCGTGTCGGTGCTGCTCGATGCCGGCGCTGGTCCGGACTGGAGCTATCGCGAGCCCGGCCAATTTGGGGGAGTAGGGGGCGAGACCTATGCGCGGTCCGAGGGGCTGGGCGTGGCGAGCTTCCACATGTTCGCCAATGGCCTGTTCAGCCGCGACGCCAAGGGAGATCCGCTGCGGGTCGATGCCGAGCGGCTGGCGGCGCTGACGCCGATGGACGTCGCCATGGGCTTCCAGGTGAAGGCGCACAATCCGATGACCGGCCTCGACGGCCGCGCCGGCCTGCTGCGCAAGCTGGGCAGCATCGGCCTCGAGCGGCCCGGCGCCTTGTTCGACATCGTGGCGACCGGGGGCGAGGTGAAGGCCGCATCGATCCTGGCTGCCGTGCTCGACAAGCTCTCGCCGATCTGGCCGTCACCGATGGGCGACGTTTGGGAGCATCCCGTGATCGGGCTGGTGCCGTTCCACAAGCTCTCGCAATGGATGTCCTATTCGCTGGTCGAGCCGATCGAAGGTGCCGGGCTGAAGGTCGTCGATCTCGACACGCTGACCGGCCTGCCGGAATACCGCAACGGCGGTTTGCTGGTCGATGCCGGCGCGCTGCGGCCCAAGCGGTCTTCGTTGTTGACCGAGACGTTCGCGCCGGGCGACGAGGCGATCGTCGAATGGCGGGCGCTGACCGTGGCGCTGCTCGACCGGATCGGCCAGCATGTGCGGCTGCATCTGGGGATGGACGCCACGCGCTTGCCGCTGGTGAAGGTGCTCGAAGCGGGCACCTGGTTCGCCGGCCGTGTGCTGGCGGCCGAGCGCCGGCCGGGCGGCGGTCCACCGATTGCCGTCGCGAGCGACGGCACCGTTTTCTGATGCATTGTTCCCGTCATCCCGAGCGCAGCCGAGGGATCTCTTTTCGTGTCTGCCGAAGAGAGACCCTTCGACTGCGCTTCGCTTCGCTCAGGGTGACGGGCTAAGTTTATATTTGGGGAAGAGAAGGAAGCCCATCATGTCGCTACCGCATTCGATCCACGTCGTGACGCATCCGCTGGTGCAGCACAAACTTACCAAGATGCGCGACAAGACGACGTCGAGCGCCAATTTCCGGCGGCTGTTGCGCGAGATCGGCCTGCTGCTAGGGTACGACGCGACCAAGGACTTGCCGCTCGGCACCGTGAAGATCGAGACGCCGATCGAGGCGATGGACGCGCCGATCCTCGACGGCAAGAAGCTGGTGATCGTGCCGATCCTGCGCGCGGGCCTTGGCCTGGCCGAAGGCATCCTCGATCTCGTGCCGCTCGCCCGCATGGGGCATGTCGGCCTTTATCGCGATCCCAAGACGCTGCAGGCCGTCGAGTATTACTTCAAGCTGCCGGGCGACGTCACCGACCGTGACGTGATCGTGTGCGATCCCATGCTGGCGACCGCGCACTCGGCGATCGCGGCGGTCGATCGCCTGAAAGAGACGGGCGCAAAGCGTATCCGGTTCATCTGCATCCTGGCGGCCGAGACCGGCGCGCGCGCTTTTGCCGAAGTCCATCCCGACGTGCCGGTATTCACAGCCGCCGTCGATGCGAAACTCAACGATCACGGGTATATTGTCCCCGGCTTGGGCGATGCAGGCGACCGCCTGTTCGGAACCAAGTAGGGGAGAGAAACAATGAGCCCGGATCTCAAGTATCTGCTGTTTTCGGTCATCCTCACCTTCGTCCAGATGCTGGTCGCGGTAAGCTTCGCCAACTTCTCGTTGGGCCTGCCCACGCTGGCCGGCAACCGCGAGGGGTTGAGCGAACTGCCAGGCGCCGGCGGTCGCGCCAAGCGCGCGCATCTCAACATGCTCGAGAACCTCCTGCTGTTCGCGGTGCTGGTGCTGATCGCCGCCGTCGCCGGCAAGGCCAATGCCACGACCGCGATGGGCGCCATGATCTTCTTCTGGGCGCGCCTCGCCTACGCGATCATCTACGTCGTAGGCCTGCCCTGGCTGCGCACGCTCTGCTGGGTCGCCTCGGTCGTCGGCATGATCATGATCGCGGTTCAGCTTTTCTAGAAGCGCGCTTTCAGGCTGGCAATGAAGGTCCGCCCCGGGAAGGGGTGGAACTCGAAGTACTTGAAGTCGGTCAGGTTATCGACGCCGATCTCGGCCGACACGGCGTCCATGAAGTGGTAACGCGCATGGACGTCGACCACGAAGAACGGGTCGAACGAGCCCTGCACGCCCGGGATGATGTCGCTGTTGTCGAGCGTCGAATACATCTTGCCCTGGTAGCGGGCGGACGCCGCGAACGAGAGATCGTCGTTGGGCCGGTAGATCGCCTGCACCGTGTCGCGCCAGTCCGGCACGTAAGGCACCCTCTGGCCGGTCGAGATCGAGCCGGTGGCGCTCTGGAAGCCGGGATTGGAGACGATCCTCGAATCGACGTAGGTCACGCTGTTGGACAGGCTGAAACCCGGGATCAGCACGTCCTTCAGTTCGCCCACCAGCTCGAAGCCGCGGTTGCGGGTGAGCCCGACGTTCTGGAACGTCGTCACGAAGCTGCCGTTCAGGATCGAGGTCTGCGAGAGCAGCGCATTCTGCGTGTCCTCCTCGAACAGCGACAGGCGCACGCGGGAGTGCTTGTCCTGGCGTTCGAGTGCGAATTCGAAGGAAAGCGCCGTCTCTGGGATGAGATTGGGATTGGGAATGGCGAAGGTCCCGCCGGTCGAGACGACCTGGTAGAGCTCGGCCACGGTGGGATAGCGGTTGGCCTCGCCGAACGAAAACTTTGCGTTCCATTCCGGCTGGAATTGCCAGGAGAGCGTGGCCTTCGGCGAGAGATTCGCGGACGTGAGTTCCGGCTGGCCCGATGAAACGGTGCCTGCCTGGTTGAAGCCGCTGTAAGCCTTCCAGGTCTCGCCGCGCAGGCCGAGCGTCAGCTTGAGGTCGGGCGTGATCTTCCACGCGTCCTGAAGCCAGAGCGCCCAGGTCTCGGTCTTGCCCGCGCCGTAGGTCGAGGTCAGGCCGTTGCCGTTGTCGGGCGACGTCTGCCAGTTGGGCGCGGTGTAGGTCGGATTGCTCAGCACGTATTTGTCGTGATGGCCGCCGAAGCTCACCTCGTGCGCGCCCTGCGGGCCGGTCGGCCGCCAGATCGCCTTGGCGTCCTCGGTGCCCCAGCCGGATCCGTCCAGGCGCGCGAACAGGCCGTTGGTCGTGTAGTTGGTGCCGGTGCCCGCGGCGACGCCGGCCGGGCTGCGCTGGATGTCGGTGAGATAGTCGTAGCGCGTGGCGACCAGCTCGCCGTCCCAGTTGCCGCCGGTGTCGGTCTTGAGCGACAGCATGTTCATCAGATGCTGCTGCTGCCAGTTCGAGGTGTTGCTGGCGAAGCCCGACACGCCGCCGAAGGTCGGCGTGCCGTTGCCGGCAGTGAGGTAGCTCTGCACCGTCGAGGTCTGGTTGTTCTCCCAGTAGCTCACGGTGTAGCTGGCGCGCAGCCAGTCGTTGAGGTCGACGGCGGTCTTGGCCGTGTAATTGTTCATGATCGTGTGCAGCAGGCCGCCGGCGCCGACCACGTTCGCCTGGCCGCCCTGCTTGTTGTAGGCGGGAATGACGCCCGCGAAGGCCACGTTGGTGGCGCTGGTGACGAACTGCAGCGGCTGGCTGAAGCTCTCCTCGCGATTGACGGAGAGGAAGAAGGAGAGCTTGCCGACCTTGTCGCCGATCGTCGCCGCCGTGTTCGACGTCGTGTAGGCGCCACTGGTGTTGTACATGCTGAAGGTCTGCACCGCTTCGGTCTGCTTGGCCGTGACCTCGAGCTTGTCGGGCTGGCGCGTCGTGATCAGCAGCACGCCGCCCATCGAATTGCCCGGATACTCCGCCGCGAACGGCCCGTAGAGCATGTCGACGCCCTTGATCTGCTCGGGCGAGACGACGCCCCAGCGCGGCGCGCCGTTGGTGTTGTTGTTCGAGATCAGCGCCGAGATCGGCACGTCGTCGACGTAGACCAGATTGCGCGCGCTCGAGTTGATGCCCCACATCCTGGTCTGGAAGGTGGGCTGCGTGTCGCCGTAATTGCGCTTTCGCACGAAGATGCTGGGCAGGTATTTGATCGCGTCCTCGACGTCCACGATGTTGGTCGTGTCCTCGATCTTCTTCTGGTCGACGCTCTCGCGGGTCTGCGGCAGGGCGTACATGTCGATCCGCGACGACACAGGCGGGACCTGCGGCCCGGGCGCTGGCGCGGTGACGGTCACCGTCGGCATGACGGTGGGATCGTTCTGGGCATGGGCCGAGCCCGCGACGAGCAGCGCGGCCGGCAACGCGAGGCGGCGCATCACGGCAGCGGCGTCAGCGTGACGAAGGGCGCGGGATACTTCAGGTCCTTCGCCGTCTGGCCGGCGGCCGGGACCTCGATCCAGCTGGCGCTGCCCTGCTGGCATTCCTGGATCGCGAGGAAGTAGAGCGTCTTGCCCGGCGTATCGGGCAGCTTCAGCGAGACTCCGAAGGTCTCGTGCTTATGGGCGTCGATCGACCCGCCGCGCCAGGCGATTTCGCCCGCGACCTCGGTGACCGTCCAGCCATCCTTGGGCAGCGGCTTGGCCGCGGTTACGCCTTCGGGGAGCTTGATGCGCAGCGCGATCGTCGGCGAGCCGTCGCAGCCATGCGCGACGAGGAAGCCCGCAGTGAACGACGCGCCGGCGACGGCGGTGTTGGGTTGGGAAACGACGTGCGCGTAGGCGGCGGCCACGGAGCCTGCCACGAGCGCACTGGTAACGACGACACGGGTGACAAACGCCGTGCGGAAAAACGACATGAAAATTCTCCTTCGGTTGACGAATCGCGAGCGTCAAACGAAGGAGGGCGGACCTCTTGGTCGCGTCGGTCCGTCACGGATACCGACAGGGGTTGGTTGTTCGGCCGCGATCAGCGGCGCGACATAGGTCGAGACCGGCGCGAGCGCGACGAAGAAAACCGGCGGCGCGGCAAGGACCGGCGCATGCGCCAGGCCCAGGCAGCACGCGTGTGCATCGGCGGCCATCGGCGCCTTGCCCGGGAGCTTGCCAGTCTGGCCGTCCGGATCCGCGGCGGTCGAATTGCAGAAGACCGTCCACAGTACTTCAGGCGCGCCGCTGCGCATCATTGCGGCGTGAGCGAGCGGCTGCAGGAAATTGAGCGTGATCGCGAACAGCGCGACGGCGAGCCCCAAGGCTCGCATCGGTGATTCTGTTCGCTGCGCGGTCATGATGACATTCTGGAGGCGTCGGCCGCCTGCATCAAGCGTGGATGTGCGAATGACCATGCGGCGTACCGCCATGGCTGTGCTTCTCGCGCCCCAACGCCGCCGGCACGAGGTGGAGCTGGCCGTGGCGCACGCCGCGCTGGCTGATCGTGTCGTCGGCCAGGGTGCGTACTGCCTGGGTGGGGCCGCGCAGGATGGAGACTTCCAGGCAGGAGTCGTGATCGAGATGGACGTGCAGGGTCGCCACCTGGAGGTCATGATGCTTGTGCTGGGCCTGCGTCAGCCGCCGGCCGAGATCGCGCGTCTCGTGATCGTAGACGTAGGCGAGCGTCGCGACGCAGAAGCCGTCGTCCTTGCCCTTCTTTCCCTCTTCGAGCTGCTCGCGCGCCTCTACCTCGCGCAGGATGTCGCGCAGCGCCTCCGAGCGGCTGGCATAGCGATGCTTCTTCATGTGGCGGTCGAGAGTGGCCGCGAGCTCGTCGTCGATCGAAAGAGTGATGCGCTGCATGGGGAACCCTTGCCTGGAGATCAGTCGGCGGTAGCGTCGGCCGGTGCGTCGCGCTCGTCCAGCCCTGTGTAACGGCCGAGCACCAGCGCGCCCAGCCAGGCCAGCGCGAACAGGCCGACGATCGCGAAGCCCAGGCCGCCGACCTCGACTCCCAACAGCTCGAGACCGCCAACCAGCACCGCCACCGACATGCCGGTGAGCTCGAGATTGTAGGCGAGCTTGCGACGCGGCTTCACGAATGCCCAGTCGTAGGCGCCCAGCATCAGCACGCCGTCGGCCGTGTCGACCAAGGCCATGCCGGCCGCGAAAAGGGTCGGGAACACGAGGATTGCCCACAGCGACAGGCCGCCGGCCGCGCTGGTCGCCGACAGGCCGAGCAGAGAGACCTCGGTCGCGGTGTCGAAGCCCAGGCCGAACAGGAAGCCCAGCGGAAACATGTGCCACGGCCGCCGGATCAGGCCGAACAGCGGCCGGCAGAGGCGCGCCAGCAATCCGCCGTCGAAGCCCACATCGGGATCGCCGCCGTGCCGCCACGCCCGCCAGGTCTGACGAAAGGTGACGAGGTTCACCGCGGCGATCGCGAACAGGAAGAACGCGGAGATCAATGTGCCGATCAGGCCGCCGATGCTCCTGAAGGCTTCGAACTTCGTGGCAAGCAGGCTCGCGGTCATGGCGACCGCGGTGGCGGCCAGCATCACCACCGTCGAGTGGCCGAGCGCGAAAAACAGTCCGACGGTGAGCGGCCGGCGTCCATCCTGACGGAGTTTGCGCGTCACATTGTCGATCGCGGCGATATGGTCGGCATCGACGGCATGGCGCAGGCCGAAGCTCCAGGCCAGCAGCGCCGTGCCGAGCAGCAGCGGTTGATCGTGGAAGACAATGAGCGCCGCACCCCAGGCCGCGAGGTTGGCGGCGGCCAGCAGGCCGAACAGGACGACGAGGCGGGTAGGCAGGGTCACTGCCGCAGCGTAGCAGTTGTTGGCCGGCACGGCGTATGCATAATTTACCGTTAATGCATAAGCACTTGGTTTACGCGGGCCTGTTGGCGGTCGCCGGGCCCGCCTTCGGCCAGACCGGTGCGTCGACGGTATTGCCGGCGGTAACGGTCATCGCGCCGGTCGATCTCGAGTCCCGGCCGACCGATGCGGCCTCCGAGCAGCGCATCTCCGGCGAGACGCTCAACACACGGCCGGTGACGCGGCCGGGCGAGATCCTCGAGGCGATCCCTGGCCTGATCGTCACGCAGCATTCGGGCGAAGGCAAAGCCAACCAGTATTTCTTGCGCGGCTTCAATCTCGACCACGGCACCGACCTCTCGATCGCTCTCGACGGCATGCCGATCAACATGCGCACGCACGCGCATGGGCAAGGCTACGCCGACCTCAACTTCATGATCCCGGAGCTGGTCGACAATCTCCTGGTACGCAAGGGGCCGTACTGGGCGGAGGAGGGCGACTTCTCCTCGGCAGGCGCGGTGCACATCGCCTATGCCGACCGGCTCGAGAAGAGCTTCGTTTCCGCAACCGGCGGCAGCTTCGGCTACTGGCGCGGGCTGGCGGCGGGCTCGATGTCGCTCGGCGCCGGCACGCTCACGGCGGCGGCCGAGATCGAACGCTACAACGGGCCGTGGGGCGTGCCCGACAATCTGCGCAAGTACAACGGCGTGCTGCGTTATAGCGAGGGCACCGAGGACAACGGCTTTGCCTTGACCGGCATGGCTTACACGAATTCCTGGCACGCGACCGACCAGATCGCGAGCCGCGCGGTCGGCGAGGGCATCGTCGACCGCTTCGGCACGCTCGATCCGACCGACGGCGGCGACACGCAGCGTTATTCTTTGTCAGCGCGCTGGAGCCGGAAGGACCAGAGGAGCGCCGACCGGGTCGAGGCCTATGCCGTCTATTCGACGCTCAATCTCTTCAACGACTTCACCTACTTCCTGAACGATCCGGTGAACGGCGACCAGTTCCAGCAGAGTGACAAGCGCAAACTGTACGGGCTGAACGCCAGCCACACGACCAATCACCTGCTGGCGGGCTTCGAGGCGGAGAACAAGGTGGGGCTGCAGGTCCGTCACGATTCGATCGATCTCGGCCTGTTCAACACCGTCAATCGCGTCGCCATCGGCACCATCCGCACCGATCACGTCGAGGAGACGAGCACCGCGCTCTACATCGAAGAGAAGGTGAAGTGGAACGACTGGCTGCGCAGCACCCTCGGCGTGCGCGGCGACGTTTTCTGGGCGACCGACGATAGCGGCCTGCCGGGCGGCTCGGCGCAGTCGACGGCCTTCATGCCCAATCCGAAGGCGGGGCTGGTGTTCGGGCCGTTCGCGAAGACCGAGTTCTACGTCAACGCGGGCGCAGGCTTTCACTCCAACGACGTGCGCGGCTTGAGCCAGAACGTGCCGCTGCTGGTGCAGTCGCGCGGCGCGGAGGTCGGCGTACGCACCCAGGCGGCCAAAGGCCTCGATTCTTCGGTGGCGCTGTTCATCCTCGATTTCGACAGCGAGCTGGTCTTCAACGGCGATGCCGGCGACACCTCGCCCAGCCGGCCGAGCCGCCGTATCGGCGTCGAATGGGCCAATCGCTGGCGCGTTGCCTCTTGGGCCATGCTCGACGGCGACGTCGCCTACACGCAAGCGCGCTTCAAGGACGCCGACAATCCCCTCGGCTCCTTCATTCCCGACGCGTCGGCGTGGGTAGCGTCAGCCGGCATCACTTTGGGAGAAGACCTCGGCTGGTTCGGCGCGCTGCGTTGGCGTTTCTTCGGACCGCGGCCGTTGATCGAGGACGGCAGTGTTTATTCGAGCCCAACATCGCTATTCAACGCGCGGCTGGGCTATGCCTTCGATTCGGGGATCAAGCTCACGCTCGACGCGCTCAATCTGCTGAATGCGCAGGCCGACCAGATCTCTTATTTCTACCAATCCCAACTGCGCGGCGAATCCACCGCCGTCAGCGACACGCACTTCCATCCCGTCGAGCCGTTGGCTTTTCGGCTGACCGTCGCAAAGGCCTTCTAGACGGCCGTCCAGCCGCCATCGACGACGAGCTCCGCGCCGGAGACGTAACTCGATTCGTCCGACGCCAGGAACAGGATGGCATAGGCCACCTCGTCAACCTCGCCGGCCCGCCGCAGCGGCACGCCCTTCAGCGTCTTCTCGCGCTGGACCGGATCGGCGGTGCGGCCAGAGGTGCGCATCGGCGGCATCAGGCCCGGATGGACCGAGTTCACCCGGATGCCGTCCTTGCCGTGCTGCGCGGCACCCGCCTTGGTGATCAGGCGCACCGCGCCCTTGGAGGCGTTGTAGCCGACATGGATGTAGCCCTGGCCGGTGATGCCCGAGATCGACGACAGGTTGATCACCGAGCCGCCGCGCTTCATGGCGCGGATGCCGTATTTCATGCCGAGGAAGACACCGGTCGAGTTGATGCCCATCAGCCGGTTCCAGGCGGCGGTGTCGTAGAGGTCCTGCTCGGCCGAGCCCGAGATGCCGGCATTGTTCACCAGCACGTCGAGACCGCCATAGGTGGCGACGGTCTTGTCGACGACGGCTTTCCACTGGGCCTCGTCGGTCACGTCGAGAGGCAGGAAGGTGGCGTGGCCACCGGCCTTCTCGATTTCGGCCACGACGGCCTTTCCGTCCTTCTCGAGGATATCGGCCACGACCACGCCCTTGCAGCCTTCGCGCCCGAACAGCCGGGCGGTGGCGGCGCCCATGCCGCTGGCGGCGCCGCTGATCAGCGCGACTTTGTCCTTCAGGCGCATGACGATCTCCTTCAGGCGAGCTTCAGGCCGACGATCCCGGCCACGACCAGCGCGATCGACACCATGCGCATCGTCGTCGCCTGGTCACCGAAGGCCAGGATGCCGACGGTGAAGGCGCCGACCGCACCGATGCCGGTCCACACGGCGTAGGCGGTTCCCATGGGAATGGTACGCTGTGCCCATAAAAGCAGCGCGCCGCTCGCTACGATGCAGAACAGGGAGAAGCCCAGCCAGAGCGGTTTGGCGCCGTCTGCGCCCCAGCCCATCTTCAGTCCGACCGGCCAGCCGATTTCCAGAACGCCCGCTGCGACAAGATAGATCCACGCCATCGCTCTCTCCCCCGTGCGACCGGCGCGTCGTTGACGGCGGCGTGCCGGCCTGTTCTCATCAGAATTGCACGCATCTTGCAGGATAGCGAGGGCGGCGCAGGGGAGGGCGTCAATTGGGCGAGACAAACATGAACGAACATAAAATCCGTGGGCTGATCGAGGGCGTGAAAACGGGCGCGCTGTCGCGCCGTGGTTTCGTGAAGAAGATGGTGGCGGTGGGCCTGACGGCGCCGATGGCGACACAGATCCTGATGGCCTCGGGAGTGGCGATGGCCGACTCCCCGCCGGTCTACAAGCCGACCAAGCGCGGCGGCGGTGGCCTGCTGAAGATGCTGTGGTGGCAGGGACCGACCTTGCTCAATCCGCACTTCGCCACCGGTACCAAGGATCAGGACGGCAGCCGGCTGTTCTACGAGCCGCTCGCCGGCTGGGACGCCGATGGCAACCTGCGCGCGGTGCTGGCCGCCGAGATCCCGAGCATCGAGAACGGCGCGGTGTCGAAGGACGGGCTTTCGGTTACCTGGAAGCTGAAGCAGGGCGTGAAGTGGCATGACGGCAAGCCGTTCACGGCCGACGACGTCGTCTTCAACTGGGAATACGCCAAGGACCCGGCGACGGCGACGACCACGATCGGCACCTACAAGGACATCAAGGTCGCCAAGGTCGACGACTTCACGGTCAAGGTGACCTTCGACAAGCCGACGCCGTTCTGGGCCAACGCCTTCTGCGGCAACTGGGGCATGATCATCCCGAAGCACGCGTTCGGCGACTACACCGGCGGCAAGTCGCGCGAAGCGCCGGCCAACCTCAAGCCGATCGGCACGGGCCCCTACAAGTTCAAGGACTTCAAGCCGGGCGATCTCGTGACCGGCGACATCTTCCCCGACTATCACATGGCGAACCGGCCTTACTTCGACTCCTTCGAGATGAAGGGCGGCGGCGATGCCGTCTCGGCGGCGCGCGCGGTGCTGCAGACCGGCGAATACGACTTCGCCTGGAACCTGCAGGTCGAGGAAGAAGTGCTGACCCGCATGGAGAAGGGCGGCAAGGGCAAGGCCACCGTCATCGACACCGGGAACATCGAGCACATCCAGGTCCAGTTCTGCGATCCATGGAATGAGGTAGATGGCGAGCGTGCGAGCCTGAAGAGCAAGCATCCGATCCTGTCGGAAGATGCCGTGCGCCAGGCGCTCGCCCTGCTGGTCGATCGCGCGTCGGTCGAGAAGTACATCTATGGCCGGACCGGGCCCGCGACTTCCAACTTCCTCAACAATCCGGAGAAGATCAGGTCGCCCAACACCAAGTACGAGTTCAACATCGACAAGGCGGCAGACCTGCTCGAGAAGGCCGGCTGGAAGAAGGGCTCCGACGGCATCCGCGAGAAGGGTGGCAAGAAGCTGAAATTTGTCTTCCAGACCTCGATCAACCAGCCGCGCCAGAAGAACCAGGCGATCGTGAAGCAGGCCGCGCAGAAGGCCGGCATCGACATGGAACTGAAGGCGGTCGTGTCGTCGGTCTTCTTCGGGTCCGACGTGGCGAATGCCGACAACTACCCGCACTTCTTCTGCGACCTGCAGATGTTCACCACGACCATGACGCAGCCGGATCCGGAAGTGTTCATGAACCAGTTCTGCTCGTGGGAGGCGTCGACCAAGGAGAACAAGTACCAGGGTCGCAACACGACACGCTGGCAGAACAAGGAATACGACGACACCTACAAGGCGGCCCAGGTCGAGCTCGACCCGGCCAAGCGCGCGGCGATGTTCATCCACATGAACGACCTTGTCGTGAACAACAACGTGGTGATCCCGGTGGTCTACCGTCGCGGCGCATCGGGTCAGGCCAAGAACCTGACCTGTGAACTGTCGGGCTGGGACAACAACACGTGGGATCTGCAGAACTGGTTCAAGGAAGGCTAAGGCAGGGTGAATCGGAATTACCTGATCCGACGTCTCCTGATCGCAGTGCCGAGCCTGCTCGGCATCAGCATTGTCCTGTACACCGTGCTTGCGCTGGCGCCGGGCGATCCGTTCGGCGAACTGGCCACCAATCCCAACGTGCCCGCCGAAGTGCGGATGGCGCTGCGGGCCAAGTTCGGCCTCGATGATCCGATCTACCTGCGTTACTTCCACTGGCTGGTCGCCATGATCCATGGCGACTGGGGCTTCTCCTTCGTCAGTCGTGTCGACGTCGACACGCTGATCCTGCAGCGGCTGCCGGCGACCCTGTTCGTCATCGGCTCGGCCCAGCTGATCGCCATCCTCGTCGCTTTGCCGGTCGGCGTGCTGGCCGGAACGCGGCCCTATTCGGTGTTCGATCAGATCGCCAACACTTTGGCGTTCGTGGGCTTCTCGCTGCCGACCTTCTTCACGGGCCTGTTGCTGATCCTGATCTTCAGCATCCAGCTCGACTGGCTGCCCTTCGTCTATCGCAGCGACATCAACGCCCACGGCCTGCAATGGGTGTGGGAATACATCAAGCAGGCGATCATGCCGGTGACGGTGCTGGGCCTTTTCCAGGGCGCCTCACTGGTGCGCTACGTGCGGGCCTCGGTGCTCGACGTGGCGCGCCTCGACTATGTCACCACCGCACGTTCCAAGGGCATCGGCGAGCGCCGGGTCATCACGCGGCACATCGTGCGCACCGCGCTGATCCCCGTCGTCACCCTGGTGGCGCTGCAGATGCCCATCGTGTTCAGCGGCGCCATCGTCACCGAGCAGATCTTCCGCATTCCCGGGATCGGCTCGTTGCTGATCGCCTCGATCCTGGCCAACGATACGCCCGTGGTGATGGCCGTCACCTTCGTGTTCGCCTGTCTCGTCGTTCTCTTCAACCTCATTGCAGATGTGCTCTATGGCTGGCTCGACCCCCGCATTGCTTTCCGCTGAGGCCCCCGTGGCCGCAGCCGGGAAGGAGAAGGCGCGGCGCTTCTCGCCGACGCTCGAGGCGTGGCGCCGTTTTCGCCGGCACAAGCTCGCGGTGGTCAGTGCCGTCATCCTGCTGCTGATGGTTGCCGCGATCGCGATCGGGCCGCTGTTGTGGCGCGTGCCGATCAACGAGATCGACTTCACCGCGAAGCTCGAGGGACCGTCGTGGAATCACCCGTTCGGCACCGATGACCTTGGCCAGGACGTGCTGGCGCGCCTGATTTACGGCGGCCGTATCTCGCTGGCCGTCGGCCTCTCGGCGATGGCGGTGGCCTGTATCGTCGGCATGCTGGTGGGCGCGCTGGCGGGCATGTCGCGCGGCAGCGTCGATGCCGGGCTGATGTGGCTCACCGATCTCTTCCTGTCGCTGCCGCAGCTCCCGTTGCTGCTGTTGGTGATCTATCTCTTCCGCGACGGGCTCAAGGCGGTTCTGGGGCCGGAGGGCGGTGTCTTCGTCATGATCGTGATCGTGATTGGCGGCCTGCGCTGGATGCCGGTGGCGCGTCTGGTGCGGGCGCAGATCCTGTCGATCCGGGAGAAGGAGTTCGTCGAGGCTGCGCGCGCGCTCGGTGCCTCGCGCCTGCGCATCGTGCTGAACCACATCCTGCCCAACGCGCTGGGGCCGGTGATCGTGGCGGGCACGATCGACGTCGCTGCCGCCATCATCGCCGAATCGACTCTGTCGTTCCTCGGCCTGGGCTTCCCGCCCGACATCCCGACTTGGGGCCGCGTGCTGTTCGACGCCAAGGACTATCTCGACATCGCCCCGCACTGGGCCCTGTTCCCCGGCGCGTTGATCTTCCTCGCGGTGGTCTCCATCAACTTCATCGGTGACGGCTTGCGCGACGCGCTCGATCCGCGCCGGGTTCTGTAGGGCGCAATGGCTGAGGCCCTGCTCGACATCCGCGACCTCAAGACCTGGTTCAAGACCGACGACGGGATGGTCCAGGCGGTCGATGGCGTCTCGATCCGCATCGATCGCGGCGAGACCGTGGGCATCGTGGGCGAGTCGGGCTGCGGCAAGACCGTGACCGCACGTTCGGTGCTGAAGCTGATCGATATGCCACCCGGCCGCTTCGAGGGCGGCCAGATCCTGTGGCGGGGCAGGGATCTCATTCCGCTCGGGCCGGCGGAAATGGACAAGATCCGCGCGACCGAGATCGGCATCGTCTTCCAGGAGCCGATGACCTCGCTCAATCCGGTCTATACCGTGGGCGGCCAGATCGCCGAGGTGCGGCGCCAGCACGAGAATCTCAACAAGAAGCAGGCGATCGAGCGCGCGGCGGAAATGCTGGCGCTGGTCAATATTCCCAATCCGCAGAAGCGCGTGCACGACTATCCGCACCAGTTCTCCGGCGGCATGCGCCAGCGCGTCATGATCGCCATGGCGCTGGCCTGCAAGCCCAAGCTGCTGATCGCCGACGAGCCGACCACCGCGCTCGACGTCACCATCCAGGCGCAGATCCTCGAGTTGATGCAGGAGATGAAGGAACGGCTCGGCATGTCGATCATGCTGATCACCCACGCCATGGGCGTGGTCGCCGAGACCTGCCAGAGGGTGGTCGTGATGTATGCCGGCAAGGTGGTGGAGGAGGCGCCGGTCGAATCGCTGTTCGGCGATCCGCGCCATCCCTACACCCAGGGGCTGATCCGCTCGATCCCGCGGGTCGATCGCGCCGCGGCGTCGAAGGAACGGCTCGAGGCGATTCCCGGTACGGTACCGCGGCTGCTCAACCCCGCACCCGGCTGCCGCTTCGCCCAGCGCTGCAAGTTCGTCCAGGACATTTGTGTCCGGGAGATGCCGCCCCTCAAGGAAGTGGCGCCGGGCCATCACGTACGGTGCGTCCTGTGAGTGCCCAGGGAAAGCAAGAGGGGCCGCTCCTGTCGGTCAAAAACCTGCGCAAGCATTTTGCGTTGAAGGGTGGCGTGTTCGCGCGCGAGGTCGAAAAAGTCCATGCCGTCGACGGCGTCAGCTTCGATATCGGCAAGGGCGAGACGCTCGGCCTCGTGGGCGAGTCGGGGTGCGGCAAGTCGACGACCGGCCGCTGCATCCTGCGCCTGATCGAACCCAGCGGCGGCGAGGTCCTGTTCCAGGGCGCCGACGTCACCCGCATGAAGGGGCCGGCGCTGCAGGCGCTGCGCCGCGACATGCAGATCATCTTCCAGGATCCGTTCGCGTCGCTCAACCCGCGCCACACCGTGGGCGCGATCATCGGCGAGGCGCTCGACATCCACAATCTCGCGGCGTCCCGCGCGGCGCGGGAGGAGCGGGTGGTCGAGCTGCTCGAGACGGTGGGCCTGCAGGCCGACCACATGCGGCGCTTCCCGCATGAATTCTCCGGCGGCCAGCGCCAGCGCATCGGCATCGCCCGCGCGCTCGCGGTCGAGCCCAAGCTGGTGGTGTGCGACGAGCCGGTCTCGGCGCTCGACGTGTCGATCCAGGCGCAGGTCATCAACCTGCTGGAGGACCTGCAGGAGAAGTTCGGCCTCACTTATCTGTTCATCGCGCACGACCTGTCGGTGGTCGAGCACATCAGCACGCGCGTCGCGGTGATGTATCTCGGCCGCGTGGTCGAGATCGCGCCGTCGCGCGATCTCTACGACCATCCGCTGCATCCCTATACCGAGGCGCTGCTGTCGGCGGTGCCTATTCCCGATCCGACGGTGAAGCGCAAGCGGATCATGCTGCAGGGCGACGTGCCCAACCCGATCCACCCGCCCTCGGGCTGCCACTTCCACACGCGTTGCCAGATCGCCCGGCCCGACTGCGCGCAGCGCGACCCCGAGCTGCGCGAGAGTGCGCCCGGGCATTGGGTGGCCTGTCATTATAGAGGTTAGGGCAAAGCCCTAACCTCTGGCGGTGCAGAAATAGAACGGGTGTCGCCGCGGTGCCTCTTCTAAGGCGCGTCAGCGCTGGACTGTTCGCCTTACGCCTCGATCAGCGGCGCTGAGCCTCGTGGGGCGGACCAGATTTCAACCAGTGACCTACCAAGTTGGATGTCATCGAGACGTGGATTACGTGGCTGACTCCGCATTGACGGCACGACGGCGGGGAAGACTGCCTTAGCTTAGAGCGGCGAGCGCGATCGCAATGGGAAGCCAGCCTGTCATTTCGATGCCTTTCGACGCAGAAGCCGAGCGACCAGTAATCTTTACAATTCGGTTTGACAAAGAATGCGAAAGACGCAATAATAACGCAAGCCTTCGTCGCCGTGGCGAGGGCTGCTCCCGTTAAATGCCCGTTTATTTAACGGCGTCGCCACACATTATTTTCAGGATTCCCATGCCCAAGTTCGAAAAAGGCAACCCCGGCGGCCCCGGCCGTCCGCGCGGAAGCCGCAATGCCGTGAACCAGCTGCTCAACCAACTCGTCGAGGGCGAGGCCGAGACGATGGTGCGCAAGATGATCGAGGCCGCGTCCGACGGCGACCGGGTCGCCGCGCGGCTGGTGCTGAGCCGCATCTGGGCGGCGCCCAAGGGCCGCGCGCTGCAGGTCGAGCTGCCGGACATCCGCACGCCGGCCGATCTGCTCGACGCGCATGCCGCCGTGGCGGCGGCGGTGAGCGACGGGCGGCTCACGGCGCAGGACGGCGCATCGCTCTCGGCCATGCTGGAGACGCACCGCCGCGCCTTCGAGCTGGTCGCGCAGGAGGCGAAGATCGATCAGCTCGACGATCGGGTGTGGCAGTACAAGGAAGCGTTGAAGTGAGCCACAAGGGCCGGCTGCGGCGGCTCGAAGCGGGCGTCCACTGGCTCGAGACCGAGGGCCTGTGTCGGCACATCGAGGCCGGCCTGCGGACCCTGGAGATGCTGCAGACCATCGCCGATCGTCAGGCGACCGATCCGGCCTTCGCCGCGCGGTGGAAGAGGGACTTCCCGAATTTCCCGATCAAGCTACCGCCGCCCAGCGCGGGTGTACGGCCCGCACCGCCGGTGGCGGCCACGCCTCAGCGGGAGGAGGTGCGGGAAGAGCGTCCTCCCGAGGAGCATCGCGACGAAGAGGGACGTGTTCCCACCCTTCGAGACGCCGCGCCCGGCGCGGCTGCTGAGGGGCGGGTGCGGGCGCTTCCGGCCGAGGAGGGGCGGGTGCAGACGCGCGCTCCGCCGGCATGCCCACCGCCGCCGCCAGCAAAGTCGCGCTGGACGAAGGACGTCCGGCCAGGGCCGCACGACGTGCTCACGTCGGAGGAGGCTATTCAGGTGCCGTGGCTGGAGTCGGAGAATTGAAATCGCGTCGGCGCGCCGATCATTCCGCACCGGCCATAGCGTGCGCGCTATATCTTGGGGTTGAACTGGCTGAGGTCGTGCGTTCCGAGCTTCTTCTCGATCGCCTCGACCTTCTTGGCCGCTTTGTCGAAGCCATCGGCACCGAGCGCTTCGCCTTCGGCCTTTTCCACGGTCTGCGCCAGCGCGTCGAACTCGTTGGGCGTCATCAGGCTGCGCAAGGTCGGCAGCAGGTCGGTGTTCTCGCGTGCGAGACACGGGCCATAGAGAGTGACCGTTGCATGCATGGCGTCGGTTAGGGCTTTGCGTTGGTCACTCTTGGCGATGCCGGGCGCGGCGGCCAGCACCTTGTCGGTCAACTGGCGGCCGGCGGCGTGCTGAGCCTGCAATGCGTTCACCAGGTCGACCATGCGGCCGGCCTTCTTGAAGACCGGGAAGACATCCTCTTCCTCGATCTTCTCGTGATAGCCGTGCACGAAATCGCGCATGACCTCGGCCGATTGGGTGAAGATGCCGGATTCCAAGTCTTCGCCCTGGTCGAGGCGCCGCGCCGCCGCCGCATAGATCAGCAGCACGCGTTGGGCGAGCGCATTATCGCGCATGAGCCGCTCGCTGGCGGGCATCGGGGACTTACCGGCGTCGCTCTTTTTGGCATCGCCGGTCTGTGCAAGCGCAGGCGCGGCCATTGCCAGGGACGCCATTGCAGCGGTGCCGAGCATCCAACGCCGCTTCAAACCGAGAACTTCCATCGCCGCCTCCTGTGCGTGGCGGAACCACTGTCGGGAGGAAACGGTCGGGGAAGGGGCGGGTTCCCGCGCTTTGATCCACGTTGCCGTTGGAGCCGTACCAAAAGCGACCCGGGGAAAGGGAAAACCCGTCATGAAGACCTATTTCATCGGCTACCTTGCGACAGGGCTGGTTCTTTTCGTGCTCGATGCGATCTGGCTGGTGAGTATGACCAAGCTGCTGTATCGGCCGCTGCTCGGACCGATCCTGCTCGACACCGCGAAGCTGGCACCAGCAGCACTGTTCTATTTCATCTATGTCTTCGGTGTCGTTTTCTTTGCCGTTGCCCCCGCCCTTGCCTCGGGACGCTGGACGACCGCCCTCGTTCACGGCGCGCTCTTCGGATTGGTCGCCTACGCCACCTACGATTTGACCAACCAGGCGACCTTGAAAGGATGGTCAGGCGTCGTGTCCCTGGCGGATATGGGCTGGGGGGCGGTTCTCACGGGGAGCGCCGCAACCCTCGGCTTCTTCCTGACCCGGGCGATTGCAAAGGTCATTTAATGCGAGGCATGCCCGGCCAGAACGCGTTGACCCGCGCCCAATAGTCCTGAAATTCCTGCGGGCGCGAGCGCATCATGTGCGCCTCGAGCGGCGGGATTCCCGAGACATGGACCAGCAGCCAATACATCAGCAGAGGGGCTGCCAGCGCGAGCCAGCCGATGGCGTAGCGACCTTCGAGATCGATGGCGATCGCGGCGTATCCGACCCAGGTCAGCCATTCGAAGAAATAATTCGGGTGGCGGGAGAAATGCCAAAGCCCCGTGTCGCAGACGGCGGCACGCCCGGTCGATCTGGCGCGAAAGCGCGCGAGCTGACGATCGGCGATACTTTCGCCGGCGAGGGCTGCGACGATGAGAAGGAGGCCCAGACAGTCGAGGAGACGGGGATTGGGCAGGGGATAGTGCGCCGCGATGCCGATGGAGAGCGACAGTACCGCGGCGACGAAGGCCTGGATCTGGAGAAACCAGAACAGGCGGGAGCGCTTCGCATCGCCCCATTGTCGCTTCAATTCAGCGTAGCGCGGATCTTCGCCGCCCATGTTGGTGCGCCAGGCGATGTGGATCGCCAGACGGAGACCCCAACACAAGGCAACGCCGCCGACGATCCATTGACGTGAGGCAAGGGCCGGCACACCGTCGATCGGCCACGCCGCCGCGGCGGCACCCAGGACGCCGACGGAGAGCGACCAGGTCGCATCGGCCCACCCGGAGCGCCCGGTCCGCTCGGCGAGAAACCAGGCCACCGCCATGGCTGCGGACGCACTCGCGGTCACTGCTGCAAATATCGCGATCATGATCTGCCTTCGGCGGGTCGGACGTTGTCACTAATACGTGTGGATTTGGCGTTCGTATCACCCGTCAGTGATCCGCAGGGGATGGCAGGCCGTATTTATTTAGAGCGGCAGATGAGACGGCACATGTCTGCCGCGCTCCTCAAAATTTCAGAATGTTTGATCATGCAACGAATGCAGCCGCTCAATATCGCCGTCATTGGCAGCGGAATATCGGGTCTTTCGGCGGCGTGGTTGCTGGGTAGCTATCATACGGTCACGCTCTATGAGGGCGATGGCCGCCTGGGTGGGCACAGCAATACCGTCGATGTCGGCGGCATGCCCGTCGATACCGGCTTCATCGTCTACAACGAGCAGACCTATCCGAACCTGGTCGCATTCCTTCGCCATCTGCAGGTCGGGACGAAACCGACCGAGATGTCGTTCTCGGTCTCGCTCGACGACGGGCGCTTCGAATATTCCGGGACGAACCTGGGCGGCCTTCTGGCGCAACCTGCGAATGTCGTCCGCCCGCGATTCTGGTCGATGTTGCGGGACCTGCAGCGGTTCTACCGCGACGCGCCGGCCGATATCCGCGATCTCGGCAACGTCTCGCTCGCCGAGTACCTGGCGCTGCGAGGGTACGGGGCCGCTTTCCGCGACTGCCATCTGTTTCCCATGGCCGCCGCGATCTGGTCGACGCCGGCTTGCGATATCGGGGCGTATCCGGCACATGCGTTCATCAGCTTCTTCGAGAACCACGGTCTCCTGAAGATGGTGCGCCGGCCGATCTGGCGGACCGTGAGTGGCGGCAGCCGCAGCTACATCGATCGGTTCCTCAAGGATTTCCGCGGGCGTATCGAGCTTTCGCGGCCAGTGGTCAGGGTCGTTCGGCACAAGGGCTATGTCGAGCTGATCGATAAGGCGGGGCGAGCCGAGACGTTCGATCATGTGGTGATTGCGGCGCACGCCGATCAGGCATTGGCGATGCTGCACGATCCGACAGCGCAGGAGAACGAAGTGCTCGGGTCGTTCGGCTACGTCGCGAACGAAGCGGTCTTTCACGGCGACGAGAGCCTGATGCCCCGTCGTCGTCGCGTGTGGTCGAGCTGGAACTATTCGGCGGCCACGGCGGGAGATCCGGCGAGCGGGTCCGTCACCTATTGGATGAACAGATTGCAGAGCCTCGAGTGCAAGCGCTCCCTTTTTGTGACCCTCAATCCTTTGCGGGAGCCCGATCCGTCGATGGTCATCCGGCGCGAGCGCTATTCCCATCCGCGCTACGATGGCCGGGCCGTCGACGCACAGGAACAGCTGTGGAGCCTTCAGGGCGGGCGTCGGACGTGGTTCTGCGGGTCCTATTTCGGGGCGGGCTTCCATGAAGACGGGCTTCAGGCGGGGCTTGCCGTTGCCGAGGCCTTGGGGGGCATCGTGCGGCCTTGGCGCATCCCGGCCGAATCCGGCAGGATCAAGATCCGTGATGCCGTGCCCGGACGCGAAATGGCTTACGTCTGATGACGCCGTCCTCCGCTCTCTTTCTGGGCAGCGTCGTTCATCGGCGCCTGAAGCCGCGCCGGCATCGGCTGCGCTATCGCGCCTATTGGCTCTTCCTCGACCTCGAAGACATCGATCGCCTCGACGGAACGCTGCGTCTGTTCTCGCGCAACAGGCTCAATCTGTTCGGCTTCTACGATCGCGATCATTGCCAGACGGGACGGGGTGATCTGCGGGCTGAGATCGTCGACGCTGTCCACGACGCCGGCATCGTGATGGACCATGGGCGGATTTGCGTCCTCACCATGCCGAGGGTCCTGGGCTACGTCTTCAATCCGCTGAGCACCTACTTTTGCTATGCTGCGGACGGTCGTCTGGCTGCGGTCGTGTACGAAGTGCACAACACTTTCGGTGGCCGTCATCGCTACGCGCTCGCCGTCGAGGCCGAGAATGGCGCGGTCATGCAGCGCTGCGCCAAGCGCTTCTACGTCTCGCCGTTCATGGACATGGAGTTGAACTACTCGTTCAGGGTGATGCGGCCCGGCGAGCGGGTGGGTGTCGTGATCAGCGCGTCCGATGCGGCGGGGCCCGTTCTCGTCGCCGGCATGTCGGGAGAGCGCCGGGAGCTCACAGATGCCGGGCTCTTGCGCCTGTTCCTGTCGATCCCGGCTCTCACTCTGAAGGTGATCGTGGGCATCCACTGGGAAGCCCTGCGCCTCTGGCTGAAAGGCGTCGGGCTCCGTCCGCGCACCGGCGCGGCCTAGGAGAGACGAGGAGAAGTTTGGTACCCGCTGCCGGACTCGAACCGGCACGGCCTCACGGCCTCAGGATTTTAAGTCCGACGAATCTTTTCGGACCTCCAATAAAATAAGGCTTTTGTCGAGGTCATCGGACACCCAATAGGCCGATTTATCGGACACCGATTGGACGGAATCGGACACGGTAGTCCTGAGGGGAGACGGCAAACCAGCTAGTCTACTGGTTGAGAAAGTCGTTGCGCTGATCTACTATGAAGGGCGCTTCGTTTGGGGAATGAGCCGATAATTAGGAAATTCCAATTCTTCAGCATCGTGTTGCTGGGTGCAATGAGCGCCGCGCATTCTGTTATCGCGCAAGACCTCGGCGGGAAGTGGTACGGCCTCGTCGAGGCATATAGCTTCAGCGATCCTCGACGGGTCCTTACGATCACGGTGGACGCCGGCAAGGCGTCGTGCACGTGGGACGAAGTAGGGAAGACAAGTAGCTACCCGGCCCCCTGCTCCATAGTTAAGAACCAAATCACTTTGACGACCGGCTCTGGTTCAAAGGTCAGCCTGACACGAGAGGCCGACGCTCTACGCGGGACGTTTACGTTGAAGAACGGCCAAGCGTTCACGGTGTCGATGGGGCGAGATGCGGCACTTGTAGCGCAGAAAGCAAGTCCAGCAGAAACAGCGAACCGGGAGCCTGAGCCAATTGGGGAAGTAGGAGGCAACGTAGTTTCCACTTTCCACGGGGTCGTCAGTTCGACAGGGAATACATGGGCAACGATAGAAGTCGGCTCCACTAGGGTCGTAGTCGGTAGCCTTCAGCAGGTGAGAGCGAAGGCAGGCGATGTAATTGATAGTGGTACTCTCATTGGAATCTCACAGACAGGGCGGCGCGCAACCGTTTCTGTGTGTTTGAATCCGCGCGCCTGCAACGGAGCGCCATCGGAATGGCCACAGGAGGTCCGTGGCAGCTACGTGCAACTAGAACAGATATCGCTCAACCTGAGAGCCCTCAAAGTATGCGAGCAGACCATTGACTACGCAATTGTGCCGCCTGCGGCCAACATGGCGGAAAACCTGCGCGCATTTTCAGGCGTCTGGGTAGGCAAATGGGATATCGGGCTCTGTTCAGCGATCATCGTCGAAAATGTTCAGCCGGATGGGGGAGCCAACATCTTATATGTCACGGGATCACAGGGTTCTTCGGGCATTAAAGCAGGGCGGTACCGGTACTCGGCCAAAATTGTTGGAGACACGCTCACAGCCGTAGGCGGTTCAACGACGATAGAGTTTGTCATGTCAAGAAGCGCAAAATTGTCCGGCAAGTTCACGAATCAGTACGGCCTTAGTAGCGGAGTCTTTGAGCGCAAGTGAGCCATTCAACTAACCAATCTTAAGGGTGATTTGTGGAGGAGCATCGAAACGATGAAAACGATTTTCAGCGCTTTAACGTTCGTCTTGTTGGCTTTGGTTTCGACCGCTGCGTCGGCGCAATCGTATCGAATCACGGTCGATACCAAGGATGCCATTTGTCTGAGTGGCAACAGAGGTGGAGCGCCGGTCTATGATCTCTCGGTGGCAGGAGATTCCGTCACCGTAAAATCTGGAGTAACGAGCTTCTCGGCAAAGGTAAATCCGGACGGCACATTCAAAACCTCATACAAGGCGGCGAGGGGAAACTCCGAGAATGTCGCCGAAGGAAACATCACGCCCGGCCACCGAACCTTGAAAATCTTGATTACCCAAATGGGCTGCACTTACGAAGGTAAGGAGTAGTCGTGAATAGCTATGAGAGATGGTACCCGCTGCCGGACTCGAACCGGCACGACCTTTCGGTCTCAGAATTTTAAGTCCTGTATGTCTACCAATTCCATCAAGCGGGCACGGGGTTCAGTGGGCAAAGGACGCGAGCATTCCGCCTTCGATCCACACACGTAAGAGGCCGGCGGCGCGCGCCATGGCCTGGTCTTCGCCGACCAGCTCCACGATGCTCTCGCACAGTTCGGGAAAGGGGCGCCCCTCGATCAGCGCGTCGAGCAGCACGGCTTCGTCGCGCTCCAGCGAGCGGTAGTTGGTCAGACGTTCGGGCCGCCAGATCACCCAGTCGGTCTGCTCGGCCGCTTCCTCGACCTCGAGATCGCCCGCCTGTTGCTCGTCGCGGCGTTGCCAGGCTTGCGGCGTATCGTAGGTGAGGGTGAGGCGATGCAGCGACGGCAGGACGGTGAAGGTGAGCGTCTCCCAGACTTCGGGCGGCAGCGCCATCAGCACGTCGGCGGTGATCGGCTCGGCATTGGCGGCATCGAACGCCTCGCCCATCGCCCACTCGAAGCGGGCCATGTCGGCCACGGCGGGCGAGCCGTCGAACGGCGGCGTGGTTGCCAGGAAGTCGGCAAGGCCCTTGCCGAACCAGCGCACCGACGGATGGCGCGAAGGCTGAGCGGCGATATAGGCGCGCGCCATGTAGTCGAAATCGCCGGGCCCGGCCATCGCCATCACGCCGGGATAATCGATCGTCAGTGCCTCGATCAGGCGCAATGTATAGGCGTCACGATAGACGCCGAGGAGGGTGACGCGGTCGATCTTCTTCGTGTCGCGCACGGCAGCGGAGAATCCGTCGCTGCTCGCCAGCAGGTAATCCTGGAAGGCGCGCTGCAGGTCTGCGAGCGAGCCCGCGTTCGAGACGAGGGTCATGCCACGGCCTTTTGCGCAGCCTCGCCGCGCACGCCATCGGCGATGCGGCGCGCCTCGTCGAGCTCGTCGAGCAGCTCGGCATAGGGCGGGATGTTGGCGTCGCGCTCGATCATGGTCGGCACGTCCGGGAAAAGCCGGACGGCCTCTGCATAAAGCTCCCACACATCTGGCACGATCGGATGATCGTGCGTGTCCACGATGTGCGTGCCGCGGTGTTCGTGGCCGGCGAGATGGAACTGGCGCACCCGTTCCTTGGGCATCGCGCGCAGGAAAGTCCGGGCGTCGAACTCGTGGTTGAAGGCACTGACGTAGACATTATTGACGTCGAGCAGAATTTCGCAGTCCGAACGCTTGGCCAGTTCGGCGATGAATTCCCATTCGCTGAGCTCGGAGGCGGCGTAGGTGACGTAGCTTGAGACGTTCTCGAGCACGAGCCGGCGGCCGAGATGATCCTGCACCCGCCTCACGCGGTCGGCCACGTGATCGAGCGCTTCCTCGGTGTAGGGGAGCGGCAGCAGGTCGTGCATGTTCATGCCCCGCAGGCCAGTGAAGCACAGATGGTCGGAGATCCACAGCGGCTGCACACGCTCTGCGAGCGCTTTCAGCTCGTCGAGATAGGTTTTATCGAGCGGGTCGATCGAGCCGATCGACAGCGACACGCCGTGCAGCGCCATCGGATAGTCGCGGCGGATCTGGTCCAGCCAGTGCAGCGGGTTGCCGCCGGGAACCATGTAGTTCTCCGACAGCGCCTCGAACCAGCTCACCTTGCCGGGGCTCGCGGCGATCTCTTCAAAATGCTCGGGTCGGAGACCCAGACCAAAGCCAACGTTTTCAGCGACCATTTCCCACCATACCTCAGAAATAGGTCCAAAAGAGTGGGGCGCCACCGGTTTCCCGGGGCGCCCCTTTTCTCGATAGCCTAGTCGGTTAGACGGGTATCAGCCGCCACCCACGACGCCACCCTGCGCGAGGCAGGCGAGGCCGGCAGTGTTCTGGACCCAGCCCTGACCCTTGCAGGCGTTCTGGCCCTTGCAGGCGTTAGCGGCCGACTTGCAGGCGCCCTGGCCCTTGCAGGCATTGATGCCCTTGCAGTCGGTCTTGTTCTGGCCGAAGCCGGGGCTGTTCTGCGTCTGGGCGCTGGCGATCGAAGCGGCCAGGGTGCCGGCGGCGAACACGGTCGCGGCGGCGATGACGAAAGACTTTCTCATAGGTAGCTCCCTTATCCCTCATAACTTGCAGTACTGCCCTGCATATTTGGTACCATAATCAAACCCCCGTGGATGGGAAGCGTATTATTTCAACTTTTCTTGAGCATACGTGAGCTTGACGTTACTGGCGGGAGGGGACGACGGCTGAAAGCAGGCGCAAAAAAAAGGCGCCGCCGGCCGAGCCGGGGCGCCCTTCTCTTCGCGTTTAGCGAGTGGCTTAGAAGCCGGTCGGCGAACCGCCAGCAGCCTGGCAGTCGAGGCGGCTCTTCGACGAGACCCAGCCCTGGCCCTTGCAGGCGTTCTGGCCCTTGCAGGCGTTAGCGGCCGACTTGCAAGCGCTCTGGCCCTTGCAAGCATTGATGCCCTTGCACGCCAGCGAATCGCTGCCGTACGACGGGCTGTTCGGGGTCTGGGCGCTCGCGATCGAGGCGACCATCGTGCCGGCAGCGAACACGGTCGCAGCGGCCATAACGAAAGACTTCTTCATCTAATAACTCCCTCGGAAGTGACTCACGCCGTTTGGATTTGTTTGACGTGATGGCGAACTCTATCTGTCGGTTTGCTGAGTGGCTCCATCACAGGCGCGTGTCGGCATGTATCGGTCGATCACGTGTGTTTGAGCACGAGGCTCACTGGAACATAGCTGACGTGCACCAAATTCAAATCAGTGTCAGAAATTTCGCCGCCGTGAGTCGGCGTGCGTGCTCATGCGGCGGCGTAATTTTCACGCCGTCGTGAGTCGATCGCATTTTTTGACATGGCTGAATTGCGCGTCGATGCGCGCCCGCCGTCTTCAGTCGGTGAAGAACGAGATCAGAGGACCTTGCCGCCTTTGGTGGTGCACTCGCTCTCGGTGGCGGTCTCGCTCCAGCCCAATCCCTTGCACGAGTTCTGCCCTTTGCAGGAACTCTGCGCGGACTTGCAGGCACTGGTGCCCTTGCAGGAGTTGCCGCCGCCGCACTTCACCTTGCTCGTGGCCGAAGCGACCGACGCCATGCTGCCGACGGCGAACAGGATCGCTGCCGAGGCGACGAGCAGGCGGTGCTTGGTCATGGCGAACTCCTTGGAAGCCGGGAACTCTATGGGCGAAGCATGGACCTTCGCGCGGGCCGCGAGAAGTCGAGCGCGATCAATGCTGCGTGAAGCGCGACGGCGAGAGCGCTTTTTCGGTGACGCCGAGCTCGACGATATCGCTGGGCAGTTTGCCATCGAGCGCGAGGCTCGCGGCCAGGCGGCCGGCCGCGGCGCCGGTCTGGATGCCATAGCCGCCGTGGCCGGCCAGCCAGAAGAAGCCCGGCACGGTGTCGTAGCCGACGACGAGGTTCTTGTCGGCGACGAAACTGCGCAGCCCCGCCCACTTGTTCTTCAGGCGACGTATTTGCAGTGTGGTCGCCGTCTCGATGCGGTCGACGGCGATGGCGATGTCCATTTCGTCCGGCTGGGCGTCGCACGGCGGCGACGGCGTCTCGTCGGCGGGCGAGGCCAGGAACTGTCCGACCTCGGGCTTGAAGTACCAGGTCTCGTCGAAATCGATGACCATCGGCATCTTCTCGATCGCCATGCCGGCCGGCGCGTCGAAGGTGAAAGCGGTGCGCCGCTTCGGGACCAGCCCGACCGGCGTGGCGCCGGCAATGCCCGCCACAACGTCGGCCCAGGCACCGGAAGCGTTGACGATGTTGGTGGCCGAGATCGTCTCGCCGTCGGCGAGGCGGATCGTCCACTTGCCGTCCTTGCGGTCGAGGGCTGCGACCTCGGCATTGAGCCGCAGCACGCCGCCGTTGGCGCGGGCGCCGCGCAGGAAGCCGGCATGGATGGCCGCAACGTCCATGTCGTCGGCCTCGGGTTCGAAGACCGCGCCGCCGCCCACGCTCTCGGGCTTCAGCAGCGGCTGCAGCTTCAGCGCCTCGGCGGGCTCGAGCCAGCGCACGCTCGGCACCAGCCGGGCATATTCGGCCGCGGCCTTCTGCACGCCCGCAAGCTGTTCGGCGCGGCCGGCGACCAGCGCACCGCGCGGCGTCAGCACCGGATGGTCGGCAAAGCCCTGCGGCGGATTGCGGTAGAAGCGCCCGGTGGCCACGGTGATCGCGCGGATCAAGGCGCTGCCGTAGGTCTCCGAATGGAGCGCGGCCGACCGGCCGGTCGTGTGATAGGCGGGCACGTGCTCGCGCTCGAGGATGATCACCTTGGCGCGTGGCGCCAGATGATAGGCGGCGGAGACACCGGCAATGCCGGCGCCGACGATGGCGAAATCGAATTCCTGCATGGCCTCACATTGCTTCGTTGGCGATCGGCCTGCAATAGTGGGGCCACCATGAACATCGCCCATCTGCTGCTTGGCTCCGCACAGGAATTCCGCGATCACACCGCACTCGCACGCGGCGGCGAGGCCTATCTCAGCTATCGCGATCTCTGGCGAAAAGTATCGGTGATGAGCGCGCACCTCACCGGGCGCTTCGGCCTCGCGCGCGGCGACCGTGTGGCCTTCGCCATGACCAACTGTGTCGAGTCGATCGAGGTCATGTACGCGATCTGGCACGCTGGCCTCTGCGCCGTGCCGATGAACGCCAAGCTGCACGCCAAGGAATTCACCTTCATCCTCGATAACTCCGGCGCCAGGCTCTGTTTCGTCACGCCCGATCTCGCCGACACGATCGCCGAGGCTGCACGCGAGGCGCCGTCGCTCACGCAGATCGTCGACGTGACGACAAAATCCTACGCCTCGATGGCCGTGGGCGATCCCGTCGCGATGGCGGACGCGGAGCCCACCGATCCGGCGTGGCTGTTCTATACCTCGGGCACGACGGGGCGGCCCAAGGGCGCGATCCTGACGCATCGCAACCTGCTGGCGATGACGCTCAACTACTATGCGGACGTCGACCGGCCGCCGGCCGGCAGCTCGATGGTGCATGCCGCCCCGATCAGCCACGGCTCGGGCCTGTGGAACTTCCCGATGGTGACGCGCGGCGTCGTGCAGGTCTTTCCCGACAGCGGCCACTACGACGTGCCGGAGACGGTCGCGCTGATGAACCGCTGGCCCGACTGCAGCATCTTCCTGGCGCCCACCATGGTGAAGCGCCTGATCGAGCATCCGGCCGTGGCCGACCTCAAACCCGGCGCGTTGCGGCTGATCAGCTACGGCGGCGGGCCGATGTACGTGAGCGATCTCAAGCACGCGATCAAGCTTCTGGGCAACAAGCTCTGTCAGCTCTACGGCCAGGGCGAGAGCCCGATGACGATCACCCATCTCAGTCTGGACATGCATGCCGAGACCGATCATCCGCGTTACGAGGAGCATCTCGCGTCGGCCGGCCTGCCCGATACCTGTGTCGAGGTGCGCGTTGTCGACGAGGACGGCAAGCGGGTGCCGGTGGGCGAGGTCGGCGAGATCATCGTCAAAGGCGACACGGTGATGGCGGGGTACTGGAACAACGCCGAAGCGACGGCGAAGTCGCTGCGCCATGGCTGGCTCTGGACCGGCGACGTCGGCGCCTTCGACGAGGACGGCTTCCTGACGTTGAAGGATCGCTCCAAGGACATGATCATCTCGGGCGGGACCAACATCTACCCGCGCGAGATCGAGGACGTGCTGAACCTCCATCCCGCGGTCGCCGAATGCTCAGTGGTCGGCCGGCCGCATCCCGAATGGGGCGAGGAGGTCGTGGCCTTTGTCGTGACCCGCGCCGGGGCCACGCTCACGTCCGCCGAACTCGACCGGCTCTGCCTCGACAATATTGCGCGCTTCAAGCGGCCCAAGGACTACAAGTTCGTCGACGCCCTGCCGAAGAACAACTACGGCAAGATCCTGAAGACCGAGCTCCGCACGAAGCTCTAGTTCGGTTCGGTCGGGACTGTGCTGGTCTTGCTGTCGATGCGGACGAGCTTTCCCGCCGCGTTAAACACGTACCAGATGCCCTTGTTGCTGGTTTCGACAGTGTTGCCCGAATAGTCTGTGCTGCGGGTGATCCAAAGATACGAATAGAAGAGGGCGCTGCCGCCGCGCGTCAGCTTCGGCGGGTAGATACCCTCGCCGGCGGGCCGGCCAAGATCGCGCAGGATGTCGCCGCGCGTCGATGTGCCGACAGTGAACGACAAGGCCTTGCGTTCGTCGAAGTTGGCGTTGTCGGCCATGAAGCTGCTGACGAAGGTGTGCGTAATGAGCTTGCCGTCCCAGAAGGCCAGCGACAGCCTGCGGTAGTTGCCGCGGATCAGGTGGCCGTTGCTGCCGTAGGGCGCATAGAGATAGTCGAGGTAGTCGATGTCATGCGACGAGGGACCGGGCTTTTTCGATCGCGACGTCGGCGCGCCGCGCGAGCGATCGATGCGCCATCTCGTCGACTTCCCCCCGAAAGCCCTATTGAAAATCTACCTAGCACCATTCAACCAATCGGTGCCATCGTGACATGATGATCGACCGCACGCGTCCGCTCTGGGGGCTCACCATCGTCGGGCTGGGCGCCTCGCTTGCGCCGCTCGACATCGCCGTCAACGTAGCCTTGCCCGCGATCACCGCCGCCTTCGCGATCCCGCTCGGCGACGTGCAGTGGATCGTCGTCTGTTACGTGCTGGTCTACGGTTCGCTGATGCTGATCTGCGGCAAGCTGGGCGACCTGTTCGGGCATCGCCGGATCTTCCGCATCGGTCTCTTTGTCTCCGCATTGGGCTGCGCGGCGTGCGCGCTGGCGCCCGACTGGCCTCTCTTCCTGTGGGCGCGGGCCGGGCAGGGGATCGGGACGGCGCTGGCGCTGTCCTGCACGCCGGCGCTCGCCATCTCCGTCTATCCCGCCGACCGGCGGCTGCGTGCACTGGCGGGCTTCGCCATGGCGATGTCGCTCGCTGCGGCGATCGGGCCGTTTGTCGGCGGCGTCGTGGTCGAGCTTTGGGGATGGCCAGCCGTCTACTGGATGCGCGTGCCGATCGCGCTGGTCACGCTCGCTTTGTCAGGCCGGCTGCCGTCGCCGCGTCCGGAGCAACGGCCATTCGATGCGCTGGGTGCCGTGCTGATCGCGGCCTGCATGAGCGCGCTGCTGCTGGCGCTGGTGCTGTCGCAGCGACCGGTGGTGCCGGGCTGGATGGCGGCCCTTCTGTTTGCCGGGGCGCTCCTGCTGCTCTTCACTTACGTGCGCCGCACGAAGCACGTGGCCGAGCCGATCATTCGGCCGGGCCTGTTCGCGGATGCAGCCTTCGCCGTGCCCAACGCGATGAACGTGCTGGCCAATCTCGCGGGCTTCTCGATCCTGCTGCTGACGCCGTACTACCTCGTGAACGTGCTCAAGCTTTCGCCCGTGATGAGCGGCCTGGTGCTGGCGCTGGCCTTCAGCGGCGGTCTCGCGGGTGCGCCGGTGGCGGCGGTGCTGGTGCCGCGCATCGGCCGGCGCACGACGGCCTTCGTTGGTGTCTGCCTGGTCGGGCTCGGCCTGTTGCCACTGGGCTTCACGACGGCCGAGACCGCCGTGCCGGTCGTCGTGATGTTGCTGATCGTCGAGGGCTTCGGCCAAGGCTTGCTCTCGGTGTCCTACACCGACCTGGTTACCGATACCCTGGCCGCGCGCGATCGCGGCGTGGCCGGAAGCCTCGCACTCCTCACACGCACACTCGGCATCGTGAGCGGTGCCTCGGTGCTGACGGCGCTGCATGCGCATGCGGCCTCTGGCGGCTTTATGGCGGGCTATCGCTTCGCTTTCATCGCGGCCGGTGGCGGGTTGCTGGGTGCGCTGGCACTGTCCTGCCTGTGGCCGCGCGCCTGGTTTTCGAGATGAGGAGAGAGACATGATTTCCAAACGCATGCTGCTGGCGGGCCTGGGCGGGTTGATCTGCCTGCCGGGCGCCAAGCCTGCGCGGGCGGCACTGCCGACGATCCCGATGGCGCGCCATGAACAGGCAATGCGGCGGGCGATCGAACAGGGCAAGAAGAACCCGTATTACCCGTTCGGCGCCGTCATCACCGAGGCGGCGACTGGCGACGTGGTGGCCGAGGGCTTCAACCACGCCCACGACAATCCGGTCCTACATGGCGAGATCGTCTGCATGAACGACTACGTCGCCAAACACGGCAACAAGGGCTGGGAGACCAAGGTCCTCTATACGACCTGCGAGCCCTGCACGATGTGCATCACGGCGTTGATCTGGGCAAAGATCGGCGGTGTTGTCTTCGCCACCTCGCTTGAAGGCCAGCGCAAGGCCGGGATGGAGCCGTTCAGGATCACCTCCCAGGATGTCGTCGACCGCGAGGACTTCCACAAGCCGATGTTGCTGGGCGGCGTGCTGGCCGCCGAGACCGACGCGATGTTCCTGAACCGCAAACGCTACTAGTTCAGCGTGACGTGGCCGCGCTTGATGATGTCGGCGAAGTACTTGCTCTCGGTGTCGATCTCGGCGCGCATTGCCGCCGGGTCGAGATAGGTGGGCTTCAGGCCGCCTGAGTCGAACCGGTCGAGCACGTCTTGCGACTTCAGTGCCTCGTCGATCGTCCGGGCCATGCGCGCGACGATCGGGGCCGGTGTGCCGGCGGGCGCCAGCATGCCGAACCAGCTATCGCCGCCCTGTTTTCCGTAGCCGGTTTCCTTGAGCGTCGGGATTTCGGGCTTATGCGGCCAACGCGTATCGGCCAGCATGGCGAGCCCGCGCAACCGACCGGCCAGGACATGCGGCAGCACGGTCGAGTCGAATTGCACCTGCACCTGTCCGCTCAATAGGTCGTTGGTCGCCTGCGCGCTGCCCTTGTAGGGCACGTGAACCATCTTGATGCCGGCCTCGAGGTTCAGCATCTCGCCATAGAGCTGCGTGATGGTGCCGAGCCCGGACGAGCCCCAGTTCACCTTGCCGGGATTGGCCCTCACGTAGTCGACGAACTCCGCCACGGTCTTTGCCGGCACCGACGGGTGCACCGCCATCGCGCCCCATGAAGTGGCGATACGCGCGACGGTCTGGAAGTCCTTGTCCGGATCGAACGGGATCGGCTGCAGATGCCGCGTGATCGCCATCATGGCGATGGTGTTGCCGAGGAACGTGTAGCCGTCGCCCGGCTGCGTCTTGGCATACTCCGCGCCGATCATCCCCGAGGCGCCGCCCCGGTTGTCGAACAGGATCGGCTGGCCGAGCAGGCGGCCGACCTTCTCCATGACGATGCGGATCGATACGTCGGTCGGGCCGCCCGGCGGATAGGGGATGACGACCTTGATCTGGCGGCTCGGCCACTCGTCCGCGAAAGCGGGCGCGGCGACAGCGGCAGCACCGAGGGCTGCCACAAACGTGCGGCGTTGCATTGTTTCCTCCTCATCTTCTTCTTGCCCGGAGCATTCCATGCCCTGCGTGCTAAGGTCTAGCGATGAAACGCTTCGCCAACGCCGACGTCGCGGCGGCCTTCAAAGCCTATCCGGCGGACGTGCGGCGCCGGCTGATCGAACTGCGCGAACTCGTATTCGAGACGGCAGCTGGCACCGACGGCGTTGGTGCGCTGAGCGAAGCGCTGAAGTGGGGCCAACCCAGCTTTCTCACGGAAGAGACCCGCAGCGGCACGACGGTGCGCATCGATCGCTTGAAGAAGAGCGACGGCTACGCGATCTACTTCCACTGCCAGAGCGGGTTGGTCGGCCAGTTCAAGGAACTCTACCCCGACACATTCCGCTACGAGGGCAAGCGCGCTATTCTCTTCGAGCTCAAAGACCGCGTGCCGGTGAAGGCGCTACGCCACTGCATCGGCCTCGCGCTCACGCATCACTTGCGCAAGTAGAAGCGTGTCCGCAGCGTCTCGCATTCCTGCTGCAGCACACCCGACGTGATCTGGATGTCGGCGCCCATGAACGTGGCGAAGCTCTCGATCGAATATTGCCCCATGTCGGTGCGGCCGACCGACTTGAAGCGCCCGCCCACGACCCAGTTGCCGATCTTGGCCTGCAGCATTGCGCCGGCGCACATCGGGCAGGGCTCCATCGTCGTGTAGAGCACCGTGCCCGACAGATCGTCGGTGCCGAGATTTTTGCAGGCATCGGCAATGGCGTCGGTCTCGGCATGGATCAACGGGCTCTTGGCCGTCCGGATCTGGTTGCGGCCGCTCCCCACGACCTTGCCGTCCTGCACGATCACCGAGCCCACGCCCATGTTGCCCTGTCTGTCGGCCTCGGCGCCGATCTCGAGGGCAATCCGCATGAAATGTTCGTGCGTGTCGACGGTCATGCATTACTCTCCGGTTTCATGAGCACCATTGTTTACGCTGCCCGCCGCATCGTCACCATGAATCCGAGCCAGCCGTTCGCGACCCACGTCGCGGTGCGCGACGGTCGCATCCTGGGCGCCGGCTCTTTGGATTCACTCAAAGGTTGGGGGAAATTCGAAACAGACGAGCGCTTTGCCGACAAGGTGATCCTGCCGGGTTTCGTCGAGGGCCACAGCCACGCCTACGAAGGCGGCGTCTGGAAATTCCCCTATGTCGGTTACTTCGACCGCACCAGTCCCGAGGGAAAGCGGTCGCCCGGCCTCAAGACGCTCGAAGAGGTGGTCGCGGCGCTGGCGGCCTACGAGAAGACCTTGCCGCGCGACGGCTCCACTCTTTTCGCCTGGGGTTTCGACCCGATCTACTTCACCGGCCGGCGCATGGAGCTGGCCGATCTTGACAAGGTCTCGACCGAGCGTCCGGTGCTCGTGTTGCATTCGAACTTCCACGTGCTGAACGCCAACACGCCGGTCTTCGCCAAGGCAAACATCACGCGGCACACCAACGTCCACGGCATCGTGAAAGACGCGCGCGGCGAGCCAACGGGCGAGCTGCAGGAAAATACCGCCAAGTTCCTGGCCTATCGCGCCACCGGCTTCGACCTGGCCGGTGTCCTGAGCGATGAAGAAGCGACCTGGCGCTTCGCCCGGGTGGCCCAGCTCGCCGGTGTCACGACCGCGACCGACCTGCACAATCCACTGCCCGACAGCACCGTCGAGGGCTACCTGAAGGCGAGCGCCTCCGCCGATTTCCCGATCCGCCTTTTGCCCGCCTTCGCCGGCGCCTCGGTGCCCACCGCGCAGGCGATCCCGCGGCTCAAGGAGCTGATGAGGAAGAACAACGACAAGCTCCGCTTTCAGCTCGTGAAGCTCGTGACCGACGGCTCGATCCAGGGCCTGTCGGCGCGCATGCGCTGGCCGGGCTATTACGACGGCACGCCCAACGGCGTGTGGAACGTGGGGCCCGACGAGCTCGACCGCATGGTGCTCGACTATCACCGCGCCGGTTTCCAGGTGCACATCCACACCAACGGCGACGAGGCCTCCGAGGTCGCGATCGAAGCCGTCGAAAAGGCGCTGGCCACCGCGCCGCGTTGGGATCACCGACATACGTTGCAGCACGCGCAGATGGCCGACGCCGGCCAGTTCCGTCGCCTCAAGGCGCTGGGCATGTGCGCCAATCTCTTCGCCAATCACCTCTTCTATTGGGGCGACATCCACTACGCCAAGACGCTTGGACCCGAACGCGCCGAGCGCATGGATGCCTGCGGCACGGCGCTTAGCCTCGGCGTGCCCTTCGCCGTCCATTGCGACGCGCCGATCACGCCGATCGGCCCGCTGTTCTCCGCCTGGTGCGCGGTCAACCGGCTCACCGCGTCGGGCCGCACCCTGGGTGAGGCGGAGAAGATTCCTGTCGCCGATGCGCTGCGGGCGATCACGCTGGGCGCCGCCTATACGCTGAAGCTCGACGAGGAGCTGGGCAGCATCGACGTCGGCAAGCGCGCCGACTTCGCCATCCTCGACGACGATCCACTCACCGTCGCACCTGAGAAACTGAAGGACGTCGGCGTCTGGGGCACGGTGCTGGGCGGCAAGATCTTCGAGGCACCGCGCTCGTGACGGCACCGATTCCCTTCACCGTGATCGGCGGTTTCCTGGGGGCGGGAAAGACGACCTTGCTCAACCAGTTGCTGGCCGACACGGCGGGGCGGCGGTTCGCGGTGCTGGTCAACGATTTCGGCGCGCTCGATATCGACGGCAAGCTCATCGCCAAGCATGGCGGTGACACGATCGCGCTCGCCAACGGCTGCGTCTGCTGCACCATCGGCGATTCGCTGGTCGAGACGGTGCTGAAGCTGCTGGACGGGCCGCAGCGCTTCGATCACATCGTGGTCGAGGCTTCGGGCGTGGCCGACCCCGGCCGCATTGCCGACCTTGGCGTGCTGGACGAACGTCTGGTGCGGGACGGGGTGGTCGTGGTGGTCGATGCCGCGAACGTGCGCGAGCGCGCCGCGGACCGCCGGGTGGGCGACACCGTGCTGCGCCAGCTCCAGGCCGCCGACCTCATCGTGCTCAACAAGGTCGACCTCGCGGAGGACCTGGCCGTGTTGCGTTGCTTTCTGTCGACCCACGCGACCGCGCCTGTCCTCGAAGGCAGCCATTGCGCGGTGCCGTCCGATCTCCTGTTCGGCCTCGACCGCCGCGGCGCTTCAGGCAAGCCCTCGCCGGCCAACAGTTTCCGCAGCTGGTCCTACAGCTGGCCCGAGCCGGTCGATCGCGCGGCCCTGCTCGATGTATTGCAGGACGCCACGGTCCTACGCGGCAAGGGCATCGTGCGCTTCCGCGACAGTCCCGACCGGCGCTCGGTCGTGCACCAGGTCGGCAAGCGGGTCGATATCACCGACGGCGGGCCGTGGAGCGATACGGACGAGTCCCAACTGGTGCTGCTGGGCGTGAGGCCCGTGCTAGGCTCCCTCTAAAGGGAGAGAACGAACATGACCGGCAGGCTGAAAGATCGTGTGGCGATCGTGGTGGGTGCGGGCTCGAGCGGTCCGGGCTGGGGCAACGGCAAATGCACCGCCGTCACCTTTGCCCGTGAGGGCGCCAAAGTATTCTGCGTCGACCGCAAGCGCGCGGCGGCAGAAGAGACCGTGGGCTTGATCGCCAAGGAGGGCGGCGAGGCGGCGGCGTTCGAGTGCGACGCGTCCAACACGGCGCAGGTGAAGGCTATGGTCGACGCCTGCATGGCCAAGTGGGGCCGTATCGACGTGCTCGACAACAACGTCGGCATCGGCTCGACCGGCGGCCCGGTCGAACTTTCCGAGGACGAGTGGCACCTCGTGTTCGACGTCAACGTGAAGAGCTTCTTTCTCACCGCCAAGCACGTGCTGCCGATCATGGAGAAGCAGGGCAAGGGCGCGATCGTCAACGTGAGCTCGATCGCCTCGATCCGCTCGCCCAAGGGCGTGACCTATCTCGCCTACAACGCCAGCAAGGGCGCCGTGAACGCGCTCACCATGGCGATCGCCTCGCAGTACGCGGAGAAGGGCATCCGCTGCAACGCGATCCTGCCTGGCCTGATGCACACGCCGATGATCGACTTCCTCGCCGAGCAATATGCCAAGGGCGAGAGCGACCATAACCAGGCCTACGACAAGATGATCGCCATCCGTCACAAGGCCTCCCCGACCGGCAAGATGGGCACCGGCTGGGACACTGCCAACGCCGCGCTGTACCTCGCTTCCGACGAAGCGTCCTATGTGAACGGCCATCTTCTGGTCGTCGACGGCGGCATCTCGACGAGGGCGTAGTGCTTGTTAGGAACGCATGGTTACTTGAAGTAACGCTTTTAAAAAGGAGAATCTAAACGTTCCTCAAAGTAACTGGCTGGCTACTCGAGCCGGACGTTGGCCACCCGGATGACCTCGGTGTAGCGGGCCGCGTCCTCTGCCAGCACCTTTTCGAACTCCGCCGAAGACGTGCCGACCACGATCAGGCCGATCTCCGTCAGGCGCTTCACGATCTCCGGGCGGCGTACGGCGGTGCGATAGGCTTCCTCGAGGCGCGCGCGGATCGGTGCGGGTGTGGCAGACCGGATCGAGATGCCGAAATCGTTGCTGGCGCGCACCTTGGGATAGCCGGCTTCCGCGAACGTCGGGATGTCGGGAAACTCCGGCATCCGCTCGGTATGGCTGAGCGCCAGGCCGCGCACCTGGCCGGAGGTGATGTATTGGCGGACGTCGGTCACGCCCAGCACCGACATCTGCAGGCGTCCCTCGATCAGGTCGGCGACGATCGCGGGCGTCGCCTTGTAGGGCACGTGCGCGAGATCGATCCCTGCATCCATCTTGATCATCTCGCCGCCCAGATGCACCGACGTGCCGATGCCCGAACTGCCGTAGGACCATTTGCCGGGCCGTGCTTTCGCCGCGGCGACGAACTCGGCCAGCGTCTTGATCCCCAGTGAACTCGGCACGCACAGGATGGTCGGACCGATGGTCAGCCGCGAGAGCGGCGTGAAAGCGTCCATGGTGAAGGGCAGATTGGGCATCAGCAGGCTGACGATCGGATAGGAGCTGCCCGTGAACATCAGCGTGTAGCCGTCGGGCGGCGCAGAAGCGACTGCCGCCATCGCCACGGTGCCGGTGGCGCCCGCGCGATTCTCGACCACGACCTGCTGGCCGAGTTGCTCCGAGACGAGCGGCGCCAGCAATCGTGACAGGATATCCATCGAGCCGCCGGCGCCGAATGGCATCACCACGCGGATCGGCTTGCTCGGCCAGTTACTGGACGGGGGATCGGCCGCGCGTGCGGCAGCGGGTAAAGCCAAGAGCGCTCCCGAGCCTGCCAGGAACGTACGCCGATCTATTTTGTCGGCCATTATTTTCCTCCCAGTATCTCATCCCAGTCTGCGCGCCTTAAGGGTTGAACTGCTCCTTCAGGATGCGTTCCTCGAGATCGTGCTCAGGATCGAACAGCAGGGTGAGGTCGATGTCGTTGGCTTCGGTCACCGTCACGGACTCGACATTGGCCACGTCGTCGGAGTCGGCGGCGGCGGCGACCGGGCGCTTGCGCGGGTCGAGCACGGTGAACTCGACCGAGACGTGACGCGGCAGCAGCGCGCCGCGCCAGCGCCGCGGCCGGAAGGCGCTGATCGGCGTCAACGCCAGCAGGCCGGTGCCGAGCGGGATGATCGGGCCGTGGACCGAGAGGTTGTAGGCGGTCGAGCCGGCCGGCGTGGCGACCATGACGCCATCGCAATAGAGCTCGGGCAGCCGCTCCTTGCCGTCGACGGAGACGGCGATGCGCGCGGTCTGGCGGCTGGAGCGGAACAGCGACACTTCGTTGATGGCGATCAGCTCGCGCTTCTGGCCGCGCGTCGTGCGGGCGATCATGCGCAACGGATTGAGGGTGACCCGGCGGGCTTCCCGCAGGCGCGTCTGCAACCCGGTGGCCCGATAGGTGTTCAGCAGGAAGCCGACGGTGCCCAGGTTCATACCGAAGATCGGCGTCGGACGCTTCATGTGGCGGTGCAGGACCTGCAGCATCAGCCCGTCGCCACCCAGCGCCACGATGATGTCGGCTTCGGCCGGCTGCACGGCGCCATAGCGCTTTTCCAGGGCCTTGCGGGCCTCACGGGCGGCGGAGGTGGCGGCCGCCACGAAGGCGAGACGCGGAGCGAAAGAGGGGGATGCCATCGAGAAACCCACTATAGCCCCTCCGGGCCGCCGTGCGGTAAAATCTCTGCCAACAAGAGACTTGTAGGAGGAACGTCATGGAACTGGTGCCGATGGGGCCGGGATTCGGTGTCGAAGTCCGCGGGGTGAGCATTCTCGACGTTGCCGTCGATGCCGACGCCTACAAGGCGGTGCGCGCGGCGTTCGAGGAACACTCGCTGCTGCTGTTCCGGGACCAGCCGATCGCCGACGACGTCCAGGTTGCCTACAGCCGCGCCTTCGGGCCGCTCGAGCTGACCAAGCTCGCCGCCCTTGGGGCCGGCAGCTTCTACTCGCGCCTCACCAATGTGGGCGACAAGGGCGAGATCGTGCCGGTGACCGACCGCCAGGTGCTGGTCGCCCAGGCCAACGCGCTGTGGCACACCGACTCTTCATTCAAGAAGATCCCGGCGCTGGCCTCGGTGCTGAGCGCGCGCGTGCTGCCGGGCGCCGACGGCGACACCGAGTTCACCTCGACGCGTCGCGCCTGGGAACGCCTGCCGAGGGACCTGCAGGCCAGACTCACGGATACGGTGGCGACGCACTCCTACGCCAACAGCCGCGACCAGATCCATCCCGACCTCGCCAATGCCGAGGAACGCAAGGCGCTGCCGCCGGTGCGCTGGCGCATGAACTGGCTGAACCCGACCAACCATCGCCGCGCGCTCTATATCGCCAGCCACGCCTACGCGATCGACGGTATGGACGACCGCGACGCACGCCAGCTGCTGGCCGAACTGATGGACGAGACCACGAAGCGCGAGTTCGTCTATGTCCACAAGTGGCGTCAGGGCGATGTCGTGATGTGGGACAACCGCGCCATGCTCCATCGCGGCCGCCCGTGGGACTATTCGAAGGAACGCTCGATGGTGCGCACCACCATTTCGGCGACCAATGCCGACGGTCTCGATCAGGTGAAGCCGACGGTGCATTGAGTTTGGGACCGAGGGCTTTCAGGCCCGCTCGGACTCATGAGCGGGCCTGGAGGCCCGCGGTCCCAATAATGATCAGTTCGGCGCGCCTGCCAATTATTCCGCGGCAGCGAGTCTCTGGTTATGGGCAGCAACAGCCTTGGCGCGGGCGAGGTCCTCGCCGCGGCGCTTGGTGACGGCGGCACCGCCGCCCGAGGTCTCCGAGAACAGCGAGAGCTTGTCCATATCCTCGTCGACCACCGGCTCGAGCGCGAGATCGGTATACTCGAGTCGCTTGGGATCGTTCTTGACCATCTGGCCGATGCGCCAGCCCTGCCAGGCGAGACGGCCGTAGATCTTGAGCTTGCGCCAGAAGTCGGCGGCCAGCTTGACGTGGAACACGCCGACCGGCTCGATCGGCAGGCCGTGACGGCGGTCGCGCCGGTACTTCAGGCGCACCGCGCCGCCTTCCAGCGGATGGATGCCCTCGGCCTCGAACACGATCTTGAACATGGTCATGAACTTGGCGACCTCGGCCGGGTTGCGGCCGGGGAGGGCGCCGTGACGGCGCGTCACCGTCTCGATGTGCTCGGGCGTATAGTAGGACTTCCAGGCTTCCTTGTAGACCAGGTCGAACTCGGCATCGCTCATCTTGGGGTGATGCACGCAGCGATGATGGACGTCGTACTTGTTGAGGTCGGGATCCATCCAGACGCCCTGCTTCCAGAGCGTCTGGTGATCTTCCGAGCCGGGCAGCGGCGTCAGGATGAACAGCTCGAGGATGTCGAGCGGCAGTTCCTTCTTGATGATTTCCATGTCGCGCAGGATCGATTCGCGCGTATCGCCCGGGAAGCCCAGGATGTAGCCCGCCCAGGTGGAGGCGCCCGACGTGTGCCAGGCCTGCAGCATCTTACGGTATTCGGTGATCTTGTTCTGGCGCTTCTTGGCCGCCAGCAGATTGTCCGGATTGACGTTCTCCAGACCGATGAACACGCGGTAGACGCCGGCCCAGCGCGCCTTGTTGATGAAGTTCGGGATGCGGTGGCACTGCGTATCGACCTGGATGATCAGGGAGATGTCGATGCCTTCGTTCTCGCGCAGTTCGATCAGCCGGTCGAAGAACTCTTCCCAGTGCTTGTTGCGGGCCATGTTGTCGTCGGTGATGAAGAACGACCGAATGCCCTTCTTGTAGTTGTCGCGGATGATCGCCTCGAGATCGTCGGCGCTGCGGAACCGGCTCTTGCGACCCTGCACGTTGATGATGGTGCAGAACGAGCACTGGAACGGGCAGCCGCGGCCGAGGTCGAAGCTCGACATGCCGCCTTCGACGCGCGCCACGGCATCCATCGGCAACACCGGCGTCGGCTCGCCCTCGAGATTCGGCAGATCGTCCATGTAGTTGTAGAGCGGCTTCAAGGTGCCGTTCCAGGCGTCGCGCATCACCTCGTCGAAGCGGCCTTCTTCGGCTTCGCCCGCGAACATGGCGATGCCCATGTCCATCGCCGCCTGGATCTCCGGCGGCGTGACCGGCAGCATCGAGAGACAGCCGGAGATGTGGAAGCCGCCCAGCGCCACCGGGAAGCCGGCCTTGAGGAAGGGGCGGGCGATGTCGACGGCGCGCGGGAACTGGTTGGTCTGAACGCCGACCAGGCAGATCAGCGCCTTGCCGCCGGTGCGGCGGATCTCGGCCATCAGCCGGTCGGGACGGACGCGTGTGTTGGTCTCGTCGATCGGACGCATCACGATCTCGACGTCCGGACCCAGCACCTGGCGGCGCTGACAGTCCTCGCCCAGGCCATAGAGGGCGGCGAGCGTGTTCGACGGAATATGGGAGCGCATCCACGTGATCGGATAGCCGTCGTCATCGTAATGAGTCGGCTTGATCAGGATCAGCTGAAACTTGGTCTTCGTCTTGGTGGCTGCCCCGCTCATCGCGGTCTATCTCCAACGCAAAAATCCGCTTACGGGCCGGTACATGGCAACCGCTTGGCGGCAGACAAGCCCACCTTGCTCCGGGCGGGGCGGCCGCGCAAGCCCGAGTAATCCACTCGGTCTTTGTGCCGCAAGAATGAACATTTCCCCTCTAGCACAAGAGAATACGGAAGTAGCGTGGCAGATATCCCTAAAATCCTACACGGTGTGCGCCAATTGTACCCGCAAGCGTCAATTTTAAGTCATATATCGTGCGGTTAGACGAGTCAGACTGCGCAACGGTCGGCATAGGCCGACCGAAGGGAGCTGAGGATGAAGATGTATAAAGCGCTGCTTCTCGCGGGCGTGTCTCTTGCCCTGACATCGACGGCGTTCGGCCAGTCGGCCGATGCCAAATACTGCAAGGCCCTGGCCGACAAGGCGGCCGGCGTTACCAGAGGCGGGGGCACCACGCCGCCGACCGAAATCCCCGTCGCGGTCTCGAAGTGCGACACCGGTGATGCCGGCGCGATCGCGACGCTCGAGAAGTACCTGACCGAAAACAAGCAAACGTTGCCGACGCGCTAACGCGCTGTGCCAGGCGCCCTGCAGACGGGGCGCTTGGCAGAGGCGGCGTCACCGTCGCGATTCCACCAGCCGCCGCCCAGTGATTGATAAAGGCGGCGGTGTCGGCGAAGCGGCTGGCCGAATTCGAGCGCGCGCAGCAAATCGGCCACGTTGCGGAAAGTGGTCAGCACCGCTGGCTTGTACTGCGCCTTGCTCCGCTCCCACGCGGCGTCGCGTAATGCGTCACGCCGTGTCAGGTCCGTGTAAGACGCGGGGCGTACGACAGTGACCACGAGGAGAAAATCATGAAGATCAACTTCGTCTGCGTGTTCGCCACTGCATCACTCCTGCTGCCGTTGGGCGCGTCCGCCCAGTCGAACGACAGCAAATACTGCGCGGCTCTCAGCAGCCAGTACGAGACCTACGCCCAAGACAACGGCGGCAGAAGCCACAACGCGCCGCCCGCATCCGTCGGTGCGGCGATGAGCAAGTGCTCGTCCGATCCCGCCACGGCCATCCCGGTGCTCGAGGGCGCGCTCACCAACGCCAAGGTGGCGTTGCCGCCGCGCTCCTAGGGGTTCGTTGCGGGCCCTGACCCGATCGCGTACCGTGCCTCTCCCCCAAAAGGGGGAGAGGAAACAAACAAGACGTGAGTGTCATCGCGCGCGTACCGGCGCTGGCGCCGTTCGGCGTCCGTAGCTTCCGCTTCCAGTGGCCGGCGGATCTCCTGACGTCATGGGCCTTCGAAATGGAAGGCGTGATCCTGGGCTGGTTCGTGCTGGTCTCGACCGGCTCGGTGTTGGCGCTGGCCGTGTTCGGCTCGCTGCAGTTCCTGGGCACGCTGATTTCGCCGTTCTACGGCATGGCCGGCGATCGCTTCGGCAACCGCAACCTGCTTCTGGCGATGCGCAGCACCTACATGGTGTCCGCGCTCCTGCTGATGGTGCTGTTCGCCACCGGCCTCGTCACCGCGGTCGCGGTCTTCGTGCTGGCCGGGATCGTCGGGCTGGTACGGCCCTCTGACATCACGCTGCGCAACCTGCTGGTTGGCGAGACCATGCCGTCCGAACTCTTGATGCGCGCCATGGGCGTGTCGCGCACGACAGCCGATGCCGCGCGGGTCGTTGGCGCGCTGAGCGGCGCGGGCCTGGTGGCGGCACTGGGCGCGAGCCACGCCTACATCGTGGTCTCGGTCGTCTACATCGTGAGCTTCACGCTCACGCTCAACGTCGGTGTGAAGCGCGTGCGCGTGTTGGGCGAGGACAGGGTGTCGATGTCACCCATTGCGGCGCTGCGCGAGGGCTTTGCCTACGTCTGGTCGACCCCCGACGTGCGCGCGGCCACCTTGCTGGCCTTCCTGATGAATTTTGCTGCCTATCCGATCGTGAACTCGCTGTTGCCTTACGTGGCCAAGGACATCTATGGCTTCGACCAGACGGGGCTGGGCTGGCTGATCGCGATCTATGCCAGTGGGGCGCTGCTGGGCTCGGTGATCCTGTCGACTCATGGCGCACGCATCCGGCCGGCGCGCACCATGGTCGCCTGTGCGGTGATTTGGTTCACGTGCAACCTCGTGTTCTCGTGGGTGAAGACGCCGGCAATCGGGGAGCCGCTGCTGTTCGTGATCGGCTTCGTGCAAAGCTTCTGCATGGTGCCGATGGCGGTGATCCTGCTGCGCACCGCCGATCCCGCTTTCCGCGGCCGGGTGATGGGCGTGCGCATGCTGGCGGTCTATGGTCTGCCGCTCGGCCTGTTGATCTCGGGCCCGCTGGTCGACCGGCTGGGCTTCTCGGCCACCGGCTCGCTGTTCAGCCTGGTCGGTATCGCTGCTGCACTCGCGATCGGCGGGCGGTGGCGTGCGCATCTGTGGGCATCGACGGCCGCCGCCAACCTGCGCTGACGGAACCTTCCCCAAACCGTGCCGTTGCTCCTCCTTAAGGGGAGAACTGGATGAAAGTGTTCGTTGTCGCAGCCGTCGTGCTTGCGGCCAGTGTTGTCCAGGCTGCGGCGCAGAGGGTGCCGGTCGACACCAATCCCACCGCTGACGAGTTGCGCAACATCATCACGTTCCAGGTCGACAACGATTTCTTCAATCCGGTCTACCGGTCCGACCGCGACTACAGCAACGGCATTCGATTCGGTTGGCTGTCACCCGCGCTACCGGATTTGCCCGACAGTCTCGCCGCGCTGTCCAACTTCCCGACCTTCTTCGGCGAGGATCCGGCAACCTCCGTGACGCGGCGGCTGGGCATCTCGATCGGCCAGAATATCTACACGCCGCAGAACACGGATGCCTCCCAGCCGATCTACAACGACCGGCCTTATGCGGCCTGGTTGTGGGCGGCCTTCTCGCTGCAGCAGACCTACAAGCGGCCCGATCCCAACCACCCCGGCCAGGAGATCCCGGTGCGGCTCGATACCGTCCAGCTCGAACTCGGCATCGTCGGCCCCGCGGCCGGCGGCGAATTCGTCCAGAACAATTTCCACACCCTGATCGGCGACCCCCGGTCGATGGGCTGGGCAAATCAGCTCCATAATGAGCCGACGCTCGGTCTCACCTTCGAGCGGCGGTGGCGGACCGGCGCGAAGGTGTTGTTCGACACGCCGAAGCTCGAATGGGATTTCATCCCCTCGATCGGCGCGTCGGTCGGCAATGTCATGACCTATGCGCGGGCGGGCGGGATGTTCCGCCTCGGCAAGGAACTACAGGCAGACTTCGGCCCCGGCCGTTCGCAGCCGTCATTGCCCGGCTCGGAAGGCTTCATCAGCAACGGTTTCGGCTGGTATCTGTTTGCCGGGATCAACGGCGAGGCGATTGCCCGCGACATGTTCCTGGACGGCAATACCGACGGCAACGACATCGTCCACGTGACGCACCGGCCGTTCGTGGGCGAGGCCCAGATCGGCATCGCCTTCCTCTATAACGGCGTGCGCATCGCCTTCACGGACATCATACGCACGCCGGAGTTCTATGAGCGCGAGCGCTGGGACCAGTTCGGGTCCTTCAACGTCACGTTTCGCTACTGAAGGTAGCGGCTACTGATGGGAGCTATATCCGTCCCATCAGCAGCAGGATCACCAGGATGACGACGATCAGGCCCGCGCCACCGCTGGGGTAGTAACCCCAGCCGCTGCTGTAGGGCCACGTTGGCAAGGCACCGATCAGAATGATGATCAGGACGATCAGCAGAATGGTGCCCAGCATCGAAGTCTCCTGTGGTTGTTTCTAGAGGTTCTTCTCGGCGAACGACCAGTTCGCGAGCTTGTCGAGCCAATCCTTCACGTGGTCGGGACGGCGGTTCTGGTAATCCAGGTAGTAGGCGTGCTCCCACACGTCGGCGGTGAAGAGCGCGGTCTTGCCGTGCGCGATCGGGGTGTCGGCATTCGAGGTCGTGGTGATCTCGAGCTTGCCGTCCTTGCCCTTCACGAGCCAGGCCCAGCCGGCGCCGAACTGGGCGACAGCGGCCTTGGCGAAGGCTTCCTTGAATTCCTTCACGCCGCCGAAGCTGTCCTTCAGCGCGTCGGCGATCTTGCCCGTGGGCTCGCCGCCCTTCGGCGTCATGCTCTGCCAGTAGAAGTCGTGATTCCACACCTGGGCAGCGTTGTTGAAGATGCCCTTTTCCTTGTCGTTGCCGGCCGATTTCTTGACGATCTCCTCGAGCGAGGCGTTCTCGTACGGCGTGCCCTTGACCAGGTTGTTCAGGTTGTCGGCGTAGGCCTTGTGATGCTTGCCGTAGTGGAACGAAATGGTCTTGGCCGAGACGACGGGCTCAAGCGCGTTCTCTTCGTAAGGCAGCTTGATCGGGGCAAATGTCATGACGCGACTCCTGTGACGTGGGTAAACGCGGCCGGAAGGCCGACGTTGCAGTACCTCTCTAGCTGTAAACGGTTAAGGATGGGTGCCGGTCGTGAAGTCGGATTGTCGCAACGGTTGGATCGCGGAATCTGCGAACAGTTCTCACTAGCTGCACGCGTCCCCATCTTTTTGAGCGAACGGTTCTCACTCGCGCGCTCGACGGTTGCATCCGCAAAAGATGCGCGTATTTAGGTTTTCATCGCAGCGTTTTGAGGAGGTTCGTCGTGCAGGGAAGTCCGAAGATCATCGCCGACCTGAACAAGCTCCTGAAGAACGAGCTGACCGCGATCAACCAGTACTTCCTCCATGCCCGCATGATGAAGCACTGGGGCTTCGAGCGGCTGGGCAAGAAGATCTACGAAGAATCGATCGGCGAGATGAAGCATGCCGATACGCTGATGCAGCGTGTCCTCATGCTCGACGGTCTGCCCAACCTGCAGGATCTCGGCCGGCTCAACATCGGCGAGAACGTGCCGGAGTGCCTGAAGGCTGATCTCAAGCTCGAGTCGGCGGCGCGTCTCGACGTGGTGAGCGCGATCACGCTGTTCGAGATTGAGAAGGATTACGTCAGCCGCGAGATCGCCGTCCGCATCCTCGAGGACGCCGAGGAGCACATCGACTTCCTCGAGACCGAGATCGGCCTGATCGACAAGGTGGGCGTGCAGAACTACCTGCAGACCCAGATCGGCGAAGGCAAAGAAGACTAACTAGAAAGAAGCTTGGGACGACGCGCTCAGCGCGTCAGTCGGCGGCCGCCAGCATCGATTGCGGGGCAGCCTGCTCGCGGGCAATCGTCTGTTCGATCTGCTTGCGCATGTCGCAGGCGCAGCCGCCACACTGGGGGCTCTGGCCACAGGCCTTGAAGACGTCGGCGGGACGGCGAGCGCCGGCGCGCACGGCGGCGTCGATATCGCGGTCTCGAATGGCTCGGCAGATACAGATATACATGAACGGCCTGACGTACTTTCCATGCAGATGCGAATTACTCGCACACAGAAGGTAAGAGGCATTCGCAACTGGGTCAAGGGCCCCAAAAAGGGAAAAATCAGGTGTCCCACCCCATTTTCACCGAAGAACACGACCTTATCCGCAGCCAGCTTCGCCGCTTCGTCGATGAGCAGGTCCGGCCCCATGGCCCAAAATGGGAGGAGGCAGGCTTCGTACCGCGCGAGGTCCTGCGCCAAATGGGCGAATTAGGGCTCTTTTCCCTGCGCGTGCCCGAGGCGCTGGGCGGCGCCGGGCTCGATGCGCGGGCCTCGGTCGTGCTGGCCGAGGAAGTCGGCCGCTCGACCCACGGCGGCTTCGCCATCACCGTGCTGGTCCATACCGACATGGCGAGCCCGCACCTCGTGCGCTTCGGCACCAAGCGGCAACTCGAGAAGTACCTGCCCGACGTGATGGCGGGAAAGACGATCACCGCCGTCGGCGTCACCGAGCCCGGCGCCGGCTCCGACGTGGCCGGCATCCGCACCCGCGCCGTGCGCGACGGCAATCACTACGTGCTGAACGGCACCAAGATGTTCATCACCAATGGCGTGAAGGGCGATCTCTATTTCATCGCCGCGCGCACCGATCCCGAGGCCAAGGGCTCGCGCGCCATCACCATGTTCATCGTCGAGAAGGGCACGCCGGGCTTCTCCGTCGGTCGTGCCCTCGACAAGACCGGCTGGCGCTCGTCCGACACCGCCGAGCTGATCTTCGAGGATTGCCGGGTGCCGGCCGAGAACGTGCTGGGCGAGGAAAACCGCGGCTTCTATTCGATCATGGCCAACTTCCAGACCGAGCGACTGGTGATTGGCGCGATGGCGATGGCCGAGGCACGCGAGGCGATCCGGCTCACCTTCGATCACGTGAACCAGCGCCAGGCCTTCGGCCGGCCGCTGTGGGACAAGCAGACGATCCGCCAGCGCCTGTCGCGGCGCCTGGCCGAGGTCGAGGCGGCGCGTGCGCTGGTCCATCAGACGGCGTGGCTCGATGCGCAGGGGCAGGACTGCGTGGCCCAGGTTTCCATGGTGAAGGCGTTGGCCGGCGATCTCGTGAACGAGGTCCTGTACGACTGCGTGCAGTTCCACGGCGGCATGGGCTTCGTGCGCGAGACGGCGGTCGAGCGCATGGCGCGCGATGCCCGCGTGCAGTCGATCGGCGGCGGCGCCACGGAGGTGATGCTGGAGGAGGTCGCCAAGCGGTTCGGTCAGGCCTTGTCAGACTGATCGTCGCGCCGCATCTTCGATGGCAATGAGCGAACCGCGTTACTGGGAAGACTACACCGTCGGCGAGAGATTCCCGCTGGGCTCCACGAGCTTCACCGAGCAGGAGATCGTCGACTTCGCCGTGCAATTCGACCCGCAGAGCTTCCATATCGATCGTGAGGCGGCCAAAGGCTCGATGTTCGGTGGCATCATCGCCTCGGGCTGGCACGTTGCTTCCAAGCTGATGCGCCTGCTGGTCGACAATTACGCTGATCCGCGTACGGCGATGGGCTCGCCCGGTGTCGACGAGCTGCGCTGGCTGAAGCCCGTGCGTCCCGGCGACACGCTGACCGCCTGGATCGAATGCGTCGGCAAGGTGCCGTCCAAGAGCAAGCCCACAATCGGCGTGATCCACGAGCAGTGGGGCGCCACCAATCAGAAGGGCGAGGATGTCCTGACGGCCAAGGGGATGATGATCGTGCGAAGGAAGCCGGCATGAAGAAAGCGGTGAAGGGTCTCGACCATGTCGTCGTCATGGTCGATGGCATCGATGCGGCCGAGGCCGCCTACAAGAAGCTGGGCTTCCAGGTCCAGCCGCGCGGCTTTCACAAGAAGCTCGGTACCGCCAACCAGCTCATGATCTTCGACACGGACTATTTCGAGATCCTGGGCATCGTCGAGCCGACCGAGTTCAACGCCGAGCGTCGCGAGTGGATCAAGGGGGGCGGCGGCCTCGCCAACGTGGCCTTGGCGACCGACGGCGCCGACATCGCCTACGAGGCCTTCAAGGCGGCGGGTCTCAATCCGGACGCGCCGCTGCCGTTCGACCGCGCCGTCGAGGTTGCCGGCAAGATCGAGCACGCGGCGTTCCGCACCATCCGTATTCCCAAGACCAACATGCCGGTCGTCGGCTTCTTCGTCTGTGAGCACCTGACGCCGCAATTCGTCTATCGCGCCGAGTGGGCAAAGCATCCCAACACCGCGCACGCGATCGCGGGCGTGACGGTGATCGCGGAGCAGCCGGCGAAATGGGCGCCCGAGCTCGAGAAGTATTTCGGCAAGGGCGCCGTGAAGACCGAAGGCAACGGCCTCATCGTCGATACCGGCACGCAGCCGGTGCGCTACCTGCCGCGCGCCGACTATCTCGCGCGCTATCCGGGCATCACGCCGGTGCGGCCGGGCGATCATCCGGCGCTGCTCAGCCTGCGCGTGCACAGCCTGGCGACCTGCGAGGCTTTGCTGAACGAGAATGGCGTGAAATACGTGAAGCCCGATGCCGGCCGCCTGCTGGTCGCGCCCTCGCAAGCCGCTGACCTGACTGTGGAGTTTGTAGCGTAAATGACTGTCGATCTTGCTGACCGTGGCACCTACGGATTTGCCACCACCGAAAACCTGCGCTTCGCCGATCTCGATGCCAACGGCCACGTGAACAACGGCGCCTTCATCGAGCTGCTGGAGAATGCACGCGTCTCGTATCTGCGGCTCATCGTGCGGGAAGGTCTGCCGCGCTTCCGGATGGTGATCGGCCGCATCGAGGCGGACTTCAAGCGCCAGATGTTCTTTCCTGGCATTGCGACCGCGTGCGCGCGTATCACCGAGGCGCACGACCGCAAGTGCGTGATCGGTCAGGCCCTGTTCGACGACAAGGGCCACTGCACAGCGGTGCAGAAGGTGATCATGGTGTCGCTCGACGAGGCGACCCATCGCAGCACGCCGTTCGATCCGGCCGTGCGCGCCACGCTCGACGCACTCGCCGCTTCCCAGGATGGAATGCCGACATGACCCATCCGCTGGTGCCTGAGGGCTTCCGTCCGCTCGACGTGCGCGACGACTTCGTCGGGCTGGTCGGTCCGCTCTGGTACAAGGTGGAAGGCGACAAGATCCGCATCGGCCTGCCGCTCGAGCCACGTCACGGCAACCCGATGGGCTGGGCGCACGGCGGCCTGCTGGTCACGGTGGCCGACATGGTGATGGGTGTGGGTTCGGGCCATGCCACCGGCATCCGTTGGCCGCATCCCACGGTGTCGCTCAGCACCGAGTTCGTGCGCGGCGCGAAGCTTGGACAGTGGCTCGAAGGCACCGCGCGGATCGCCCGGCGCACGCTCAATTTCTGCTTCTGCAGCTGCGACTTGATGTGCGGCGCCGAGATCGTGCTGGTCGCGTCCGGTGTCTTCAAGGTGCCCGAGATCGACAAGATCCCCGAGGCGATGCGCGCCAAGGCCGTCGGCAAGTGGGAGTAACTACCTCTTCTTCCGCCTGAAGATCTTGTAGCGGTCGAAGTCCATCAGGTGCTCGTAGCCCTCGAAGGCGTCGGCAAAGCCCTTGTTCTGCTGGAAGTATTCTAGATAGTCGAAGACCTTGCCCTGGCAGCGCGGCATGCCGGGGATCTGGTCGACGATCAGCAGGTCGGGCTTGCCCTTGGCGAAATCGTCGGAGACGGCATCGAACACAAACTTCTCGGTGTCGCCCATGTCGTCGGGCGCATTGTAGAGCGCGGGGAAATCCTCGCAGCTCGCATAGACGCCCTGGATCACCCACATCGACAGGAAGCGCATGGTCATGCGGCCGTGGATGTAGTTCAGCATCGGCCAGAACGGATAGATGCCGGGTGACAAGGTCATGATCGTGCGGTGCGGCGCGTTCTGTTCGACGATGTGGCGCAGCACGCCGCCGATCGAGTCGTTGTATTCGCGCTGCTTGTAGAAGGGCGGCGTGTAGAGCGCGGCCTGGAAGTAGAGCAGCACCATCAGCGTGGCCGAGATCACGGCGACAGGTAGGCGATGGCCGCTGCGGCTGATCGGCAGGTAGCGGTCGATCGTCTGCGACAGGGTGAAGGCCGCCAGCAGGATCGCCACTGAGAGCGCGGGCAGCACGTGATAGGGCCAGCCCTTGGCCTGCGCGATGGCCGCGATCGCCGCCCCAATGCCAAAGGCCAGCAGCACGCGGGCGGCGAGGGTGCGGGTGAGGAAGACCGCGAAGGCGCCCAGGATCAGCAGCGCCAGCAGGGTCGGCGCCATCACGTTGCTGACTAGCACCTGCCGCCAGCCCTGGTCGCCGATCGGCGCGTAGGACTCGATGGCGAGCGGCATCACGAAGCGGCCAAAGGTCGAGAAGACCGTGTACATCAGCACGAGGTGCGCCGTCGCCACGGCCAGGATCGACCACGGGATCAGGTCGGTGAAGGTCGCCTTCCAGCGGCGATGGATCAGCAGATAGAGCTCGACCGCGGCCGGGATGGCGAGGAAGTAGGGCTTGAGGGCGAGGCCGACACCCGCGACCAGGCCGATGGCGAGCGCCGAGCGGGTCGACAAGGTGACGCCCTCGGAGCGCGCCATCGAGGCCAGCAGGTAAGGCGCGCAGGCCACGAACATGATGTGCTCGCGCTGCCCGAAATGCTCGTTGGGCAGGACGGTGAACAGGAACAGCAGCACCGGCGGCAACAGGCCTTCGGTCAACGCATGGTCGGCCGACGGGATCTTCCGCACCAGGCGTTGGCAGGCGATGAAGGAACCGGCGATACCGGCCACGACCCAGGCGGTGAACCAGAAGGTGGCATCGCCCGGCAGGACTTTGGCCGTCAGGACGGGAATGGCGTGCAGAATGAAGGTGAGCGGCAGGTTCTCGTCGATCACGTCGACGTAAAGCCTCTCGCCCGCGACCCAGCGGCCCGAGACGTCGAGCAGGACGGCCACGTCGTGGTTGATCGGCGGGAAGAAGTAACCCACCAGCCACAGGGCCGGCAGGGCGAACAGCGGCACCAGCAACAGGCGCTCGATGCGGGGCGAAAAACTGGGCGGTTTGGTGGCGGCGGTTTGCAAGGCCCGGCGAAGATATCATAAGTGGAAGGAGGAGGCGCAATTGGAGCAGGCTGAATACGAGCGCATGCACGCGGTCGAGGATCGCATGTGGTGGTATCGAGGCCTGCGCACGCTGGTGGCCGCCGAATTGGCGCGCGCCCTGGCGCGTTCCGTCGCATCGGGCCCGGCGCTGGATGCAGGCTGCGGCACGGGCGGCATGCTGGCGCGGCTTGGTGTAGGCGTTGCCGGCCATCCGACGATCGGTCTCGAATACGACGGCGCTGCCGCCGCGATGGCCGCCGCCAAGGCCGGCCGGCCCGTCGTTTCCGGCTCGGTCAACGAAATGCCGCTCGGCGACGGTTCGCTGGCCGCCTATGTCTCGCTCGACGTGCTGTGCCATGGCGGTGTCGATCCGGCGCGGGCACTGGCCGAGGCGCATCGCTGTCTGAAGCCCGGCGCGATCGCGGTTTTCAATTTGCCGGCCTACGACTGGCTGTTGTCGGCACATGACAAGCGCGTGCACAATGTACGCCGCTTCACACGGGGCCAGGCGCGCGCACTGCTCGCCGGCCACGGCTTTCGTCTCCTGAGATTGACTTACTGGAACACACTCTTGTTTCCCCTGATGCTCCTGCACCGGCTGATCGGCAGCGACGATCGCGCGAGCGACGTGCGCGACTATCCGAAATGGCTCGACGCCCTGTTCTCCACGGCGCTCGGCCTCGAACGTGCGGCGATCGCGGCCGGTCTCAGCCTGCCGTTTGGCGGTTCTCTCCTGGTGGTGGCGGCCCGCGATGAGTGACTCTCCCGCGCTCTCCATCGTCGTTCCCGTCTACAACGGCGCCGCGACCGTGGGCGAATTGGTGGCCGCCCTGCGCGCGCTCGAGATCGCGGGCGGGCTCGAGATCGTGCTGGTGGTCGACGGCAGTCCCGACAACAGTCTCGATGTCTGCAAGAAGCTCGCGGCCGAACCCGGCGCGCCGGTCACGGTGCTGAGCCTGTCGCGCAATTTCGGCGAGCACAACGCGGTGATGGCTGGCCTCACGCGTGCGCGCGGCGCCTATGCCATCACCATGGACGACGATCTGCAGAACCCGCCTAGCGAGGTGAAGCGCCTGTTCGAATATGCGCGCGATGGCGACTACGACGTCGTCTACACCTACTACGCCGAGAAAAAGCACGCGGCGTGGCGCAACATGGGCAGTCGCTTCACCAACTGGTGCGCCGATCACCTGATCGACAAGCCGAAGGGCCTCTATCTCTCGAGCTTCCGCTGCGTGTCGGCCTTCGTGCGCGAGAACATCACCGCTGGCTACTCCGGCCCCTATCCCTATATCGACGGGCTGGTCTTCCAGGTGACGCGCAACTGGGGCCGCCTGCAGGTCGACCATCTGCCGCGCAGCGAGGGGCGCTCGAACTACACCTTGGCGCGGCTGTTCCGCCTGTGGCTGTCGATGTTCCTCAATTTCTCGGTCATTCCGCTGCGCTTCGCGACACTGTTCGGCATCGCCTTCGGCGCCCTGGGCGCGCTTTCAGCGATCATCGTCGTCGCCGAGGCGGTGTCGGCCAACCAGCCGCCACAGGGCTGGGCCTCGCTGATGGTGGCGGTGCTGGTGCTGGCGGGCGTGCAGCTCGTCGTCATCGGCTTGATCGGCGAATATCTCGGCCGCATGTTCCTCGCGGTGAACCGCAAGCCGCAGTATCTCGTGCGCCAAGTCTTTACCCGCGGCGCCGATGGTCTCGCGATCGAACGCCCCACCGCGGGCACGCACGCCGCCGGCCAACCCCACCATCTCGACCGGAGTCTCTGACGATGATGACCTACTACGTGGTGCTGGGGATCGGCATCCTGGCCGGGATCGCGGGCCAGATGCTGCTCAAGGCCGGCGCCAATGCGCCGACGCTGGTCGAGCAGATCCTGCGTCCGTCGAGCCTGATGGGTCTCGCGCTCTACGGTGCGGCAGCCTTCCTGTACATGTTCGCGCTGCGCAAGATCCCGGTGTCCGTGGCCTTTCCCAGCGTGTCGCTGTCCTACGCGATCGTGGCGGTGATGGGGCACTTCCTGTTCGGCGAGCCGTTTGGCATCAAGCAGATCGGCGGGATCGCGCTCATCATGGGCGGCGTCGCCCTGATCAATCAGCATTGAGGTAACGCCGGTGACTTACGAGCAGATCAAATACGAGGTGAAGGACGGCATCCTCACCGTCACCTTGAACCGCCCGGACAAGCTCAATGCCTTCACCGGCAAGATGCTGTCGGAACTGCTCGATGCGATGGACAAGGCCGATCGCGACGACGACGTGCGCGCCATCGTCTTCACCGGCGCCGGCCGCGGCTTCTGCGCAGGCGCCGATCTCTCGGGCGGCGCCAACACGTTCAACGCTGAAAACCGCGGACCGGTCGATCCCGGTCTCGACGGTCATCGCGACGGTGGTGGTCTGTTCACCTTGCGGCTCTACGACGTGTTGAAGCCCACGATCGCGGCCTGCAACGGGCCGGCCGTCGGTGTCGGCGTGACCATGCAACTCGCCATGGATATTCGTCTGGCGTCGGAGGCGGCGCGCTATGGCTTCGTGTTCACGCGCCGCGCCATCGTGATGGAAGCCTGTTCGAGTTGGTTCCTGCCGCGCCTCGTCGGACCGCAGCAGGCCCTCGAATGGGTGATGACCGGTCGTGTCTTCCCGGCCGAAGAGGCGCTCAAGGGCCGGCTCGTGCGCTCGATCCACAAGCCCGACGAGCTGCTGCCGGCGGCCTATGCGCTGGCGCGCGAGATCGCTGACAACACCGCGCCCGTGTCGGTGGCGCTCAACCGCCAGATGATCTGGAAAATGCTGGGTGCCGACCATCCGATGGAAGCGCACAAAGTCGATTCCAAGGGCATCTATGCGCGCGGCAAATCGGACGACGTGAAGGAGGGCGTGACAGCTTTCCTCGAAAAGCGGCCGGCCCGCTTCCCCATGAAGGTGACGAGCGGCATGCCGTCCTACTTTCCGTGGTGGCAGGAGCGGACATTCAAATAGGCGAGACGCTGCGCGAGCAGGTGGAGCAGTTCTTCGCCAGCTATCGCGACGCCTACAATAGCGGCGACCCGACCGCTGTCGCGCGCCACATCGCTGTGCCCAGCCTGCTCATGCAGCAGGAGACGACCCTGTGGGCGACCGATGACCAGCTCCAGCAGGCGATGAGAGAGCTGATGGCTTTCTATTCCCGCAACGGCTTCGCGTCGGCGCATTTTACAGTCGAGCGGCTGCTGCCGCAGGGCGAGAGACATGCCGCGGCCGACGTCGTCTGGACGATCGAGCGTTCGGAAGGCCGGCCGAGCTGGCGATTTCGCACCGGCTACAGCCTGCGCCGCAACGACGGAATCTGGCGGATCGTGTGCTGTACCGCCTATGAGGAAGCCGGGGTGCGACAGCACATAGGTTGAAGCAGGCGTGGCCTTGCGGCACTCTCCGCGCCAACAAGCCTTTACCGGAGGAATCACGATGACCAAGCTTCATTTGCCGCGCCGCGCGGTTCTGGCGGCTGTCCCGGCCCTCATCGCAGCGCCTTATGTCGCGCGTGCACAGAACAAGCCTGAGAAGACCAAGTTGACCTTGGCGGTCGGCGGCAAGTCGGCCCTCTATTACCTGCCGCTCACGATCGCGGAGAAGAAGGGCTTCTTCAAGGACGCCGGCCTTGACGTCGAGATCAACGATTTCCAGGGCGGTTCGAAGTCGCTCGAAGCCCTGATGGGCGGCAGCGTCGACGTGACGGCGGGCGCCTACGAGCACACGATCCGCATGCAGCAGCGCGGACAGGCCATCAAGGGCTTCGCGCTGATGGGCCGTGGCATGCAGATCGCCATCGGCATGCGCAAGGACGTCGCCGCTAGGGTGAAGGGGCCGGCCGACATCAAGGGCATGAAGTTCGGCGTGAGCGCGCCGGGTTCGTCGACGCACATGCTGCTGATCGGCTGGGCGGCCAAGGGTGGCCTCAAGGAAAAGGACTTCGTGGCGATCGGCGTTGGCGCGGGCGCCACCGTGGTGGCCGCGATCGAGAAGGGCCAGGTCGACGGCATCTCCCAGACCGATCCGGCGCTGACCATGCTGCAGGAGAAGGGCGAGATCCAGATCGTGGTCGACACGCGCACCGCGAAGGGCAACCAGGACATATTCGGCGGCGCCTATCCCGCCGCCTGCCTTTATGCCCAGCCGGGCTTCCTGACCAAGAACCCGAACACCACGCAGGCGCTCACCAATGCGATCGTCGCCGCCGACGCGTGGCTGCAGACGGCGTCGCCCGCCGATGTCGCCAAGACGGTGCCGAAGGAATATCTGCTGGGCGACCAGCCGATCTACGAGAAGTCGTTCGCGGGCGTGCGCGAGACGATCTCTCCGGACGGCATGATGCCGGACGGCGGCCAGGAGAACTGCCTGAAGTTCCTGCTCTCGGCCGACCCCAAGCTCGAGGCCGACAAGGCCAAGATCAAGCTCGCGGACACCTGGACCAACGAGTTCGCCGCCAAAGCCACCAAGCACGCGTAGGGCCGACACGTGGCCACGAACAACGCTCCGGCGCTGGCGCTGGATGACATCACCTGCCGCTTCGCCGCCCGTGAAGGTGGTGCTGCCTACACGGCGGTCTCACATGCGACCTTGACGGTGGGGGCGGGTGAATTCGTCTCGGTCGTCGGTCCCACCGGCTGCGGCAAGTCGACGTTGCTCAACGTCGCAGCGGGCTTGCTTGGCCCTTCGTCGGGTTCGATCAAGGTGTACGGCGAGGAACTGGTGGCCGCCAACGGCGTCAATCGGCGCGCGGGCTACATGTTCCAGGCCGACGCGCTGATGCCGTGGCGCACCGGCATCGAGAATGTCATCGCCGGCCTCCTGTTTCGGGGCGTCGCGCGCGCCGAAGCGTTGAAGCAGGGCGAAGAGTGGCTGCGCCGGGTCGGTCTCGCCGGTTTCGGCGATCGTTATCCGCACCAGATGTCGGGCGGCATGAGGAAGCGCCTGGCGCTTGCCCAGACGCTGATCCTTAGCCCCGACATCCTGCTGATGGACGAGCCGTTCTCGGCGCTCGACGTACAGACGCGCCAGCTCATGGAGAACGAGCTGCTGGCCTTGTGGGCCGAGGACCGGAAGTCCGTGCTGTTCATCACCCACGATCTCGAGGAAGCGATCGCGCTCTCCGATCGCGTCGTCGTGCTCTCGGCGGGCCCGGGCACGCATCCGATCGGCGACTTCAAGATCGACCTGCCGCGGCCGCGCGACGTGTCGGAGATCCGCATGACGCCCGCGTTCCTGGCGCTCCACAAGGAGATCTGGGGCGCGATGAAGGAAGAGGTGTTGAAGGCCTACCAACAGCAGAAGGTGGCCTGACGTGCGACTGCGGGCAGTGCAGTTCGCGGTCTTCGTTGCGCTCTTGCTACTGTGGCATGCGCTGACCACGCCCGGTCTCGTGCCGCCGTTCTTCTTCGAGCGGGACAACCAGGCGGCCTTCTTCTTCGGCGAGCCGGTCAAGGTCTTCTGGGCGATCGTCGACTGGGTCGTGACGGGCGAGATCTTCGTCCACCTGGGTGTCACCCTGCTGGAGACCATCCTGGGTTTCGTCATCGGCGCGGTCGCCGGCCTCGGCATCGGCCTGTGGCTGGCGCTGTCGAACACCGCATCGGCGGTGATGGAGCCCTACATCAAGGGCTTCAACTCGATGCCGCGCGTCGTGCTGGCGCCGATCTTCGCGGTGTGGTTCGGCCTCGGCATCTGGTCGAAGGTGGCGCTGGGCGTCACGCTGGTCTTCTTCGTGGTCTTCTTCAACGTCTACCAGGGCGTGCGCGAAGTGAGCCCCGTCCTGCTGGCCAATGCGCGCATGCTGGGCGCCTCGAAGCGCCAGCTGCTGCGCTCGATCTACCTGCCGTCGGCCATGAGCTGGGTGTTCGCCAGCCTGCATAATGCCGTGGGCCTGGCCTTTGTCGGCGCGGTGGTGGGCGAGTACCTGGGCTCGGCGAAGGGTGTCGGTTACCTGATCCTCCAGGCCGAGGGCACCTTTGATATCAACACAGTGTTCGCGGGAATCGTCGTGCTGACGATCTTCGCGCTGGTTCTCGACGCTGTCGTCGGCGCCATCGAACGGCGCTTGATGACGTGGCAACCCAAGGCCGGCGAGACCGAAAAGATCTAGGTGCTGTGGTTAAGGTGAAATCTCATACACCATGATGGTGCCGCTCCTGTGCATTTTTGCCGCTCGCTCGACGAGAGGAAGCAGGCGACGATACAAATGGGACCCGATCGCTACAAATGGCACCCGATAAGGGGATCGATCGGATCATGGGAAGATTATAAACACTTGGCGTTGTTGGTTATTTGCATCTTCGCGGCAATAAGAATCATCGAGGCTGGAAATGGCAAAGCGTGAGTTTTCCCACCCGAGCGAGATGCACAAGTACGTCGGTCAGGAGATCGGCGTGAGCGACTGGGTCGAGGTCACCCAGGCGCGGATCGACCAGTTCGCCGAGGCGACCGGCGATCATCAGTGGATCCACGTCGACGTCGAGCGCGCGAAGAAGGACATGCCGGGCGGCAAGACGATCGCCCACGGCTTCCTCACGCTGTCGCTGATCCCGATGCTCAACCACCAGATCACTCACATCAACAACGTTCGCAACGGCATCAACTACGGCTGCAACAAGGTGCGCTTCACCAGCCCCGTGCCGGCCGGCTCGAAGGTGCGGGCGCGCGCCAAGCTGCTGGCGGCCGACCCGATGAAGAACGGTGGTATCCGCCTCACCAACGAGATGACCATTGAAATCGAGGGACAGGAACGGCCCGCTTGCGTGGCCGAGACCATGTCCATCGTCTACGGCAACTGAGCGGGACCCGGCCTTGATCAGGCGCGACGAACTCAGCCCCGAGCGGATCGAGCAGATCGTCGCGGACGCGCGCAAGGCGGGCTACGACTTCTTCCTCACCCAGGAAGAGCGCGAAGCCAGCCTCAAGGAAGCGCTCGATCGGTATCGGCCCGGCGAGGAAGCCTGGGTGTTCGCCTACGGCTCGCTGATGTGGAATCCGGCGCTCGAATTCGCCGAGGCTTCGCCCTGTCACGTCGAGGGCTGGCGCCGGTCCTTCTGTTTCTGGGTGCCGCTGGGCCGCGGCACGCCCGAGCTGCCGGGCCTGATGCTGGGCCTCGAAGACGGCGGAAGCTGCGAAGGCATCGCCTATCGCATCGCGCCAAATCAGGTCCGGAGCGAACTCGCCATCCTGTGGAACCGCGAGATGCTGTCCGGCATCTACAAGGCGCGCTGGGTGCCGGCGAAGCTGCGTGACGGCCGGATCGTCAACGCCGTCACCTTCGTGGTCGATCCCAGCCACTGCCAGTATTGCGGCGACCTGCCGATCGAGCGCGCTGCTCACCACATCGCCTTCGCCGAGGGCCGTCGTGGCGCCTGCCGCGACTACCTCGCCAATACCGCAGCGCATACGCGGGCGCTGGACATCCACGACGCCTATATCGAGCGGCTGGTCGATCTGGTCGCGGGCCTGCGCGGCGAGGACGTGGAACCGTCCGTACCGCCTGCCAAAAATATACAGACGATTGCGGCGACCGGCGGGGATTAGCCCCTCACGCGACTGCAGTCGGTATGACATAGTGGCGATGTGATTTCCTCGCTGCTCGCCCGCTGGTCCGCGCTCTCGCCAAACCTGCGCGGCATCCTCTGGGTCGGCCTGTCGGGCGTGTCGTTCGCGCTGCTGAACGTCTTCACGCTCATCCCCTCGCAGCACCTCAATCCCTATGTGATGGCGTTCATGCGCTATTTCTTCGGAACGCTGGTGCTTGTTCCGCTGGTGCTGAAGCTCGGTATCCGCCGCACCATGCGCACCGACCGGCTGCCGCTCCACATGTTCCGCGGTGCCATCCACGCCGGCGGCATGTTCCTGTGGTTCATCGGCCTGCCGCTCACGACCCTGGCCAGCGTGACGGCGCTGGGCTTCACCGGCCCGATCTTCGTCACCATGGGCGCCGCGATGTTCCTGGGCGAGAAGGTTCGGCTGCGTCGCTGGATGGCGGTGCTCGTCGGATTCGCCGGCGCTATGATCATCATCCGGCCGGGCGTCGGTGACCTTGGCTACGGCGCGATCTGCATCCTGGTGTCGACGCCGATCTTCTCGGCCTCGAACATCATCTCCAAGGCGCTGGCCCGCACGGAGCGCGCCAACACGATCGTGATCTGGCAGCACCTGACCATCGTGTTGTCGGCCTTTCCCGTCGCGCTCTATTTCTGGGAGACGCCGGCCTGGGGCGATCTCGTCTGGTTCTTCGCCGCCGGCCTCACCGGCACGGTCGGTCATATCTGCCAGCAGAACGGCTATCAGCTGGCGGACATCACGCTGCTGCAGCCGATCGGATTCCTGTCGCTCCTGTGGAACGCGCTGCTGGGCTACTTCCTGTTCTTCCAGCAACCCGATGTCTGGACCTTCGTCGGCGCCGCCGTGATCTTCGCCAGCGCGCTCTACATCTCCCACCGAGAGGCGGTGCGGCGGGCGGCGATCAAGTCGGCGGATACGACGAGCGGGTTAGCGACGGAGGTCTAGAGCGGCTTCTCTCGGCTCGGAAAAATGACGCGACGTGCACCGAAATCCTGGGACACCTCGGATGCTGATGCCACAGGGCTTTCAGCCGTTTTGTACCGGATTCCGCCACCCCCTGCGCGCAACAAAATTACACACTAGCGCACTGATGCTGGGGGCGCGTCGAGACGTTGCGATCAGCCGCCAGTAACGCTCATGTGGCGGCGCACGGCTGGCGCCGTATGGCGGCGGTCGATCATGAAATCGTGGCCCTTGGGCTTGCGCGCGATCGCGTCGGTGATTGCCTGGTCGAGCAGCTGGTCGCTTTCCGATGCCCGCAGCGGCGCCCGCAGATCGGCCGCGTCGTCCTGGCCGAGGCACATGTAAAGCGTGCCGGTGCAGGTCAGCCGCACGCGATTGCAGCTTTCACAGAAATTGTGGGTGAGCGGCGTGATGAAGCCCAGCCGGCCGCCAGTCTCCGCAACGGTGAAGTAGCGTGCCGGGCCGCCGGTACGGTAGTCGCTCTCGTTCAGGGTGAAGTGCCGCGCGATCTCGGTGCGCGCCATCGACAGCGGCAGGTACTGGTCGAGCCGCGCCTCGCCGCCGATCTCGCCCATCGGCATCACTTCGATGAAGACGAGGTCCATGCCGCGGCCGTGGCTCCAGCGGATCAGCTCCTCGAATTCGCCGTCGTTGACGCCACGCAGCGCCACCGCGTTGATCTTGATCTGCAGACCCGCGTCCTGGGCGCCGTCGAGCCCGCGCATCACCTGGTCGAGGTCGCCCCAGCGCGTGAGTTCGCGGAACTTCACCGGATCGAGCGTGTCCATCGAAACGTTCACGCGCTTCACGCCGATCGCCGCAAGCTCCTTGGCGTACTTTGCGAGCTGGCTGCCGTTGGTCGTCAGCGTGAGCTCGTCGAGCGCGCCCGAGTCGAGGTGTTTGCCGAGGCCGCGGAACAGCGACATCACGTTCTTGCGCACCAGCGGCTCGCCGCCGGTCATGCGCAGCTTGCGCACGCCGCGGCGCACGAAGGCGCTGCACAGCCGCTCCAGTTCCTCGAGGCTCAGCACCTCGGCCTTGGGCAGGAACGTCATGTCCTCGGCCATGCAATAGACGCAGCGGAAATCGCAGCGATCCGTCACCGAAACGCGCAGGTAGGAAATGTGCCGGCCAAAGGGGTCGATCATGACGCCCGGATAATGGGGATGACGCAGTGGCGCTGCAAGGGGCTAATGGTCTCTATGACGGGTCGTTGGACGCCGTCAAACGGCCGGATTTAATGGCTTTTTCGAGGGCCGCATGGTCCTGCTCGGTCTGCTTGCCGTAGGCCACCGCGAAAGCACCGGTCGACTCGTCGAACGCAGTGCCCCGGCCGAGGTAGGACGCGAGGACGACGGCGTCGGCAGTACGAGCATGGGCGCGAGCCAGGGCCTCGCCGCAGGTCGCGGCGTAGCGCCGGAAATGCCGGGCCGACATGGTTTCGAGCGCCGGCTTCACCTTGGCGTCGCGCAGCTGGCGGACATAGATGTGCCGGCCGGTCGGGCCTGTCCCGAAGCCCAGGAGAATGTCGCTGGAAGCCTGCAGCAGGCGTTGCCCGCGGACGACCCGCTCGCCGTGATGGGCGTACGGACTTGGGCCTGCAAAGGGCTCGAGCACCGATTGTGTGGCTTCCTTGAACTGCAGGTTCAGGATTTCGCCGCTGCCCGAGACCATCATCACGACGCCGCACATCGTTCCCACGGAACCGACGCCCACCACCTTGTAGGCGGCATCCGTGCGCCGGTAGCGCTCCAGCAAGGTGCGCCGTTCCGGCGTGAGCGAAGTGGCATAGTCGACCAGCATCGCCTTGACCGCGGCCTCGAACGCCACAGCCTGCTCTGCGGTCGGATGGTAGACGAGGGGCGGTTCGTCCTGGATGTGCGGCTCGACGTTCATGCCGGTTTCCGGACGGCGGTGGATGTCGATGCTGTTGCCATGGGTGAGGAAGTCACGCGCCTTGCGGATCGCGGGTGCGCCGATGCCGAACGCCTCGGCGGTCTCCGCACTGTCGATCACCAGGCCGCGATACCAGGACTCGAGGACCGGCTTCGACGCGATGTCGATCATGGTGGTGCGATAGCTGCTCGAGACGAGCCGGGCGAGATCGAGGCGCGCATCCTTGTCGAGAGCGTCGAACGTCGCCACGACAAAGCTTGCCGCCAGCCGCTTGAGATCCCATTCCCAGGGCGCGACGGCGGTCTCATCGAAATCGTTGAGATCGAACACCAGCCGCCGCTCGGGCGTCGCGAAGCCGCCGAAGTTCATGCAGTGACAGTCGCCTGCCGCCTGCACCATCAGGCCGCTGTTGGGCGTCGCGGCGAGGTCCGCCGTCATGACGGCTGCACCTCCGCGCAGGAAGGCAAAGGGCGACACCCTCATGCGGGCATAGCGCAGCGGCAGCAGTTGCTGCAGCCGTGACGTGCCCTGCTCGATCAGGATTTCGACGGGATCGCGGCGATCGGGCGCGGGCGACCAGGTTGCGTGACTGCGGCGGTCACACTTCTCGCGCAGCGATTTTCCCAGCGCCTTGCGACGGTCGATCGTCTGGGTGTGGGTCTGCGGGGGGAGCGTGCCGGCGAGGGTTTCAGGCATCACGGCGTCATGGCACGAGACGCAGCAGGTTGTCGACCGTATCGGCCTCGGCGGCGGGCTTGTCAGTGCGTATGCGATTGATGCGCGGGAAGCGCAGCGACACGCCCGACTTGTGACGCGTCGAGCGCGCGACGCCGTCGAAGGCCACTTCGAGCACGAGCTGCTGCTCGACCTCGCGCACCGGGCCGAAGCGGTTGGTCGTATGGTCGCGCACCCACTTGTCGAGCCAGCGCAGCTCTTCATCGGTGAAGCCGAAGTAGGCCTTGCCGACCGGCGCGAGTTCTCGCTTGCCTTCGGCCGCGTCACGCCACGCGCCGAACGTATAGTCGGAATAGAAGGAACTGCGTTTTCCGTGGCCGCGCTGGGCGTACATCATCACGCAGTCGGCCAGCATCGGATCGCGCTTCCACTTGAACCACGGACCTTTGGGCCGGCCGGCGAGATAGGGGCTGTCGCTGCGCTTCAGCATCAGCCCTTCGATGCCGTCCTGGCGCATCTCCTCGCGCAAGGTCGCGAGGTGGGCCCAATCGGTGAAGCGCACCAGCGGCGAGACATCGAAGCGCGCGCGAGGGTGTTCGCCCATCCACGCTTCGAGCCGGGCGCGCCGTTCGTCGAAGGTGAGCGCGCGCAGATCCTCGCCGTCCAGCCACAGCACGTCGTACAGCCTTACATGCGCAGGATGCTCTTTCAGCATCTTGGCCGTCACGGTCTTGCGGTTGAGGCGCTGCTGTAGGTCGTTGAACGGCGCGATCGCCTCCTCGCGACGCACCAAGAGTTCGCCGTCGAACACGCCCTCGAAATCGATTGCCTCGACGATGTCGGGAAAGGCACCGGAGACATCCTCGCCGGCGCGGCTGTAGAGCCGCTTCGTGCCGCCAGAGGAGGCGATCTGCACGCGGATGCCATCCCATTTCCATTCGGCACGAAAGTGCGCGGGATCGAGCGTATCGATTTCGGCGCGGTCGATCGGATTGGCCAGCATCGGCGAGAGGAACGCGCCACCCATGTTGGACGCGGGCTTGGGGCCGCCGGCCGTCAGCCAATCGAATAGCGGCCGATAGGGTGTGGAGAGGCCGTGCCAGACTTCCTCGACCTCCGCCACCGGCTGGTCGCCGATGTTGGCCACGGCCTGCTTGGCCAGCCGCGCCGAAACGCCGATGCGCAGTGCGCCGGTCAGCAGCTTCAGGAGGGCCCAGCGGCCGGTCGAATCGAGTTCGTCGAGCCAGCGCTTCAGGATCGCCGGTGTTTGGGTCTTGGTGGCGCGCTGCAGGGTCTCGACCACTTCGCTCAAGGTGGGCGGCGGGCCAGCGTCGGCCTTGGTCTCCCAGATCAGCGCCAGGGTTTCCGCGAGGTCGCCGACATAGTCGTAGGACAGGCCGAACAGTTCCTCGCCGATCTTTTCCTGACCGAAACTGCGCAGCAGCGCGGGCTTGGCGGCGGCGAAGTCGAGCCCGCCGGTCAATGCCGCCAGTGCCCAGCCACGGTCGGGATCGGGTGTCTCGCGCAGATAGGCCTCGATCAGTCGCAGCTTGGCGTTGCGCGCGGGCTGGAAGGAGAGCGAATCGAGGAGGCGGGCGAAGGCCTGCACTAGGACTCGTCCTCTTCCTCGCGGCCGCCGAGATGTAGTGCCTCGGCGTCGATGCCGATCGAGCGTGCATAGGCCACCAGCGCCTCTTCGCGGCCGTGGGTCACCCAGACCTTGGGCGCGCCGACGTCCTTCAGGGTTTGGGTCAGCTCGCTCCAGTCGGCGTGGTCGGAGATGATCAGCGGCAGCTCGGCGCCGCGCTGCCGGGCACGGGCGCGAACGCCCATCCAGCCCGAGGCCATGGCGGGGATCGGGTCGGCAAAACGCCGTGACCAGCGGTCGGCCATGGCCGAGGGCGGGCAGAGCACGATGGCGCCGCGGAAGGTCTCAAGGATGGCGTCGGACACCAGCGCCGTGTCGCCGAGGGCGATGCCGTTGTCTTCGTAGAGCTTGCAGAGAGAGGCCAGTGCGCCGTGCAGCCAGATCCTCTTGTCGTATCCGGCCGCGCGCAGAAGCGTGATGACCCGCTGGCACTTGCCCAGCGCGTACACGCCCACCAGATGAGTGCGCTCGGGAAAGGTGGCGACGGAGCGCAGCAACTTGGCCGCCTCGCCCACATCGGAGGGATGATGGAAGACCGGCAAGGCGAACGTCGCCTCCGTGATGAAGACATCGCACGGTACGGGTTCGAACGGTGGGCAGGTCGCATCTGGCCGGCGCTTGTAGTCGCCCGAAACGACGATGCGCTGGCCCTTATGCTCGAGGACGGCTTGCGCGGAACCCAGGATATGGCCGGCCGGCACGAGGCTGACAGAGACATCGCCGATCTTCACCTCCTCGCCGTATTTCAGCGGCTGCTGGGCGGTGTCGGGCATGTCCTGGAAGCGGGCGCGCATGATCGCCAAAGTCTCGGGTGTGGCGAGGGCGCTGCGGTGACCCGGCCGGGCGTGGTCGCCGTGGCCATGGGTGATCACGGCGCGACCCACCGCAACGGCGGGGTCGACATAGAAGTCGCCGGGCTCACAATAGAGGCCACGCGGGGTGGGATAGAGCCAAGAGCGAGGATTTAAGGTGTCGGTCATTGAGAGGGAAGCATCCTATCCAACTGATATGGGGCTTCCCGACCTCTTTTCACGCTGGTTTCAGAGTCGCGGATGGGCGCCGCGGCGGCATCAGCTCGACCTGATCGATCTCGCGGCCCAAGGCAAGAGCGCGCTTCTGATCGCCCCGACCGGCGGCGGCAAGACCCTGGCGGGCTTCCTTCCGTCATTGATCGAACTGACGGAACGGCGACAGGCCGGTCAGGACCTGGCGCATGCCAAGGGTAAGGGCGAGCTGCATACGCTCTACATCTCCCCACTCAAGGCGCTGGCGACGGATATCCGCCGCAACCTCGAGGTCCCGATCGCCGAGATGCAGTTGCCGGTGCGCGCCGAGAGCCGGACGGGCGACACGCCGCAGAGCCGCCGCATCCGCCAGCGCGAACGGCCGCCGGATTTCCTGCTGACGACGCCCGAGTCGCTGGCGCTGCTGCTGTCCTATCCGGACACGGCGAAATTCTTCGCCAACCTGCGCTGCGTCATCATCGACGAGCTGCATACCTTCGCGACCTCCAAGCGCGGCCATCATCTGGTGCTGTGCCTCGCCCGATTGGCGGCGCTGGCGCCGCAGACGCGGTTCGTCGGCCTTTCGGCCACCGTCGCCGATCCGCCAGAACTGGCCGACTACCTGCGCCTGCGCGACAACGAGACGGTCGAGATCGTGCAGGGCGAGCCGGGCGCGCCGCCGCATGTCTCGATTATCGATGCGCAGGACCGGCTGCCGTGGGGCGGTCACATGGGCCAGCACGCGGTGCCCGAGATCTACAACATCATCCGCCAGCACAAGACCTCGATCGTGTTCGTGAACACGCGCGCGCAGGCCGAACTCACCTTCGACGGGCTGTGGCGGGTCAACGACGAGAATTTGGCAATCGGCCTGCATCACGGGTCGCTGGCCATCGAGCAGCGCCGCAAAGTCGAGGCCGCGATGTCGGCCGGCAAGCTGCGCGCCGTGGTGGCGACCTCGTCGCTCGATCTCGGCATCGACTGGGGCAACGTTGACCTGGTGATCCAGGTCGGCGCGCCGAAAGGCGTGAGCCGCCTGATGCAGCGCATCGGTCGCGCCAACCACCGGCTCGACGAGCCGAGCCGCGCCATGATCGCGCCGGCCAATCGCTTCGAGGTGCTGGAGTCGCTGGCTGCGATGGAGGCGATCGAAGCGCGTGAGCTCGACGGCGATCCGCCGCGACCGGCCTGTCTCGACGTGTTGGCCCAGCACATCGTGGGCACCGCCTGCGCCCAGCCGATCGATCGCGAGGCTTTCTTCCATGAGGTGCGACGCGCACAGCCCTATCGCGACCTGCCGCGCAAGGATTACGACGACACGTTCAGCTTCGTGGCGACCGGCGGCTACGCCCTCGCGGCCTACGACAAATGGCACCGGCTGAAGGAGCTGCCGGGCGATCGCTGGATGCTGTCGTCGCCACTGGTGGCGCGGCAGTTCCGCATGAATGTCGGCACCATCGTCGAGTTGCCGCTGATCAAGGTGAGGCTGCGGCGCGGCCCGATGCTGGGCGAGGTCGAGGAGAGCTTCATCCAGGGGCTGGTGCCGGGCGACACCTTTGTCTTCGCTGGCCGCATGCTGCGCTTTGAAGGCGTGAAGGAACTGGTGGCGCAATGCTCGCCCGCAACGACCGGCGATCCCAAGGTGCCGGCCTATGGCGGCGGCCGCCTGCCGCTCTCGACGTTCCTGGCCGAGAGGGTGCGCGGCATCCTGCAGGATCCGACGAAGCATCCCAAGCTGCCGCTCGAGGTGCGCACCTGGCTGGATATCCAGAAGTGGCGCTCCGGTTTGCCGAAGAAGGATACGCTGCTGGTCGAGGGATTTCCGCGCGGCAGCAAGCAATTCATCGTGGCCTACTGCTTCGAGGGCCGTAACGCGCACCAGACCTTGGGCATGCTGTTGACGCGGCGCATGGAACGCATGGGTCTGAAGCCGCTGGGCTTCGTGGCGACCGATTACGTGCTGGGCATCTGGGGACTGCGGCCGCCCAGCCCGCAGCAGCTCAACGAGCTGTTCGACGAGGACATGCTGGGCGACGATCTCGAGGCCTGGATGGATGAATCGACGATGCTGCGGCGCTCGTTCCGCAACGTCGCGGTGATCGCGGGGCTGATCGAGCGGCGCTTTCCCGGCGAGGAGAAGTCGCGCCGCCAGGTCACCTTCAGCTCCGACCTGATCTACGATGCGCTGCGCAAGCACGAGCCCGACCACATCCTGCTGCGCGCCACGCGCCAGGATGCGGCGCATCAGCTGGCCGACCTGAAGCGGCTGGGCGATCTGCTTCGACGGGCGAAAGGCCGTATCGAATACCGTCGCCTCGACCGCATCTCGCCGCTCGCCGTGCCGGTGCTGCTCGAGATCGGCAAGGAACGCATCCTCGACGGCACGGCCGAGGACGAGCTGCTCGACATCGCTGCCCAAGAGCTGATCGACGAGGCAACGCGTCTCGCCTAATCTTGAGGCATGGATATCCAGAAGAAACTGAACGACTCGGTCACCCAGGGCGCCGTGCACGGCGTGATCGCCGCTGCCGCGACCGACAAGGGGATTCTCTTCGAGGGCGCTGCGGGCGATCTCAAGCTCAACAGCGTGATCTGGCTCGCCTCGATGACCAAGGCAGTTGCCGGTGCCGCGGCCATGCAGATGGTCGAGAAGGGAAAGCTTTCGCTCGATGCGCCGGCGGCCGATGTCCTGCCGGAGATCGGCAAGAAGGAGGTGCTGGTCGGCATCGACGCCGACGGCACGGTGCATATGCGCAAGCCCACGCGGCCGATCACGCTCCGCCACCTGCTCACGCATACGTCGGGCATGGGCTACGACACCTGGAACGGCGACATCTTCCGGTATGTGAAGGCCAAGGGGCCGTTCAAGCCGGCGACCATGGCGGCGCTGTCGACGCCGCTCCTGTTCGATCCGGGCGAGCAGTGGCAGTACTCGATCTCGATCGACTGGGCGGGCCTGATGGTCGAGAAGGCGAGCGGCAAGCGGCTCGACCGTTACCTGACCGAGAACATCTTCGTGCCGCTCGACATGGTCGACACCGGCTTCGCGATCAGTCCCGGCATGCGGCCGCGCAAGGTGGCGGTGCATGTGCGCAAGGAGGGCGGAGGCTTCACCGCGACCGATCACGAGCTCAACCAGACGCCGGAAGTGTTCCAGGGCGGCGGCGCGCTCTATTCGACGGTGCCGGACTATCTCAAGTTCGCGCGCGCGTTGCTGATGGGCGGCGCGCCGATCCTGAAACCCGAGACGGTGGCAGAGATGTTCCGCAATTCGATGAACGAGGGCGTGGTCTGCCGGCCGCTGAAGTCGTACATCCCCGGCCGTAGCACTGACATGAACTTTGTCGACGGCATGACATGGGGTCTCACCTTCATGATCAACCCTGAGGCTTTTCCCGGTCGCCGTTCGGCCGGCAGCCTGGCCTGGGGCGGGCTCGCCAACTCCTATTACTGGATCGATCCGGTGAAGAAGGTGACGGGCGTGTGGGCGACGCAGCTCCTGCCGTTCAACGATCCGCAGGCCGTGGCGGCGTTCGAGGATTTCGAGCGCGCCGTCTACGCCAGCCTCTAGTGGAACCAGCCTCTAATGGAAATCGTGTGAGGCGATCTTGATCTGCGGCCGGTCGAAGATGATGCGGCTGCGGTCGTAAGGCTTCTTGCCCTTCTGGGGATCGTCCCGTGGATCGGGACTCGAGGAATGCGCCTGGTCGCCACGACCCTGGCGCAGCTCGAAATGACCGTCGAGATCGGCGATGCGGTCGAGGTCGGCCGACCAGTCCCAGAGCCGATCGGCGACGATATGGATCACGCTTGCTCCTATTTGGGTTGGGTCGTCGACACGCTGCACCTTGCCCGCGACCCCCAGCAGGCGCGAGCCCATGACGACCCGGCGGTAGGCTTCAAAGACCTTGGGCCAGACCACGAGATTGGCGATGCCGAACTCGTCCTCCAGGGTGACGAATACCACGCCCGACGCCGTGCCCGGCCGCTGGCGCACCAACACGAGGCCCGCCATCTGCAGGAAATCGCCGTTACGCGCGTCTTCGCGCAGCTTTTTGGAAGTAGCCATGCGCCGCTCGGACAAGGTCGACCGCAGCAGCTCCAGCGGATGGGCGCGCAGCGACATCGAGATGGTCGAATAGTCGTCGACGATCTGCTCGCCCAGCGTCAGCTGGGGCAAAGAGACGGCCGGCTCAGGGATGCGCGCGCTATCCAACAACGGCAGAGACGCCTCGGAGAAGGCGCGCACCGCCCACAGCACGTCGCGCCGCGACAGGCCCATGGAGGCGAAGGCATCGGCCCGCGCCAGCGCCAAAATCTGCCGCTTGCCAAGCCCGCCGCGTCGCCAGACATCGGCCGGATCGCGATAGGGTCGCTCGGCGCGGCGCTCGACGAAACGCTCCATATCCTTCTGTCTGAGACCATTGACCTGATGGAAGCCTAGCCGCAGGGCGCATTTCGGCCCTAGGGTCTTCTCAAGCGTGCTATCCCAGTTACTGGCGTTGATGTCCGGGGGGTGCACCTCGACACCATGCTCGCGCGCATCACGCACGAGTTGCGCAGGCGCATAAAAGCCCATCGGCTGAGAATTCAGCAGCGCCGCGCAGAAGACTTCGGGATAATGGAATTTCACCCACGAGGAGACATAGACCAGGATCGCGAAGCTCGCGGCGTGGCTCTCCGGGAAGCCGTATTCGCCGAAGCCCTCGATCTGCTTGAAACAGCGGTCGGCGAATTCCTGCTCGTACTTGTTGTCGAGCATGCCCTTGATGAAGTCTTCCTTGAGCTTGTGGATCGTGCCGGCACGGCGGAACGTTGCCATCGCGCGCCGGAGTTTGTCGGCTTTGGCTGGCGAGAATTTCGCGCCATCGATGGCGATCTGCATGGCCTGTTCCTGGAACAAGGGCACGCCGTGCGTTCGCTCGAGGATTTTCCGAAGATCGCCGGGATATTCGATGTCCTCGGCTTTTTTGCCACGATTTTTCAGGTAGGGATGCACCATGCCGCCCTGAATTGGCCCTGGGCGCACGATCGCGACCTCGACGACGAGATCGTAATATTTCTGCGGCTTCAGGCGCGGCAGCATCGACATCTGCGCCCGGCTTTCGACCTGGAACACGCCGATCGAGTCGGCCTTGCAGAGCATTCCATATACGTCTTTGTCGCCGTCGGGCACATCGAGGCCGCACTTTTTGCCGTAATGCGCCTTGATGAGATCGAAGCTCTTGCGCAGCGCCGTCAACATGCCGAGCGCCAGCACGTCGATCTTGTAGATGCCAAGCGCGTCGAGATCGTCCTTGTCCCATTCGACGACAGTGCGATCTTCCATCGCCGCGTTCTGGATCGGGATCAACTCGTCCAGCCGGTCGGCCGTGAGCACGAAGCCTCCCACATGCTGAGAGAGATGGCGTGGGAAGCCGATCAGGGTCGACGACAGTTCGAGGGCGAGCGCCAGGCGCGGATCTTCGGGGTCGAGGCCAGCTTCTCGAATGTATTTGAGGTTGAGGGCGCCGCCGCCGCTGCCCCACACCGTTCTCGCCATCACTGCCAGCGTGTCGGGCGAGAGGCCGAGCGCCTTGCCGACGTCTCGGATGGCGCTGCGGGTGCGATAGCTGATCACCGTGGCGGCAAGTGCGGCGCGCTCGCGGGTCCAGTTCTGGTAGATCCACTGGATCAATTCCTCGCGTCGCTCATGCTCGAAGTCGACGTCGATGTCGGGCGGCTCGTCGCGTTCGTTTGAAAGAAAGCGCTCGAACAGAACGTCATTCCTGTCGGTATCGATTTCCGTGATGCGCAGGCAATAGCAAACGGTGGAATTGGCGGCGGAGCCGCGACCCTGGCAGAGAATTTCCATCTCACGCGCCCGTTTGACGATGTCGTGCACGGTCAGGAAGTAGGGCGCGATCTTCTTGTCGTGGATCAGGTCGAATTCCTTGCGGAGGTTCTGGGCGATCTTTTCCGACACGCCGCCGGGATAGCGGAAAGCGGCTCCTTCCCAAGTGAGTCGTTCCAGCTTTTGCATCGGCGTTTCACCGTTCTCTTCTTCCCTGAGGAATTGATAGCTCAATTGCTTCAGTGAAAAGGTGCAGCGCTTGACGATTTCCTGGATGCGCTCGATCGCGTGCGGATGCCTGCGAAAGAGCCTCTTCATTTCCGGCGCGGATTTGAGATGGCGTTCGGCCGAGGCGAAGCGGCGAAAACCCAGCTCTTCGACCGTGCAGGTGTGACGGATGGCGGTGATGACGTCGTGCAGCGCGCGTCGCTCGGGGATGTGATAGTGAACATCGTTGGTGGCGACGAAGGGCACCTTCATTTGCGTGGCGAGGTTGTCGAGGTCGGCCAGTCGCTCCGAGTCGTTGCCGCGATACAGGAAAGTGCCGGCGAGATAGCAGCGATTGCCGAAAAGTCGGGAAAGCTTTCGTAATTTTTCGCGGAAATCGGGATCGTCGATATCGCGCGGCGGCAGCACGATGGCGATCAGGTCTTCGGCATGTTGTGCAACATCCTCGAAGTAGAGTTCGCACTGTTCCTTGGCGGCACGACGATTGCCGACGGTCAACATCCGAGAGAGGCGCTTATACCCGTCGAGATCCATCGGGTAGGCGATCAACGAGTAACCGTCTCTCGTTTCCAGTCGCGCACCGACAAGGAGCTTGATCCAGTTCTCTTCCGGGATCGCGGTCTCTTCGTAGAATTCCTTTACTGCGGAGTAGGCACGCACGACGCCGGCCAAAGTGTTGCGGTCGGCGATGCCGATCGCGGTGTGGCCGAGACTCGCGGCCTGGAAAACCAGCTCGCCGGGATGCGAGCCGCTGCGCAGGAAGCTGTAGTTGGTCGTGACCTGCAGCTCGGCATAGGGGAGCTCGGCGTACTGCATGTCGCTCACGCACAAAACCCGTGCAGGTACCATTTGGCGGTGTTCACCATGCCGTCGCGGAACAGCCAGAAGCGGGCACCGTCATTGTCCTCGACGCGATAGTAGTCGCGCACCGGCGGCACGATGTTGGCGGCCGCCGTCTTGCCGGCGGGGCGGGGATGCCACCATTCATCGGCGATGCGCTCGGGCCCTTCGACGCGCACGACCTTGTGCGTGTGGCGATGCCACTGGAACTGCCGTGGCGGGTCGTCGGGGATCGCCGCAGTGACGGTGATCTCCTCGGGCCGCTGCAGGAGGCGCGTGGGTCGCGCGCCTTTCATTGAGGCGAGGCGCGCCCAGGCGCCCTCAGGCACGGCCGTGGCAAACGGCACGGCGACCTGCACGCGATGGGGCAGGTGGCTGTCGTGCGGGGCGAGGCGGACGACATTCTCCGCGCCCAGCCGCGACGCCAACCGGTCGGCGAGATCGATCGTGCCGTCCTCGTGCCATGAGAATTTGGTGGGCGTGCCGGTTTCGGGCAGCGAATCCTGTGCGCCGGTCCATTCCTCGACCTCGGGCGCGGACAGGATCATCAGCTCGACGCCGAAGCCGGGATCGAGCGTGCCCAGCTTCTCCTCGAAGAGCTTCAGCAGCTTCGGCGTGTCGCGGTTGGGGCGGCTGGTGCCGATGGCGGTGCGGTCGACCGAGCCGTCGACGCGATAGAGCGCCAACTCGAGCTTGCGGGCGCCGACGCTTGCCTGCTCGAACTGCCGGCAGAGCGCCAGGATCAACCGGTCGGTGGCGGCGGCGATGTCCTCGCCCCGGCCGATCGGCTCGGCAAACGAGATTCGCGAGCGGAAGAGAGGCGGCGGCCGGCGCGGCTCGATCGGTTCGGCGAGCCGGCCCAGCGCCTGGTCGAGGCGCGACAACGGCAGGTCGCCGAAGCGGCGCGACAGCGGTGCGCGCGGGATCGAGTAGAGATCGCCGATGCGGCGCAGGCCGAGCTTGAGGAACCTTTCGAGCGTCGACGGGTCGAGCCGCAGCCCGTCGACCGGCAAGGGGGCGAGCGCGTCGCGCTGGCCATTGTGCGGGCAGAAGAGATCGGCCTGCTTCTCGCCATAGCGTGCCAGCGCCCAGGCCGCGCCCGCCGTATCGGCCATGGCGGCGCGACAGGTGAAGTCGTGACGGCTGAGGCGCTGCACGAGATCAGCCATCAGCGCGTGTTCGCCCGCTTCACCCTGACCATAGAGGTGGCCGCAACCGGTGACGTCGAGCAGCAGCCCCGCATCGCCGCCATAGCCGCCGGCGCTGCAGATCATCTTTGCGTCGGGATCAGCGAGCGCCGCGCCCAGCGGATCGATGGCGACCCAGGGCGTGTAGCGATCGCACCAGCTTGCGATCTGCTCGACGAGCGCGCGGTCGGCATCGGGCTCGGTGGGAGTCGTGACCAGCCTGGGGATCAGCGTGTTCGCATCGGCCAGGCGCATGTTCACACGCAAGCCGGTGGCGCGGGCGTGCGGGTTGAGCGCGGCCAGGGTCGGGCAGTTGTCGCGCCAGGCGACAGTCGCCGCCGGCTTGGTCCGCCAATCAGCCCGCGAGTCGCTCGCGCCGGACCGTGCCAGACGATCCGTCGCGAGCTTGGGGAACCACAGCGAGATGATTCGTTTCATCGTTCCACTCCAGGAGCCAGGCCGGCATCTCGTCGACCGACGGCGCGCCGAAGCGATTGCGCCGCAACTCGACCTGCCAGCGCGCGGCACCGAGCATCTCGATGCCCGGCACTTCGGGCGACGGCGCCGAGGTCACGCGCCAGCGCGTCGTGCAGATGCTTTGCGGCGGCGCGGGCTGAGCGCGCAGCAGCATCGCGGGAATGCTGCTCTTCTCCGCGGCGAGCGACAGGCGGCGGCCGGCGGTGAGATCGCTGGCACGGGTTTCTCCCAGCACGGCGGCGATGCCGGGCGTGCGCAGCCCTTCCTCCATCGCCCAGAAGAGATCTTCTTCGCGTCGTGCCGTGACCATCACGATGCGCGCCGGATCGAACCAGGCGGAGAGAGCGGGAGCGTAGGGAAGGACATCGCCGCCGATCGCGGGCTGGCGGCACCACAGGATCGTGCCGTGCTCGAAGCGACCCAGCATGTGCGCGGCAAAGCCCAGCGCTGGCCCGTCATGCGGCGCGACCCGGCCGGACGGCGTCGGTCCTGCCTCGATCTCGTGCAGGGCGCCGGTGAGCAGGCCGCCTTCGGGCAGCAGGGCGTCGATCTCGGGGATGCCGAGCGGGATGGCGCTGCGGCCGGCGCGCTGGACGCTGTGGGCGCGTTCCAGGCGGCGTACCTGTTCGCGCAAGGCGGCGCTGGGCCCGGCGGGCGGAGGTGCGAAATCCTTCGGGGAAATGGCGGGCATTTGCCCCCTCAATTAGCTGTTTACAGGGTGGGGATTGTTTGTTCCTTATTTGTTCTAATCACGAGAACGGGAAGAGTCAACGGGAGTCAGCGGTCTCGGCTGGCACAGGGACTGCTATCGTCTAACCCCATGAACCGGCGCTTTTTTTCCGCTGCCCTGATCGCCGTCACTGTCGGTCTGCTGACTGGTCCGGCTCTGGCTCGTTGTTCCAAGAACCTGGTCGAGCAACAAATTCCCGGGGTCAAATTCGTCTCGCTCGATGGTGTCCAACTGGCGTCGGGTGATTCACACAATCGCGCGATCATCACCTTCGTCGGCCACGCGAGCTACCAGATCGACACGCCGCAGGGCGTGCGCGCGATCACCGACTACAACGGGCTGAACGGCTTCGGCCGCCATCCCGACATCGTGACGATGAACAATGCGCACGACACGCACTACACCGACACGCCCGAGGACGGGATCACCCACATCCTTCGCGGCTGGCCGGATCAGCCGGGCGAGACTGAGTCCAAGGTCGACGTCACCTTGAAGGACATGCGCGTGTGGAACGTGCCGACCAACGCGCGCGACTGGAACGGCGGCGTGCGCATCAACGGCAACTCGATCTTCATCTTCGCGATCGGCGACCTCTGCATCGCCCATCTCGGCCACCTGCACCAGCGCCTGACCAAGGACCATCTCGATGCGCTCGGCCGCATCGACGTGTTGATGGTGCCGATCGACGGCGCCTACACGATGGGCGTGCCGTTGATGGCCGAGGTGATCCAGCAGGTCGAGCCCAAGGTCGTGCTGCCGATGCACTACTGGAGCCGCAGCCAGCTCGATCGCTTCATGGGCCTGATCGCGCCGCTGTCGCCGGAGTTCGTCTGGCCCGAGAAGCACACGATCGAAATTTCGAAAGAAGACCTGCCGGACAAACTGACAGTGATTGCGGTCGCGGGCGATGGCGGCGGCTAAAGCTCGCTCGAGACGAACTGCCGGAACTCGGCGGTGCGCGGCTTTGAGAACAGCTCGGCAGTCGGGCCGATCTCCCACACCTTGCCCTTGTGCATGAAGACCACGAGGTCGGCGACCCGGCGCGCGAAGCCCATCTCGTGCGTGACGGTGATCATGGTCATGCCGCGCCGGGCGAGATCCTCCATCACCGCCAGCACCTCGGCGGTGAGTTCGGGGTCGAGCGCCGAGGTCACTTCGTCGAACAGCATGACCTGCGGCTCGAGCGCCAGCGAGCGGGCGATCGCCACGCGCTGCTGCTGGCCGCCGGAGAGCTGCTCGGGATAGGCGGTGGTCTTGTCGGTGAGGCCGACCAGCGCCAGCACCTCGGCCGACTTGGCGCGCGCGGCTTCCTTCGGCTGCTTCTTCACCAGGCTGAGCGCCAGCGTGATGTTGCGCTCGACGGTCAGGTGCGGGAACAGGTTGTAGCTTTGGAACACCATGCCGACGTCGCGCCGCAGCTGGGCACGGGCGGCACTTCCCGGCCGGCCGACCGCGTGGCCGCAGACTTCGATCGTTCCGGCCTGGACGGTCTCGAGCCCGGCGATGCAGCGCAGCAGCGTGCTCTTGCCCGAGCCGCTGCGGCCCACGATCGCCACGGTCTGGCCGCGCGCCACGTCGAAGCCGACGCCGTCGAGCACGCGCAGCGCGCCGAATTCCTTGACCACATCCGCGACGCGGACGACTGCCTCAGCGGCCGACATGGGCTTTCCTCTCGAGGTGGCGGGCGGCGAGCGACAGCGGGTAGCACATCGCGAAGTAGATGGCGGCGACGGCGCAGAAGATCACGAAGGGCTCGAAGGTCGAGTTGTTGACGATCTGGCCCGCGCGCGCGAGTTCGACGAAGCCGATCACCGAGGCGAGCGAGGTGTTCTTCACGATCTGCACCATGAAGCCGACCGTCGGCGGGATGGCGATGCGCATCGCCTGCGGCAGCACCACATAGGCGTACTGATGGAAGCGGTTGAGCCCGAGGCAATCGGAGGCCTCCCACTGGGTACGCGGCACGGCCTCGATGCAGCCGCGCCAGATCTCGCCCAGGAACGCCGCGGCATAGAGCGTCAGCCCGAGGCCGGCGGCGACCAGGGGCGCCAGCTTGAAGCCCAGGATGCCGAGGCCAAAGTAGGACAGGAACAGGATGATCAGCAGCGGCGTGCCCTGGATGAGCTGGATGTAGCCGCTGGCCAGGATGCGCAGCGCCGCGAACCGCGAGACGCGCATCAGCGCCACCGGCAGGCCGACCAGCGCGCCGCCTGCGAAGGCGATCAGCGACAGCAGCAACGTCCACTCGGCGGCCATCAGCAGGTAGATGAAATGGTTGGCGTTGAGCTGGATCATCGCAGGCGACTCACAACGCGGTCCGCAGCTTGCGCTTGCGCGCGAACAGCACGAGGCCGACCGCCCAGAAGCCGAAGCGATAGAGCACCGAGAGGGCGAGATAGACCACGGCCACGACGATATAGACCTCGAAGCTGCGATAGGTATCGGACTGCACGTTGTTGGCGACGGCGGTCAGCTCCTCGGCCGAGATCTGCGAGGTGATGGAGGAGGCCAGCATCAGCAGCACGAACTGGCTCGACAGCGCGGGGTAGACGCGCTCCATCGCTGGCAGCAGCACGACATGAAGGATGGTCTGCAGGCGGGTGAGGCCGAGGCAATCGGCGGCCTCGAGCTGCGTGCGCTGGATCGACTGGATGCCGGCCCGCATGATCTCGGTCGTGTAGGCGCCCATGTTGACGACCAGCGCGATAACTGCGGACGTTTCCGCGGAGAGCTTCAGCCCGAGGCTGGAGAGGCCGAAATAGACGATGAAGATCTGGACCAGCAGCGGCGTGTTGCGGATCAGCTCGACGTAGAAACCGACCGGCCGGCGCAGCAGCGGGCTGCCGTAGACACGGATCAACGCGCAGACCGTGCCGACCGCGAAGCCGAAGGCGATCGACAGCAAGGTGAGCTGGACGGTGAGCCATGCGCCCGACACGAAATCGGGCCATCGCTCCGCCAGGAACGAGAAGTCGAACTGATAGGACATAGCCCAGCCTGCCGCTCAGCCGCCGACCTTCAGGAGTGCCTTACTGCTGCTTGACGATGAGGTCAGGCAAGTCGCTGCCGAAGTACTTCTTGTTGAGGGCGTTCAACTTGCCGTTGCCGATATTGGCCAGGATCCATTTGTTGACCTCGGCCAGCAGCCGCTCCTCGCCCTTCTTCACGCCGATGCAGAGCTTGAAGTTGTCGAGTACGAACTTGATCTCGACCTGGCGCGCCGGGTTCTTCTTGTCGAGCTGCGGCACGATCATTTCGGCGGTCGAGAAGATGTCGACCTGGCCGCTCAGGAAGGCCTGGCCCTCGGTCGCGTCGTCCTCGTAGCGCACCAGCTTCATGCCCTTGGGGCCTTCCTTGGTGAGCTGGGTGTCGTGCGTGGTGCCGCGCACGGTGCCCACGGTCTTGCCGTCGAGGTCGGCGAGCTTGTGGACGCCGGTGGTCTTGGTGGCGGCGATCACGGTGCGCAGCACGGCGTAACCCTGGGAGAAGTCTATCACCTTGGCGCGTTCGGCCGTGTAGGACAGGCTCGAGATCACGAGATCGGCCTTGCCGGTCTGCAGCGCCGGGATGCGCGACGCGCCGGTCGTCGGCACGTGCTCGAACTGCAGGCCGAGGTCCTTGGCCAGCAATTGAGCGGTCTCGACGTCGAGGCCGGTCGGCTGCATCTGGGCATCGGTCATGCCGTAGGGCGGCACGCCGAGATCGATGGCGATGCGGATCTTGCCCGACTTCTTGATGTCGTCGAGCGCATCGGCCTGCGCGACATGGCTGACGCCGATCATTGCGACCACGGCGAAGGCGAGTGCGGTCATCGTTCTTTTCATCGTTTCCTCCAGTTATCGTTTTTTGAAGTCTTGTTTCTTGAAGTCTAGCGTTCTGCATCCATGTCGGCGAGCTTGGCGACGCGCCGACGGAACTCCTCCGCGGTCGAGAATTTGGCATCGAGGTAGGCCGCGATCAGGTCCTTGGCGAGCCAGGGACCCACGATCTGGGCGCCGATGCACATGACGTTGACGTCGTCGTGCTCGACGCACTGGTGCGCCGAATGCACGTCGTGGCAGACAGCGGCCCGGATGCCCTTCATCTTGTTGGCGCCGATCGAGGCGCCGACGCCGGTGCCGCAGATCATCAGGCCGCGCTCGGCCTTGCCCAACGTGATGGCGGCGGCCACCTGGCGCGCGATGTCGGGAAAATCGACCGGATTGGGATCGTGCGAGCCGACATCCAGGATTTCGTGGCCGCGCTCGCGCAGAAAGCCGAGCAGCTCGGCCTTCATGGGGAAGCCCGCGTGATCGGAGCCGACGACGATCTTCATGAACGTTTCCTCTTGGCCTGGTGGAGATGGGGTTGGTAGGCGGAGATCAGGTTGCGGCGGCGCAGATCGTCGCCGATCGCGAAATGGTCCCGCAGGCGGCGCTCGGCGGTATCCGGGTCGCGCTCGGCCAGCGCCAGGAAGACCTGCCGGTGGGCGTCGACTAGGCCCGAGGTGATCGCGGGCTCGCGGAACGTGTCGCGCCGGCGCTCGACGTGGCTGCGCATCAGGAGCGGCGAGATCGCCTCGTAGATCTTCATCAGCGAGGCGCTGCCGCTCGCGCGCACGATCGCGAGGTGAAAGGCGTAATCGGATTCGCCGCCGCGTTCGGGATCGTCGAGCGAGTTCACCAGCGTATCGAGGGTCGCCGCGATCGCCTGCAGGTCGCGTTCGCTCGCCCGTTCGCAGGCCAGGCGAATGGCCTGGCACTCGATGGCGATGCGCGCCTGCAGCACGTCGTCGAGGATGTTGGGCTCGGGCGCCAGGCACAAGGTCAGCGCCTGTCCCAGCACCGAGGCGTCAGCGCTGCGCACGAAGGCGCCGCGGCCGTGCTGGATGTCGAGCAGGCCGAGCATGGCGAGCGAGCGCAGCGCCTCGCGCAGCACCGGGCGGCTGACGTTCAGGGTCGCCGCGAGTTCGCGCTCGGCCAGCAGCCGGTCGCCGGCTTTCAGGTCGCCGGACAGCAGCCGGTCGCGGAAGAAGGTGAAGACCCGCGCCGCGCCGCTCTGGCTTTCTTCCGTGTCTGGCCGTGTGATGTCGAGCATTGGACCTTGGTCAATCCGTGGTCTGACCACTTTAAAAGCCCAAAGGACTGGATCAAGCAGGAGTCCGGCAGAAAGCTGGGGTCAGATCCGGAGATTGGTGCGGGCGAGGTCGATTAGCTGGGTGGCGCGGCCGTCCATCACCGCCTTCAGGGCGAACAGGCCGAAGTGATAGGCCTCCTCGGGCGTCGTCTTGGGCGGCATCACCAGTTCCTGGCGCGCGCTTACGACATCGACCAGCACGGGCCCCTTGTGCGCCAGCGCCTCACGCAGCGCGCCGTCCAGCTTCTGCGGATCCTCGACCCTGATGCCCTTGATGCCCATTGCCTCGGCCATCGCGGCGAAGTTCGGGTTCTTGAGATCGACAGCGGTGTCGAGGAAGCCACCGGCCTTCATCTCCAGCTCGACGAAGCCCAAGGTGCCGTTGTTGAGCACGATCACTTTCACCGGCAAGCCAAGCTGGGTGAGGCTGACGAAGTCGCCCATCATCATGGTGAAGCCGCCGTCGCCCGACATCGAGATCACCTGGCGGCCCTTGTGCGAGGCCTGGGCGCCGATCGCCTGCAGCATGGCATTGGCCATCGAGCCGTGGTTGAACGAGCCGATCAGCCGGCGCTTGCCGTTCATCTTGAGATAGCGCGCGGCCCAGACGGTGGGCGTGCCGACATCGCACGTGAAGATCGCGTCGTCGTCGGCCAGTTCGCTCACCAGCCGCGCCAGGTACTGCGGATGGATTTTATCGCTGCCCGGCTTGTTCTCGGCCAGCTTGTCGAGCCCGTCGCGTGCCTTGCGGTAATGCGCCAGCGCCTGGTCGAGGAAACTCCGGTCGCCCTTGATCTTGAGTTTTGGCAGTAGCGCCACAAGCGTCGCGCCGACATCGCCCACCACACCGAGGTCGATATGGCAGCGATTGCCCAGGCTCTCTGCGCGGATGTCGATCTGCGCGATCTTGGCCTGCTCCGGATAGAACTGCCGGTAGGGGAAGTCGGTGCCCAGCAGCAGCAGCGTGTCGCACTCCTTCATCGCGGCGTAGCCCGACGAGAAGCCGATCAGGCCGGTCATGCCGACGTCGTAGGGATTGTCGTACTCGACATGCTCCTTGCCGCGCAGCGCATGCACGGCGGGGGCGGAGAGCGTGCGCGCCAGCTCGGTCACCAGCGGATGGGCGCCGGCGCAGCCCGCGCCGCACATCAGCGTGACTTTCTTGCCGGCATTGAGGAGGGCGGCCAGCGCATCGATGTCCTTGTCGTCAGGACGCACGACCGGCGCCTTGGGCGCCACCCACTTGGGAGCCTTGGCGTCGGTCGTCTTGAGGGCGACGTCGCCTGGGATCACGACGACGGCCACGCCGCGTTTGGCGACGGCGATCCGGATCGCCTTCTCGAGGATGCGCGGCAGGTGCTCGATGTTGGAGACCAGCTCGACATAGTGCGAGCACTCGACGAACAGGTTCTCGGGATGCGTCGCCTGGAAGTAGCTGCTGCCGATCTCCGCGCTCGGGATGTGGGCCGCGATCGCCAGCACGGGCACGCGGCTGCGGTGGCAGTCGAACAGGCCGTTGATCAGGTGGAGGTTGCCGGGGCCGCAGCTGCCGGCGCAGACCGCCAGCTCGCCCGTCAGATGCGCCTCGGCGCCGGCGGCAAAGGCGCCGGCCTCCTCGTTGCGCATGTGGATCCATTCGATCTGCTCGTTCCGGCGCAGCGAATCGGTGAAGCCGTTCAGCGAGTCGCCGGCTACGCCATAGACGCGCGTCACGCCCGCGACCATCAGGGTTTCCGTGATCAGGTCGGCGCCGGTGCGTGCCATATGCGAGCTCCTGTAAGAGGAGCCCGGACTTTACGCGCGGCCTGCCTCGAAGCCAGCCAGAAACTGGACGAGGTTGTGGCCCAGATCGTCGCTGAGATAGCCGCCTTCCTGCACAAGCACTGTCGGCAGGCCGAGGCTCGCGATCTTCTTCGCCATGGCATGGAAGCCGGCGCCGGTGACTTTCAGCCCCTGCAGCGGATCGCTCTCGCTGGCGTCGAGGCCGAGCGCCACGACCAGTGCGGTCGGCGCGAATTCCCTGATGCGGGCGAGCGCCGTGTCGCCGGCCGCGAGCCACGGCGCATCGCCGGAACCCAATGACTGCGGCAGGTTGAGGTTGAAGCCTTCGCCTTTGCCGGCACCGTGCTCGTGCGCATTGCCCCAGAAGTACGGGTAGTAATGCGCCGGATCGGCGTGGATCGAGACGGTCAGCACGTCGTCGCGGTCGTAGAAGATGCCTTGCGTGCCGTTGCCGTGATGCACATCGACATCGAAGATCGCCACGCGCTGATGTTTGCCGCGCAGATGCTGGGCGGCGATCGCGCTGTTGTTCAAAAAGCAGAAGCCGCCCGCCATGTCGGCAAAGGCGTGATGGCCGGGCGGCCGACACAGCGCATAGGCCTCGCGCGCGCCGCCCAGCACGAGGTCGGCCGCCGTGGTTGCGACTTCGGACGAGGCCAGTGCCGCATCCCATGTGTGCGGGCCGATCGGGCAGCCCATGTCGGCCTGGTGCCAGCCGGCGCGGCCCACCAGCGCCTTGGGGTAGGACGCATGCGCCCGCGCCGGATGCATGTTGGGCACGACCTCAGGGGCGGCGCCCGGCAGCTTCGCCCATTCGCGCGCGGCGATCTGCAGGAAGTCGAGATACTCGGGCGTGTGCACTGATGCGGCCGGTGCGATCCCGTAGCTCTTGGGCGCGTGGATCGCGTGGCCCGCGCCCTGGGCCGCGGCAAGAAGGCGGGTGGCGCGCTCGGGCTGCTCGGCGCTGCGCTGCTTCACGCCGCGCACGATGAAGGTCTGCGGATCGTGCTGGGCGTGCTTGTCGGAGTAGATGATTTTCATGCCACGAGCCTAGCCCAAGTTGATCGCCTCGGCGTCCTTCAGGGCCGCGATCTCGGCATCGCTGTAGCCCAACTCGCGCATGATCTCGGCGGTGTGCTGGCCGACCATCGGCGACTTGCGCCGTACGCCGGGCGGCACCTCGGACAGTTTGATCGGGTTGGCTGCGGACTTGATGGTGCCGAGGCCGGGATAGTCGACTTCAAGGACCGAGCCGCGGGCCGCCGTGTGCGGATTGGCCACCACGTCGCTCACCTTGTAGGCGGCCGAGCAGGGCATGCCGGCGGGAATGAGTCTGTCGAGCAGTTCGTCGGCGGTGAACTGGAGGAAATAGGCCTCGATCATCGGCTCGAGGATCGCGCGGTGGGCGACCCTGTCCTTGTTCGTGGTGAAGCGCGGATCGGCCAGCCAGTCAGCCCGGCCGAGCGCGGTGCACAGGAGTTTCCAGAAGGCGTCGTTGGTGCCGGCCACGAACACCGGCTGCGTCTTGGTCGGGAACACGCGTAGCGGACAGAGGATGGTGTTCGACGTGCCCATGCGCTCCGGGTTCTCGCCGGTCAGCCCGTGGTTGGTGATCCAGTGGCTCATCAGGTGCATGCCGACATCGAACAACGACAGGTCGAGCCGCTGGCCCTTGCCGGTCTTGTGGCGATGGAGCAACGCGAAAGCGATGCCGCTCGCGCAGGCGAGGCCCGTCGAATAGTCGATCGGCGCGGTGCCGACCCGGCACATCTCACCCTGGTACGGGCCGGTCGCGTCCATCAGGCCGATCTCCGCCTGGATGCAGGGATCGTAGCCGGCGCGATGCGAATAGGGCCCGGTCTGGCCGTAGCCCGAGATCGAGGCATAGACGCAGCGCGGGTTCTCCTTCGACACGGTGTCCCAGCCGAAGCCCAGCTTGTCGATCACGCCGGGCGTGAAGGCCTCCATGAAGACGTCGGCCTTGTGCACGAGGCGCATCAGGATGTCGCGCGCGCCTTCGTTGCGCAGGTCGAGCGCCAGGCCGCGCTTGTTGCGGTTCATCGAGGGTACCCAGGCGCCGCCGAAGTGCGGCCGGAAGTGCTCGCCGTTCAGGGGCTCGACCTTGATCACGTCGGCGCCCATGTCGCCCAGGATCTGGCCGGCGGTCGGGCCGGCGATGACTTGCGTGAGGTCGAGGACGAGCGTGTCGGATAGTGGAAGCATGTCGAAGCAATAGCCTAGGCGCCGAGCACGCGCGAGGTCAGCAGCCTCTGCATGTCACGACGACCGTCCGCTATGAGGAACACGACGACTTTGCGTTCATAGACACGATAGATGACGCGATACGGCTTGAAATGCACTTCGCGGAACTGGCGGAAGCCAAGCTCCAGCAATTCGCGCGGATAAGCGCCTCGATTGGGAAAGAGGGCTAGCGATTCGCAGGCCTTCTCGATGCCTCGGGCCACATGCTCGGCCCGCTCTGGGCTGTCGTGCGTGCCGGTGTAGTCGGCGATGTCGTCGAGATCGAAGAGGGCGTCCTCGGTCAACTCGACGGTATGGCGTGTCACCGCCGCGCCTGTGCTTGCTTGATGCGCTCCCGGAAGCGGCTGATTGCCTTTCCTGCCGGCACAGTCTTGCTTTCTTTCACTTGTTGCTCGCCCAGGGCCAGGATCTTGAGCAAGGCAAGCATCTCCTGGGTTTTTTCATAGGAGACGATGTCCTGGACGATGGCCTTGGCTTCGCCGTTCTGGGTTATGATCATCGGCTCGCCGACCTCGCCCAGTTCCTGGATGATCTCAGCGGCATTGGCCTTGAAGTAACTGATGGGCTTGATACGGCTGGCGCGGGTCATGCTAGGTTCTCCTGGACCTAATTTAGTCCGTTAACGGTCCGCTTACAATGAGGGTTGCCATGACGTCCGATCGTCCGAATTTGCGCATCGATGCCGACCGCCTGTGGTCGAGCCTGATGGAGCTGGGCCAGATCGGCGGCACCGAGAAGGGCGGTGTCTGCCGCATCGCGCTCACGGATCTCGACCGGATCGGCCGCGACCTGTTCGTGCGCTGGGCCAAGGAGGCGGGCTGCACCATCAAGATCGACCAGCTGGGCAACATCTTCGCGCGCCGCGAAGGCAAGGATCCGAACAAGCCGCCGGTCATGACCGGCAGCCACCTCGACACGCAGCCCACGGGCGGCAAGTTCGACGGCGCCTATGGCGTGATGGCGGGCCTCGAGGTTCTGCGCGTCCTTCACGATTCGAATTACGTCACAGAGGCGCCGATCGAGGTCGCGGTCTGGACCAACGAGGAGGGCTGCCGCTTCGCGCCGGCCATGGTGGCGTCGGGCGTGTTCGGCGGCGCGTTCGAACTCGACTATGCGCTCGGCATCAAGGATCGCGATGGCGTCACCTTCGGCGAGGCGCTGAAGAAGATCGGCTATGACGGCAAGGAGAAGGTGGGCGGCCGCAAGATCGGCGCCTTCTTCGAGGCGCATATCGAGCAGGGCCCGATCCTTGAGCGCGAGAAGAAGACGATCGGCGTCGTCACGGGCGCGCAGGGCCAGCGCTGGTACGAGATCAACTGGACCGGCATGGAAAGCCACGCGGGCACGACACCGATGGAAGGCCGCCGCGATGCGTTGGTCGGTGCGGCCGAACTGATCGTGAAGTGCCGCGAGATCGGCAATCGTCCGAACGGCCGTTCGACCATCGGCGTGATCGAGAGCCAGCCGCAGGCGCGCAACACGATTCCGGGCAAGCTCTTCATGACGGTCGACTTCCGCCATCCCGACGACGCCGAACTCACGAAGATGGATGCCGAGATGCGCGCCGCCGCGGCCGATATCGCCAAGCGTCATCGGCTCGAGGTCGCCATCGAGCAAATCTGGTACTTCCCGCCATCGCCCTTCGCCAAGGAGCTGGTCGAGGCGGTGCGTCGCGGCGCGGAGACGGCGGGCTATCCGCACATGGATATCGTGAGCGGTGCCGGCCACGACGCCTGCTACGTGAACCGCGTGGCGCCGACGGCGATGGTGTTCGTGCCGTGCAAGGACGGCATCAGCCACAACGAGATCGAGGATGCCTCGAAGGTGGATATCGGCGCGGGCTGCCAGATCCTGCTGCAAGCCATGGTCGAGCGCGCGAACGCATAAGGCATAAAATGAAATCGGGATGGATCTCGCTCGCGACCGCAGCCCTGGTCGCGACGATCGCGGGCGTGGGCGGTACCTTGCCTGTGATCCTGGCGGCGGCGCATGCGATGGGGACGACGCCGGCAGAGACGAGTTCGTGGGTCGCGGGCCTCGGCATCGCGACGGCAGTCAGCTCGCTCTACCTCTCGGTGCGCTATCGCATGCCGATCAACGGCGCCTGGTCGACCTCGGGCGCGGCGCTGATCGCCTCGACGCAAGGCATTCCTGGCCTGCGCGCGGCGGTGGGCGCCTTCGTGCTGGCTGGCGCGTTGATCGTGCTGACCGCGGTGATCCGGCCGCTCGGCCAGTTGATCCAGCGCATCCCGGCCAGCATCGCGTCGGCCATGCTGGCAGGCATCCTGCTGCATCTGGTCGTGGCGATGGCCGAACAGTTGCCGGTCCAGCCGCTGCTCGTGCTGTCGTTGATCGTGCTGTTCCTGGTGGTGCGGGTGCGGTTTCCCGCACTCGCCTCGCTGGTCGTGCTGGCCGCAGGCGGCCTGCTCGCCTGGGCACTCGGCCTGGTGAAGCCGATCCCGCCGTTGGGCTTCTCGCAACTCGAGCTGATCGTGCCGACCTGGGATGTCGGCACGCTGATCGGCCTCGGCCTGCCGCTCTATCTGGTTACCATGGCGTCGCAGAACCTGCCGGGCTTCGCCGTGCTGCGCAGCGCCGGCTACGACCCGCCGACTCGGCCGTCGCTTGCCGTCACTGGTGCCGCCTCGGTCGTCACGGCATTCCTGGGTGCGCACACCTCGAACCTCGCCGCGATCTCGGCTGCTCTCTGCGCCGGCCCGGACGCGCATCCCGACCCGGCAGAGCGCTGGAAGACGGGCGTGTTCTACGCTTTCTTCTGGGCGGTGATGGCGCTGTTCGGCGCCTCGCTGGTCGGCCTGTTCGGCGCGCTGCCGCCGGCCCTGCTGACGACCATCGCCGGTACGGCGCTGCTGGGCGCGACGGCGGGCTCGATGGGCCAGGCACTCTCGGTGGAGAAGGAACGCCTCGCCGCGGCGGGCACGCTGGCCGTGACCCTGTCGGGCATCACTTTGTTCGGCATCGGCTCGGCCTTCTGGGGCCTGATGTTCGGCTTGCTGGTCCTGGGGCTGGAGCGCTTGCTCAAGCCCGAGGGAAACGTGTGGCGTAGTCTTCGAGGGGCAGGTCGAGGCCGCGACATAGAAAACTGATCGTGTGGTAATAGCCCGCCAGCGCGATCACCTCGATCATCTGCGGCTCGTCGAAGTGGCCGCGCGCCGTTGCCCACGTCGCCTCTGAAATCATGCGGCGGTCGACGAGGTCGTCGACGACGGCCAGCAACGCCTGCTCGTCCGGTGCCCAGCAGGCGGCATCGGCGGGACCCTGCACGGTCGCGGCGATCTCGGTCTCGCCGAAGCCGACCTTGGCCGCGAACAGCGCGATGTGGACGCCCCATTCGTACTCGCAGCCCAGCCGCGCCGTCGTGCGGTCGATGACGATCTCCCGCTGGCGCAGGCTGAGCGCGCCCTTGTCCAGAAGCCCGCCCGCGAAGGTCTTGGCGAAGATGCGAGGATTGCGCGCCAAGGTGCGGAACAGCACCAGCGGCTCGAGGCCGGGCGGCATGATGCGGCCGAGCGCGTCGGCGATGGCGGGATCGTAAGGCGGGGCGGCGGGGTCGATACGGTCCATGCTACATTTTATGCAGCAGCGCCCGCACGGCGCTACATAAAATGTAGTAACAGGATGTAATAGATGGTGAGCAAGAAGGTACGCGGCTCGACCACCGGCCGGCCGATCATGGCGCTGCTCGACCTGCTGGGAAGGCGCTGGGTACTGCGGATCGTCTGGGAACTGCGGGAGAAGCCGCGGCGCTTCCGCGAGCTTCAGGAGCTGATCGGCGGCGCCAGCCCGACCATCGTCAACACGCGCCTGCGCGAGTTGCGTGAGGCCTGCCTGATCGAAATCGATCCGGAGGCCGGTTATCGTCTCACAGCGCTGGGGCAGGAGCTGCTGAAACTCTTCCTGCCGCTCCACCTCTGGTCGGAGAAGTGGGCGAAGGCGGTCAGAGAGTCCTGACCCGTTCGTTGCTGTGCCGTAGCCGGCGGGTCAGCACCTGCATGATGCGGATGGCGAAGAACGGCGTCCGCTCGACCATGCGCAGGAAGCGCGCCTGGTCGATCGCGATCACCTCGCTCTCGTGCTCGGCGCGAACCCCGGCGCTGCGCGAGGCCCCGTCGACGATCGCCATTTCGCCCAGGATGCCGCCCGGTCCCACGGTTTCATAAATAATGTTACCGTCATGGACCTGAAGGGAGCCGGTGCGCACGACGAACATTGTCGTGGCAGAGTCACCTTTGGCGAATAGCTTTTCGCCCGGCGCCAGGCGGACCACGCCTTCGTCGCCGCTGAAGAGATTGAGAAAGTCGAAAGTAGATTCCAAGATCGAACTCCCCACGCCGTTGCCGGCCCTTGGGGCAACCTAGAGCCATGGCGACCGTTGAGGCAAGCATGCGAGGGGGGATGAACGGACGTGCGATCTGGGCGGCGTTTGCCCTGGCCCTAGCGATGTGCTGCGGCCTCCCGCAAGCACGGGCGGACGACAAGCCGGCCGCCGAGAAGATTGCCCCGGAGATTTGGCACGCGCCCTTCGGCGGGACCTTCAACGCCAACATCACCGCTACGTCGGACTATTCCTACGCCGGCATCTCGAATAACAACCTGCAGCCGGCAATCCAGCCGGGCCTCGACTACCGCACCCCCGACCTGCTGAGCGACCTGCGGCTCTGGCTCTATCTCGGCGCCTGGGGCAGCAACGTCACCGTGCCGGCAGGGCCGGGCGCGGAGATCGATATCCTGGGCGGCGTGAAGTTGCGGCCGACCAAGCAGCTCAAGCTCGATTTCGGTTACGTGCGCGTCACCTATCCGGGCTTCGCGCAGGACCTCGGGTACGACTACGGCGATTTCAACATCAACGTGGATTACGACTTCGGCCCCGCGGTGCTGAGCGGCCGCCTGCGCTTCAGCCCGAACTCCTTCGCCAACTCGGGCTGGGAGTTCAACAAGCGCGCGTTGCTGGCCGTGCCGTTCAAGTTCGAGAAGGTCTCGTTCAAGGCCTATGGCTCGATCGGCAATCTCTGGGTCGAACGTTATCTCCAGTACGGCATCCCGAGTCCGGACTACTGGTATTGGCAAGTAGGTGTGGTGACGTCGGCATTCGGACTCGACCTGACGCTCGCTTATACCGACACGAACATCGAACCGTCCGGCTGCGGCAACACGAACAACTGCGCCGCGCGCATCTTCGCGTCGATCACCAAGACATTTTAAGAGAGAGCATGCAGGTCGGGAGCGGCTGTGGTCGGGTCTCGCCTGACTGATGCGACCCGTAAGGGCCGCCCCCGGCATGCCATTCGTGGATTGCCGCTATGCCGTCGCCCGAGTGACTGCGACGTCAATCATTGCGGCGGGCCTCTTCGGTGGAAGCATCTAAACCTCCGTTTTCGAAGTAGAGATCAAATCCAACGCCTATAGCGACCGCCTGTCAACGACTGTTGAGCCGTGCCGCCTCGGCCATGATCTCGATCGCCGCGGGTTGACGTGAGCGGACGCTGAGCGAGTCGGCGCCGCTGTCTTCCCAGGCGCGGAAGCGCTGCTTGATGCGCGCGGGCGGACCGACCAGCGACTTCATGTCGACCCATTCGTCGGGCACGGCGGCGATCGCTTCGTCCTTGTGCTTGGAGAGATAGAGTTCCTGGATGCGCTTGGCGGCATCGCCGAAGCCGCGGCGCACCATGATGTCGTTGTGGAAGTTCTTCGTCTTGTGGCCCATGCCGCCGACGTAGAGCGCGATTTCGGGCTTCAGCCTGGCGAGCGCACCTTTCACATCGTCCTCGACCTCGACATGGACGGAGCCCTGGATCGAGAAATTGTGAAAGCCCTTGCCGTTGCCGGCACGCTTGAAGCCTTCCTCGAGCCAGGGGCGGTATTCGTCCATCGCGCCCGGCATGAAGCCCATCGGTAGCCAGCCGTCCGCGATCTCGGCAGTGAGCTTCACCGTGCTCTCGCTGCCGGTCGCGAGATAGATCGGGATCGGGTTCATGTGCAGGATCGACTTCAGCGGCTTGGCGAGGCCGGCCGAGCCTTCGCCGACGTAGGGCAGCGAGATCTCGCGGCCCGCATGCGTGACCGGCTCTTCACGCGCGAAAATCTTGCGCATGATCGCGACGTAATCCTTCATCCGCCAATAGGGCTTGCCCCACGGCTGGCCGTACCAGCCCTCGACGATCTGCGGGCCGGAGACGCCGATGCCGGCGATGAAGCGCCCGCCGCCCGCCATCGCATCGACCGTCGCAGCCGACATCGCGGCATTGGCGGGCGTGCGCGCGGCCAGCTGCATGATGCCAGTGCCGAGCTTGATGCGCTTGGTGAGGGCGGCGATGTAGGCGAGCGGCGTCACCGCATCCGACCCATAGGCTTCGGCCGTCCAGACCGAGTCGTAGCCCAGTTCCTCGGCGCGCTGGATCAGCTTCACCGGGATATCGAGCTGGGCACGGGAGTAACCGATCGACAGGCCCAATTTCATTGTCTTCTCCCTCAGCGCCGTCTTGTGAGGCGTCCCGAAATGATAAGGGCGGTGGCGGCGATGCACACGACAATAGTGGCCAGCACGTTGATCTGCGGATCGACGCCCAGCCGCACGCTGGAATAGACGAGCATCGGCAGGGTCTGCGACTGAGCGCCGGCCACGAACTGCGTCATGATCAAGTCGTCGAGCGACAAGGTGAAGGCCAGCAGCCAACCCGAGCCGATGGCGGGCGCGATCAGCGGCAGTGTCACCGTGAGGAACGTCACCCAGGGCGTGGCGCCGAGATCCATCGCGGCTTCTTCCAGCGAGCGGTCGAAGTCGGCCAGCCGTGCCTGGACCACGATGGCCACGAAGGAGAGCGAGAAGGTCGCGTGCGCGATGGCGATGGTGAGGAAGCCGAATTGCGGGCCGCCCATCAGCTGGTTGGCGCCGACGAACAGCAGCAGCATCGAGATGCCCATCACCACCTCGGGCATCACCATGGGCGCTATCACGAGGCTGCCGAACAGGGTGCGGCCGAGGAACGACGGCGCGCGCGCCAGCACGTAGCCGGCGGCGAGACCCAAGAGTGCCGCGAGCGTGGCACTCACCAGCGCGATCCGCAGCGACAGCCACGCGGCGGCCAGCATGTCCTCGTTCTGGAAGAGCGCGATCCACCATTTGAACGAGAAGCCCGCCCACACTGTCACCAGCCGCGAGGCGTTGAACGAGTAGACGATCACCAGCACCAGCGGCAGGTAGAGGAAGGCGTAGCCGAAGGCCAGCACCGTCAGCGCAAAGCGCGGGCGCCCGCTCACTCGGGCCGCTCCAGGCTCTTGGCCTGCTGGCGCTGGAACAGCGCGATCGGTCCGACCAGCAGCACGAGCAGGCAGATCGCCACCGCCGACGCGAGCGGCCAGTCGGAGTTGGTGAAGAACTCGTCCCACAGGACCTTGCCGATCATCAGCGTGCGCGTGCCGCCCAGCAGATCGGGGATGACGAACTCGCCGACCGCCGGGATGAAGACCAGCAGGCAGCCCGCGACGATGCCGGGCAATGAGAGCGGGAGCGTGACGGTGAGGAAGGCGGCGAGCGGCTTGGCGCCGAGGTCCGAGGCTGCTTCGAGCAGACTGACCTCGAGTTTCTCGAGCGTGGCGTAGAGCGGCAGCACCATGAACGGGAGATACGCGTAGACGATGCCGAGATGGACGGCCCATTCGGTGCCGAGGATCGTGCCGGGATGATCGCTGAGGCCGCTCCAGCGCAGGAACTGGTTGAGGATGCCGTTCTCCGACAGCAGTCCCATCCAGGCGTAGATGCGGATCAGGAACGACGTCCAGAATGGCAACACCACCAGCATCAGCAGCAGCGGCCGGCGCTCCGGCTCGGCGCGGGCGATGGCGTAGGCCATGGGATAGCCCAGCAGCAGGCAGCCGATCGTCGAGACGGCGGCAATGCGCAATGAGGACAGCCACGCCACGACGTAGAGCTTGTCGCTGAACAGCCGCGCGAAATTCTCGAGGCTGAAGCCCAGGGCCACCGGTGGCACAGAGTCGGGATCGTTGGTGCCGAACGCGATCGCCAGCACCAGCACGAACGGCAACAGGAAGAAGACGACCAGCCAGGTGTACGGAGCGACGATG
>CAIKZO010000002.1 GCA_903832005.1 Enhydrobacter aerosaccus | reverse complement strand
GAAATACAGCGACACCGAGGCGGCGATGATCGTCTGGGGCCTTGGCCAGCATCTCGGCCAGGGGGTCTCGCAGAACGCCGCCGGGGACAAGCTCGGTCACGTATTCAACCAGGGCAAGGACTATGAGGCCCTGAACGTGCGTGGCTACCAGACCAGTCATGAGCTCAAGTTCCACACCGATTCCGGCGACCTGCTCGGCCTGATGTGCCTGCGCAAGGCGAAGTTCGGCGGTCTCTCCTCCATCTCCAGTGCTCACGCCGTGTGGAACATCCTGCTCGCCGAGCATCCGGAATACGCGCCGCTGTTCCTGCGCGGCTTCGAGTTCGATCGCCGCGGCGAGGAAACCCCGTTCCAGCAGCCGGTCTCACCCAAGTTGCCGATTTTCGCCGACGTCGATGGCGACCTCTCGATCCGCTACGTCCGCCAGGCCATCAAGACCGCCCGGACGAAGCTCGGCATGCAGTTCACCGAGGAGGAGCTGGCCGCGCTCGACTTCTTCGACAGCATCTCCCAGCGCGAGGACGTGAAGTTCTCGATGATGCTGGAGCCCGGCGACATGCAATGGGTGAACAACTACACCGTTATGCACTCCCGCACCGAATACGAGGACCGTCCCGAGCCCGGCCACGAGCGCCACATGCTGCGGCTTTGGATCAAGCTGCATGGCTGGCGCAAGCTCGATCCGATGCAACTCGACCATGATCCGCGGTCCGGCTGGAGCCGGCGCGACGGCATCCTGCCTCGGGGCTGGACGATGCGCGACGGCCGCCTACAGGCGGCGGAGTAGCGGCATGGCCTCCAACATTTGCATCTTCATCGCTCGGCGCATCGTCACGCTCAATCGCAGCATCCCGCGCGCGACGCATCTCGCCGTGCGCGATGGGCGAGTGCTCGGGCTCGGTGGCGCGGAGATCTGCGACCGCTTTCCCGGCGGGGTCGACGATCGTTTTGCCGGCGACGTAATGGTTCCCGGTTTCGTCGAGGGCCACGGCCACACCAGCGCCGGGCTGATGTGGCGCGATCCCTATGTCGGCTTCTTCCCCCGCGTCGGACCTGACGGGGTGCGGCACGAGGGGCTCACCAGCATTGCCGCCGTCGTGGCGAAGTTGCGCGCACTCGATGCTGTGCTGCCCGCCGAGGCGCCGCTCGTCGTCTGGGGGTTCGACCCGATCTATTTCGGCGGCCCGCGCATGACGCTGGCCGATCTCGACGGCGTCTCGACGACGCGGCCGGTGCTGGTCGCCCACATCTCCGGCCATATCCACAACGTCAACTCCGTCGTCATGGCCCGCGCCGGGTTCTCCCGCGACAGCAACCTCGACGGGCTGCTGCGGGACGCCAAGGGCGACCTCGCCGGCGAGGTGCAGGGGCCGGCGGTGATGACGCGGGCGGCGCGGGCGACGGGACATGCCGGGTTGCAGCGCATTCTCGACGTGCCCGCTTTGTGGGACTACGCGGCGATCGCCCGGCGCGTCGGCGTCACCACCTCGACCGACCTGGTGAACGCGCTCGACGACCCCAACGTCGCCGCGCTCAAGGCCGCCACCGCCGATCCCGCCTATCCCATCCGCCTGGTGCCGGCGATGCGGGCGCGGGACTACTCGGTGCCCGACGGGGTCGCGCGCATCACCGCGCTGCGCGGCCAGTCCAGCGACAAGCTCCATTTCGGCATGGTGAAGCTGGTCGCCGACGGCTCCATCCAGGGCTTCACCGCCCGGCTGCGCTGGCCGGGCTACCACAACGGCCGACCGAACGGGCTCTGGTATATCGCGCCCGCCGAGTTCGAGCGGATCGTCACCGAATACCACCGCGCCGGCGCGCAACTCCATATCCACACCAACGGCGACGAGGCCAGTGACCTCGCGACCGAAATGGTCAGCCGCGCCGTCGCCAGCCATCCGCGGCCCGATCACCGCCACACGCTGCAGCATTGCCAGATGGCCGACGAGGCGATCTTCCGGCGCATGGCGGCGGCCGGCATGTGCGTGAACCTGTTCGCCAACCATATCCACTATTGGGGCGACCAGCACGACGCGGGGATGTCCCGATCTCTGTTGAAATTGGCCGATCGAGCGCTTCTGGTTTGGACGTTATGCTGCGGCGCTCTGCCGTGCAAGAACTGGTTTGATGGTGTGCCTGGCGCCATGAGCGGCCAGTGCGACCTTGAGGATCGGCAGTTGGCGATGGGCCTTGAGACGACGAAAGCCTTTGGCGGCCT
>CAIKZO010000001.1 GCA_903832005.1 Enhydrobacter aerosaccus | reverse complement strand
GACAGATTTGAAAAGGACCGATCCGCGACCAGTCCCGTTTAATAAACGGGAATTTAACAGTCACCTTTCGTAACTGCCCTCGACATCGTGGATTATATTGCCATATACGCAATATATGTCAATGCGATAATCGCTTACCAGTCACTCAAAATCCCGTGCCCTGTCGCCCATTAGAAAGCGCGGCCCCGCCCCGGCGCGCGCCGCGCGGTCGCCGGGATTGTAGAGGCGGCAGCGGGTCAGCGAGAGGCAACCGCAGCCGATGCAGCCGTCCAGCAGATCGCGCGTCCTCTCGAGCATTGCGATCCGCTGCTGCAGCGCGGCCCGGATGCGACGGCTGATCGCCTGCCAGTCGGCCCGTGTCGGCGACCGCCCTTTCGGCAGGGTCGCCAGCGCCGCCCCGATCTCCGCGAGATTGAGGCCAAGCTGCTGGGCGATCAGGGCAAAGGACAGCCGCCTTATGTCGGCTCGCGCGAACCGCCGCTGGTTACCCCCGGTGCGGATCGCCTTCACCAGGCCACTCGCCTCGTAGAAGCGGATCGCGGACACCGACAGGCCAGTGCGCCGGGAAAGCTCGCCGATCGTCAGCAACGGGGACGGCATGAAAAACTCCAGGGATGCTTGACCTCAAGTTAACTTGAGGTTTTAGGCTCGGCAAATCTTCAAAGGAGAGCCGACATGTCCAAGCCGAGACTGGAACACGTGAACGTCACCGTCAGCGATCCCGAACGGGCCGCTCGCCTCCTGGAAACGCTGTTCGACTGGCACGTGCGCTGGGCAGGCCCCGCCCGCGACGGCGGCCGCACGATCCACATCGGATCGGACGACGATTACATCGCCCTCCACACCGGACGCGGCGCGGCCTACGGGCCGGAGACCTTTGCCAAGGGCCAGCCGTTCAATCACGTCGGCGTCGAAGTCGACGATCTCGCTGCCATCGAGGCCAAGGTGATGGCAGCCGGCCTGAAGCCGTTCGGCCACGACACCTACGATCCCGGCCGTCGCTTTTACTTCCTCGATCCGGATGGCATCGAGTACGAGGTCGTGAGCTATCGCACGCCCTAGAGCGCACTCACCCTGGGGAGGCCGCGTGAGCGCATTGCGCTCGGATGGACTAAGCTACTTTCGGAAGCGTGCCCGGAGACACGGCCGTTGCGTCCAACGCCTCGCGGATGGTCCGCGCCAGATCACCTTTGCGGAACGGCTTGCTCAGCAGGATCACGCCCTCGTCAGCTTGGCCGTCGTGCAGGACGGCGTTCTCGGCATATCCGGAGACGAACACGATCTTGGTCGCAGGCCAGCGGCGTGCGACTTCGTCGGCCAACGCCCGGCCACCCAACGGACCGGGCATGACGACATCGGTCAGCAACAGGTCGTAGGGAACTCGCGCGGCTTCGCATACGGCGATTGCCGCCTTGCCATGAGCCGCCTCGGAGACGGTGTAGCCCAGGCTCCTCAGCTGTTTCACGACACTGGCACGGACCTGCGGCTCGTCCTCCACAACCAGGATACTTTCCGAGCCGCGGGGCAGCGCCGCCGTCGGTCGCACCGCGACCTTCTCCTCCACGCCGTCGCCCCGCGGCAGGTAGATTCTGAAGGTCGTCCCGCGTCCTACTTCACTGTGGACCGTGATGTGGCCTTGGGACTGCTTGACGAAGCCATAGACCATGCTGAGGCCGAGCCCGGTGCCCTTGCCGACCTCCTTGGTGGTAAAGAACGGCTCGAATATCCTGGCGACGGTCTCCGGCGGCATGCCGCTGCCGGTGTCGGTGACGGAGAGCATCACATAGTCGCCCGGTGCAACGTCCGCCGCCTGGGTGATATTGTTCGCGTTCAGCGTCACGTTGCGCGTCTCGATCAACAGTTTGCCACCCCCCGGCATGGCGTCGCGCGCATTGACGCAGAGATTGACCAGCGCAGTCTCGAGCTGCGTGCGATCGATGTTGATCGTCCACAGGCCGCCGGGAAGAACGGAATCGATCTCGACCTGCTCTCCCAAAGCGCGGCGCAACAGTTTGCCCGTATCGCTCACCAGACCGTTGAGATCTGTACGCTTGGGATCGAGCGGCTGCTGGCGTGAAAAGGCGAGCAACTGGCGCGTCAGCGCGGAGGCGCGCAAGACCGCCTCGGTGATCTGCCCGATTCTCTGCGCCAGGGTAGCCGCGTCGAGATTCTTGTCTTCTTGCAGTTCGTCGGCATTGGCCAGGATCACCATCAGGATGTTATTGAAGTCGTGGGCGATGCCGCCGGTGAGCTGGCCCACGGCCTCCATCTTCTGCGACTGGCGAAGCTGGCCTTCGGTCACCGCGCGCGCCTTGTCGGAGGCCTCGCGGGCGGCGTCGGAAGCAAGGCGGGCCTTCTCGGCAGCCAGTCGCTCGGTGATGTCTTCCGCCGTCGCGAGAAAGCCCGGCTGGCCGTCGAGGTCGATCGGCCGAAGAGTCATCGAGACATCGATGATGCTGCCGTCCTTCTTGTGGTGCCGAAATCCGCGAAGATCGCCGATGACGCCGGGGAAATCCTGCTCCCGCAGAGCCTTGATCCTGGCCAGATCTTCCGGCGGATAGAGGTCGTCGCTCGACATCTTCAGCAGTTCTTCGCGTGACCAGCCATAACGCTCTACCGCGGCGTCACTGATTTCCAGGAAGCGCCGCGTCGCCCGGTCGAGCGCGATCGTCGGGTAGGGGCTGGCGTTGAATAGCTGCTGATAGCGATCCTGGGTGTTACGGCGGCGCTCCCATTCGCGCGTCAGCCATATCGTCAGCCCGCCCATCGCCAGTGTGACCGCGATCCAGCTCGGAACGATGATCCACACCATGTGCCACCATGGCTCGAGCACCTGCTCCATGGCCTCGCCGACGACGAGGATGAGGCCCGGATAGGCCGTGAGCTGGCGGTAGACGAACAGCCGCAAATAGCCGTCGACCGCGCTCATGTTCTGGAATGTCCCGGTGGAGACGCCTGAACCTACCCGCTTGAAAACGTAGGCGCTGCTGTACGATTTGCCTATCAGTTCTTCGTCGACCGGGCTGCGCATCAGCATCATGCCGTCGGCCCGGAAGAGCGTCACCGAGAGCGTGGGGATTGCCTGGTCGAGGGCCCATACCCGGTTGAAGAACAGCGGATCGACGGCGGCGACGATGACGCCTGCAAAGTCGGCGTTGGCGGAATACACCGTCTGGCTCGCCGGGATTATCCACTTGGCCGCCAAGCGGTTCTGGATGGGGACACCGAAATCGAACCCCATCTCGGGGCGGATGCGGCGCTCGGTAAAATACGCCCGGTGCGAAAGGTCGAGGCCCGTTTGGCCGGCATCGCTGTTGTAGATCGCGCGGCCCTGCTTATCGAGCACCCGAATGACCGAGAGATAGGGTCGGCTCAAGAAAAGCTTTTGGAGTTGTCCGTCGATCGACTCGGTAGTGGATGCGATTTCCCTGGCCTCGGAGGATGGCGAAGCAGCGGCACGCGCGGCGCGGCGCTCGGCGGACGCGAGGATCTCCTCGACGTTCTGCACACCTTGCTCGACGTTCTGCAGGGTGCGGGAGGTCTGCTCGTCCGTAAGCTGCGCAACGGCGGTCAGGAGTTTGGTCGCTTCGGCGACTTCGGCGGACCGTAGCTGCAGCAACAATCCGGCCAGCACGCCAGCCGTCAGCAGGGCACCCGCGAAGAAAGCCATCCCGATGCGGCGCCGAATGACGGGCCTGTGCGCAATGTCGGCGCCGGATTTCATCCTGAGAATGTTCACGACTGATCCTGAAAGGCGTCCCACCGTGCGCAACAGCATCTTGTCGATCACTGCTCTGCGTCCGCTTAAGCGGAGGGGTGCCGACGGCCCCACGTATATGTAACTGAGTACGCGTCGTGAATGAAGAGACGGTGGGCTCTTCTACCCATCGTGTCACGCAATCAATTGTGTTCAAAACAATACGGGAATGCGTGTCCTACCGCTAAAGGGCTATTCGACCTTGATGCCGAGATCCTTGATGAGCTTGCCCCATTTGGCGGAGTCGTCGCGGACGTAGCTGGCAAACGCGTCCGGCGTCATCCATTGCGCCTCGGCGCCCTGCTTGGACATCGCCGCGCGCAGCGCCGGTGCCGCCAGCACCGTCTTCATCGCCCCGCCGATCTTGTCGACGATCGCCTTCGGCGTGCGGGCCGGCAGGAAGAGCCCATACCAGGTGCCCGCGCTGTAGCCAGGGACGCCCGCCTCCGCGACCGGCGGCAGATCGGGCACGACGCTGGACCGCGTGAGGCTGCTGATCGCGAGCGCACGCAAGGTGCCCGCCTTGGCCTGCTCTGCGACCAGCGGCACGTCGGCGAACAGGACCTGAATCTGGCCGCTGATCAGGTCGGCCACCGCCGGTCCCAATCCGCGATAGGGCACATGCACCATCTTGATGCCGGCCATCGAGGCGAAGAGCTCGGTCGCCAGGTGCGGCGCGCCACCCTTGCCTGACGAGCCGAAGTTGAGTTTGCCCGGGTTGGCCTTGGCGTAGGCGATCAGCGACGCGACCGAATCGACCGGCAACGCCTTGGTGACCGTGAGCACGAACGGACCAGTCGCCACCAGCGTCACCGGCTCGAGATCACGCACCGGATCGAACGGCAACGGCTCGCCAAGATGCGGTGCCACCGACAGGGTGCCGGCTGCACCCAACAGCAGGGTGTAACCGTCAGGCGCCGACTTGGCGCCGATGTCGGCCCCGACCACGCCATTGGCGCCGGCGCGATTGTCGACCACGACGGTCTGGCCCAGCGCTTCGCTGAGCGGCTGGGCGATGGAGCGGCCGACGTAATCGGCGCCGCCGCCCGGCGCGAAGGTGACGACCAGGCGGATCGGCTTGCTGGGATAGCTCTGGGCGCGCGCGGCGAGTGGCAAGAGCGCTGCCATCGCTCCCATGGCCGTTGTCGTCATCAGAAGTCGCCGCCGCATGCTCGCCTCCCCTTCAGCGCGTGAACGCGTCCACCGTCTGCCGCCAGCCGCGCTGCAGGGCCGCCGCGTCGAGCGCGCGTATCGGCGCCAGGGTCGCGGCGATCTTCGGATAGGCGGGCGTGGCCAACTGGGCGAGTTTGTCGTCGACGGTCGAGGGCGGCAGCGGACGATCGGCGCCGCCGCGCGCGCTCAGGCACTCCGCCTGCAGCACCCTTCCGTCGCGCAAGCGCACTTCGGCGCGCGCCGGACGGTCGTTGGGCGGCGGCAGATCCTGGTCGTAGGCCTTCACCTGCACCTTCTGGCGCAAGCTACCGATGTCGGGCCTTGCCAACGTGTCGAAGGCAAAGGCGTCGGCGCCTCCCGACCCCATCACCAAGGCCGAGGCCACCGCATGCGGCAGCGAGAACTTGGCGCCGAGCGTCGTGTCCGGCCGCGCGTTCATCAGCGGACGCGCCAACGCATGGGTGGCGATCTCGATCGAGTGGATGGACTCGATCGAGCCCGCCGCGAGCAGCGCCGGCCGCAGGTCGAGCAAGGCTTCCACCGTGGCGTGGAGATGCTGGCAGCAGGCATAGAGCTTGGTGTAGCCCTCGAGCAGCGCCCACGAGGTGCCAAGCCCGTCGATCAGCGCTTCCGGCTGCGCCGTGCCACCCAGCACGTCGCTGTAGACGTCGAAGAAGGCGTCGGGCGAGCCGGTGATGCCGAGCCCCGCCCATTCGACTGCCATCAGGCCCGACCAGGCGCCCTGCGCCGGCCAGACGTTGCGCACCAGCGCGCCCGCGACCAGATGGGTGCGCGGCGCCGGATTGACCAGGGTCGCCGCCGCGCTGACGGCGTTGAACATCGTTTCGGGGTTGAGCCGCTGCAGCAGCGCCGTGGCGGCCGCCGCGCCGATCGCGCAGTAGCGGCCGTGGCTCTGCATGTTGAGCGCGCGCTGCTTCCAGCCGCGGGCAATGCGGGTCACGATCTCGTACCCCAGCACCAGCGCACGCAGCAGCTCACCCGCGGACCGGTCTTCGGTCTCAGCCGTCGCGAGCAGCGATGGCAGCACATAGAGACCGGCGTGACAGGGCGCCGGACGATAGCCCTCGTCGAGCTCGAGCCAGTTGGCGGCCATGGCGTTGGCCACCGCCGCATCGATGCGGGCGACGCGGGCGCTGCCGCCGCGCAGGACCGTGGCTTCGCAATGATGCGCACGCTCGATGGTACGCGCGTGGAAGCGCGCGACTTCCGGCTCGTCGCGCGCGCCGATCATGGCGGCGAGATCGTCGGTCAGCACCGTGGCGGCCCGTGCCAGCACCGGCTGTGGAATATCGACCAGCTCGCAGCCCGCCGCCCAGTCGATGAGCCGGCGCGCCGAGCTGGCGACCGCTTCCTTGCCGGCGCTCACGACATCGCCTTGGCGAAGTCGGTGGTGAGGTAGTGCTGGACGATCTCCCAGCCCGTGGCCTTCCACACGCCCTCGTGGCCGCAGATGTATTTCAGCGCATTGTCGAGCGCCTGGATGCGATGCGCCTGCCCGGTGACGAAGGGATGCACGGCGATTGCCATCACCCGCCCCGACTCGGCGCCCTCGCGATAGAGCGTGTCGAACTGCCGGCAAATCATCTGTTCGAACTCCGGCACCGACTGCTTGAAGTCGAACGTGGCCGGCACGTCGTTGATCTGTACCGAGTAAGGCAGCGAGACCATGCGCGGATTGCCCACGTCCATCGTGTAGGGCTGGTCGTCGTTCACCCAGTCGCAGACATAGCGCACACCGCCTTCGGACAGATGGTCGAGCGTGTGCCAGGTCTCGGCGAGGCCCGCGCCCAGCCAGCCCTTCGGCCGCTGGCCGCTCGCTTTCTCGATCGTATCCAGCGCGTTCAGGATCGACTGGGCCTCGGCCTCGGGCTTCATCTCCGTGAGACGCAGCGCATTGGTCTCGTTATGCCCCATCAGCTCCCAGCCGAGCCGGACCATTTCCTTGATCACCTCGGGGTGGTGATTGCAGACCTCGCTGTTCAGCGCCGCGGTGCCCCGCATGCCGTGACGCGTCATGGTTTCCATCAGACGCCACACGCCGACGCGGTTGCCGTAATCGCGCAGCGACCAGTTGCGCACGTGGGGGATGGGCGCGTGCTCCCGCGCCACGCGCTCATTGTTCGTGCCGGGCATTACGTCGTCGAGCGCGAAGAACTCGACGTTGGGATTGATCCAGAGCGCCACCTTGGCGCCGTTGGGCAGCTCGAACCTGGGACGATCCTTGATCGGCCGGTACTTGAACGGTCCGTACTTTGCCGGCTTCACTGCTTGCCTCCCGCGCGCACGACGTAGTTGCGTTCCTTGTCGCGATACTTTCTCTCGAGGTCCTCTTCGAGACTGAAGGCGGTCTCCAGCGCGGCGATCTTCTCGTAGTCGAACAGCTCGGTGATCTCCTCCATCGAGGCGGTGAGATCGGGACGATCGGCCAGCTCGCCGGTAAGCATGCATTGCTGCATAACCTCGAGCGCCTTGCGCATGCCGGAGATCGCGGCCGACGTGAGCATGCGCGGCGCACTGACCCGCGCGACGCCCAGCTCTTTCAAACGCTTTAGCGCGATCAAGGGCGAGGTCGGGCGCTGGCGGATGCCGAAGCCCATATTGATGTTCACCGGCGTGTCGCCCGCGGCTTCGACCGCTCGCGCAATGTCGTCCTCGCCGCGGATCGCATCGACATAGATCATGTCGGCCCCAGCCTTGGAGTAGGCCTTCACACGCTCCACCGTGCCCGCGATATCCTCGACGGCGATGGCGTCGGTGCGGGCGTTGATGATAAAGTCCTGATCCTTCTTCGCCTTCAGCCCAGCCTCGATCTTCTTGATCATCTCGCCGGTCGAGATCAGCTCCTTGCCGCGCATGTGGCCGCAGCGCTTGGGCGCCGCCTGGTCCTCGATATTGACGCCGACGATGCCGGCCTCCTCGAAATACTGGACCACATGATAGACGGTGACGGCGTTGCCATAGCCGGTGTCGGCATCGGCAGTCAGCGGGATATCGACACTGCGTGCCAGGTGCCGGCAGGCATCGACATTGTCGCGCAGGCCGAAGATGCCGATGTCCGGCTGCACGATCAGGCTGTTGGTCAATCCCGCGCCCGTTGTGGCGGCGGTCTTGAAGCCCATCTTCTGGACAAGGCGGGCGCTGTAGCCGTCATAGATGCCGGGCGACACGACGGGACGGGCGTCGCGCAGCAGTTCGCGCAACCGGCGCGCCTTGGTCTTGCTCTCGCTCATCAGGATATCCTCACTGCGGCTGGATGTTGGCCTTCTTGATCACCTCGGACCATTTCGCGGTCTCGTCGGCGATCAGTTTGGTGAATTCCTCGGGCGTGCTGACGGCCTGGTCCTGGCCGATGCGGGCATAGCCCTCGACGACGGACGGATCGTTCATCGCCTTGACGATCGCGTCGTGCAGCCGCTCGACGATCGCACGCGGCGTGCCGGCCGGCGCCAGCAGGCCGTTCCAGGTATAGGCGCTGTAGTTGGCGACACCCGCTTCGACCATGGTCGGCACGTCGGGCAGCACGGACGAGCGCTTGGTGCCGGTAACGGCCAGTGCCCGCAGCTTGCCCGACTGGATATAGGGTAGCGCCGCGCCCACCACCTGGAACATCATCTCGGGCTTGCCGGCCAACACGTCGTTCATGGCTTGCCCGCCACCCTTGTAGGGCACGTGCTGGATGTCGAGGCTTTCGGCCTCCTTGAACAACTCGGCCGCGAGATGAAGCGAAGTCCCCGCTCCGGGCGACGCGAAGTTCAAGGTTCCGGGCTGCTTCTTCGCCAGCGCCACCAATTCGGCGACATTCTTCGCCGGAACCGCGGGATTGATCACCAGCACGTTCTGCACGGCGCCGATCAGCGAGATCGGTACGAAATCCTTCTTCGCGTCCCAGCCGAGATCCCGATAGAGGAAGGGATTGGTCGCCAGCCCCGGCGAGCCCATCAGCAGCGTGTAGCCGTCCGGAGCCGCCTTGGCGACGATATCCATCGCGAGATTGCCGCCGGCCCCGGGCCGGTAGTCGATGATCATCTGCTGGCCCAGGATCTCGCCCAGCTTCGGCAGGAGTGTGCGCAACAGCAGATCCGTGCCGCCGCCCGCCCCAAAGCCGTTCACCACCTTGATCACGTGGTCCGGATAGGTCTGGGCCCTTGCAGCACCGCCCGTCATCAGCAGGCCGAGCGCCATCGACAGGCATTCACGTCTTTTCATTTCGCCGTCCTCGCGCGCTGGCCGCCCGGCGCACCGGCAGGCCGCTTCCATTCGATCTCCGCCTGATAGGAGAAGCGCTCCTCGCGGAAATAGTTGTCGGTCCACCGGATCGGCCGGCCGTCATCGAGATAGGCCGACGATTCGACGTGCAGCACCGGGTCGGCGATCCCAACGCCCAGCAACGGAGCCACCATCGTGTCGGCGCGCGCCACGCCGATGCGATGCACGCTGCGCTTCTGGAACAGGCCGTGCCGCCGCCACAAGAGTTCGTGCACCGACTGACGAAGTGTCCTGGCGGTGATGCCCACGGCATATTGCGACGGCAGGTAGCTCACCACGACCGACAACGGCGCGCCGCCGAGCGTATGCACGCGCACCAGGCGCGTCACGCCGTGCGCGGCCTTCAGGAACTCGCGCACGTCGGCCGGCGGCTCGACCTTCTCGATCGAGACCAACCGGGCCACGGTGCCGAGGCCCGCATGCAGCGGATCGCCGGCCGAGCTGGTGAGCTTCTGCACCGGCGGCTGGGCCATCGGGCGCGTGCCCACGCCGCGCCGGCTCTCAAGCAGCCCGTCGCGCTTCAGCATCTCGAGGGCCTGGCGGATGGTCGAGCGGCTGACGCCGAATTCCGCGCAGAGCTGCTGCTCGGTCGCCTGGCCGCCCGCCGGCCCCAGCCCGCCCGCCTCCGCCCGAACCCGCAGGGTGAGCGCGATCTGGTGATAGAGCGGGATGCTCTGGTTGAACGGGATGGTGGCTGGACTGGACATTTGTATCTTTGATCATACAATCGGGCAAAGATTGGGCGAGGTCAACGGCAGAAGATGGCGAACGCAAGTCTCAGTGAATTCCAGTCGGTGCCGATCGTGGACATGACGCACCTGTACGACGGGACGGACGCGCAGGCGCGCGCGGTCGCAGCCGAGATCCGCCGCGCCGCGATCGAAGTCGGCTTCTTCTACGTGCGCGGCCACGCCGTCTCTGACCAGCTGATGACGGACATGCTCGCTGCAGCTCAAGCCTTCTTCGCCCGTCCCGAGACGCGCAAGCGCGAGATCCAGGTCAATGCGGCCCATCGCGGCTACGTGCCGTTCGCCCAAACCACGCTCGGCCGCGCCTATAAGCCCGACCTGAAGGAAAGCCTCAACTTCGCCTTCCCCTTCACGCCGGACGATCCTTATCTCAAGGACAACAAGCCGCTGATCGGCCTCAACCAGTGGCCGGCCGACGACGCGCCGTTGAAGCGCACCGCCGAGGCCTATTACGCGGGCGTGTTCGAACTCGGCCAGAAGCTGCTCGAAGGCTTTGCACTCGCCCTCGACATGGACCGCCAGTTCTTCCGCTCGATCTATCGCCATCCACTCGTGCGCGCCCGGCTCGTCCACTATCCGTCGCAGCCGGAGGGCACCGGCGAGGGCCAGTTCGGCGCCGCCCCTCACACCGACTGGGGCTGCATCACGGTGCTATGGCAGGACGACGTCGGCGGCCTGCAGGTGCGCAACCGCTCGGGCCAGTGGATCGACGCCCCGCCGATCGAAGGCACCTTCGTGATCAACATCGGAGACATGCTGGAGCGCTGGTCGAACGACCTGTTCGTGTCGACTCCGCACCGCGTGGTCAACGCCTCGGGCCGCGAGCGCTATTCGATCCCGGTGTTCTACGATCCCGATTTCGAGACGGTGGTCGAATGTCTGCCCAACTGCTCGGGGCCCGCCAACCCGCCGAAATACCCACGCACCGTCGCCGGCGAATACATCACCGCGCAGTACGACAAGGCCTACGCCTACCGTCAGAAGGCATAGCGCCGCCTTCTCTCTAGAGGTGCTGGATCTTGCTCTCGACGCCGATGATGTGGCGGCCGACCATCTCGGCATGGATGAGCGCCGCCTGCTGATGCTGGCTGGCGCTCATGGCGTCGCGGAAACGGCGCTCGAAGGGCATCCGGTTCATGATCGCCACGGAGCCCGCGCCGCGGAAGGCGGATACCGAAACGTCGGTCGCCTCGTTCATGCCGTACGTCGTGGCAAGCCGGAGCTTCATGCGGTGCTCCAGGGTGAGCTTGCCGGCGGCGGCAGCGGCGTAGACCTCGCCCAGCGCCTCGTGCAGGTAGGCCCGCGCCGAGGCGAGCTTGGCTTCCATGAAGGCCACGTCGCGCTGCACGCCGTTGTTGTCGGCCATCGAATTGGCGGCCAGGCGGCTCTTCTTGCCACCTTGCGCCAGGCCGATATAGGCCTCGAACAGGCGCCGCGCGATGCCGAGCGCCACGCCGCAGAAGCCCGTCGCATAAAGCAGCGTCGAGCCGATGACGTAGAGCGGCCCGGGCTCGCGCCGTTCGTCGAGCGAGTCGCGGTTCGGCGCGCGCTCATCGGGAATGAACAGGTTGTCGACGGAATAGCTGTCGCTGCCGGTGCCGCGCAGGCCAAGCACGTGCCAGTCGTCGATGATCTTGGCGTCGCTGCGCCTGAAGACGAAGCTGCGGTCGTCCGGCTTGCCGTTGCGCAGGTGCGGCGTGCCGTCGGGATTCTGGATCGCGCTGTGCGCACCCAGCCAGCCGTCGGTGTGACGGCCACCGCTGGCGAAGCTCCAGCCGCCGGTGAGGCGATAGCCTCCCTCGACTCGCACTGCCGTGCTCTTGCTGTGCCGCGCACCCCAGGCAAGGCCTGAGCTCGCCTTGCCGAACACAGCCAGAGCGCTCTCGCGCGGCATCGCCGCCGCCGCAGTCGCCGAGGAGATGTTCGACTGGTTGACGAACCAGGCGACGGACGCGTCGGCATAGCCCAGCGCCTCGGTGGTCTTGCAGTATTCGAGCAGGCCGATCTCCTGGCCGCCCAGGCTCTTGGGCAACAGCAGCCGCAACAGGTCGCTGGCGGCGAGCGCTTCGACCACCTCGGGGGTGACCTCGCGGCGGCGGTCGATCTCCGGGCCGTGCTCGTCGAGCAACGGCTGCAGGGCGCGGGCGCGTTCGGAGGGGCTGGCCGAAAGCGGCGTCTGAATACGCGTGTCCATGCTCGCCATAGTGGGCAACTTTGACGTGTTCTTCAATTCTTTACGGCCGTGGCTTTTCGCAGTGCGTCGCTCTGCGCGCACCCAAATATCAATGCTTTAAGCCAAGGACTTTGTTGTCATCGGCGCTATGCGATATAGATAATCGAGGGCATTGCTTTGACTTACTCTCGCCAGTTTCGCCTCTTTGCTCCAGGCTTTCAGCTCTGCAGGACCAATGGAAGCGAGATGCCCAAGGTCGACCTTGTAGGTTATTGGAAGCGCTGCATCTTCTGTCACGGCTTTTTTGGCGAGTTCGACATGTCGTCGGCGCAGTTGCCTGCGCAACAAACTTGTCATCAGAAGCTCGGCGTACAACCAAGGCGAGTCAGTAGTGGACCCGTTTATATCATCCGCGGAAGAGATGGCCGCAGGCGTATTCAGAAAGAAGATACACTCACATTTATCGATCATCTTCGCGAGCGCCGTCGACAACATCATATGAACGTGGCTCGTGCTCTTGTTTCTCTTCTCGTAATTGTAAGTACCTTTGCCTTCGTTGACGCAATACTTGTTGTCCAAATGACCTGCTCCCCGTCTTTCATACGTCGTCAGATTGAGTCTGTTCCTGTTTTGCTCTGATGGTTGGTGGAGCAAGAGGACGGGGCGCGAAGCCCCCGATCGAGCGCAGCGCCCCGTCCTCTTGCTTTCCGGGTCTGCGCGT